>JBJXDU010000001.1:0-89629 GCA_046153565.1 Sphingomonadaceae bacterium
GCTCGCCGATACGCCTGCGCGTTTCGAAGCGCTGCGCACGCGCACGCATGACTGCAAAGTGTTGATTGCACCCTAAGGAGATGATGATGAAAAAATGGCTATTCGCACTGTTGGCGCTGTTCGCGGCACCCGCAATCGCGCAGCAAAAGCCGCTTGAGGTTGAAGTGCTGCAAACCAGCCCCGGCTCGCTCAGCGCCAATATCGCGTTGATCAAGGGCGAGTCGAAAGCCGTGCTTGTCGATGCGCCTTTTACGTTGGCCGATGCGCACCGCGTTGTCGCGATGATCCTTGATAGCGGTAAAGAGCTTGAGACCATCTTCGTTGGCCATGATCATCCCGACCATTTCTTTGCGATGGAAGTGATTACCGACGCCTTCCCGCGCGCGAAGGTTGTGGCGCACCCCGTTGTCGTCGCCGATATCTGGCGATCGCTGCCCTTCAAGGTGAAGCGCTGGGGGCCGTTGCTCGGGGCCAATGGCCCGCGCCATCCAACCGCGCCTGCCGCGTTAGAGGGCGACACAATCATGCTCGAAGGGCGTGAGCTTAAGGTCATCGGCCCTGTTCAGGGCGATCATGTTCACGCGACCGCGCTGTGGGCACCGAGCATCAAGGCGCTTTTCCCCGGCGATCTGGTCTATAATGAAATGTATCTCTGGTTCGGCGAACATGATGCCGCCGGGGTCGCTGCGTGGGGCAAGGCGATTGAACAGCTCGCCGCGCTCAAACCCGTGCTCGTTGTCGCAGGTCATTCGAAACCCGGCTTGCCCAACGACGCGTCCGGGCTTGATTACAGCAGGCGCTATATTGCGATGTGGCCAAAACTGGTCGCGGCGTCGAAGAATTCAGTCGATCTGCGCGCGCGCGTGCAAAAGGCGTTTCCGGCGAGCATCGATGTTCTCGGCGATTTCCTGCTCGGCAATTCGTCGAAAGTGGCGATGGGTGAACAAGCGGCGTGGCAGGAATGAGCCGATGAGCGCCTTTGTCCTCGTCCACGGCGCGTGGGGCGGTGGCGATGCTTATGCTGTTATCGCCGACCGGCTGCGCGCGGCGGGGCATGATGTGCATGTCGCTGCACTCACCGGCCTTGGCACGCGTGTCCGCGAATTGTCACCAGCCATCACGCTATCAACGCATGTTGACGATGTGCTTGGCGTGATCGACGGCGCATCGCTCGATCGTTTCATCCTTGTCGGGCATAGCTATGGCGGGATGATCATCACTAGCATTGCCGCCAAGCGCGCCGCGCAGATCAGTGCCATCGTCTATATCGATGCCTTCCTGCCGCGCGACGGCGAGGCATTGTGGGACATCGCGACCAATTGGGAACGCCAGCATTATATTGATGCACAGCGTGACGCACCGGGCCTTGTTGCACCCTTTCCCGGGGCACCGTCGCATTTGACGCGTCATCCATTGCTGACTTTGCTTGAGCCCGTTCGCCTGAACGGCGATCAAGAAACGATCACGCGTCGCACTTATATTTATGCGCAAAAGGGCGCGCCCAAAACCTTTGGCAAATTCCATGAGCGGACGGCGGCTGATCCGGCATGGCGCACCCATGCGCTTGAGAGCGGCCACAATGTGATGCACGACGCGCCCGAGGCGCTGTTGGCGATCTTGTTTGAAGAAGGAGCATCCCATGCAATTTGACGGAAAAGTCGTTCTGATCACCGGCGGCGCGACGGGCATTGGCCGCGCGACCGCGCTTGCCTTTGCGCGCGAGGGGGCCAGCGTCATGATTGGCGATGTCGATGACCTCGCGGCCGAGACGGTGGCGATGATCGAGGCGCAAGGGGGGAAGGCCGCGTTCGTCCGAGCCGATGTGTCCGATGCCGATGCCATGACTGCGCTAGTCGCTGCGTGTGTGGCGCGGTTCGGCGGGATGCATATGGCGTTCAACAATGCGGGCGTCCTGCCGCCGCCGCTCCCCTTTCATGAAGTGCCTGCCAGCGATCTTGATCTGATCCTGAACGTTGATTTGAAGGGCGTCTATTTCGCGATGCAGGCCGAAATTCGGCATTTTCTAAAGGCTGGTGGCGGGGCGATTGTGAATACCGCCTCGGTCGCGGGCATTATCGCCGACCCCAATATGTCGGCCTATGTCGCCGCCAAGCACGCCGTTGTGGGCCTGACCAAAGCGGTCGCGATCGAATATGCGCAAGTCGGAATCCGCGTCAACGCCATCGGCCCGGGCTTCGTTGCCACACCAATGACGCAGGCCTGGCTTGACAGTGACGAGTTCAAAGCCGCCTTCTTCGCGCAAAATATCAGCGGACGGGCGGCACAGCCTGAAGAAATTGCGGGGACTGTGCTCCATCTCTGTTCAGATGCGGCGAGTTTTATCAATGGATCGCTCTTCGTGATCGACGGCGGCCAGACCGCGCATTAATCAACCAGCACCTCAACCAGCGTCGGCACGTCCGAAGTAAAGGCGGCGGTGAGGGCCTCATCTAACCCTTCGGCGCGCTCGACCCGGACAGCATTCACGCCTTGTCCTTGGGCCAGCGCGACAAAGTCGATGCCCGATAAATCAGTGCCCTCAAGCGATTGCAGGCCGAAATGGCGGCCAAAGACGTGGAGCGCCTCATAGCGGCGGTTGTTGACGATGATGAAGGTCATCGGCAGCGCCATCTGCGCTGCGCTCCATAGCCCTTGGATGGCATACATTGCCGCACCATCACCAAGCAAGGCAATCACCCGTTCGCGCTTTGCCATCGCGACACCCATGGCGGCGGGCAGGCCGTGGCCGAGGCCGCCGCTCGCACAGGTGAAGAAAGTGTCGGGCCGGGTAATCGGCAGATGGTCATGCATCGCGCCGCGGCTGCTCGCTGCTTCTTCGACGATTATCGAGTCGAGAGGGCGCAGCGCAGCGATCCGCTGCATCAGATAAGCATCAGTCAGCGGCGTGCCGGGCAGGGCGGGGAAGGCCGCGCGCGGGGCGGGGGCGGGGCGCGTCGCGGGTAGGGAAGGAGCGAGCAGATCAGCGATCCCTGCCTTCAGGTTGGTGACAATAGCGGTGCCACCGGGGATCCAGCTCGCCAGGTTGGGGTCATTGGTCAATTGATACAGCTTTGCCCCTTCGGGCACATGCGGGCCGAACCCTTCGGCATGGTAGGTGAAGGCGGGGCCGCCGAGCACGAGGACAAGATCGGTGTCGCCAAGGTCAGCAACGATCCGCTCACGAAATGCCGCCAGAAAGCCTTGAAACAGCGGATGGTCTTCGGGAAAACTAGCGCGCGCATTCATCGGCGCGACCCAGACGGCGGCATTGTGGCGCTGCGCTAGTGCTACCACTTCATCCCACGCATCATCAAGCGATACGCCCGCGCCGACAACAAAGACGGGCCGCCGCGCAACCGCCAGCGCCTGCGCCACGCCCCCTAGCATCATGGCATCGCCGCGCACCGATTGCGAAACGGTTGCCAACTCCGCAAGCTCGCACATCCGGTCCCAATCATCGATGGGGATTGAGACGAACACCGGCCCTTGCGGCGCTTGCATCGCGATATGATAAGCGCGCGCAATGGCGGCGGGCACATCTTCGGCGCGGGCGGGCTCGACTGAATATTTGACATAGGGCCTTGGAAATTCGGTCGCGCGTTCGGCATAGAGGAAGGGCTCATAAGGCAGGATCGAGCGTGCTTGCTGCCCCGCCGTCACCACCAAAGGCGTCTGGTTCTTGAACGCAGTGAAGAGATTGCCTAGCGCATGGCCAACGCCTGCTGCCGAGTGCAGATTGACGAACGCCGCCCCCCGCGTTGCCTGCGCATAGCCATCGGCCATGCCCATCACGACTGATTCCTGCAGCCCCAGCACATAGCGGAAATCATCTGGAAAATCGCGGAACATGGGCAGCTCGGTTGATCCGGGATTGCCGAAGATCGTCGTCATCCCTGTTTTGCGCAAGATATCGAATGTGGCTTCGCGAACTGTGATCATAGCATATAGATATCCGCAACCGCAGGAATGCAGTCGTTCAAAAGAGTGGTGGTTTTTTTGGCGATCTTCCACGCAGCCCCTTCGGCGCGCAGTTCATAGGCATAATGACCAAAGAAGAGATGGCTGTGCTGAAGCCGCGCATTATAACAATGGACAGTGAAGCTTGCATGGACGCGACCATCCGCGTCGACCAGAATGTTCGACGTCATATGTGAGGTGCGCACCAGCGGGGTTGAGGCAATCGACAGACCTGATTTTAAGCGCCACACGCGGTCTTCCAGATTATGCCGCCCCTGATAATGAATGAGCGACAATTCACGCTGCGGGTCAGATGTCGGCGTCACCTCATCAGCCCAGGCGGGCACCCAATAGGTCACATCTTCGGTAAACAGCGAGAGCCACTCATCCCAGCGCCGCGCATCAAGGAACATGCCTTCGCGCGCGATCAGGTCATGCGCCTCGTCGCGCGTGATCATGCGCCCAGCCCCTTTTGGAGCCGCGCGAGCCAGCTGCGGTAATATGAATGGAACAAAGTCTCATCGCACAATTGCGAATCCGAAGGCACGCTGCGCGCCGGATTGACGGGAAGCTGTGCCGCATGGGCGTCACCGCCTGCCACCATCGCTTGCATCCCGCGTGCATAGCCGAGCAGCCAGGGCGACAAACTGCCGCCATGCCCGCGCTGCGCCGCTTCGTAGCAGATTGCATCATCGGGGGTGGCCATGCCGGTGGGGTTGAAGAAATCCTCATAATTGCGGATGCGCTGCGCGCGCGCTCCGTCGCTTTCGCCTTTGGGGGCGATGCAGAAGGTGCGCATTTCGGTCTTGCCCGCTGCCAGCGGTCGGATGATCCGCAACTGGCTCGATGCATTTTCGGCGAGCTGCATGTTGGGGAAGATGGTGAGGTTGCGCATATTGACCATCCAGTCGCGCCGCGCCTTCCCGTAACGCTGCGCCAAGGCCTCGGCGCGTTCGGCCAAGGGCACCGCGTCGCTTAACGGAATGATCTGCCAATTGACGACATGGCCTTCGTCAAAGGCAAAAGTGCCCCCGGTAATCCCGCCAGTCATTTCGCTCCACGCCGCATCCTTGCCCCAGACTGACTTGACCGCATTGTCGATCTTTTCGGCGTTACGCTTTTCGATCAGGCGGACATAGGAGGGATGCACCGAGGTGAAGTGATAAGGATCGGCGCAGTTTTCGAGCTGCATTTTCCAATTGCCGTCATAAGTGAAGATCACTTCACCCGGCACCAGCTCAAGCCCGTCCTCGCCCTGATCCGCCGCAACATCAAGGAAATGGCGCGCTTCGCCCAGATGCTCTTCGATCGGACAAGTCTCGACGAGCGAGCCAAACAGGAATCCGCGATAATCGGCAAAGGCGGGAAGCCGCGCGAGATCATGCGATGCGGCGTCAAAGGCCGGCGAATAGGCCCCCGCCTTCGCCGCCTTGACCGCGACATTGCGCCCCGCACTGTCAAAGGTCCAGCTATGATAGGGGCAGACATGCACACGGCCATGGCCCCGCCGCGTCTGGCAAATCGTCGCGCCCTTATGCGGACAGCTATTGACGAAAGCACCAAGCGCACCTTTGCCATCGCGCATCACGACAACCGGCGTGCGGCCAATCGTTGTGGTGAAAAAATCATGCGGGCCTGGCGCTTGGCACGCCATGCCGAGAAAGACCCAGCCGCCTTCGAAGACATGCGCAATTTCATGATCGAACAGCGCGTCACTGGTAAAGGCGTCGCGGTGAACGCTGAACCAGCCTTCGCCCACCCGGTCATCGACGAGCGCCTTGATGTCATTCCATTCCATGCCTACACAATAAACATTGCGGCAAAGGGTGCAACTGTATGTGTGACTTACAATGACGCCAGTTGAAACACTCACCGCGCTCGCCGCCGAAATGCCCGATTGCGGGCTGACCTTCGAGGTTAGCGAGAAATATCATGGCGATTGGCTGATGCGCGCCGGCCCTGATGATGTGCCGCTTGCGCTCGCCCGGCCCAAGACCAGTGAGCAGGTTTCGCACTTGCTCGCGGCCTGTAATGCAGCCCGGATTCCCGTCGTGCCGCAGGGCGGGCTGACGGGGCTGACTGGTGGTGCTGTTCCGAGCAAGGGTGCATTGCTCGTCTCGATGGAACGGATGATCGACGTGGAGCCGGTTGATGTCGCGGCGCAAACTGTGGTTGTGGGCGCAGGCGTGCCGCTTGAGCGGATACAGGAAATCGCCGATGCAGCGGGGCTGATGTTCCCGCTTGATATCGGATCGCGCGGTACGTGCCAGATTGGCGGCAATTTATCGACCAATGCGGGCGGCAATCGTGTGCTCCGTTACGGCATGGCGCGCGCGTTGGTGCTGGGGCTTGAGGTTGTGCTGGCTGACGGCACGATCATCTCATCACTGAACCAGATGCTGAAAAATAATGCAGGCTTTGATCTGAAACAGATGTTCATCGGCAGCGAAGGGACGCTGGGCATCATCACTCGCGTCGTGCTGCGGCTGGTGCCAAAGCCACGCGCGATGGCGGTCAGCCTCGCGAGCTTTGCCGATTATCCGCAGTGTGAACGTTATCTGGCGCTGGCGCGCACGCAGTTGGGCGATGCGCTTTCGGCCTTTGAAGTGATGTGGCCCGATTTCTATGAGCGGGCGACCGCGCGCAAAGCGGGCGCGCCACCCCTGCCAGTGGGGGCGGGGGCCTATGCGCTCGTCGAAATATCAACTTCGGATGACAGCGCCGAAGCGCAATTGGGGGCCTTCCTTGAAGCCGCATTGGAGGCGGGGATCGTCGAGGATGCGGTGCTCGCCCAATCGGTGCAACAGACGCGCACCATCTGGGCGATCCGCGATATGGGGGGTGAGCTGATCCAGGCTTATTCGCCGGCGGGCAATTTTGATCTGAGCGTCGCGACCAGCCGCATCGATAGTCTGGTTACACAGTGCTGCGCGGTGCTCGAAGCGCGCTGGCCCGGCATTGAGACGATATTCTTCGGTCATGTTTGCGACGGCAATATCCATCTGATTGCAGGCGGCTTTGGCGCGGATCAGCTCGAAGCGGTTGAACTGGCGGTCTATCAGGTGACGCGCGATCATCAGGGGTCGATTTCAGCTGAACATGGCATCGGCCTCCACAAGCGCGATCATCTCGGGCTATCACGGACCGAAGCTGAAATCGCGCTGATGCGGACGATCAAAGCCGCACTTGATCCGCATAACATCCTCAATCCGGGCAAAGTGCTCGCCTGACCGGGCTAAAAATCGAGACTGCCGCGCCGCTCGACAAAGCGCCAGCCTTCGGCATTGTGGATGAAGCGATCCGAATAGCTTCCGACAAGAGGCGAGGTGTCCGCTGCTGTGAAGAGCAGAATTTGGCTCGTCGCTTGTGCGGCGTTGGTGCCGTCAAGGGTGACGCGGATATTGGCGCAGATGTGCCGTGTCTTGCGCGGCGGCCTTGCCCTGAAAGCGGCCAGAATCGCGTCTCTCCCTTCGATAAAGTCATCAGGCGCAATCGGCCGACTCATCCGGCCGGCGTCAATGTAAAGTGCGGCCACGGCATCCCAATCGCCCGCATCATTGAGCGCGGCATAATCGAGGATCAGGCGCTCGCAGGCGCGCTCGGCAATCAGACGTTCCAACTCGGTCATCATGACCCCCTTACGAAATTTAACTGTATCATTGGTGGCGGGTGATTTGTATGTATGACATACGAATGGAAACACAATGACCAAATCAATTGAAACCACACATGTGGGCAGTTTACCCCGAGGCGCTGAGCTTGTCCCCTTGCTGCTCGCGCGCGATCATGGGCAACCCTATGATGTCGATGCCTTCGACGATCTTGTGCAAGCCGCCGTTGACAAAGCTGTCGAACATCAGATTGCGGCAGGGGTTTCAACCGTTAGCGACGGCGAGATTGGCAAGGTCGGCTACTCAACCTACATCACCGAGCGCTTGTCCGGCTTCGGGGGAGATGTTCCCCGCAAACCAGCACTTGACCTCGCCCCACTGGCAGAATTTCGCGAAAAGCAGGTCGCGATCATGGGCGCACAGGAATTCGTCCGCGCCGCTTGCTCTTCCGAAGTGCGGCTGGTCAATCTGGAACCCTGCCATGAAGATATACGTCGCTTCACCACGGCGATGGCGGGCAAAACGGCGAAAGGCTTTTTGAACGCAGCGTCGCCCGGGCTGATAACGGCGTTCCAGCCCAACCAATTTTATCCAAGTCACGAAGCGTATCTCGCTGATCTTGTGGCGGCGATGCGGCCTGAATATGAAGCGATCGCAGCTTCGGGGTTCCAGCTCCAGCTGGATTGCCCTGATCTCGCAATGTCGCGCCATACCGGCTATCAGGATGCCAGCGAAGCTGAGTTTCTGAAGGTCGCAGAGGCCAATGTCGAGGCGCTGAATGCGGCGACCGCAAACATTGCGCCCGAGCAAATGCGGATGCATATTTGTTGGGGCAATTATGAAGGCCCGCATGACCATGATATCCCGCTTGAACGCATTATCAGCATCATCCTCAAAGCGCGGCCCGCGACAATATTGTTCGAAGGCGCCAACCCGCGCCATGAACATGAATGGAAAGTCTGGGCAGATGCCAAAATTCCAGACCATAAAAAGCTGGCACCCGGCGTCATTGACACATGTTCAAACTATGTCGAGCACCCCGAATTAATCGCTCAGCGCATCGAACGGTTTGTCAATATTGTCGGCGCGGACCGCGTGATCGCGTCAACTGACTGCGGCTTTGGAACCTTTGCGGGCTATGGCAAGATTGATCCGTTGGTGACGTGGAAAAAGCTGCGCGCGCTGCGCGAAGGCGCTGACATTGCGGCATCACGGCTATGATCATACTTGTCGGTGCTGACGCCTGAAATCAACAGTTGGGAATAACATATGCGTGCTATTGATTATTTTGATCGGGGCCATGACCTTGCCCCTAACCGCGTTGCCCTGATCGACGCCGATAGCGGGACCGAACACAGCTTTGCCGAGGTGAAGGGGCTCACCGAACAGATTGCGGCCGCCATGCAGGCCCATGGCTTTACAAACCAGCAATCTGCCGCGCTTTATGCCCCTAATTCAGCGCAATTGATGATAACTTTATTGGCGTTGTGGCGCGCTAATGGCATTTGGATCCCCGTCAATACGCGCAATGCGATCGATGCCAATGCCGCCTATATCAACTATGTGCGGTGCGAATGGATGTTCTATCATTCTAGTCTTGGTGACGAGATACGGCAGCTTGTGGCCCTTTGTCCCCGCTTGACGAGGCTCGTCTGCCTCGACCGGGTGGACGGTGATGTGCCGTCGCTCGAAAATTTCATTGGAGCCACCACATCTGCGGACTTTGTCGTGCCCGAAATTGATGCTTTTGGCAATTTGAGCGATTTGGTTGGCATCATCCCAACCGGTGGCACGACAGGCCCGTCAAAGGGCGCTAATGTCGCCAATCTGGGCTGGGGAACGATGATAGAGACCGCCGCCGACGCGATGGGCGGACGCACCGATAGCCCCGTTGCGCTCGTGTCTGCGCCGATTACCCATGCGGCGGGGCCGATTGCGCTATCAACGCTCAGCCTCGGCGCAACGCAAGTCATATTGCCAGGTTTTGATGCTGAACGCGTGCTGCGCACCATCGATGAACGCAAAATCACGCATATGTATTTGCCGCCCACAGCGCTGTACCAATTGCTGGCGTCACCCGAAATTGCCGCGCATGATTACGCGTCGCTGCGCATCTTCATCCTTGTCGGATCGGCGGTTTCGCCCGAAAAACTAAGGGTCGCCGTCGAAACCTTCGGGCCGTGCATGTGTCAGGGATATGGTCAGGTGGAAGCGCCCATGATTGTTACCTGGCTTCCACCCGAAGTGGTGGCAGCGGCGGCGCACGGCGACCATCCCGAACGGTTGGCAAGCTGCGGCAAGCCAACCCGGTCAGTGCAAGTCGGGATCATGGATGATGATGGTAATTTGCTACCGGTGGGGGTGCCGGGGGAGATCGTCGTTCGCGGTGCGCTTGTAACGCACAGCTATTTTGAAAAGCCTGAGGCAACAGCGGAAGTGCGAACCTTTGGCTGGCACCATACAGGCGATGTCGCGAGGCGCGACGAACATGGCTATATTTATATCGTCGACCGCAAGAAGGACATGGTCGTCTCTGGCGGGTTCAACGTCTTTACGACCGAAGTCGAAGCCGCCATCACCGAATTGCCGCACGTACGCGAATGTGCGGTGATTGGCATTCCCCATGAAAAGTGGGGGGAACAGGTTCACGCAATCGTCGTTGCCGATGGCATTGAAGCCGCAGCTATAATCGACCATGCCAAAGCAAGGCTGGGCGGCGTGAAAGCGCCAAAATCTGTGCAATTCATTGACTCAATTCCGCGCACTGCCGCCGGTAAAATGGACAAAAAAGCGCTGCGTATCGCGCATTGGGGCGAGAATGCACGGATGGTTAACTAAAATCTGACGCCATCAAGTCGATAGGTCAGTTAGATCATCGTTTTCAGCACATGCTTTTGCACTTTCCCCGACGCAGTGCGGGGAATTGCGTCCGTTAAGATAGCCAGTACGGGGACTTTGAACTTCGCTAATCTAGCCGCGCAGTGATCGATGATGATTTTCTGCGTCAGCGCGGATCCAGGGCGGGCAATGATGAAGGCGGCACCAACTTCACCCCATTTTTCGTCTGGAACGCCGATCACTGCGCATTCGGCAACATCTTCATGTTCGCAAAGTATGGCTTCAACTTCGGCGGGATACACATTCTCTCCACCCGAAATATACATATCCTTCTTGCGGTCGACGAGGTAGAAAAATCCGTCGCAATCTTGTGACGCTACGTCGCCCGTTTTGAACCAACCGTCCGCAAAAGCGTGGGCGGTTAGATCGGGGCGGTTCCAATATCCTGTAGTGATGCTCGGGCTGCGCAGCCACAGTTCGCCCGCTTCGCCGCGCATGACGTCGCGGCCTGAAGCGTCAACAATGCGCGTTTCCACCGAAATATAGGGTAAGCCGCACGAACCGGACTTGGCAAGCAATTGCGCCTTGTCAGCGACTGGCATACCGAAATTGGAACCTGTTTCGGACATGCCAAATCCGTTGGACATGTTGATCCCCGCGCGGACGAACCGTTCAATCTGCGCAGGCGGGTTGGGGGCACCGCCCGTCGCCCAAACGCGCAAGCCACGGAGCATGGCAGGATCAAATTCGTTATGGTTCCACAGCATTTGTGCCATCTGCGGCACTGAAAAATAGTGCGTTATGGCAAGCGCCGGATCCGCAATCCGCGCCAGTGTTTTGATCACATCAAAGCCTTTGGAAATCCAGACCGCGCCGCCCGCAGTCAAGGGCACGCGGACGGCGGCGAATAAGCCGGCGGTATGGAAAAGCGGCATGTCGCACAGAAAAACGCTGTTCGTTCCCACATCATTGCCAAAGATGAAATTGAAATTGCCCCAGAGTGCGTTCGATTCAGAGATCATCACGCCTTTGGGTGTTCCGCTTGTGCCCGACGTGTAGAGCAGGGTGGTTGGTGCCTCAAAATCACGTCGCGCTTCGGGTGGTGGCACGGCACCTGCTTGCGCGACAAGCGCGGCCACATCGGAAAGCAAATAGGTTTGGCAGCGTGCCGCTGCGGGACTGAAATCAGCATCATGAAACAGGAGTGCGGGTGTCGCGTCCTGGATTAAGGCGTCAATTTCTGGCCCCGCCAGCCGCCAGTTGAATGGCACAAAGATCGCGCCGGCCCGCGCGCACGCCAATTGAAGAATAACAATATTCACGTCATTACGCGCCAGCGTTGCGACCCTTTCGCCCGACGCGGGCCCCAGTGTTTCTGCCAAAAAAGCAGCAGTGCGATTGACGGCATTATCTAGTGCCCGATAGCTCCAGCGGGTGCCACTTTCGGCATCGCCAATCGCAAGCGAATGGGGTTGTGTGCGTGCGTGGGTTGCAATTGGGTCTGCGATGATCATCATGCTGTCCGTGCTACGCAACAATCTGGGGCCATGCCAAGCAAAATTTGTATGCAACACTCACAATTTTCGCTACTATGAAAAAGAGCCGGGATTCGATCACGAGAGGATATGACATGAATGAGATGACGAAGATTTCGCTTGAGCAACGTGCTTATTCGGACGTCGCCCAAAAGGCGCTGTCGCGCACGCCTGCTTTGTTTATCAATGGCGAGTGGGTGCGCTCTTCGCATGACGTAACGATTGCGGTTGAAGATCCGTCGAGCGGACGCGAAGTGAGTCGGATTGTCGACGCTTCAGACAAGGATGTTGATCGCGCGGTTGCCGCGGCGCGTGCCGCCTTTGATGATGGCCGCTGGTCAAACCTGCCGCCTATGGTGCGCGAGCGGACGATGATCCGGCTTGCCGATTTGATGGAAGCACATGCTGACGAACTCGCCGAATTGGAAGCCATCGATAATGGCAAACCAAAGGGCATGGCAGGCGCAGTCGATATTCCAGGTGCGATCAGCCAAATCCGTTTCATGGCGGGGTGGGCATCGAAGGTCGCAGGCGAAACGACCGCGCCTTATACAATGCCTGCTGGGACGGTGTTCAGCTACACAGTCAAGGAACCCGTTGGCGTTTGCGCGCAAATTGTGCCGTGGAATTTCCCGCTGTTAATGGCTTGTCTCAAAATTGCGCCTGCATTGGCGGCTGGCTGCACGATTGTTCTAAAGCCTGCCGAACAAACATCAATCACGGCGCTGCGCCTTGCCGATCTTGTCGCAGAGGCGGGCTTTCCGGCGGGCGTCGTCAACATCATCACTGGCAATGGCCACACGGCCGGTGACCGGATGGTGAAGCATCCCGATGTCGATAAGGTAGCCTTCACCGGATCAACCGAAATCGGCAAGGTGATCAACCGTAACGCAACTGAGTCGATGAAGCGCGTCACGCTTGAACTGGGCGGCAAATCGCCGGTGGTGGTGATGCCCGACGTTGACGTCAATTCGACAGCGCCCGGCGTTGCCGGGGCTATCTTCTTCAACGCTGGGCAAGTGTGCGTCGCTGGATCGCGGTTATATGCGCATCGGTCAGTATTTGATCAGGTGCTTGAAGGCATGGCCGCCACGGCACCCTTTTGGGCACCGCGCGCCTCGCTTGATCCCGAAGCGCATATGGGCGCGATCGTCAGCAAGGAACAGCATGACAAGGTGATGGGCTATATCGAAGCCGGCAAACGCGATGGCGCTAGCGTCGCGATGGGCGGCGACGCGCCGTCGTCAAGCGGCGGCTATTTCGTCAATCCGACAATCCTCGTCGATGTGAACCCACAAATGAGCGTGGTGCGCGAAGAAATTTTTGGCCCTGTTGTCGTGGCACAAAGGTTTGATGATCTCGATGAAGTCGCAAAGGCGGCGAACGACACATGTTTCGGGCTTGGCGCAGGCATTTGGACCAAGGATGTTGCAACGATGCATAAGCTCGCTGCGAAGATCAAGTCGGGCACGGTATGGGGCAATTGTCACGCGACCATCGATACCGCGCTTCCTTTTGGCGGCTATAAGCAATCGGGCATTGGCCGCGAACAGGGCCGGATGGGGATAGAGGCGTATCTAGAAACGAAAACAGTGATTATTCAGCTGTAGCGCTTACGTCACCCCGGCCTGCGTCGGGGTGACCAAGGGGAAGCTCATGCCCATAGACTTATCCAAAATCAAAGCCATCGATGTCCATGTTCATGCCGAGGTTTCGTGTCACGACCCCGAAGACCCCATCATGGGCAAATATTTCGACGCGGCGAGCGCCTATTTCAAAGCGCCGCGCGAACGCCCCAAAATACCTGAAATTATAGAGATTTACCGCGAGCAGCAGATTGCCTTTTGTTTGTTCACGGTCGATTGCGAAAGCGGCATCGGGGCCAAACGGATCAGCAATCTCGAAATTGCTCGGATGGCAGCGAAGAATGACGATATCTGTATTCCCTTCGCCTCAATCGATCCGCACAAGGGCAAGATGGGCGCGCGCGAAGCGCGTGACTTGATCGAGAATGAGGGCGTAAAGGGCTTTAAATTTCACGGTATCATGCAGGATATTCACCCGGCGGATCGCGTCGCCTATCCGCTTTATGAGGTGATTGCCGAATATAAGTTGCCTGCCATTTTTCACACTGGCCATAGCGGCATGGGAACTGGCATGCGCGGCGGCGGTGGCGTGCGGCTTAAATGGGGCCAGCCAATGCTGATCGATGATGTGGCAGTCGATTTTCCTGACATGAAAATCATCCTCGCCCATCCCAGCTGGCCGTGGGTCGATGAATCGCTCTCGATGGCGTTGCACAAAGATAATGTCTACATCGACCTGTCGGGCTGGAGCCCCAAATATTTCGCGCCGCAGATCATCACTTATGCCAACGGTCAGCTTAAGAAGAAGATGATGTTCGGAAGCGATTTTCCTCTAATTCATCCGCAAAAATGGATCGAAGCGGCACAGAGTGTCGGCTTCAAGGATGAAGTCATGCCAGGCATCATGAAGGATAATGCGGCACGATTGCTGGGGCTGAGCTGACCGCTGCCGATTCCTCATCCATAAGCGATGTAAATATAGCACAGGCGAGCCGAATTCGCAGGCATGGGCCAATTGTGCCAATTGACAATTGTAAGTGTTACATACCAATATTGACAAGAAGCGCCTCATCGGGGGTGACATTCCCGTGAGGAGAGCATTTATGAAATTGAACTTGGCATCAGCATCCACTTTGGCGATCAGCTTGGTTTTAGGCTTCAACGCGTCTGTGGCGTTTGGCCAGTCTGCGCCTGCGGCTGCGGCCGACGAAGGTGAAATCGTTGTGACCGCGCAGAAGCGCTCGCAATCGCTGCAAGATGTGAGCGCTGCCGTATCAGCCGTGACCGCAGACTCGCTTGTGAACCAGAAGATTAGCAATCTTGAAGATCTGCAAACGATCATCCCTAGCGTCAATATTGGTAATGATTTCAACCAAGCGAAGCTGTTCATTCGCGGTGTCGGCGCCAATACGTCGACAACGGGTAGCAGCACGGGCGTCGCATTGCATGTCGATGGTGCCTATGTGGCGCGCGCCGAGGCGCAGCTTACCTCGCTGTTCGACCTTGAAAGAGTCGAGGTTTTGCGCGGGCCACAGGGCAGCCTCTATGGTCGAAACGCAGTTGGCGGATCGATCAACTTGATCACGGCGAAGCCGACTAAGGACCTGTCAGGCTATGTGCGTGGTACCTACGGCAACTATAATCAGATTGTAATCGAAGCCGCGCTCAACCTGCCGCTTTCAGACGCGATCCGCATTCGTCTTGCCAGCAAGACCGAGGATCGGGATGGCTTTGGCCGCAACCCCAATACGGGGACACCAGTCGACAATCTCAAGCGGCGGAGCCTGCGCGGCCATGTCGAGGTGCAATCCGGGATCGTCGATGTTCTTCTGACCGGTGAATATTTTACCCAGAATGACAATTCGGGCGCGATCAAATATCTTGAGCCCGCCTTCCCTGGCGTTGCTCGGCTTGCGCCGATTGGCATTGGCGGTTTTGCCACCAATCCACGCGATTTGGCGTCGGATGTGCCCCCGTCGGTCAGGACGAATAGCTATTCCTTCACCGGCACGTTCAAGGTTGATGTTTCAGAGCATCTGACGCTCACCAACATCGCCAATTATCGCGATTTCAGGACAGCGCTGATCCAAGATCTCGATGCGTCGCAGATCGTCAACAGCCGCGCGACCACAGGCCAAGTGTCGACGGTGCAGCGTCGCCAAATCAACAGCAAGCAATATAGCAATGAATTCCAGCTGGGTTACACAAGCGATGCGATAAAAGGCGTTTTAGGATTCTATTATTTCAACGAACGCCAGCGCCCGCGTGACCTTGTCGGCGACTTTCCCAATGGTGACCGCCAATTGCTGACGTCATTACGCGCCAACGTGGTTGGCCTTGATGGCGCTGCGCCATCGCCCGCGCTGATTGGCAGCATATCGCTGCGGCAGGCTCTCGACAATTGCGGGAAT
Source organism: Sphingomonadaceae bacterium (assembly GCA_046153565.1). Taxonomy (GTDB): domain Bacteria; phylum Pseudomonadota; class Alphaproteobacteria; order Sphingomonadales; family Sphingomonadaceae; genus Aquisediminimonas. Next base: position 15,939 of record JBJXDU010000001.1, read on the forward strand.
CAGGCCGCGCCCGTCGATGGCACAATCGCGCCGCAGCGTGTGTGCCTGAATTCAGATCTTGGCACCGAAACTTATGCCGCATTTGGGCAAGTCAACTTTGATTTGGGCGTGATTGCGGGGCTTGATAACGTGTCGGTCAAACTTGGCGGGCGTTATAGCAGCGAAAAGGTCACGTCGCGCAATCCGTCGATTATCTTTGCCGGCAATGGTGCCGGGCCAATCTTTGTGACGACCAGTGCGGCTACCTTCCGTCAGCGCACGTTTAAAGACTTCACCCCTGAATTTGGCGCGCAGTGGCAACCGAGCCGCGACGTGCTGCTATATTATACATACGCCGAAGGCTTCAAAGCAGGTTCGGGCGAAAATGCGGCGGGCAGCACGATCATCGTTAATCCCGAAACCGTCAAAAACCATGAAATCGGGATCAAGAGCCAGTTTCTGGATCGTAAGCTGACGTTAAATCTGGCGGCTTATACCTATACGTTGCTAGGATTGCAGATTAACCGGACGATCGCTGGCGGTCCGGCAGGGTTTTTGACGCAGTTTCAGAATGCGGCGCGGACAACCGCTCAGGGTGTTGAAGTCGAATTGGCAGCACGCCCAACGCCCGCGCTGCGGCTGTCGGGCGCAGTGTCATACACGCGTAGTCGTTACCGCGATTTCGTGACGCTCGATCCGCTCAACCCCGTGAACGTAACTGGCGGAGCGCCCTATAATCCAGTTACGAACCCAGTCGTTACTGCCTTCGGCGGGCCATGTGGCACCAGCCTAACCACCAATCTCGGCCCGTGCAGTATACAATTGGCGGGTAACCAGACGCGCAATTCGCCCGATTGGGCCTATAATGCCCGCGCCGAGTGGGATTTGCCGATCATTGCGGAAAGTGTTGGCACGCTGACGCTGTCGGGCGACGTAGGGGGCAAAAGCAACGTCTTCTTCACCGAATTTGCCCGCGCCCGCGAAGGCACGCCCGGCTATGCGCTGACCGATTTTGCGCTCAGGTTCCAATCGCCGAGCAAGCATTTCAGCGCGCAGGCTTGGGTCAAAAACACATTTGACGTGTTCCGCCGCAGCAGCACCTTCGCTCTGTCAACGGGGCGGATCATCGGGGTCACGTATCTGCCACCGCGCACTTACGGTTTGACGATTGGATATACGTTCTGATCAACCGGTCATGGGGGATGGCATTGCGCCATCCCTTGATCTGCTAATCCCCGAAGAAGTTAAGTTCGATCAGAACGCCATTTGGGTCCATTGTGAACAGTTGCCGCAGCCCAATCGCGCCGACTAGATTGCACTGATAGTCCAAACCGCGCGCCTCGAGCCGCGCCATCATGTCGTCATGGCCAGCGCAATTGAGCGCGATATGGTGGATAGACCCTGTCGGCCCGGGCATGACGTCACGCGCATAGGTGCGCGGGCAATCGAGGCTGTTGATGTGGATGATCGCGCGGCCCGAATCATCATACATCCACTGCGCATTGTCCGGCGTTAGCGGCGGCGGGGCCTCACGCGTTTCGAGATTGAACAGTTCGGCATAGAAGGCCGCCGTGCCGTGTAAATCGGCGGTGATGATATTGATATGATCGAGCGCATTGACCTTCACCGCATGTTTCCTCTCAACTTTTGAACACCACCGTCTTGTTGCCGTTCATGAGCACACGGTCGGCCAAATGCAGGCGGACAGCCTCCGCCAAAACGCGCCGTTCGATATCGCGCCCCTTGCGAACAAGGTCATCGGGCGCATCGCCGTGGGTAATCGCTTCCACATCTTGATGGATAATCGGCCCTTCGTCGAGGTCTGCCGTCACATAATGGGCGGTCGCGCCAATCATTTTGACGCCACGCGCGAACGCCTGATGATAAGGTTTCGCCCCCTTGAAACCAGGCAAGAAGCTGTGGTGGATATTGATGCAGCGACCTGAAAGGAAACTCGCCATATCGTCCGATAGGATTTGCATGTAACGCGCTAGCACGACCAGCTCAGCGCCGCTTTCGGCAACAATTTGTTTGATCGCGGCTTCCTGCGCCGTTTTGGTGTCTTTGGTGACGGGTAGATAGTGGAAGGGAATATCGCCGATCATTGACGTATGCAGGGCTTCGCGCGGATGGTTGCAGATGATTGCCATCACTTCCATGCCAAGCTCGCCGATCCGGAAACGATATAGCAAATCGCCCAAGCAATGATCAAATTTTGAGACGAGCAAAACAACGCGGCGCTTTTCAGTCGCCGAACGAATTGACCACGTCATGGCGTGGCCATTCCCCAAGCGTTCAAAGCCAGCTTTCAGCGTGTCGCTGTCAGGTGCCCCCGCGAGCGTCCCGAACACAATGCGCATGAAAAACTGCCCATCTTCAGTGTCATTAAACTGCTGTGATTCGAGAATGTTGCACCTGTGCTCGGCCAGATACCCAGTGACCGCGGCCACCAAACCGGGTCGATCGTCGCACGAAAGTCGCAAAATATATTCGTCAATCATCTTTTTCTTCCCCCGTTGTTTTAGGCCCTCTAGCAGCCAGAATTTTTTCCGCCACCTAGCTTGTTTCCATTTGCACTGCATAGGAAATATTGTATGTCTTACATACAAAATTTACCCAAGGAGAGTCCAATTGGCTGCAAAAAATCTTGAGCAACTGCTTGCCAGCGCCGGTAACATCGCTGAACTGCTGCGCAACTCGCAGATCGGGGCCTATGTTTATCCGGTCGTTGCCGCGGAATTTAGCAATTGGCGCGCTGAACAATGGGCGTGGCAGCATAGCGCGGTTCTTTTTGATCAGTCACACCATATGGTCAATCTCTATCTGCGCGGCAAAGATGCACTCAAGCTGATCAGTGATACCGCAATCAACACGATGAAGGGGTGGCAGGTCAACAAAGCCAAGCAATATGTGCCGACCACTCCCTATGGGCATGTGATTGGTGATGGCATCATTTTCTGGCTGGCCGAAGAAGAATTTGTCTATGTGGGTCGCGCGCCCGCATCCAACTGGTTGCGGTTCCACGCGGAAACGGGCGGCTATGACGTCGATGTCGTACTCGATGATCGATCACCGATGCGCCCCAATGGCAAGGCGGTTACGCGTGAGTGCTGGCGGTTCCAGATTCAGGGGCCGAGCGCGTGGCAGATTATCGAGAAGGTGCACGGCGGCCCGCTGGAACAACTGAAATTCTTCAACATGTCGACGATGAATATCGCCGGGCGTGAAGTGCGGACGCTGCGTCACGGCATGGCCGGGGCGCCGGGGCTTGAATTGTGGGGCCCTTACGAAGAAGCCGACGAGATTCGCGACGCAATCTTGGCGGCGGGCGAAGAATTCGGCATTGTTCAGTGCGGCAGCCGCGCTTATGCCTCAAACACGCTTGAATCTGGCTGGATCCCGTCGCCGCTTCCGGGCGTTTATACCGGCGAAAAGCTCAAAGCATTTCGTGAATGGTGTCCTGCGGCTGGCTATGAAGGCAATGGGGCAATTGGCGGCAGTTTCGTTTCGGACAATATCGAGGATTATTATGTCAACCCTTGGGAGCTTGGCTATGGCCCCTTTGTGAAATTCGATCATGATTTCCATGGGCGTGAGGCACTCGAAGCGATCAAGCCCGAAGAACAGCGGAAAAAGGTGACTCTGGCGTGGAACGGCGACGATATGGCGACAATTCAGGGTTCGCTCTACAATCCCGATGCCGAACATTATAAATTCTTCGATCTGCCCAATGCCAATTATGCGCCGCACAATTATGACCGTGTGGTGGATGCGGGCGGGCGCACTGTCGGCATTTCGATGTTCACCGGCTATAGCTATAATGAAAAGACCGCGCTGAGCCTGGCGACGATTGACCCAGAAATTCCCATTGGCACCGAACTTCATGTCGTGTGGGGCGAACCAGATGGCGGCACGCGCAAGACGACGGTTGAACCGCATAAGCAATTCAACGTCCGCGCCGTGGTCAGCTCGGTGCCTTATTCGCGGGTGGCGCGCGAAACCTACCAGCAGGGGTGGCGCACAGGTCGCGATTGATGGCGACGCCCCAACTACATGTTAACTGGAATCGCAAGCCTAAGGGCATTACCGAAGGCTATTCGCTTGAGATAACGGCCAAGGATGTGGCTGCGCTTCAGGAGGCTGCCCCGCTTATCCCAGAAGAAACGCCCATCGCGATCACGTTTCTGCCGGGGGAAGCACCAGAGGCGCGGATCGCGGCGGCGGTTGCGGTGCGTGCGCTTGGTTTTGAACCAATGCCACACTTCTCTGCGCGCCGTATCCTGTCACGCAATGAGTTTGAAAGCTATCTCGCCGCCGTCGTCGAACAAGCTGGTGTCCGCCGTTGTTTTGTGGTGGCGGGCGATCCGCCAACCCCGCAAGGTCCGTATTTTGATACCAGCGCGCTGATCGCTACCGGGGCTTTTGAGGGCAACGGGATCACGGCCATCGGGGTAGGGGGGCATCCCGAAGGCCATCCCAATATGACCGCCGAAGAAGCGTGGAACGTCCTTGCGATGAAGGTCGGCGAGATCGAACGGCGGGGCATGGCACCGCTCATCGTTACCCAATTTGGGTTTGACCCCGATGCTTTTCTCGGCTGGCTCAAACAGTTGCGCACACGCGGAATCGATACGCCTGTCCGGATCGGTATTCCGGGGCCAGCGGGGATCAAGACGTTGCTCAGATTTGCCGGACGCTGCGGCGTAGGTGCCTCGGCCCGCGTGATGAAGAAATATGGTTTGTCGATCACGAATTTGCTGGGGTCGGCGGGACCCGACAAGCTTGTCGACACTTTCGCCGCCGAACTTGGAGATGAACATGGCCGCGTCCGGCTTCATTTCTATCCCTTTGGCGGGCTTGCTAAGACGGTTGAATGGGTCTCTGGCTATCAGGAGCCTTTCACTCACACTTGACAATCAACTGATCGAACCTGATCGGGAAAATGATTGTATCGATTAGGAAAAGCAGACGATGACCATTTATCCGTCGCTTCACATGATCATTGACGGGGAACATGTCGCCGTCGGTCACCGCCGCACGCATCAGGTGGTCAATCCCGCGACCGAAGAGGTCATAGGCGAACTGCCTTTGGCCGACGCAGCCGACCTCGACCGCGCACTTGAGGCTGCCCGGCGTGGTTTCGCAATCTGGCGGAATTCAACTGCGCAGCAACGTGCTGCCGTCCTGCAGGGAGCCGCACAGCTGCTGCGTGAGCGTCAAGAGGACATTGCGCGTATCGCGACGATGGAACAGGGCAAGACGCTTGCTGAGGCCCGCAGCGAAGTGCTGATGTGCATTGGCCTGTTCACTTTCTATGCAGGGGAGACGCAGCGCATTTATGGGAGGCAGTTGGTGCGACCGGCGGGTATGCGGTCGACTGTGACATACGAACCAGTTGGGCCCGTTGCCGCTTTTTCTCCCTGGAATTTTCCGATTGGCAATCCCGGGCGAAAGCTCGGCGCTCCCATTGCCGCCGGTTGTTCAGTGATCCTCAAATCAGCCGAAGAGGCTCCGGCTTCGGCGCTGGCTATCGTGCAATGTTTGCTCGACGCTGGACTTCCCAAACAAGTCGCGCAAGCGGTCTACGGTGTGCCTGATGAGGTTTCGCGCCATTTGCTGGGAAGTTCGATCATTCGCAAAGTGAGCTTCACGGGCTCTACGGTAGTGGGCAAACATCTCGCCAAACTAGCCGCCGACGATATGAAGCGCACGACGATGGAGCTTGGCGGCCACGGGCCCGTCCTTGTGTTCGACGACGTTGACGTCGACGCGGTACTGTCGGTGATGGTGCCCAGCAAATATCGCAACGCCGGGCAAGTCTGTGTTTCGCCCACGCGCTTCATCGTTCATGAGGGTGTCTATGATGCGTTTCGCGATGGCTTCATCGAACGCACCAAGGCGATCAAGGTCGGCAATGGCCTTGACGGCGCAAGCCAGATGGGCCCGATGGCCAATCCCCGCCGCCCCGAAGCGATGGCACGGCTGATCAATGATGCGGTATTGCGCGGTGGCAGGCTGTGCACCGGTGGTGAAAGGCTTGGGAATCAGGGCTATTTCTATGCACCCTCGGCGCTATCGAACGTGCCGATTGATGCGGATATCATGAACGAAGAGCCGTTTGGCCCCGTCGCGATAATAAACCCCTTCGCCAAGGAAGAGGAGATGATCGCCGAAGCCAACCGGCTTCCCTTTGGCCTCGCTGCCTATAGCTGGACTAATGATCCAAAGCGCCAAAAGCGGTTAGCACGCGAAGTCGAGGCAGGGATGTTCTGCATGAACACTACTATGCTCAGCGGCCCCGACACACCGTTTGGCGGCGTAAAATGGTCGGGCCATGGGCATGAAGACGGCCCCGAAGGCTTGATGGCCTATATGGTGTTGAAAACAGTACATGAAGGGTAAGGCATAGGCGGGAGACCCTCGGGCAACAATTGTGAGTTCAGCCTTGATCCTCGCGCACGCCTATCATAACATCCGCGCACGCTTTGTGAGGTGTCGATGCCACTTGCTAATGTCTCGCCCGTAACCTTTTTATTCACCCGTGATCGCGAACGGGCAAAGGCCTTTTACCGCGATACGCTGGGGCTGACATTCGTTGAATCGAGTGAGCATGCCGACGGATTTGATTTGAATGGCGTGGCCTTGCGGATCGTGCCCATAGCGGATCATGTGCCCAGCCCGCACACCGTGCTGGGATGGGATGTGCCCGACATATTCGCGACCGCCGCCGCGATGCGCGCGAAAGGGGTTACCTTCCAAATCTATGAAGGTTTTGGTCAGGATGAAAACGGGATTTGGAACCCGCCGGGCGGCGGCGCAAAAATCGCTTGGTTCCTCGATCCTGATGGCAACAATTTGAGCATCACGCAGTTTTCCTGAACCGCGGCCCGAAACATGCACTTCGATCAGCTGACATTGCGGAGCAGCGTTGACAAGGATGAACGTGTCAACCGTGCCCTACATCGTCTTCCTTGGCAAAAGTCTTGCACTCGACTCTGATTGTATGTTGCACTAACAATCGCGCTACGGGGATGTGATGACAAGAATAATCGAAACAATCGCGATTACGACGCCGCACGTCGACGGCGATACCGATATTGGCGAGATCAAGGACATCCTTGGATTCCATATCCGGCTTGCTTACGGCACAGTGTATCGTCATTTCATGGAAACATTCGCAGACCTTGAGCTGACGCAAAAGCAAGTATCAGTCTTGTGGCTGGTCGATGACCATCCCGGCATTGCGCAAACCGATCTGGCGCAGCGCCTGCGGATGGATCGCGCCACTACCATGGCGATTATCAATCGTTTGCAAGCCCGTCACTATCTGCGCCGCGACAAATCACCGACCGATGCGCGCAAACAGGCCTTGTTTCTGGAACCCGAAGGATCGAACATCCTCACCACGGCAAAGGAAGCGATCCGCGCGCATGAGGCGTGGCTGAAGGCGCGGTTCAGTCGCCACGAAGTGTCCCAATTGATAGAGATGCTCGCCCGGATTCACGAGTGACCACGAATAGGTAAGGATAGCCAATGAGTCCCAAATCGATCATCGATGCTGGCAAAATGCATCCGCGCCAATGGATCGCGATCGCGCTGACCATCGGGCTCAATGCACTTGACGGCTTTGACGTATTGTCGAGTGCTTTTGCTGGCCCCGGCATCAAGCAGGAATGGACGCTCGGCCCCGATGGTCTCGGCATAGTGCTGGCGATGGAATTGATCGGGATGGGGGTTGGTTCGTTGCTGCTCGGCGGCGCTGCTGATAAGTTCGGGCGCAGGCCGACCATCCTTGCCTGCCTTGTGCTGATGGCGACCGGGATGTTTCTGGCGGCGAGCGCGGCCTCGCCGCAATCGCTTTCGGTGTGGCGCTTTATGACGGGTATCGGGATTGGCGGTATGCTGTCGGCGATCAATGCAGTGGCGAATGAATATTCAAGCAACAAAGGGCGCAGTTTTGCGATGGCGCTGATGGTCATTGGCTATCCGCTGGGTGGCTATTTTGGCGGTATGACGGTCAAATATCTGCTGCCTGTCAATGATTGGCGCGCAATCTTTGAATTTGGTGGTTGGGCGACTTTAGTGTGCCTGCCGCTCGTCTGGTTTTTCATTCCTGAAACGCCGTCATTCCTCGACGCACGCCGCCCGGCAGGTGCGCTTGACCGGATCAATAAAACGCTCGCGAGCTTCGCCTTGCCGCAACTGCAGGCATTGTCGCCAATTGGCCCTGCGCAGGCCAAGGCGAGTGTCGCAGACATTTTTAAGCGCCCGTATCTGCGCACGACACTGCTCCTTGCGTTTGGATATTCATTCCATGCGCTGACTTTCTATTATCTTCTCAAAATGGCACCCGTGATCATATCCGATCCGCAATTTGCCGGACAACATTTTACGCGCGCAGAAGGGGCAGGGGTGCTCGCCAACGCCAATCTGGGCGGGGCGATTGGCGGGGCCATCTTTGGCTGGTTCATGCACAAGTTCGGGATCAAGCGCGCCACGATGGTTGCGCTTGCCATGTCAGTGTTGATGGTCGGCCTGTTTGGCATGGGGCAGACTACGCTTAACGGCTGGACACTCGCAGTGTTGAGCGTTGGCTTGTTCACCAATTCGGCAATCGTCGGCTTTTACTCTGCCTGGGCGATTGCTTACCCGACACATATCCGCGCAACAGGCACTGGCTTTGCACTCAGCGTTGGGCGCGGCGGCGCAGCGCTATCGCCTGTTGTCGCGGGGCTGCTATTCGCGAGCAACCTAGGGCTGGCAGGTGTTTCGATCATCATGGCGCTGGGATCGCTTGGCTCGCTGGTGCTGCTCTCGATGGTGGACTTGGGCGATGACGATATGCCGGCGACCAACGCCTGACGATTACCCCTTCACCTTGCCGGTGTCGAAGGTCTCAAGACCGGGCTTGAATGTCTTTTCGTCAAGAAACTGACGCGTGGCTTCTTTGCGTGCAGCGGCACCGCCAAAGCTATGGAGGGCTTCCTGCGCGCGGATTTGATAGTCGAGGCCATTGTCATAAGTCATGTCGACCATCCGCCGCATCGTCCATTTTGTCGCGCGGAGTGCATGGCCGTCCTTCTTCTTGAGCACCTCGGCAATTTCGAGAACCCGCGCTTTCAGTCGGTCTGCGGGAACAGCCTCGGTGATAAGGCCTTGTTCCTCGGCTTGCTTGCCCGACAGATTTTCGCCCATCATCGCGTGATACATCGCCTTGCGGAACGGCATAAGCTCCTGCGCCACTTTTGATGCACCACCGCCAGGTAAAATGCCCCAGTTGATTTCGGACAGACCAAACTGCGCATCTTCGCTGGCAATGGCGATATCGCAGCCGAAGAGCGGGCCATAGCCGCCGCCAAAGCACCAGCCGTTGATCATCGCGATGGTGGGCTTTTCATACCAGCGGAGCCGTTCAAACCAGCCATAGGATTCGCGCTGAGATTGACGGATCGCGCCAAGGCCTTTTTCCTCAGTCTCGCGGAAATATTCTTTCAAATCCATCCCCGCCGTCCATGCCTCGCCCTCGCCGGTCAGCACCAAGACGCGGACATCGTCGCGAAACTCAAGCTCCTCAAGCACCTTCTTCATCTGGCGGTTGAGCTTGGGGCTCATGCAATTGCGCTTTTCGGGGCGATTGAACTTCACCCACGCAATTTCATTTTCGATGTGAAAAGTAACGGTATCAGCTTCGAGGCGTTCGTTAGTCATAGTGAATTCCTTATCCATTATGTTATATTCCATAGCAATTAAAATTGCTATAGACAATAGCATTTGTTATGGTGAGTCGATGGATGACGTCCTTGCTTCGCTACCAGGCTATGCGCTGCGCCGCGCTTCGACCGCCATGCAGCTTGAATTTGCCGCCTTGCTTGCGCCTTTGGGGTTGCGACCCAGTGACGCGTCGATTCTGGTATTGATCGACGCTAATCCCGGCATGTCACCGGGTGCTATTGGTCAGGCTCTTGGCATCCAAAGGGCGAATATGGTGCCCCTCGTCGCCCGATTGGAAACCAGCGGCTATCTGACTCGCGTCGAAGTCGACGGTCGATCATTTGGACTGAATTTGTCTCACGCTGGCGAACATATCTGCCGCCAAGTAAAAGATGCTATGGCGGAGCATCAGCGGCTCATTTTCGAGAGAATCCCCCCACAGCACCGCGATCACCTGATCCCGGCGCTTAAGGCCTTGTGGCTGTAGGGTGTTGCTCGGAGTGAGAATTGGCGACACCAATTCCGCATCACCGCGGCCAGTAGCGATCCGATGCCAGCGCTGCGCCGTCCGAAAGGGCCTTTAACTTCGCCCAGACCACGTCAGGATCAACCCCGCCCGACCCGGCATGGATTGAAAAGCCGCAGTCGCATCCAGCCATCACATTGTCGCGCCCGACCAGATCGGCATAGCGCCCAATGCGCTGCGCAACGAGTTCGGGATGCTCGATATATCCCGACTGGCATTCGATCACGCCGGGGATCAGCACTTTGCCATCGGGCAGTTTCACGCTCTCAAAGATCGCAAATTCATGCGCGTGGCGCGGATTGGCGGCTTCGAACTGGATGGCGTGCGGGCGCGCTGTCCAGACCAGATCGATAATGTCCTGAAAGGGCACGTCATGATGATGCGGCCCGGGATAATTGCCCCAGCACATATGCATACGCAGCCGTTCGGGCGCGATGTTCGCCGTGGCGTGGTTGAGCGCGGCGATGTTGAGCTCCATCGCTTTGCGGAAGCCAGCGAGATCAAGTTCGCGGAATTGGGTGTGGCGACCCATGGCGAGATCGGGGCAATCGACTTGCAGGATGATACCCGCATTCGCAATCGCCTCATATTCATGACGCAGCCCTTCGGCGATCGCGAAGACATAGTCTTCATGTTTGTTATAATGCTCATTCCCGAAGAAGAGGGCGGTGACGCCGGGCGAGGCGGCGCTCATAAAGGCCTGGCGGCCTTCGTAACGGGATAAAGCGCCGTTCAGAGTCGCGGCGTCGACTTCGACCGCTACCATATCTTTGACGCTAATCGGGCCGTTGCACGCCGGGGCGTTGCGTTTCTTGCGGCCTGGATCGGTAAAGATGCGTTCCTTGACTGTTGGGAAATCCTCGACATCCTGAAAAGCGTATGAATTACCCGCGCCGCCAAAGCCGTTTAATCGATCCTTGATATAGGTGGCGTAGCTTGGCTTGGATTGTTCGCCGTCATTGATGATGTCGACGCCCGCATGCGCTTGCTGATCGACGACATGCTGGACGGCTTGCTCGATACGCGACTCAAGCAACGCTTCATCGACATACTGACCATCTTCTTTGGCGAAGATCAGATCGACCAAGTCCTGCGCGCGGGGCAGGCTGCCAACATGCGTGGTGAGGAACCGGGATGCACTCATCCCAATTCGGCTCGCACGATGGCGGCACCGTCTGCCATTGCCTTCATCTTGCCGAACGCGACGTGGCGTGGCAGATATTTGAGGCCGCAATCGGGCGCGATGACAAGCTTGTCTGCCGGTACATGTGGCAGCGCGCGGCGGATACGCGCGGCGACCATTTCGCGGGTTTCAATGTCGTGCGTTGATAGGTCAAGCACGCCAAGGATGATCGTCTTGCCGGTCAGGTTCTCAAGGATCGAACAATCGAGATTGGACTGCGCAGTTTCAATCGAAATGTCGCACAGATCGGTATCGGCAAGTTCGGGGAGGAAATTATACCCCTCGGGCCGTTCGTGAATAAGCGCGGCATAGCCAAAGCAAATGTGCAGCGCTGTCCGCCCCTCCACGCCCTTGAGTGCAGTGCGCACCGCATCGAGCCCATATTCGCGCGCTTTACCTGGGCGCGCCTGCATATAAGGTTCGTCAATCTGGACGATGTCTGCGCCCGCCGCGAACAGATCCTTGATCTCGGCGTTGACGGCGACGGCATAATCCTGCGCCATTTCGGCTTCGTCGGTGTAGAAATCATTCTGTGCTTGTTGCGCCATGGTGAAGGGGCCGGGCACAGTGATCTTGATCATCCGGTCTGTATTGGCGCGCAGAAATTCGACATCACGCGTCTCGACTGCGTGCATGCGGCGGATTTTTCCGGTCACACGCGGGACGGGATTGGGCTCGCCCGAGCGGTCTAGCGCCATGCCGGGATTGTCGAGATCAACGCCTTCAAGCGCGGTCGCAAAGCGGTTCGAATAGCTTTCGCGCCGCATTTCGCCATCGGTGATGATATCAAGCCCGGCACGCTCCTGATCGCGGATGGCGAGGATCGTTGCATCGTCGAATGCCTGCTCGCGCCATTCGGGTGCAACCCGCCACAACTCGGTCGCCCGCACGCGTGGCGGGAAGCGACCTGCGAGCTTGACCTTGTCGATCAGCCAATCAGGCTGGGTGTAGGAGCCGACGAGCGAGGTGGGGAGGAGCATCAGTGCGCACTTTCAAAATGGCGAACGTCGTTGTTAGGCCGATGATCTCCGGCTAGCCAGCGCTTGAGTTCGCTATGCGCATCTTTCAGGCGCGCGGCGTTAATCTGGTCTGCGCTGTCAGCATCGCACGTAAACTCAATGATCATCCCATCGGGATCTACCGCATAGACCGAGCGGCAATAGCCATGTTCAAGCACATAGGTTTGCGGCTCGACGAGCCCTGCAGCTGAAATGCGCCGTTCAAGTTCGGTCTGCGTTGGCCCATCGACAGTGAGCGCAACGTGGCGGAACGGGCTGGGGGGCAAGTCAGGGCCAAATTCGGCCTGATCTGTGGCGCTGGCGAAGGAGAAAAAGGCAAGTGCACTGCCATCGGCCAAACCAAAGAAGCAGTGGCAATAGGTTCGTTCGGCACCAAATAACTCTTCCTGTTCGCACCATGTGGCGACGAGCGGGAAGCCAAGGATATCTTCATAGAAATGGCGCGTGGCTTCAAGATCCTTCACGACATAAGCGGTGTGGTGAAGGCGGCTGGGCAGAGAATTCGTCATCATTTCGCTCCTGTCAATGTTAGTCGTGTCGAGGCAATTCAATCAGCCGAACAGCTTTTTGGCAATCTCTGCCACATGGCGTCCCTGAAACCGTGCCCCTTCCAATTCATTGGCGCTGGGCATGCGGCTGCCATCTGCGCCAGCGATCGTGGTGGCACCGTAAGGCGTGCCGCCGCTAATCTCGCCCATTTCTGAATTGCCCTCAAAGGTGTAAGGCAAACCGACGATTATCATGCCGTGATGGAGCAAGGTGGTGTGCATTGATGTCAGGGTTGTTTCTTGTCCACCATGCTGGCTTGCCGTTGAACAAAAGGCGCTGCCGACTTTCCCGACCAATGCTTTGGTGAACCAGAGCCCGCCGGTCTGATCAAGGAAGTTTCGCATTTGCGCGGCCATATTGCCAAAGCGGGTGGGCGTGCCGATGATGATCGCGTCATAATTGGCCAGTTCTTCCACAGTGGCAATTGGCGCTTCCTGATCCACCTTGACGCCCGACGCCGCCGCGACATCGGCGGGCACCAGTTCGGGGACACGCTTTAAGTCGCAGCTGCACCCCGGGACGCCGCCTGCACCCTCGGCAACGGCCTTAGCCATGACTTCAATATGGCCATAACTTGAATAATAGAGGACAAGGGTGTTTGCCATAACGACTCCTTAGAATTTGTAAGTGGCTTCGAGGCCGTAACGCCGTGGCCGCGCCTTGAACACGAAGCCGCCCGGCGAAAATTCGGCATTATACTTCTTATCAAACAGATTTTCGGCAAAGCCGGTGAGGCTCCATGCGCCGCCATTGATGCCCAGCCGGGCATCGATCAGGTTAACCGGGCGCCGCACAGTCGAATTGGGCACATCATAGAATGTTTTGCCAATCCCCCGATAGTCGACGCGGAATAATCCATTCAGCCCCGCGCCAAGTTCGGGCGTGAATTGCGCGCCGAGATTATAGGTATAGCGCGAAATCAATGGCGCTTCGTTGCCAATAAAAGCAGCGACCGGGAATTCCTTGATCTTGCTATATGTATAACCGACGGCCGCATTCAGTTCGACATGAGGCACTGGGCGCAAATTCGCTTCGAATTCGAAACCCTGAATCCGCGTCTTGGGCACATTGCCCAGATTTTGGGTCGAGTTGGCAGCGAGGAAGACGAAGAAATAGCTGTTGCGAGACAGCGTCGTATAGGCGGCTGCATTGAGCGTCAGTTTGCGATCGAGCAAGCGGGTTTTGATGCCAGCCTCAAAGGTGGTCGCGGTTTCCGCCCTAAAGATATCACTGACGCCGACTATGCCGTTTGCCGACGCGACCGCCCCAACGCCGGTCTGGTTGAAACCGCCCGAACGGAAACCCCGGCTATAGCTGCCGTATAGCGTGACGTCGTCGACCGGCTTGTAGGTCAGGGTCAACTTGGGCTGAAGATCGTCAAAACTTGCCTGTCGCTGGTCGCCAGTCCTGCCTTGCGGAAAGCCAGCGACGTTAGGAAGGAACGCCGTCGGGGTCAGCGTCGTGTTGCGGCGGCGGTCGCGGTCGTAGCGCAGCGAGGCATCGACGCGGAATTGATCGGTCAGATCATAGCCGAGATTTGCGAACAGCGCCCACGCAAAGTTATTCTGTTGATCCGACAGGAACGTCTGTTGCGGGCTGGCCGGATTGGTTGACGGTGTGCGGAATACGGGGAATACACCTTGACCGAGATCGACAAGATTTCCAGTCGAGATGAAGCGCTTCGTATCGATCAGATAGCCGCCAAACTGCCAAAACAACTTGCTGTCGTTTGGCGACTGTATCCTTAATTCTTGGCTGAATGCCTTTACATCGAGAAACTGGCTTTGCGCGATATCGATGCCAAATCCCAGGCCAAATCCAAATGGTGAGTTCGCTGGACGGAATAGGAAGGATTCGTTGATGGGCCGGAAATCAAAAGCATCCCCAGTCAGAATTTCACTGACTGTATCGTAAGATGAGATCGACGTGACGGTGAAACCTTCGCCTTCATAGTTGATCTTGGCGGCCACATTGTAGATGTCACGATTATTGATACCGCGATTGTTCACGCGCACCGGCAAGCTGACATCGTTTACGTCATTGACGATGTTGAAATACAAAGCCTGCGTTTCAAGACGGGCATAAGCGCCGCGGAGATCAACACTAAAGCCATTACCCGCATCGAACAACAGATTGCCCCGCACCGAGAAATCCTTGACCGGATCGGCATCCTCGTTGAGGAATGTGTTGGGTATATAACCGTCGGTATCGCGATAATTGGCGGATATGCGGAATTTGATGCCGTCAGACAAAGGGCCACTGATGCCAGCGCGCAGCTGGTAACCAAAGCCATTGTCTATCCCCGCTTTGAAACTGCCCTCAAATTTGTCGCTAGGCTGTTTGGTGTTGATGATGATCGCACCGCCAATCGCATTGCGTCCATAAAGGCCGCCTTGCGGGCCTTTGAGGATTTCGATCTGCTCGATATCGAACAGCTCCTGATTGAACTGTGCGGGATTGACCTGCTGCACACCGTCCACGACGACGGCGACCGAAGCCTCCGAATTTCGTGCCTGCGTGATGCCGCGAATGATGATAAAGGCGTTGCCAGCATTCTGCGTCTCGACCAGATTGACGTTTGAGGTCAGGTTGACGAAATCGATAGGCCGCTCGATCCCCGCACGCTCGATCGATTCGCTTGTGAAGGCAGTGACGGCTGCGGGAACATCCTGAAGATTGGCATCGCGGCGGAGCGCGGTAATGACAATGTCGCCTTCGTCCTTGGGTGCATCCCGTGCGAAAGCTGGCGTCGTCCCCACCATAGCAAACAGAACCACACCGATTGCCAGTTCAGTCTTGCGATTTTGCAAAAGCTTCATGATCTTCCCTCTCCCAATTTGGCTTGGTCTTCGCCGTTGCCAAACGTTAACTGTTTCGAATGCCGAAGTCAAATTCGATAATCGAAAAAACTAAGTCGAAAGCATATGCAGTAAGGCTGGCCAGCGACGGAGTGCATCCTCAATTTCCTGCGCAGCCCGACGCAAAACCGGCAGTCGCGTGTTGATCATATCCGCCTGCGAAATGCGCGAAGTGGTGGTCGAACAATTGATCGCCGCCACGACTTTCCGCTTGGCATCGAAAAGCGGCACCGCGACTGAAACGATCCCATAGTCGAGCTCGTCAAGTGCTGAATCAAAGCCCTGCGCGCGTACTTGCGCCAGTCGCGCGCGAAAGACATCGGCGCTGGTTACTGTTTTGTTGGTATGGCTTTCAAGCGGCCCCGCTGACAGAAACGCATCAACCTCTTCGGCGGGTTGAAATGCGATCATGGCTTTACCCATCGATGTGGCGTGAAGCGGAAAACGGGTGCCCACATTGGCTCCCAGCCTGATGTGCCGGTTGGTCGAAACATGCGCGATATAAAGGATCTGGCGGCCAGACAGCACTGACATTGAGGCGCTGTCACCAGTTTCATCGCGCAATATTTGTAACGACGGCACGCACGCCTGTTCAATGTTCATCGATGCCAGAAAGGCTGATCCGAATGCCAGCACTTCAGGCCGCAGCAGGAAATTGCGGCCATTCACGCCCACATAACCAAGCGCGACCAGCGTATTGAGGCACCGCCGCGCGACGGCCGGGCTGAGGCCAGTGCGAATCGCAACTTCGCTTAACCGCATTTCGGGATGCTGATCATCAAAGGCACGCAGCACCGACAAGCCCCGTTCAAGCGTTGAAAGATATTCAGGGTCTTTGCCGACCAACTTGGTCATGCCGATGGATTGGGGCGTGGGCGCAACGGATCCACAATGGTTGCATTGTCTGCACCGAGGATGGGCGGGGCGGACACCGACGTCACGCGCTCCCCGTCAAACGAAACGGGCGAGCGGATCGTGCGGAAAGGACCATGTGGCCCGCTGGGGTCATCGACACAAAGGCCAAGCGCAACGGCCTGATCAGAGGCAATAACTTCCGCTGACGTCCGTACCGGCGAATGGGGGACTTCGAGCGCTAACAATGTAGCTTCCCACGCCGCGCGCGGCTTCGTCTTGAAGAGTGGCCCCAAGAAAGCGACGACATTTTCATAATTCGCAATCCGCGCGTCGCGGCTGGCAAACATCGGTAGCGCCAGCATGTCAGGCTTGCCAACCGCAGTCGCCAGATTCTCCCAAAACTTGGGCGGCGATGACATGTGCAGTGCAATCCATTTTCCGTCCGCACATTCGAACACATAGGATTGCGAGACATGCGGGCGGCTATAAGGACCCATCACTTCGCCTTCGGAGAGCATGTGAGTGAAATCATCAAGGTTGAAATGCGCCATCGCTTCAAACATCGACGTCTCGACCAACCGACCTTTGCCGGTGGCATGGCGCTCATTAAGCGCGGCAAGCACGCCATAAGCGGCATAAAAGCCAGTCAGCGCATCGGCAATCGCCGGCCCGACCACACGCGGATTGTCAGGATTGACAAGCAAGCGGAGGAAACCAGTTGCCGCTTGCGCAACTGTGTCAAACGCCGGACGGTCGCGGTCGGGGCCTTCATTGCCAAAGCCCGAGATCGACGCATAGATCAGCGCCGGGTTAAGTGCGCGCAATCTGTTGGGATCGACTCCCAACTTGCCAGCGACACCGGGTCGGAAATTCTGGATAAAGACGTCAGCGCCCGCAATCAGTGCATCAAATACCGCTAAATCTTCGGCCTGCCGCGTATCCAGCGTGATACTTTGCTTGTTGCGATTATAGGTTTGGAAATGCGGGCTATAGAGGCCGCCCTTGAACGCGCGAAAAGGATCGCCGGTTCCGGGTTGCTCAACCTTGATCACCCGCGCGCCGAGATCAGCGAGCAACATGCCTGCGGCAGGTCCGGTAATGAATGTGCCCATCTCGAGCACCGTCACATTATCAAGCGGTCGTGCCACATTGCCTCCTCTATACTTGACACGCTGATAGAAAATTCGAATAACGAAATCAACTTCGAATTTCGAACTTTTAGGAACATTGTATGCGGATCGGCAAACAGGACGACGCTTTCACATCAATCTGCACATCGGACGCGAGCAGCATTACTGTGCGCGGCCAGAATTTGGTTGAGGATATCATCGGAAAGTGGGATTTTACGAGTTATTTCTGGTTCCTCGTCACCGGTGCGCTGCCCAACGAAAAACAGAAATTCTTTGCCAACGCGGTGCTTTGCGCGATTGCCGAACATGGATTGGTGCCCAGCGTCGCGGTATCGCGCATGACCATTGCCGCAGCGCCAGAGGCGTTTCACGGGGCTGTGGCGGCGGGCTTGCTGGGTTGTGGTTCGGTGGTGCTGGGCAGTGCCGAAGTCGCCGGGCAATTTTACGCGCGGCTCGTTACTGATGCCGCTGACCGTGCCCCGTCTGAGGTTGCGATTGACGGCATTCGGGCGCTGCGCGCCGAGAAAAAGGCAATACCGGGCTTTGGTCATCCAGAGCATTCTGCAGGTGATCCGCGCGCGAACAAGCTGCTCGGCATGGCCAAAGAACATGGTATCGAAGGTCGCCACATTGCGATGCTCTATACTATCCATGACGCGCTGCCCTCGGTGATCGGTCGGTCACTCCCGATCAACGTCAACGGCGCAATTCCGGCTGTAATGCTCGATGTCGGCTTCCCCCTTGCCGCGCTCAAGGGCATTTCGCTCCTCGCGCGCACCGCCAGCATCATCGGCCATCTGCAAGAGGAAACCGAACGCCCCATTGGGTTTATCATGGCGGGCGCAGCGGCGGACCGGATTGACTATGACGGTGAGCGGTGAAGGGGCGACCATAACTGGGCTGTCGGTTGGATTATGCCAGTTCATCATTTCATGCTGGCAGCGCGGGAGCTATCCGCAAAGGACCGCCAGCGTTCCATCTTCGGATTCTTGGCGCGATCGCTGGTCGCATTGTAAAATGCCTTATGCTCGTCGGGCAATAACCTCGTGGTACATTGTTGACCTCGAACTCTGTGACGAAATGCGCCGCCGTGTGGAAGGTCACACCTTCCTTCAATTCCAGCGCGTGACTGAATCAACTGGTCTCTTATCGATTTGCCGCAGTAGGTGGGCCAAAGCGGTTGGAGGCGGGACTGCCGGGCAGCGCCAGTAGGATGATCAGCGAGAAGAAGCCAACAATGATACCACCCAGCGAGAGCATTTCTGTTGACGATCCTTTTTCCGCTACTGTCCAGCTCAGGTAGGGGACATACAATATCATCAACCACCACCCCGTTCGGCCCGTGTCATGAAGACGACGCGTACCGGCTGACAAGAATGGCAACATTAGCAGCAGTGAGGCGACTAGTTCGATCAAACCAAACCGACCGACGACAGCCATGTCATTGCCACCCATTTTGTCCAGCCAATGCGCCAACGTGGTAACAATCCCAAAAAAAATCGCAAACGTCCAAAATTCGAATCGCGACGCGCGACCTGTAAATTTTGCATAATTCTGCAACACTTTGAAAATTCTGCTCATTTGGTCCCAGTCCCATCACCGAAAATGCTATTCGCTTATCGGGTGCGGCGTAGCAAGCGCGAATTCTTTAATTTCGGGGGGCTTGCCGCCGATAGCTCAAGGCCTCTGCTACATGCATGCGCCCGACTTGATCCACATTGGCCAGATCGGCGATTGTTCGAGCCACGCGTAAGACGCGCGTATAGCCACGTGCCGTCAACCGCATGGCTTCGGCGGCCTGAGCAAGGAGTCTGCGCCCCGCTTCGTCGGGCTGGGCGACCCGTTCGAGCAATTTACCATCGGCTTCGGTGTTGGTGCGGACGCTTTCTCCGTCATAGCGTGCGGTTTGGATGGCCCGCGCGGCGGCAACGCGCGCGGCGACGTCGGCGGAGGTTTCACTAGGCGGTGGCATGACGAGATCGGCAGCACTGACTGCTTGCACCTCGACGTGCAAATCAATTCGATCAAGTAATGGCCCTGACACTTTCGTTTGATAGTCCGCCGCACAGCGCGGCGCGCGTGCGCAGGAAAGGCTGGCGTCACCGAGATGGCCGCAGCGACACGGATTCATCGCGGCGATCAGTTGAACCCGTGCAGGGAAGGTGACATGGGCATTGGCGCGCGCAACGCTCACCACGCCTGTTTCAAGCGGTTGGCGGAGTGAATCGAGCACGGCGCGCTGAAATTCAGGCAGTTCGTCAAGGAAGAGAACACCCAGATGCGCAAGGCTGACTTCGCCTGGGCGCACTTTTAATCCGCCGCCAACCAGGGCAGCCATTGAGGCGCTGTGATGCGGGCTGCGAAACGGGCGGCTTCGCAGCAAACGTCCGCCCGATAACTCGCCGGCGACGCTTGCCACCATCGATACTTCAAGCGCTTCAGCTGGCGTGAGATCGGGCAAAATGCCCGGCAGGCAGGCCGCCATCAGCGATTTTCCCGATCCCGGGGGGCCAGACATCAGCAAATTATGCCCGCCGGCTGCGGCAATTTCGATAGCACGTTTGGCAGTCTCCTGGCCCTTCACTTGTGCGAGATCGGGGCCGCCTTGACTGTCTTCAGGTTGACCCGGCTCGGGCGGCGCGATGAGCGACTGGCCCCGGAAATGGTTTAGCAAGGTGAGTATATCGGGCGCAGCAATCACTTCGATACGCCCCGCCCATGCCGCTTCGGGGCCTTGGACAGCGGGGCAGACCAACCCCAAATCGTGCGCCGAAGCGTGGAGCGCGGCGAGCAAGACGCCCGGCGATGCCGCAATCCGGCCATCGAGCCCAAGCTCGCCCACACTCAGATAGGCGGCGAGGGTTTCCGCATCGACGACACCCATCGCACCGAGCAAGGCGAGAGCAATGGGCAGATCATAATGTGATCCTTCTTTGGGCAAATCAGCGGGAGACAGGTTCACCGTGATTCGCTTGGGTGGCAGCGACAGACCCATCGCCGAAATCGCTGAATGGACGCGTTCGCGGCTTTCGGCGACGGCTTTGTCAGGTAGGCCAACAATTGTGAATTTGGGATTACCCGGCGCAATCTGACACTGAACCTCAACCGAGCGCGCTTCAAGCCCGAGATAGGCAACCGTCTGAACAGTCGCGACCATCAGCTGTTCCGCATGGGTAAGCAGCTGTTAACGAAACGCACACAGACTTGTGTAACCGCTCGCGCGCCATAGAGGCGCCCACTTATGAAAATCAAACGCATATCATCCACCCCGACCACAGGCACCACTATAGGCAAAGTCTTTGGCGTGTCGATTACTGCTTTGATCGAATCGTTGCGGTGGGCGATCATGATCCTGCCGGTCATTTTGTCGATCCCACAGCTTGTTCATGCTGCAGAGCCCTACACAATCACCGAAATCAGTACATATGAAACGATTGATGACGGTATCGATCCACCGCTAGCGTCAAAAGCGATTGCTCGCTTTGGGCCCTTCGCGGTTACAAATGCGACGACGGCTGAACTGGTTGATGGAACCGATAGTGATAGCCATAATGCCTTTCGCGCAATGCTGGCGGCTTATCCCCAGATTCGCACGATCAACATGGTGGAATGCCCGGGCACGCTTGATGATGAAGTCAATCTGGCGATTGCACGCGCGATCCGCGCAAAGGGCATCAATACGCATGTGCCCGCTGGTGGTTCGATCCGGTCGGGCGGAGTTGAGCTTTTCTTGGCCGGGGTCAAGCGCACTGCGGATCGCGGTGCTGAATTCGGGGTGCATAGCTGGCAAGATTATGACGGGCATGAGGCCAAGGATGTCGCGGCGGATGATCCCGTGCACGCGGACTATATCAACTATTACAAGGCGATGGGCCTAGCGCCCGACATCGCGCGCGCCTTTTATGCCTTCACCAACGCTGCCGCACCCGCAAACGGTGTATATTATATGACGTCGGCGGAGCTGGCGCGGTTCACTATTATCAATTGAGGCGCTTGCGGAAGGGCCGGCCCGTTCCCATTTCATTTTCATGCTGATCCGCAACCGCATCAAAGCCTTTAATCGCAGTCCACTTGGTCGACTAACCATGTTCGTCATCGGCATTTTGATCATGATCGTCTCGCCAATTATCGGAGCGATACCCGGGCCGGGGGGCATTTTTGTCTTCGCCTTTGGCCTTGCACTGGCGCTACGCAGTTCGCTTTGGGCCAAGCGGCGCTATGTCGATCTCAAACGGTGGCAGCCCCGGCTTGGCAGCTGGGCCGATTGGGGCTTGCGCCGGAAAAGTGCGCAGCGCCGCGCTGCCGTTGCAAAGCGTCAGGCGGTCACAGAGTGATTGACTTTGCTGGTGGCTTTGCTTAAGGGCGGTCCAACGGCTGCCTGCCAACGGGCGGCCTTTTTTATTCAAGACCTTAAGGATATGAGCGATGAAGCGCACCTTTCAACCGAGCAATCTTGTGCGCGCACGTCGCCACGGGTTTCGTCACCGGATGTCGACAGTGGGCGGACGCACAGTGATTCGCAACCGCCGCGCGCGCGGTCGCAAGAAGCTGTCGGCCTAACGACGATCACTAAACGCAAGGATTTCCTTGCGGCCAATGCAGCGCGCCGGGTGGCAATGCCCGGCTTTGTGCTTTTGGTGCGTGCGCGCGGCGATGACGATGCGGGTAAGCGCATCGGGATTACGGTCACCAAAAAGATTGGCAATGCCGTGGTGCGTAACCGGATGAAACGGCGGTTTCGCGCACTTGGGCGGGAATTGATCGCGCCGCTTGGCCTTGATGGGGCTGATCATGTGCTGATCGGGCGAGCAGGGGGCGTTGAGCGCGACTTTGCCTTGCTCCGCGCTGAACTTGGCAAGGCGATTGAAAAGGCCAAACGGTGATCAGCCGGCTCATGATCTGGCTGGTGCGCGGGTGGCAGATTGGGCCGTCGGCAATCCTGCCACCATCCTGCCGCTATCAACCATCATGTTCGGCCTATGCAATCACCGCGATTAGCCGCTATGGCGCGCTTAAAGGCGGCTGGTTATCGGCCAAACGGATATTGCGATGCCATCCATGGGGTGGCCATGGTTACGATCCGGTTCCGTAAGTTTCAGGGGTTAAGCATTTGGATAATCAGCGTAATATGATTCTGGCAGTGGTGCTGTCGATGCTGGTCTTTTTGGGCTGGAACCTTGTTGCGCAAAGATATTTCCCTCAACCAAAGCGCCCGCCAATGGCAGCGCAAGGCGCGAATACGCCCGCGGTTACTGCGCCTGTCTCCGGGCCAGCACCCAAAATTGTGCTGGCCGATGCCAAGACCGTCGCTGGACAAAGTCCGCGGATCACTATTGAAACGCCGCGTCTTACCGGATCGATTAATTTGCGCGGGGCGCGGATAGACGATCTTCTGCTCCCCACCTACCGTGATACGATTGAGAAAAATGCACCGCCGGTTCGGTTGTTGGCGCCTGCGGGCGCGAAGAATAGCTATTATGGCGGCTTTGGCTGGCTGGGTGATGGCGTTGCCGTTCCCGGACAGGATACTTTGTGGACCGCCGACGCGGCAAAGCTGACGCCCGCGACGCCTGTGACCCTGACATGGGATAACGCGCAAGGGCAGCGCTTTACGATCAAGATTGCTATCGACAAGGACTTCATGTTCATCGTCGATCAAGCGGTCACCAATAATGGCAGTGCGGCGATCATCAGCCGCCCTTATGCCTTTGCCAGCCGCGATCATGTGTCGGCTGACCCCGCTTCAAACAGCCATATCGGGCCGCTTGGCGTGTTCAACGGCGTGGCCAATTATGACGTGACCTATGAAGTGCTGACCGGCAAGGACCCGTCATTCTTCGCCAAAATATTTGGCACGAGCGCGAAATCGGGTGAGAATGCCTTTACGTCAAAGGGCGGATGGCTTGGCTTTGGGGACAAATATTGGCTCGTGGCGCTGATCCCATCGCAAGAGGCAAAGGTTGACGCCGCGTTCCGGTTCGGCACGGGCATTTATCAATCGCAATTTGCCGCGGCACCCGTCACAGTGGCGCCCGGCAGCACCAGCCTGTTCACGACGCGGATGTTCGCTGGTGCCAAGGAAGTCGCGCTACTTGACCGCTATGAAAGCGATCTCAAAATTCACAATTTCGGCCGCGCCATCGATTGGGGTTGGTTCGAAATCATTGAAAAGCCGATTTTCTATCTGCTTGACTGGCTGTTCAAATTTGTCGGCAATTTTGGCGTGGCGATCATGCTGCTGACCTGCGTGGTGCGCGGCCTGATGTTCCCGATTGCGCAGCGCCAGTTCGCCAGCATGGCCGCGATGCGCGTGGTTCAGCCCAAACTCAAGGCGCTGCAAGATCGGTATAAGGATGATAAGGTCAAATTACAGTCCGCAATGGTCGAGCTGTACAAGACCGAAAAGATCAATCCGGTTGCGGGCTGCCTGCCTTTGGTGCTTCAGATTCCGATCTTCTTCGCGCTTTACAAGGTGCTGTCGATCACCATCGAGATGCGTCATCAGCCTTTCATGCTCTGGATACGCGACCTATCGGCGCCCGATCCCGCCAATATCGTCGCACTCGCGCATATGGCGTCGATCCCTTTGCCACAGATTCTGGGGATAGGCGTGCTTGCCGTATTGCTCGGCGTTACTATGTATTTCCAGTTCAAGCTCAGCCCCGCGCCTGCCGACCCTGCACAAGCGCAGGTGATGGCCATCATGCCGTGGATGATGATGTTCATGATGGCCCCCTTCGCGGCAGGCTTGCTGCTCTATTGGGCAACGTCGAACGTGTTGACGATTGCGCAGCAAAGGCTGCTCTATTCGCGCTATCCGGGCCTTAAAGAGCCTTTGAAAACGTGACCTTCAGCGATGAAGACGTGGAATCCGCGCGCAAGATTTTCAGCGGGCCGATCAGCTTCCTGAAATCGGCCCCGACGCTTGAATTCATTCCTGCGCCGCAGGTCAACGAAGTGGCGTTTGCAGGGCGGTCGAACGTCGGCAAATCGTCGCTTCTCAATGCGCTCACCAATCGCAGCAGCCTAGCGCGGACATCGAATACGCCGGGACGGACGCAGGAGCTGAACTTTTTTGACGTTGGCAGCCCGCTCGCCTTCCGGCTGGTTGATATGCCCGGCTATGGCTATGCCGAGGCGCCCAAGGATGTTGTCAAGAAATGGCGATTTCTGATCAATGATTTTCTGCGCGGGCGGCAAGTGCTTAAGCGTACGCTCGTCCTGATCGATAGCCGACATGGCATCAAAGACGTCGACCGCGATGTGATGGAGATGCTCGATCAGGCGGCGGTCAGCTACCGGATCATCCTCACCAAGGCTGATAAGATTAAAGCCAGCGAGCTCGAAGCGGTGCGCGCGGCGACCGAAGCCGAGGTGCGCAAACGCCCTGCCGCGCATCCCGATTTGATCGTAACGTCAAGCGAGAAGGGCATGGGCTTGCCCGAATTGCGCGCGGCGGTGATCGAGGCGGTTGGCTAGGTTAGGCGGATCGGCGCATGTGCAACCTCTACCGCCTCGATGCCCCTGCCAACCAGATTGCCGCCGTTTTTGATGCTGACCCCGGTGAAGATCCCTGGCCCGGCGATTATGTCGCGCCCGGCAAGTTCGCTCCCGTCATCACCGGCACGCAGCGCAAATCGATGATGCCTGCGCGCTGGGGCTTTCCGCCGCCCCCTAAAGCCGCAATGCCAACGCGCCTCGTTACCAACGTCCGCAACCTCGACAGCCCGTTCTGGATCGGCACGCTCAAACATCCCGAGCTGCGTTGCCTTGTGCCAGTAACGCGGTTTCAGGAGTGGTCGGGCGAAAAGGGGGCAAAGCGACAGCATTGGTTCGGCGTGCCCTCACAACCCGTGTTTGCCTTGGCCGGAATCTGGCGCGATGATGGGGAAATGCGGTCGTTTGCCGTTTTGACGACGGAGCCTAATAGCCTGATTGCGGCCGTTCATCCCAAAGCCATGCCAGTGATCCTCCACCCTGAGGATTATGACGTCTGGCTAAGCGCGGACTGGTCACAGGCGCGGCGGGTAGTTGAACCCTATCCCAGTCAGCTCATGTCTGCCATTCAACTCTGATCGAAAAGGCCAAGCCATGTTCAAACTCATTATCGGGAACAAAAATTATTCAAGCTGGTCGCTCCGCGGCTGGCTTGCGTGCAAGCAATCGGGGCTGCCGTTCGAGGAGGTCGTCGTCCCCCTCTATGATGAAACATGGAACGAGCGACGCAAAGCTGATGATTTGGCACCGTCATCGGGCAAAGTACCGATTTTGTGGGATGGCGACATTCCTATCTGGGATAGCCTCGCCATCATCGAGCATCTCAATGAGAAATCCGGAGGTGACAAATTTTGGCCAGCTGAAGAAGGCGCGCGCGCGATGGCGCGCTCAATGGCGGCTGAAATGCACGCTGGTTGTACAAGCCTGCGTAGCGCCCACAGCATGAACATTCGCAAAATCTTCCCCGCGCAGCCACCATCGCCTGCAGTGCTTGCCGATATCGAACGCATCATGGAAATCTGGGCGCAGGCGCGTGCGCGCTTTGGCGGCAGCGGCGATTTCCTGTTGGGCGATTTCGGCGCGACAGACATTATGTATGCACCGGTAGTGACGCGCTTGATCACTTACGCACTGCCGGTCGCGCCCTTCGCTGAGCCTTATCTGGAGGCGATCATCGCGCACCCTTGGATGCAAGACTGGATTGCAAGTGCGCAGGCGGAACAGGAGGTGATTGAGCGGTTTGAAGGCACGACGGTCCCATAGTCCGATGTGTATGGTCATCCAGATGTCACGGCGCTGACACGTCTTTCTCATCAAATTTACGCACCCCCGACATAATCGTGCTGCATTGCAATAATTCGATCTTTCGGGGAGTTTTGCTATGCGTCGTTCACTTTATACCCTTTCGCTTATCTCTTTGTCAGCGTCGGTAAGCGGCGTGGCGCTCGCCCAAGCGCCTGCTGAACCGGTTGAGAATGCAGATAATATTATCGTAACCGCGCAAAAGCGTGAAGAGCGGCAGATTGATGTGCCGGTAACGATTACCGCCGTCACCGGCGAGCGCCTTCGTCAAATTGGTGTTAGCGATCTTGATGAGTTGGCCAACTATGTCCCCGGCCTCAATATTCAAGAGCAAAGCGCCAATAATCCCGGCGTCGTGATCCGCGGTATCACTTCGGATTCTGGCTCGGCGCAGCAGGGGCCGCGTGTCACACTTTACTATAACGGTGTCGATATATCACGGTCGCGCGGATCATATCAGGATATTTATGACGTTGAGCGAATCGAAGTCATCAAGGGACCTCAGGCGACTCTATTTGGTACTGCCTCGGCAGTGGGTGCGATCAGCATCATTTCGGCCCGACCTAAGGAAGGATTTTCAGGCGAACTTTTTGGAGGTTATGGCAATTTCGATCAGCGCTTGATCGGCGGATTCCTTAACGTCGGTTCGGATAAACTTGCCGTGCGCACCGCCTTCACCTGGAAGCTTCGTGACGGCTATGTGAGGAATTTGGCACCCGGGCAAGATGACCTCAATGGGCAAGATCAGCTTGGTATCCGCACGTCGGTGCGGTTCAAACCTACCGATACTCTGACCGCCGACTTGATCCTAACCTATGACCGTCAGCGTAACCCTGGCACGGCTTTCATCTCACGCGCACTGCCAACGGCGGCAGGTCCCGGCAATCCGTTTGGCGTTGCTTTTCTCGGCGGATCACCCACATCAGAGCGCGATTTGGGCAACCGCAAGCTTGGGCTGACGCGTGATGTTTATGATGTGAACTATACCGTCAATTGGGAATTTGCGGATCAGTGGGCGCTGACCGTGGTCAACGGGTATCGCAAGTTCGATTCGCTCGAAGTCTTCGACGCCGATGGATCAGCGGCGCAGTTCCTCGAATTTGCCGAACTCGCTCAGGGCGATCAGTTCAACCAAGAAACGCGCGTCACCTACACCAGTGATAAATTCCGTGGGACGCTTGGGTTCAATTTCTTCCACGAAAATGGCATTCAAAATGTGCCCTTTTCGGGCAACGAACGCGTGTTCGGCGCATGTATCGCTAGTGCGACGAATCGGGCGCGCTGCGTTGACAGCAATGGCGCTGTGCCCGCTGCCGCCCTGCCGCCGATCCCCTATTCGTCAGTGTTTGAAAATCAGGGACGAAATGACAGCTATTCATTATTCTATGACGCGACCTGGGTGCCAACGCCCAAGATTGAGCTGACCGCTGGCGTCCGATTCCAGATTGAAAAGCGCATCTCGGGCTTCTTCGCCCGTGTGCCGCGCACGAGCACGGGCGCTGCCTCGCTATTTGGGCAGGTTGATACGCGCGGACAAACGTTCCGGTCACAAAGCAGCTATTCAGCCGTTCTGCCGCGCTTCAATATTCTCTACCATCTTTCGGATAAGATTAATGCTTACGCGACTGTTTCGAAGGGGCGACGATCAGCGGTCGTGAACGTCGCCGCCACTGCAACGCCAACGGGGCCAATTCCAGCCATCTCGCAAATCCTTCCGGAGAATATCTGGAATTATGAAGTGGGCCTGAAAGGGTCGGCAGGCATCGTGTCGGGATCGGTTGGTGTCTATTATCTGACCTACGATAATTTTCAGGTGAGTATCTTGCAATCCGATGGCCGCACCGTGACCCAGAGTGCGGGTTCGGCGACCAACAAGGGGGTTGAAGCCGAACTCAGCATCCGCCCCACCAGCTGGTTTAATGCCTTTGGTAACGTCGGCTATATCGATGGCGGTATCGACAATCGCCCCGATATTGGCCCAACCTTTCGCGGTGCGCGGTTCCGGCTTCAGCCCGCCATTCAGGCGTCAGGCGGCTTCACGATTGAAGTGCCCGTGCGCGGTGTTACCTTGTTCTTATCACCCAATGTAACGCATCGTAGCCAGTTATTCTTTGAAATTCCCAATAACCCGTTGATTAGCCAAGGCCCCGTCACACTTGCCAACGTCGTCGCGGGTGTGCGGATTGGCGAGAATTTCGAAATATCGGCCTATGCGCGCAATTTGTTTGACCGTGATTATCTGCTCGATGCAGGTAATACGGGCGGTGCCTTTGGCATTCCGAGCTTCATCCCAGCTGAGCCACGCCTTTACGGGGTGCGGACATCGGTCAAATTTTAGGTCAGATTCGCGTCAGCTTGTGGGGCGCGCGCTAAAACGCCGCCCCATTCTTTCGTGTTTTGCGGCTATCGGCGTGGTTATGCATGTCAACATCGGGATAATGGCAATCGCCGTTGGTCGTTTTGCCAACCACGATGAAGACGCAATCGGCGGCACTTTCGTTGATTAGGCAGTGGCCATTGCTATCGCCCTTGGGAAAGCTCGCGCAATCACCGCTGACCATCGGATGGCGGCCATCATCGTCAACCAGCACAGCTTCGCCTGATAGGATGACGACAAATTCATCCTCATCTTCATGCCAATGCCGCTGCGCACTCCATGCGCCCGGTTTGAGCACGACTTGACTCACCGCGAAGTCGGATAGGCCAGTGGCAGGCCCAAGCCGACGATACCAGCGCTCCTCGACCACATCGGCATAGTGCGGCGGGTAGCCAGTGGCGTTGGATTGCGGGATATCGGTGAGAGTGATTTTGGGCATGGTTTGGTCTCCTTGCGAGACACACGATATTAGCGTTTGATGACACTGAAATCAATTGGCTCGGCACCCGACAAGGGGCGCGGCACCATTGCCAAGCCCCCGTTTAGTTGGCTTACTTGTCTAGTGCTCTACCCGCTTGAGCTATCCAAATGGGGCATATGACGGGACTCGAACCCATGACCTCCGGCCCCTAAGGCCGACGCTCTACCGCTGAGCTACATACGCAAACCAGACCGACAGAGTAGCGTTCGTACATGAAAATGGCAGAGCCACATCGTGCGGGCGGGCTTCATGAAACCCAAGCCGTTAACGTCCACCCCACCAATTGGCCGGGAGAGGCGCGTCTAGGGAATGATATTCTGTGATGCAATAATAAAATTACGCATAAGGAATATTTTATATGCTCCTTGCATACATGATCTATATATTTCTGTTGTCGGGAACCACCAGAATCGTATCTCACGCGATCGGTTTTGCTTTCGCAAAGCCCGCCCCGGCGCTATATAATGCGGGATGAAGCTACTCCCAGCCAAGCCTCGATCCGCGCTTAGGGATTTCCTGGATAATGAAGCGTCGGGCGGTCTGCTCTTGATCGCGGCGGCGGCGGCGGCGTTGGTTGTGGCCAATTCGCCGCTAGCGGCGGCCTATGATCAGATGCTCCACGCCTATATCGGCCCGATGAACGTGCTGCACTGGATCAACGATGCGTTGATGGCGCTATTCTTCCTGCTCGTCGGGCTTGAGATTAAGCGTGAATTTATTGACGGTCATTTGGCGACATGGCCTGATCGCATCCTGCCGATTGTCGCAGCCGTTGCGGGCATGGCGCTGCCTGCCTTGGTGTATTTGGCGATTGCGGGTGGCGACGCGCATCTCGTGCGCGGCTGGGCGATCCCGGCAGCGACCGATATTGCATTTGCGATCGCAGTGCTTGCCATCCTCGGCAG
Source organism: Sphingomonadaceae bacterium (assembly GCA_046153565.1). Classification (GTDB taxonomy): domain Bacteria; phylum Pseudomonadota; class Alphaproteobacteria; order Sphingomonadales; family Sphingomonadaceae; genus Aquisediminimonas. The sequence continues at coordinate 46,311 of JBJXDU010000001.1, forward strand.
CCGCGTGCCCGCGTCGCTCAAGCTGTTCCTGACGACAGTCGCGATTGTTGATGATATGGGCGCGGTAGCCGTGATTGCGCTTGCTTATACAAAGGCGATTTCAGTGCCCTGGTTGCTTGCGGCGATCGCGGTTTTAGCGGGCCTGATCGGGATGAACCGCGCGAGGATTTTTGCGATCCGCTGGTATTGTCTAGGGTTTGGCTTGCTGTGGTTTGCGGTGCTGCAATCGGGTGTGCACGCCACAGTTGCAGGTGTTCTGGCAGCCATGACGATCCCTGTGCGCATGACCAAGGCAGCGCCTGATGCGGCAGATTCACCGCTTCACCGGATGGAGCATCTGCTACAAAAGCCGGTGGCATGGGCAATCGTTCCGCTCTTCGGCTTTGCCAATGCCGGCGTTACCTTTGGCAGCGCACCTTTGTTTGCGACGCTCCCGCTAGCGATTGGTCTTGGGCTATTCGTCGGCAAACAGGCGGGGATTTTCGGTGGCGTGTGGATGGCGGTCAAATTCGGAATCGCGCCAAAGCCAGCAGGAGCTAGCTGGGCACAGATTTATGGTATTGCTCTGCTTTGCGGCATTGGCTTCACCATGAGCCTATTCATCGGCGGCCTCGCCTTTCGCGGCGCGGGTGAGGGAGACGCGGTCAAGATTGGTGTCTTGGCGGGGTCTGTCGTGTCAGCATTGCTCGGGTGGGCGGTGCTTTATGGCGCAGGACGAGAAAAGGTTCGCAAATTCTAGAGTGAGCCGAGTGCTCGAAAGACTGGGAAGGCCCCAGTCTTTGGCACTGCGGCGACACATTATAGCTTCCCGGTCAATTCCGGCACAATCTTGAACAGATCGCCGACCAAGCCAATGTCTGCCACCTGAAAAATCGGGGCATCTTCATCCTTGTTGATCGCGATGATCGTCTTTGAGTCTTTCATCCCCGCAAGATGCTGGATAGCGCCCGAAATGCCCACCGCGATATAGACTTCGGGGGCGACGATTTTACCCGTTTGCCCGACTTGATAATCGTTGGGCACATAGCCGGCGTCAACCGCCGCACGTGACGCGCCAACACCGGCACCAAGCTTGTCAGCAAGCGGTTCGATCAGTTCGTGGAAATTCTCGCTATTCTGAAGCGCGCGACCGCCCGATACGATGATCTTGGCGCTGGTCAGTTCAGGGCGCGCACTCTTAGCGATTTCTGAGCTGATAAAGGTGGAAATACCCGAATCACCCACCGCTGCAACGGGCTCAATCGAAGCCGATCCGCCTTCCATTGCGGCCTTGGCAAAAGCGGTGCCGCGCACGGTGATTACCTTTTTGGCGTCGCTTGATTGGACGGTGGCAATGCCATTGCCCGCGTAGATTGGCCGAGTGAACGTATCAGCGCTTTCGACCGACAAGATGTCGCTGATTTGCATGACATCGAGCAAGGCGGCAACACGCGGCGCGATATTCTTTCCGTTCGAGGTCGCAGGCGCGAGGAAGGCATCATAGCCCGCCATCAATCCCGCCACGAGCGGCGCGACATTTTCGGCCATCGCATTGGCATAAGCGGCATCATTGGCGATGAGCACTTTGCTAACACCCGCAATCTTCGCTGCCTGATCAGCGACCGCCGAACAACCATTGCCAGCGACGAGTGCGTGGACATCGCCCAGCGCCGCCGCGGCGGTGACGACCGCCAATGTTGCGTCCTTAACCGACGCATTATCATGTTCTACCCAGATGAGGACGCTCATGCCGCCACTCCCATTTCCTTAAGTTTTGCGACCAGTGCATCCACATCGGCCACTTTGATCCCAGCAGTGCGGCCAGCGGGTTCGACAACTTTGAGCGTGGTCAGCCGCTTGCTGACGTCAACGCCATAATCAGTGGGCGTTTTTTGCGCCATCGGCTTGCTCTTCGCCTTCATAATGTTGGGGAGCGACGCATAGCGCGGTTCGTTGAGGCGCAGATCAGTCGTGATGATCGCGGGCAGCGCGAGCGATACCACTTGCGATCCTCCGTCGATTTCGCGCTCTACCGTCACATGATCGCCTTCAACCGTGACCGCACTGGCAAAAGTGCCCTGTGGCCGCCCAGTAAGTGCTGCGAGCATCTGACCAGTTTGATTGCTGTCATCATCAATCGCCTGCTTGCCAAGGATGACGAGACCCGGCGCTTCTTCTTCCATCACCTTGGCGAGGAGTTTGGCAACGCCGAGCGGTTCGACTTCAGTTTCAGAGACGATCAAGATCGCGCGATCAGCACCCATCGCGAGGCCCGTGCGCAGCGTTTCTTGGGCCTTTGGTTCGCCAATTGAAACCACAATCACCTCAGTCGCCACACCCTTTTCGCGCAGGCGGAGTGCTTCCTCGACAGCAATTTCGTCGAACGGGTTCATGCTCATTTTAACATTCGCTAGATCGATGCCGCTACCATCGGGCTTGACCCGTGGTTTGACATTATAATCGATCACCCGCTTTACGGGGACGAGAATTTTCATCGAACAATCCTTATTTGGTTTACGTTAACGTCAATATTGCACTGCCGCATTTATGTCTAGTGTCTTTTCTGGTTTGGATCAGTGTGGCTGCGTTACGCCGCTGCCCGCACCTCTGCCACAATCTTCTTTGCCGCATCGCCCAGATCGTTTGCCGCCACGATAGGCAAGCCTGAATTTGCGAGGATATCCTTACCTTGTTGTACATTAGTGCCTTCAAGCCGCACAACCAAAGGCACCGAAAGGTTTACCTCCTTCGCGGCGGCCACAATGCCGTCGGCAATGATATCGCATTTCATGATGCCGCCGAAAATGTTGACAAGAATGCCTTTGACGGCAGGGTCTTGCAGGATGATTTTAAAAGCGGCGGTCACCTTTTCCTTACTAGCGCCGCCGCCGACATCGAGGAAGTTGGCGGGGAATTCGCCATTCAGCTTGATGATATCCATCGTCGCCATCGCAAGGCCGGCGCCATTGACCATGCAACCGATATTGCCGTCGAGCTTGATATAAGCGAGGTCATATTTTGAAGCTTCGATTTCGGCGGGATCTTCCTCGGTCAAATCGCGCAATTCCATCAAATCCTTGTGGCGGAACATCGCATTGCCATCGAACGCAACCTTGGCATCAAGCACAAGCAATTTGCCATCTTCGGTGACCGCCAGCGGATTGATTTCCATCTGCTCGGCATCGGTGCCGATGAAAGCATCATAAAGCTTGGCGAGAACGTTCGCCGCTTGCTTGGCAAGGTCGCCGGTCAGCTCCAGCGCGGCGGCCACCGAACGGCCATGGTGCGGCATGATGCCAGTCGCAGGGTCAATCGCGATGGTGTGAATTTTTTCAGGTGTGTTGTGCGCCACATCCTCGATGTTCATCCCGCCTTCGGTTGAAACGACGCACGCAATGCGGCTGGTGGCACGGTCAACGAGGAGGGCGAGGTAGAATTCCTTGGCAATATCAACGCCGTCGGTGATGTAGAGGCGGTTGACTTGCTTACCGGCTGGGCCGGTTTGGATCGTGACCAGCGTATTCCCAAGCATCTCTGCCGCTGCCACGCCAACTTCTTCGGCTGACCGCGCCAAGCGAACGCCGCCTTTGGCTTCAGGGGGAAGCTCGATGAATTTGCCCTTGCCGCGCCCGCCCGCATGAATTTGCGCCTTCACCACATAAAGCGGGCCGGGCAGCTGAGTCGTCGCGGCAACCGCCTCGTCAATGCTCATCGCGGCGATGCCAGCGGGGACCGGAACGCCAAATTTCGCAAGCAATTCCTTGGCTTGATATTCGTGAATGTTCATGGGAGCGCGCACCTTCTCGGTCTGTGGATTGTTGGCGCGTCTAAAGCATAGTCAGGCGGGCGAGGGAAGCCTTTGTCGTCCCCGAAGATGTGATAGTCTACTGTGCGATCACGCAGCCAATACCCGCTTTGCTCGTAATTTCGAGCACCTCTGGGTCTTTGAGTGCGCGAACATTGTGGAGGAAGCGGTCAATGCTCATGTCACGCAGCGAATCGCTTTGAAAATTGCTGAGTGAACTTAGCCTGCGAAGTTGAATGAGCGAGAGTCTGCCAATCATTTGGTGCGCCATGCATCCTGCAATGGGTTGGGAAAGGCCTGCATTTTCCAACCCCGCACGCAATCGGCTTTCGGGTGATGCGCACGATGCCAGTAAGATTAACGACAACAGGGCAAAGGCAGCACGCTTCATATTCGCCTCACGAATAGCCAACCAAGCGGCAGAACGTGGTTGGTCTTCCCGATACGCAACAGGGGTCAAGCAAACCATCGCTCTACCTGTTGCTGCTATGCGGAAGAGGGGGTGTCACATTGCTGAACAGCTTGTTATATCAGGTTCATGTTCTGGCTATCTGGTTTTGTGCTCTTTTTCGTCACCATCCTTGCGATGGAAGTCTTTGCTTATGTTACACACCGTTGGGTGATGCATGGCTTTGGTTGGTTTCTCCATGAAAGCCATCACCGCGCACGCGAGGGTTTTTGGGAACTGAATGACCTTTATTTCGTCATTTTTGCCACGCCTTCAATCATGCTCCTGATCGGCGGGACGAGTGGGATGCTTGGCACGTGGGCAACGTGGGTCGGCGCGGGGATTGCGGGTTACGGTGCTATCTATTTGGGCTTTCACGATATCATCGTGCATAAACGCTGGAAAACGCGCTATATTCCCAAAAGTGAATATATGAAGCGAATCATTCAGGCGCACCGCCTACACCATGTGGTAGAGACCAAGGATGGTACGGTAAGTTTCGGCTTTCTCTGGGCACCCAAACCCGAAACACTGAAGGCGCAATTGCAAGCGCGCGGCATGGCAGGCGTGCGTGAGCCGGTGGGTTAGGTTCCGGCGGCGAAGTCGTATTCGCGCGCAGAGTTAGGCAAATGGGATGCGCGCAGATCAGATTGAATGCCGTCCCCCTATGGTCACTCCCGCCGCACGGGAAGCCGCGAATCGTCGATATAGTCGCTGAACTTGATGATTTTCGCTTCGAACCTGAGCATCACTTTACCGGTTGAGCCATGTCGCTGTTTAGCGATGATCAGTTCTGCAAGGCCAAACACGCCCTCCATTTCGGCCGCCCATTTGGCATGATCCTCGTGTGTTTTGGCATCGCTGCTCGAATCGGGCCGCTTGGGTTCGCGCCCCTGAACATAATATTCCTCACGGTAAATGAACATGACGATATCGGCATCTTGTTCAATCGATCCTGATTCGCGCAGATCGGATAGCTGCGGCCGCTTGTCCTCGCGCTGTTCAACCGCCCGGCTGAGCTGCGATAGTGCAATCACCGGAACGTTCAGCTCCTTCGCGAGCGTCTTGAGTCCCCGCGAAATTTCCGAAATTTCCTGCACACGGTTGCCGTCTGAAGCTTTGCCCGAACCCTGAAGCAATTGGAGGTAATCGACGATGATCAGGCCAATGCCATGCCGCCGCTTCAGCCGCCGCGCGCGCGTGCGCAGAGCGGCAATGGTTAGCGCGGGCGTATCATCGATGAACAAGGGCAAAGTCTCAAGCTCGGCGGCGGCGCGCGCGAGGTTGCGGAAATCCTGCTGACCAATTTTACCCATGCGGAGGCTTTCGGCACTGATACCAGATGCTTCCGCAAGGATACGCGTTGCGAGCTGATCTGCCGACATTTCAAGGCTGAACAAAGCAACTTTGGCTCCTGCCGATTTTTCGGGCGCTATCCCATCTTCCTCATCGCGAACAAAACGCTGCGCGGCGTTGAACGCCATATTGACCGCCAGCCCCGATTTGCCCATGCCCGGGCGCCCAGCGAGGATCAGCAAGTCGCTATGATGCAAACCGCCGGTTTTGGCATTGACCGATTCAAAACCTGTCGTGATCCCTGAAAGACCACCGCCGCTATTGAGCGCTTTTTCAGCCATTTCAACTGCGAGTCGCGTCGCTTGCCCAAAGCTCTTTACACTACCGGTTTCACCGCCTTCTTCAGCCACTTTGTAAAGTGCGACTTCAGCCTCTTCAATTTGCTGTTTGGGGGTGATGGCCTGACTTGTGTCGAGCGCATGTTCGGTCATTTCGCGACCGACCGAGACGAGTTCACGCAGCAAAGCCAGATCATAGATCTGACTTGCAAAATCACGAGCGCCAATGAGTGCAGCGCCGCTGCCCGTCAGCTGCGCCAAATAAAGGGGCCCGCCAAGGATCTTCATGGCCTCATCGGCTTCAAACTGGGGACGCAGCGTCACCGGATTGGCTACCATATTGCGATCAAGCAACAGCAGGATTGCGTCATAAATGCGCCCGTGAACGGGTTCGAAGAAATGTTCCGCGCGCAGCTTGAGCTGGATATCCTCGGCAATGCGGTTGTCGATCATCAGCGCGCCGAGCAAGGCGGCTTCCGCCTCGATATTGTGGGGAAGCTGCGGGCCGCCGTCACCGGGCGGCGTGAAGAGGGGAATTGGTTGCACCATTGACCTCCTTTGCGCGCACCAGACGCTTGCGCCAAGCAGGGGATAAAGAGAATGATGGGGATAAGTTCGATCCATGTTGCACTGCGGCGTATTGATCTTCTTAGGTCAGTCGCCGATACGGGGTGATTATGACATCCACGCGGCTCATCCATATTGAACTCGATCACAAGACGATCATCTGGCGCAACGCCGATATCGAGCAGGAACGGCGTATCGCGATTTTCGACTTGCTTGAGGGCAATCATTTTGCGCCCCAGCGTGTCCATTCGGACAGTTATAGCGGTCCTTATCGACTGACGTTACGTGTTGAGGAGGGACGGTTGATATTCGATATCTTCCGCGAAGATGAAAGTCCGCTCGAATCAGTGATTCTTGGGATGGCGCGCTTCAGCCGACTGGTGAAAGACTATTTCGCCATCTGTGACAGCTATTTTCAAGCGGTCAAAGCATCGACCCCGCAACAGATTGAAACTGTTGATATGGCGCGGCGCGGCATCCACAATGAAGCTGCTGAAATGTTGAAAGAACGGCTAAGCGGAAAGATTGACGTTGACTTTGATACCGCAAGGCGGCTCTTCACGCTAATCTGTGTGTTGCATATCAAGGGGTGAAGATGGCGGCGCGTACTCCGTTGAGCTTGCTGCGGCGAACATTGTTGATCTGCCTCGGCCTTACCCTCGTTGCCGCTTTGCTCTATCTTTACGCGCGCAATTGGGGGCCGAGCCGTGAGAGCTACCCCACGCAAGGCATTGATGTTTCTTATCATCAAGGCGTGATTGATTGGAACAAAGTGCGCGCAGCCGGCGTTGATTTTGCCTATATTAAGGCCACTGAAGGCGCGGATTTGCACGACGAGCGCTTTGCCGACAATTGGCGCGTAAGTGCTACGGCGGGTATACAGCGTGGCGCTTATCACTTCTTCACCCTCTGTCGGCTGGCGCGCGACCAAGCCGAAAACTTCATCGCGCACGTGCCGCGTGACGGATCTGCCCTGCCACATGCGCTTGACCTCGAATTTGGCGGCAATTGCTCTGCCCGTCCCGCACGGGACGTGGTACTGAGCGAAATTGCTACTTTCCTCAAAATGGTCGAAGCACATAGTGAAAAGCCAATGATCCTCTATCTGACTAAGGAGTTTGACGATCGATACGGCGTCAGTAACGCGATTGACCGATCATTGTGGCTCCGCAAAATCGCCTTCCCCCCTGATTATGGCGCGCGGCCGTGGGTGATGTGGCAAGCTAGTTCGCTCCGTGCAGTCGACGGTATTGAAGGCCGGGTTGACTGGAATGTGGTGCGGAAATGAGTGACGCACTCATCGCTGCCGCACGCGCAGCCTCGGCTAACGCGCATGCCCCTTATTCAGGCTTTGGTGTCGGGGCGGCCTTGCTGCTTGCTGACGGGTCTGTGATCAGCGGCACCAACTTTGAAAATGCAAGCTATGGTCTGTCGCTTTGTGCGGAGACGGTTGCGCTGGCGAGTGCGAATGCAACGGGCCGGTTGCGCGACGTTCGCGAAGTCGCGGTCATCGGCGGTCGACTGGTAGATGGCCAGATTAGCGGACATGATCCGGTGCGCCCCTGCGGGCGGTGTCGCCAGGTCCTAAATGAAGCGGCACAGCTTGCAGGTGTTGACCTGATCGTCCATTGCAGTTCGGCCGATGGCGAAGTCGTTGAAAGGCATAGTCTGTCGGCGCTTTTGCCCCACGCCTTTGGACCAGCGGATTTGGGATTTTGAATGTCGATACTTTCCGACAGATGGATACGAGAACAAGCATTGGCGACGCAGATGATCGAGCCCTTCGTCGAAAGCCAAAAGCGCGACGGTTGCATCTCCTACGGCCTTTCCTCTTATGGCTATGATGCGCGCGTTGCGGATGAGTTCAAGATCTTCACCAATGTCGATAGTACAATCGTTGATCCGAAGAACTTTGACGCTAATTGCTTTGTTGACCGCAAAACCGATGTCTGCGTGATCCCGCCTAATAGCTTTGCGCTCGCCCGCACTGTCGAATATTTCCGCGTGCCGCGCGATGTGCTCGTCATCTGCCTAGGCAAATCAACCTATGCGCGCTGTGGCATCATCGTCAACGTCACGCCGCTTGAGCCGGGATGGGAAGGCCATGTGACGCTAGAATTTTCAAACACGACCCCGCTGCCCGCGCGGATTTACGCCAACGAGGGGGCATGCCAATTTCTGTTCCTCAAAGGCAATGAGCCTTGCGAGACCAGCTATGCAGATAGGGCGGGCAAATATATGGGTCAACGCGGCGTCACGCTGCCACGGCTTTAGGATTCACCTTTGAGTCATCTTTGCAATGTTAGGATATCCACATGAAACATGCACTCGTCCTCATCGCCGCCGCCCTGCCAACTCTGGCATCGGCGCAAAATGCCGTCACGATCAAGAGCGATATCTTTGTCGCGCGCACAGTAACCGACGCGCAGGGCAATAAGAAAAACACGCTCGTCGCCCCGACCCGCGTTCTGCCCGGAGAGCCGCTGGCGATCATCATTAACTATGCCAACACCGGCACCAAGCCCGCGACCAATTTCGTCATCGACAATCCAGTGCCCAAGGCAGTGACGTTTACCGGCGTCGCCGAAGCATGGGCGGTCGTATCGGTTGACGATGGCAAGACCTTCGGCCCGCTCACGACGCTCAAAATCAAAAATCCAGATGGCACGGTGCGGGCAGCACAGCCCAGCGATGTGGTCGCCGTGCGCTGGACACTCGCCAAGCCAATCGTGCCGGGTGGTACGGGCAAGGTGATGTTCTACGGGGTCGTGAAGTAGCGATAAGACGTGATGTGGGCATTCCCGCTATCCGCTAACGACTATGCTGGCCCTCATTGCAATTACTCATGCGCCGTGGCTGGAGTGCCGAGGCGGAGTGTGTTTGTTCGATAAGTTTTCGGACGCCGGTTGAGCGAAATGGGGTGCCTGAAAGCGGACATTAAATTCGCGCGGTGCTGGCGAAATTAGAAAGTCTTGGGACTGGTTGGCCAACGCCTCGTTGCCTCCACAAATACCCTCACGACGCCTCTCAGCAGGATCAAACTCATTCGTTCCAATCGTAACTGATTTTGCTCCGAGATTTGATGATGTGCGTTGCCACGAATTGCTTGGCAGATAGCAAGATCGCTCGCAATTTGAACCTCTTTCGGTTCATTTTGTTTTGAATCGAACCAATCCAAATCAACTAACACTTGCCTCTGTGAAACGTCACGAAATTCATTAGATTTCAAGAGCCTTCCGACCGGCGTCGCTGCAGGCCAAATTTGTTTGAACTTCTCGAATAGCTGAGTTTTGGGGTGTGGAACATTGCCTTTTAGAAGGGCATGAACGATGTGCTCAACGCTCAAAGCCATACCCTGAAGGTCGCTTTTCAGACCGACCAAATGTTGTGAGTCTCCAGAGAATGCTCGCTCGTTGAGCGATTTCCAGCGCCAGTAAAATTCGAACAAGTCGTTGCTTTCGACGAAGTCGAGAAATGCGTTCGCTTGCTCCGCAGTGAAATCAGCCTTTAGCAGTGCGTCGGGTCTCGAAAAACTCACTATGAGTCGTTCAGCATCCTCACGCCACTCTGTCGCCCAATCTTGAAAGATAACGCGTAAAGTTGGTTTGAAATGACCCGTTACGCGACCGACATCCTCGAAAAGCCGTTGCGGCGTTACGTCGTTGAGATAGCGTGCTAGTGCGATTGCCTTCCCGATGAAGGACTTATAGGCCTTCGTGTGATGTTGGTAGCCGATACGTTCCCAGTCCCCCCAACGTTGGCAAAGAAATTTCACCAGTTTGATGATTTGGGGATAGTTGGCGCGAAAGCGAGCGCGGCATCGCCTTGCCAATTCGACGGATCGCCTCTCCATTTCAGAATGTTCGTGATCCTCGATCTGGCGCCGACCGTGATGGCCAGATTGCATTAGAATATAGCTGTCGTTCTTGGCATCTTCTTCGGTAAACCAAACGACCGCATCCAGTGCTTTTTCAAACTTCCGAAATGAGCGCAACGAGCGAATTGGCTCAAAGTGTATTCCGCCCCCTGACCAAGAATCAGGTATTTCGCCCGAACTCCAATCCCAATCCTCCGTGTTGCCAAAGTAGCTTGTTCCCATGTCATGACATTCCATGAACAGCAGCAATTGCCATGAGGAGTAATAGGTAATTACCGTCCGACTGTGCCACTTTGGTCCGCCACGCTTCCCGTCAACGCGCACCCGAAAATTTGTCCAAGGCACAAATTTCCGTCGTGCCGGGAATTGAATGAACTGCTTCCATTCCCTTTTAGGGCAATCGAGCGAATGTGCGTGATCAAGCGGGTCATCCTTTCTGAGCCAGCCTCTATCCTCGCCCTGCCGAGCTTTCTCCAACGCGCATGCTGCTTTCCAGCGTGGTCCATTTGGTTCCTTTGGGCCAACCGGTCTTGGACGTCGATAGCCAGGGCGGTCCTTCGCATACCACCTGCGTTCGATTGGGTCAGGGTATCGCAACCGAATTTTCGGGATCAAAATGCGTTGCTGCTCTAATCGCTCCAACACCGCTTCTCTGGGCGGGAACATCATTATTTTCAGATCGCCGATTTCTTTCAAGAACTGATCTGCTTCCAAGTGCCGAGAATAACGCATCCGTTATGACTAGCGCGTTATCTGCTGCCTCTCAATTGCTTACCAATGTCTTCTTTGCCCGATTGCAGTGCAAATCCGGACAGTCAGCACCCCTCCAACCTTGAGGACCCAGTTCTCTAGGCGAAGCCGCTCATTCTCGCGGGAAAGGACCGCCCGCAGCGATAGCCGATAAGTTTTCGATCATAACCCAGCGCGCTTCGCAAGTCCGAAAACAGATGTTGCTGATCGTTGCAACCGTGTTCCGTTTGACTTTTCTCACGTCGAAGTTCAGCCTCACAGAATGTTTTCGTTCGGCTTCTCAACCCTGGTTGATCTCCTGAGTTGGGTGGTGGTTTCGTCCCTCGGATTGAAGCTGATTGCGACGTTGTATATTCTAATTGTTGATAAAGAGATGCGGGATCGCCCTGGCTTTGGGTCAGTACTGTGGTGGTCTACCAAAATCACCCCAATTATTGCTGTACCCTGCCTCATATGGATTGCACTGTTGAAGGGCGAAACAAGTCAAGCTTGGCTGTTCGCCGCAATGGGGTTATTCGTCATCATCGCGGAGCCGCTGAAAATCCGACAACGCCGTAATCGCATCACCGAGCAAACGTCTGCTAAGTAGGTTAGTTTCCACTAAGCCGCCCGTCCGCCCCCCAACAAACCACCAGCCGAGCAACGCCCACAGGTCACCAACTGTGGCATCAAAACTAGCCTCACGTGTTTCCGAAGCGGCGTATCGAATAACCAGCGCTGATTCGATACGCGCTTCGATCCTGCGGACCGCACACGCCTCAGCGCGATGCGATCACTTGCAGATGCGCCATCCCGCGCCGCGCGATATCGTGCGATGAAATCGGCTTGTCCGTCTTGCCGATCAGGTCAACGCTGGGGATAGCCAGCACGTGCTGGTAAAGTGCCATTGCCGCGCTCGCTCGCCCCGTTGATCGGTAGACATAGGCCATGTTGAGCAAAGCTTCGGGTAAGTCAGGCGACCTCTTGAGCGCAGTGGTCAGCTGTGCCTCGGCGGTGGTGTAATCGGCTACGGAAATCGCTTGAGCACCCAAGTTATCCACAGGCTCTTTGGCCTGAACGCCGATTGCTGTGGCGGAAAATGCCACGAACAACAGCAGTTTTTTCATCGTCTTCTCCTCATTTTGCCCATCACTCGCTGTGATGTTTCATTAATATGACATTTTATTGTCATTTATGTGAAGTGAAAAAAATGCATCCTGCACAATTGCAATACCGGGGGGCGACAGGCACAGTGCGGCAACGCGCCAAGAGGAGAGAAAAATGGCTAAAACGTCCGCAGAGTTCGATATCATCGTCTATGGCGCTAGTGGTTTTACCGGGCGGCTTATCGCTGAATATCTGACGCAGCGTGGCATTGAAAATTGGGCGATGGCGGGGCGCAGCACCACCAAACTGGCCGAAGTACGTGATCTGATCGGGGCGCCCGCCAACACACCCCTGATCGAAGCCGATGCGAGCGCGCCCGATAGTTTGACCGCAATGTGCAACCGCGCGCGCGTTATCATCACGACGGTCGGCCCTTATCAGCTTTACGGCAACGAACTGGTCGCGGCCTGCGCGGCTACCGGTACAGACTATGTCGATTTGTGCGGCGAGCCAGCTTGGATGCGGCAGATGATCGACGCGCATGATGCTGTGGCCAAAGCTAGCGGGGCACGGATCGTCTTTTCATGCGGATTCGATTCGATCCCGTTCGATCTTGGGGTTTGGTTCCTCCAGCAAGAGGCGATCAAGCGCTTTGGCAAAGCTGCGCCGCGTGTGCGCTGCCGCGTCCGGTCGATGCAGGGCGGCGCATCGGGCGGCACTGTGGCGAGCCTTAAGGCAACGATGGCCGCTGCCGCCAAGAATCCCAAGATCGTTGCGTTGCTGACCAATCCCTTCGCGCTGACACCCGGATTTGAAGGGCCATCGCAGCCGACTGGCCTGATCCCTGAATATGATCGGGCGAATGGTGTCTGGCTCGCCCCGTTCGTTATGGCCCCGATCAACACCAAGAATGTCCACCGCAGCAATGCGCTGCTGGGCCATGCTTATGGCGCCGATTTTGTCTATGATGAGATGATGGTCACGACGCTGCGCGATGCGGGCATGGCGGTGGGCGACTTGATCGCGATGGCCAATCCCTTTGCCGGCAGCACGCTGAAGCCCGGCGAAGGCCCCGACAAGGCAGCACGCGATGCCGGTTTCTATGATCTGCTGTTCATCGGCGAGATCGACGGCAAAGAGGCGCTGCGCGTGGCTGTCAAAGGAGACCGTGATCCGGGCTATGGATCAACCAGCAAGATGATCGCTGAAAGTGCGCTGACCTTGCTTGAGCAGCCTGACGCGGCGGCAGGGGTTTCGACGCCGGGCGGGATTATGGCCGCGCCCTTGCTGGCTCGGTTGGTGGCGCATGCAGGCCTGACGTTTGAGACTGAGTAATACAGGTAAGGATTAGGCATCCTTGCCGTATCGTTCGGTAAAGCGCGCCAACGCGCCGGTAATTTCTGACGCTCGTGCCGCGTGAACTTCGACGATATCATTCCCGTGCGTGAACAGATAAAATTCGTCTGTCGCGATGCCGGCCAGGATTCGATCAGCCGCTACATCAGCCGACATGCCATAATCTGCCGCTGGTTTATGCACCGGATCGACCAAGCGCGGGCCGCCGAACCTGTCATGGCGCGTGCGCAATGGGTTCCAGATTTCGCTGTTCACAATGGCGGGGCAAATGACTGAGACGGCGACGTTAGTGTCCGCCAAGTCGCGCCGCAGGGTTTCGGCGATGGCAAGTGCGGCGTGCTTCGATACGGTATAAATTGACGCTTGTCCGCCGCGAACTGGCAAACCAAGCGCATGTTCGGATGCTGTCACGATGAAGCGGGCAGGGGTGCCACCTGCAATCAGGCGTGGCACGAAGGCGCGGGCTAGGGCGATGGGACCGTTCAGATTAACCGCAAACACCCAATCGATATTGCGCTGAGGCGTGGAATGAAGCGCGCCGCCAGCGCCGACGCCAGCATTGGCGAAGACCAGATCAATAGTTCCAAGATATTCGCACGCCGTTGCCGCAAAAGCATCAAGGCTGGCCGGATCAGCATGGTCGGCTGCAAAAGCCCAAGCCGTTCCTCCCGCTTCGCGTATCTCAGCGGCGGTGGCTTCTGCGGTCACAAGATCGATATCGCCGATCACCACTTTGCCGCCGCGCCCCGCGATCAATCGGGCAATGGCGGCCCCAATGCCGGTGGCACCGCCAGTAATTGCTGCATTCATCGCATCGCTCCCCATGTTGGTCGGCGCACGATATCAGAAGATGGGATCGTTCGCGATATCTGGTTCGACGCTGCTGTGGATGCCGCATTCAACCTTGTCCCACCCGCGCCAGCGGCCTGCGCGGGGATCTTCGCCCGGCTTGACCATCGATGTGCACGGCGCGCAGCCGATTGAGGGGTAACCTTGTTCAACCAAGGGGTGCGGAGGCAAATCATGCGCTGCAAAATAGGCGGCAATATCGACTTTGGTCCAGCTAGCGAGCGGGTTGACCTTCAAGCGGCCCGCTTCAATCTCGAACCGGGGAAGGCCCGCGCGGGTTGCCGATTGGAATCCCTTGCGACCCGTAAACTGCGCGTCAAACGGGGCGAGCGCCTTGGCCAGTGGGATGACTTTGCGGATTTCGCAGCAGCCGTCAGGATCATAAGACCAGCGCAGCCCCGTTCCATCCTTGGCGGCGATTGTGGCTTCATCGGGCGTGATGTTGCGGAAATCTGTCAACCCAAGTCGCTCAATCAATAGGTCACGGTAAGCGAGCGTCTCGGGAAAATGCTTGCCGGTTTCGAGGAAAAGCACCGGCACCGACGGGTCAATGCTCGCGATCAAATGAAGCAGCACCGCCGACTCAGCGCCAAAAGAGGAGACGATGGCGACATCCCCCAACATCGACTCGCTGATCAATGTGCGCAGCATCTCGTGCGTATCGCGTCCGCGAAACATGTTATTGAGCCGCACCGCATCCGCCTCGGTATAGCGCGGGGCAGTGTTGATCCGGTCAATGGCGCGGGTTGCTAAGTCAGCCATGCCGCCGTTTCCACACCGGCACGCCGTTGTCCGCCGCCGCCTGATAGACATCGTCATAACGTGCCAAACAAGTTGCCACGACATTGTCGTCGAGCGGCACGTCGGGCGCAAAGGCATCAAAACCGCAGCGGCGCATGAAGACGATTTGATCGACCAATATATCGCCCGCTGCGCGTAGTTCACCTTTATAGCCTGCCTCGCGCAAGATACGCGCGGATGAATAACCCCGCCCATCGCGAAACTTGGGAAAGGTGATTTCGATCAATGATAGTCGATCGAGATAAGGCAGGAGAGTCCGCGCATCGTCGCCCGGTTCGATCCGCACGCCAGTTGCATTTGATTCACTGGCGAAGGCGCTAAAGCTGACAATGGGCGCAGTGCTTTCGCTATCCTGCCTGAAGCGGAGTTTACCCATAAATCGCCTCCTTGAAGGGCTCGAGGCCAACGCGGCGATAGGTATCGAGGAAGCGCTCGCCATCGGTGCGCAGCGCTTTGTAAACGTCAGTCGCCTTTTCAACGGCGTCGACGACGCCGTCTTCGTCAAAGCCGGGGCCGATGATCTTGCCGATGCTAACATCTTCAGCGCCCGAGCCGCCAAACGTCAGCTGATAATTTTCTATGCCTTTCCGGTCGACACCAAGGATTCCGATATGACCCGCATGATGATGACCGCAAGCGTTTATGCAGCCGCTGATTTTAAGCTTCAATTCGCCCAGATCGCGTTGCCGTTCCGCATCGGCAAACCGCAGGGCAATTTTCTGTGCAACGGGGATCGAGCGCGCATTGGCAAGGCTGCAATAATCTAGGCCAGGACACGCGATGATATCGCTGATCAAATCGAGATTGGCATCGGCGAGGGCGGCATCGCTAAGCGCCTGCCAAACGGCATAAAGATCGCGCTTGGCGACGTGGGGCAGCACTATGTTCTGGGCATGCGTCACCCGCAGTTCGTCGAAACTAAATTCACGCGCAAGCTTTGCCATGACGTCGATTTGATCAGCGCTGGCGTCACCGGGAATGCCGCCAATCGGTTTGAGGCTGATCGTGACAATCGCATAGCCGGGTTGCTTGTGCGGTTTGACATTCTGATCAAGCCACACCGCAAAATCCGGATCGCTGCGGTCAATATCGTCACTGGCGTCTTCAAAGGCGGGAGGCGCAAAGAAGGCGGCTATCCGGTCAAATTCCGCCATCGGTGGATCAATGCCCAGTGTCTTCACATGCGCAAATTCTTGGTCGACTTGCGCGCGATATTCGTCGGCACCAATTTCATGGACAAGGATTTTGATGCGCGCTTTATAGATATTATCGCGGCGCCCGTAGCGGTTATAAACGCGCAAGCACGCCTCGATATAGCTCAGCAGATCTTCGGCGCGCACGAACGGGTTAATCTCTGGCGCAATCATTGGCGTGCGACCCATCCCGCCGCCAACGAATATGCGGCCGCCCAGCACATTGTCGCGCATCACCAATTGAATACCAATATCATGCAGACGCATCGCCGCCCGATCTTCATCGGCGGCAATCACAGCGATTTTGAATTTGCGCGGCAGATAGCTGAATTCGGGGTGGAAGGTTGACCATTGCCGCAATAATTCAGCCCAAACACGCGGATCAGTGACTTCGTCAGCCGCCGCCCCGGCAAATTGGTCCGAACTGATATTGCGTATGCAATTGCCGCTCGTTTGGATCGCATGCATTTCAACCGAGGCAAGGTCGGCAAGAATATCGGGGCATTCAGCCAGCTTGATCCAATTATACTGGATATTCTGACGCGTCGTGAAATGGCCATAGCCGCGATCATATTTGCGCGCGATTGTGGCGAGCATATGCATTTGACGGCTATCCATTGTCCCGTAGGGAATTGCCACACGGAGCATATAAGCGTGCAGTTGAAGGTATAGCCCGTTCATCAGTCGCAGCGGTTTAAACTGATCCTCGGTAATGTCGCCAGCCAAACGCCGTTTGACTTGATCACGAAAATCCTCAACGCGTGCGTCAACGATCGACTGATCAAATTTATCATATTGATACACGGTTTAGCCCTTCACAATCGCAATAGCGGGGTTGACGCCCAAATCCTGCCGCACGGTTGGCCCGGCGGCGCGCACACGGTCTTTTATATGTAGCGGAATGCCGTCCTTGGCTTCGACAATATAGGATGCATTGACTCGCTGAGCCGCTTCTTCACTGAGCAGGATCGCATCGCCACCGTCGCCCACATCGACGGCCGCTGCGATGTCACGTGACCATCCATTGCCATCCCACCAGACAACGTCGCCGCTAGCCAAATCATTACCAGTTAAAATTTTCACAAGATCGCCCTACTTTGATGCGCCAGCGTTGCGAGCCGATCAAGCGCATCGCTGCGCAATACGACATCACCGACGATGATAATGGCAGGGCTCTTAACCTTCTCACGCACAATGATGCCACCTAAATCGGTGAGCAGCGTTCGGATCGCGCGCGCACCCGTTCGAGTGCCACGTTCGAGCACAGCCACCGACATATCAGGCGAAACGCCGTCCGCAATCAGCTTGTCCGCAATATCATCCGCCGTCGCAACGCCCATATAGATAACCAGCGTGCGGCCCTTGCCCGCAAGGCCCGACCAATCCTGATCAGACAGTCCTTTGCACTGCCCCGCAACAAAACTCACCGCGCTTGATACATCACGGTGGGTGAGTGGTAACAATGCCTCTGCCGACGCGCCAAGCGCTGCTGAAATGCCCGGGATTACCTCAACGGTTATCCCCGCCGCACGGCAAGCTTCGACTTCTTCGCCGCCGCGCCCAAAGATGAACGGATCGCCGCCCTTCAACCGTATGACGAAATTGCCAGCGCGCGCTTCATCGATCAATATCTGGTTGATTCCCGATTGTGGCACCGAATGGCGGCTCCGGCTTTTGGCAACCGAAATGCGCCGTGCCGCAGGGCGCGCCATCGCTAAGATCTCGTCGTCAACAAGCCCGTCATGGACAATCACGTCCGCGTGCAGAAGCGCGTCGGCCGCTTTTAGCGTCAAGAGGCCCGGATCTCCGGGGCCGGCTCCAACAAGCACTACCCGACCTCCAGTAGAAAGAGACTTTGATTCCATGCTGCCAAAATGGGCTGCTATGATGACAATCACAACCCAGAGAATTTTGGGCGGTCGTTAGGAAAGCTTTGTCGACTTAGTTCAGGCTATTTGCGGGATCACGCAAGCCAATGCCGATTGACGCGCGCGCTTGCTCTTCTTCGGTGGAAACGACGGGATAGGCGCAATAGTCCGCCGCATAGAATGCGCTCGGCCGGTGATTGCCCGAAAGGCCAACGCCGCCAAATGGGGCATTGGAAGGCGCGCCGTTGGTGGGCCGGTTCCAATTGACAATGCCAGCGCGGGTGTTTGACCAGAATTGGTCATAAAGCTGCGGTGATCCGCCAACAAGTGATGCCGACAGCCCGTAACGTGTATTGTTGGCTTCGGCGATGGCGGCGTTAAAATCGGGCACCCGGATGATCTGGAGAATTGGCCCAAACAATTCGATATCGGGTCGATCAACAACGCCGGTCATGTCGATGATGGCAGCCCCCAAGAAGGGGCGGTTGGGCAGGGGGCGATCAAGCTGACGGATCGGTTGCCCGCCCTTCATCATCAGCGCGAGGAAGCTCTCCTGCAAGCCATCAGCGACATCATTGTCAATTACGGGCCCCATATAGGGCGCAGGGGTCGCATGTGGCTCGCCACAAATCAGCCTATCAGCAAGCTTCCGAATTTCGGTGACCAAATCTTTATGCGCACCGTCTTGCACGATTAATCGCCGCGCTGCTGTGCAGCGCTGACCCGCTGACATGAATGCGGATTGCACAACCACAACGGCCGCTGCCGCCAAATCGGGCGCGTCCCATACGATCAGCGGATTGTTACCACCCATTTCAAGCGCCAAAATCTTGCCCGGCATGTCCGCAAATTGACGACTAAGCGTCATTCCCGTTCGCGCGGCACCGGTGAACAGGATGCCATCAACATCCGGATGGGCTGCCAAAGCCTTGCCTTCGGCAGGCCCACCGATCAGCAAACGGATGACGCCTGATGGCACGCCCGCCGCATGGAAACACTCAACCAGAAAAGCGCCAGTCGCCGGCGTTTTCTCTGACGGTTTGAACACAACCCCATTTCCAGCGATCAGTGCCGGGATGATATGGCCATTGGGTAAATGCGCCGGGAAGTTATAGGGGCCCAGCACGCCCAACACGCCGTGGGGCTTGTGCCGAAGCGCCGTCTTCGTCCCCATATTACCTTCCAGCCGTCGCTGCGACGTACGCTCGGTATAGGCGACAATCGAAATTTCTACTTTGTTGATAACGGCTTCAACTTCGGTGCGCGCCTCCCACATTGGCTTGCCAGTTTCACGCGCAATGCAATCTGCCATTGCTTCGGCCTTTTGCCGCACAACATTGGCAAAACGGCGCATGGCCTCAACTCTTACTGATACCGGACGTGCTGCCCATTCGGCCCAGTGGCTGCACGCTAGCGAAACCTCCTGATCAACGTCGCCGACGCGACCGCGCCAATATTGCGCGCCCGTTGCCGGCTCATATGAAATTAGTTCCGCACCTGCCATAATCTGCTGCTTCTATGTCGTTAATGGTTAACAATCCGTGCGCGCTGACTAGGTCAAGATAGATATAACTGCAACATCGCGCTGCCCATTTCGCGGATTTCTGCAACTTTTGCATGCAGTCGGGTCCAATCGTCATTCTCGGCTATCGGTGCCCAGATGGCTTCGACTTCGTCAATGTGGAGCGAACATGGCTGCTCTCGCTGCCAATAGGGATGAATGCGCGCGCGCGCGGGTTCATAGTTGGAAATTGTGGCGCGGAAGGCGGCAAAAATATCGCTAGCATAAGGCGGCGCACCCGACGCCCCCTCATGTGGCACGCCGCCCATCCAGTCAAAATAGAATTGGTCAATTGTGCAACCGCTTTCAATCAGGGTGCGTTCAATGGCTTGCACCAAAATGACGTCTTCATCGCGGGTGCGCGACTTCACCCCAAGTCGCCACAATGTGCGATCAAGGATGGCGGCTTGGTAAGCGGGACCAAAAGCATTGACGGCATCAATCAAAGCATCTTGTTCTGCGATGCGGCTGAATGCGATTGCGAGTTGTACAACGTCCCAGTGGATCGCCTCAGCTTGGCGCCCGAATGCATAAAGCCCTTGCGCGTCAAAATAGGCGGCAGTGAACTCTGCTTCAAATTTTGGTGTGAAGCGCCAAGGGCCATAGTCAAAGCTCTCGCCCGAAACGTTAATGTTGTCGCTGTTGAGAACGCCGTGGACAAAGCCCGCCGCCATGTATGACGCCGCCAGCGCTGCCGTTTGTTCAGCGACATGCGTGAGCAAGCGCGCAGGGGCATCAGTGCCGCCGGGTTCGCCATAATATTTTGCGAGCGCATAATCAGTCAATCGCCGCAGCGCGTGATCATCATGCAGAACGGCGAGCCTTTGAAAACTGCCGATCCTGATATGGCCGTGGCTGAGACGAAAGAGGATTGCGCCGCGCGTGGGCGACGGTTCATCATTGCGGTCAAGCGCTTCGCCAGTTTCTATGACCGAGAGCGTTTTGGACGTATTGACGCCGAGCGCTTCGAGCATTTCCGTCGCCAGAATTTCGCGCACCGCGCCTTTGAGCGTCAAGCGACCATCGCCGAATCGGCTGTAGGGCGTTTGGCCTGAGCCTTTCGTCCCCAAATCCATCAATCGGCCATCATCGGATCGCATTTGCGCAAACAGGAATCCGCGGCCATCGCCAATGTCAGGATTGTAGTTACGGAACTGATGGCCGTGATAGCGCAGCGCCAACGGATGCATGAGACTGCCCTTGATCGGGACAAACCGCCCAAAATGGCCAATCCATTCGCCGTCGCTGATGGAATCGAGGCCAATCGACGCAGCGGCACGATCATTGCGATAGCGCAGCTTGGTTGCGGGGAAGCGCGCGCCCTCAACAGGGTCAGCGATGAAATCAGCGATTTCTTGGATGTCAGTCGCGGCTTGCGGTAAGGTGATCATGCCGCGATATGGGGGCGATGAGGGCTCAAGTGCAATATAGCGATGGATATTGGTGGTCGAAAGACAATCTTCGCCTGCATTTCCGCGATTATGCGGGTGACGAAAGGCGTCCGCCGATCATTTGCATACCCGGCCTTACCCGTAACGCCAGTGATTTTGCGAGCGTTGCCGCGCGGCTTGCGCCCACATGGCGGGTGATTTGCGTTGACCTACGCGGCCGCGGCGAAAGCGCATATGCCAAGGATTCGATGACCTATGCGCCGCTGACCTACGTTCAAGACATTGATGCGCTGCTCGATAAGCTGGGGATCAAGCGCTTCGTTGCATTTGGCACATCGCTTGGCGGTCTTGTGACGATGCTGCTTGCTTCGACCGAGCCTGGCCGCATTGCGGGCGCTTTGCTCAACGACATCGGGCCGGTCAGCGAGGCGCGCGGGATTGACCGGATCAAATCCTATGTCGGAAAGTCACAAAGCTGGCCAACATGGGTTCATGCCGCGCGCTCGGCCGCTGATCTTCACGGTGCTGCTCATCCGCATTTTGATTTGCTCGATTGGATCGCGCACGCCAAGCGGCTTTACCGGTTGACCCCGATGGGCAAAATCATGCCTGATTATGATTTGCGGATCGCCGAGGCGCTCCGCATGCCTGCGGGTGAGTTTGATATGTGGCCCGCCTATGAAGCGCTCGGCACGGTGCCGCTGCTGATCACCCGCGGCGCGCTTTCCGATGTGTTTGCAGCGGAGACGGCGCAGGAAATGATAACCCGCCTCCGACAGGCGCAGTTGGTGACAGTGCCTGAAGTTGGCCATGCGCCCTTGCTGGTGGAGCCGCTGGTCGTTGCCGCCATCGACGAGATGTTGGCGGCCGTCTGCTCGTGAAGATACTCCACTGCCATTCTACCTTCAGCCTCGGTGGTAAAGAAGCCCGCGCGGTTAGGCTGATGAATGCCTTCGGCAATGCGGCGCAGCACACGATCCTGACGGCTGCTCCGGGTGCGCTTGGCGCCCGCGATGCCATTGACACAGATGTGCAGGTTGACTTCCCCTGTGATGCGCCGTTGCTGACGGGCAAGCCGTCGCCCACGCGCTATCGCCGTCTAACGACGTATATGAAGCAATTCGATCTTGTGCTTAGCTACAATTGGGGGAGCATGGATGCGGTTGGTGCGCGCAGGCTATTCCCGCGCGGCTGCCCTCCGCTTATCCATCACGAAGATGGGTTCAATCAAGATGAGAGTGAAACGCTTAATTGGAAACGGAGCCTTTTTCGTCGCCTCATGTTCCCATCTGCTAAGCATGTGATCGTGCCCAGCCAGCGGCTTGAAACCATCGTGCGCGACGTGTGGAAGTATCGGGCGGTCGTTCGCATTCCCAATGGCATCGATGTCGCCGCTTACACTGCTTCGCCAGCGCCCGACGCCATTCCCGGATTTGTTCGCGGTGATGGCGATGTCATCATCGGAACGTTGGCGGGCCTCCGCGCGGTCAAGAATGTCCCACGCCTTGTTCGCGCGGTTGCAGGCCTTCCGCCACATTGCCGGCTTGTAATCGTTGGCGAAGGGCCAGAAAAAGGCGCAATTGCGGCTGAAGCTGATCGGTTGGGGATAAGCGACCGCGTATTCTTGGCGGGATTTCTCCCATCGCCGCATCGTTATATCGGCTTGTTCGACATCTTCGCGCTTTCTTCGGATAGTGAGCAGTTCCCGATATCGCTAATTGAAGCCATGGCCGCTGGTGTGGCTGCGGTCAGCACTGATGTTGGCGATGTGCGGCAAATACTCCCTCCCGCGGCGCGCGCCTTCGTTGTGCCCGTCGCTGATGAGGCAGGGTATCACGCCGCGCTCGCTAAGCTAGCGGGTGATATGACGCTGCGGAAAGCGCTCGGGCGCGCCAATCGAGCGCTTGCCGCAGGCAGCTATGACGAGGCAGCGATGATTGCACGCTACGCTGCACTTTATGGCATTGGTGGCCATGCGTAGACGCAGTTGCAATCGACGCGTCGCAAAAATGTCAAAAACCGCGCGCAATTTGTTGCTTTTGCATTATAGCGATGACGGGGTGAATTATCTTACCGGAGTCATATGTGTTTAAGGGGTTGAAGCCAATCACCTATCGCGGTCGCGAAGTGTGGCCGTTGATTGAAGGTGGCAAGGGGGTTTCGGCCACCAATCATGTGAGTTCAGGAGCGTGGGCCGCCGCCGGTGGCATCGGGACAGTGAGCGCAGTAAACGCCGATAGCTATGATCCAGCCGGCAAAATTGTACCGCAGGTTTATGCCAAACGAACGCGCGCCGAACGGCACGGTGAACTGATCCAATATGCGATTGACGGCGCGGTTGAGCAAGTCAAGCGGGCTTACGATCTGTCAAATGGCAAGGGCGCGATCAACATCAACGTATTGTGGGAAATGGGTGGCGCGCAGCCCATCTTGCACGGCGTGCTTGAACGCACCAAGGGGTTGGTGGCTGGCGTTACATGCGGCGCGGGCATGCCATATAAATTATCAGAAATTGCCGCTTCTTATGGCGTGTCTTACTTGCCTATCGTGAGTTCAGGACGAGCGTTCCGCGCGCTTTGGAAACGATCTTATTCAAAGCAAGCCGACTTTCTTTCGGCAGTCGTATATGAAGATCCGTGGCTTGCCGGTGGGCATAATGGCCTTTCAAATGCTGAAGATCCAACAAAGCCACAGCCGCCACTGCCGCGTGTTCAGGCATTGCGTGACATTATGCGCGAATGCGGCGTTGCCGACACAGTGCCAATTGTCATGGCAGGTGGTGTTTGGAACTTGAGCGAATGGGAAGAATGGCTGGATAATCCCGACCTTGGTCAAATCGCTTTCCAGTTTGGCACCAGGCCGTTGTTGACGCTCGAAAGCCCGATCCCGCAAGGCTGGAAAGACCGGCTGATGACGCTTAATGAAGGCGATGTCCTCCTCCACAAATTTTCGCCGACCGGATTCTATTCAAGTGCGGTGAAGAACCCGTTTCTGCTGGCACTCGACGCGCGGTCAAAGCGGCAGATTGCCTTTTCACTCGAACAAGCTGGAGATCACGCGCATCAGCTTGATGTCGGCGTGAAGGGCAAGAATTTTTGGGTAACCAAAGGTGACCTGCTGCGCGCGCGTGAATGGTATGGTTTGGGCTATACATCCGCGCTCAAAACACCTGACAATACGCTTGTTTTTGTAACCGATGCTGACAAATCGATGATCCGTAAAGATCAGGCAGATTGCATGGGGTGCTTATCACATTGCGGTTTTTCGGCCTGGAAAGATCATGATGATTGGACCACCGGTTATCTTGCCGACCCGCGCAGCTTCTGCATTCAAAAGACATTGCAAGATATCGCTCACGGTGGCGACGTTGACGAGAATTTGATGTTCGCCGGTCATAGCGCTTACCGTTTCAAAACCGATCCCTTCTATTCAAACGGCTTTGTGCCGACGGTTAAACAGTTGGTTGATCGGATATTGACCGGGGCTTAGCACAGTCAGTCAAATTCCCAGCCGCGCTCGCCGTGGCTGGTCAGGTCAAGGCCGTCTTGCTCGCCTTCTTGGTCGACACGCATCGGGATTGCGTAGGACAGGATGAAGGCGATGGCGAAGGTAACCAATGCCGTCCACCCAATCACAGCACCCACGCCCAGAGCCTGGGTGACCAATTGTCTCGCTAGCGATGTGCCTTCTTCAAATCCGCCGCCACCAAGCACCGGAAGGATGAAGAGCGGAAAGAGCAACGAGCCGACGATGCCGCCGACTCCGTGAACGGCAAACACATCTAGCGAATCGTCGATGCTAAGCGTTTGTTTGACGATGTGAACCGTGAAGAAGCAGACGGCTCCCCCGATTAGGCCGAGCATGATTGCCCCCGCTGGTCCAACAAAGCCCGCCGCCGGCGTAACCGTCGCAAGCCCGGCAATTGCACCGGTGACGATGCCGATCGCAGTTGGCTTTCCAATACGGATCGATTCAATCATGATCCATATCAGGGCAGCCGCGCACGCTGCAAAATGGGTGTTCAAAATAGCCGTAGCGGCGTCGTCACTTGCCGCGAGAGCAGACCCGCCATTGAATCCAAACCAGCCAACCCACAGCAGACCAGCGCCCGTCATGGTCAGGGCGGGGCTATGGGGGATGAGCATTGCCTTGTTAAATCCCTTACGCGGTTGGATCATGCGCGCGAGGATCAGCGCGGCAACGCCTGCGGTCGTGTGAACCACAATACCACCCGCAAAATCCTGGACGCCGAGATCGGCAAGCCAACCACCGCCCCAAATCCAATGGGCCACAGGAACATAAACGAGCAACGTCCACAGCAGACTAAAGCCGACGACCCACCCAAACCGAATCCGCTCAGCAAAGGCACCAATGACAAGTGCGGGCGTGATTATCGCGAAGGTCATCTGGAACAGCACAAACGCGCTTTCGGGAACTGTTGTATCGGCCCGTAAATCTGTGAGGCCGCTTAGAAAGGCATTGCCAAACCCGCCAAGCCACGGGCTGCCTTCGCCAAAGACCAAGGAATAGCCAACGATCGCCCAGAGGAGCGACACGGTGCAGGTGATCGCAAAACATTGCATCAAGATCGACAGCACATTCTTGGCACGCACGAGGCCGCCGTAAAATAGCGCCAATCCGGGGATCGTCATTAGCAAAACAAGCGCGGATGCCGTCAAAAGCCACGCAGTATCGCCGCTGTCGGACACTATTTCAGGCTGCGAAAATGCGGGTGTGGCGATCATCGCCATCATCGCTGCTGTGACAAATGATCGAAACCGCATAAACACTCCCCCTTGACTGGTCGCACTGCTAAGCGAACAGTTCGCAAGCTTCAAGTGCGCAATCGGCCAAGTTGGCTTGAACTCAGCCACCCTATTTGGCAGGAAGATATGAAGATTTTGGGAGTCGAGCGGTAATGATGCGTAAGCCTGGTTTTGGTTTGTTGGCAATGGGGGTTGCTTTTACGGTGTCAGCAACAGCGGCGGCCCAGCAAAAGCCGCCTTATTGGGCGTCACTGGCCGCCGGAGAGGCGCGAATGCGCACGGGGCCGGGCCGTCAGTTTCCCGCAAGCTGGCTTTACCAACGCGCAGATTTGCCGGTGAAGGTGGTTGAAGTCTATCAGGATTGGCGCAAAGTCGAAGATCCGGACGGCACGCAGGGGTGGATGCTTGCCAGTTTGCTCAGCAATGATCGCACGGGCCTCATCATCGGCGAAATCCGTCCGCTTCGCGATGCGCCAGACGTGAATGCGCGGATCATCTGGCGCGCTGAACCAGGCGTCGTTGGTCAAATCAGCGACTGTGCGAAAGGCTGGTGCAAGATCGATGTGCGCGGTCGCATGGGTTATGTCGAAACCAGCGGCCTTTGGGGTGTGTCTGCTGGCGAGTCCAAACGCTGATCACGGTGCCTGTCGCGCTTATCGCCGCGGGCGGGGCGCTGCTCGGGGCGATTATCGGCAGCTTCGTCGCAACGCTGATCATCCGCTGGCCAGCGGGTAAGTCAGTCGCCAGTGGTCGATCCTGTTGCGATCATTGTGGCGCTCCGATTGCCATCGCTGATCTCGTCCCGCTGGTGTCATTTGCCATGTTGCGGGGGCGCAGCCGCTGTTGTGGCCAATCGATTAACGCGCGCCATGTGTGGACAGAAGTTGCATGCGCGCTGATTGGGGGGATCGCGCTTGCTATTGCACCGGGGTGGGAGGGGATCGCGGGCGCGCTGTTTGGATGGATATTGCTCGCGCTCGCGGTGCTTGATGCAGATCATTTCTGGTTGCCCGATGCGCTGACGCTGCCGCTTGGCGTGGTCGGGCTGGCGATTGGTGCGCTTGGCATTGATGTGCCATTAATCGATCGCGTGATCGGTGCCGTCGCTGGCTACGGCGTGTTGCAATTGGTCAGGCTCGGTTACCGGTTCACGCGTAAACAAGAAGGGATGGGCGGCGGTGACCCCAAATTGCTGGGCGCGATTGGCGCGTGGCTAGGATGGCAATGGCTGCCCATGGTGGTGCTCAGTGCCAGCGTGGCTGGGTTGCTGTGGCTGCTCTTCAAAGCCTCGCGCGGCGGGCAAGTAACGGCCGCAGACCGATTGCCCTTTGGCGGGCTCATGGCGGGGGCGGCATTTTGCGCATGGCTTCTTGCAACTGCATTCCAGTTTCGTATTGAAACGCTATAAATATTGACTAGGATGACAGAATCCGCTGTCGCTATTGCGTGACTAAGCGTGACGGTGAGGTAAAGAATGCGCTGTCTTTTGATTGCGGGGGTCGCACTCGCTGTATCAGCCTGCCACACTGCGCCGCCGCCAAAACCTGCCGAAGCGCGGATTGTTGATGTCGCAATTGCCCAAGTTGGCGAAGCGCAAATCGCGGAGACTGTAACGGGCGTCGGCACCGTCCGTTTGCGTCAGGAAACGGCACTCGCCTTTACGAGTGCCGGGCGTGTATCCCGGATCATGGTTGTGGCGGGGGACCGCGTTGCGAAGGGGCAGCTGCTGGCAACACTTGATGCCACGACAGTCAATGCCCAACTCGGCGCGGCCGACGCCGAACAAATTCGCGCTGCGGCTGAACTCCGCCGGTCGAAGACGCTCTATGCCGATGGGTGGGTTAGCAAAGTGCGCGTCGATACGGCTCAGGCGGCCTATGACGCAGCGACCGCGACGGTCCGGGCGCGTCGGTTCGCGACGGATACGGCGCGCATCTTCGCGCCAAGCGCGGGCGTCGTGCTCGCGCGCTCGGTTGAGCCCTCGCAAGTCGTGGATGCAGGCACGCCCATCATAGTGGTAGGTGAAGAGGCCGGTGGCTACGTGCTCAAAGTGCCTGTTGCAGACCGTGATGCTGCGCGACTTGCGGCGGGTGCGCCTGCCCAAGTGACGATTGCTTCGCTCGGTACGGCTCCGATCACCGGGCAGATTGTTCAAATCGGTGGGCGCGCCGATCAAGGCACAGGCACGTTTGAGGTTGAGATTGGCCTGCCACGCTCGGCAAGGCTTCGCTCAGGTCAAATTGGCGAAGTTGCGATTGTGGTGCGAGATCAATCGCAAGCCCGGGCGCTCGTGATGCCTGCCGCCGCGCTATTCGCCCCGCGTGCGGGCGAAGGCTTCGTCTATCTCGTCGCTGGGGGGAGCGAGCGCGTTTCGTTGCGCAAAGTTATCATCAGCGACGCGCGTGACGGCGGTATTCATGTTATTAGCGGGCTCAATCCTGGTGATTGGGTCGTGGTGTCTGGCGTTGACCGGCTGAGCGATAAGGCCCAAGTCCGCGCAGTGAAGCGAACCGGATGAACATCATCGCGCTCGCCGTCCGGAACTGGCAGTTTACGCTCGTAGCCTTTTTGCTCGCGGCGTTGCTGGGGGTGCAATCATTTCTGTCGATTCCTCGTTCAGTCGACCCCCATTTTCCCTTTACGCTTGTGGTGGCCACTGTAGTTTTGCCGGGGGCTGACGCTGCTGAGGTTGAAGAAACTGTCACCAAGCCGATTGAGGATGTGTTGCAGGGCCTTGACTATGTCAAAGAGGTGCAATCGACGAGCAGTGCGGGCGTCGCCGTTGTTTCGGTAAACTTTCTTCATGGCACTGATGCCGAACAATCACTTGACCGGACGATCCGCGAAGTGACCGCGATCCGCGCGCAACTGCCCTCTGGAATAACTCGGCTTGAATTTCGCCGACCCCGCGCGACCGAGGCGGCTGTGTTGCAGCTTGCACTGGTGAGCAAGGATGCCTCGTGGCGGCGCATGGAAAAATATGCCAGCGATTTGCGTGACAGTTTGAACGTCGTGCCAGGCGTGCGTAGCACGACAATTTCGGGGCTGCTCCGCCCCGAGGTTCAAGTCTCCATCGATTCCGGCAGATTGGCGCAAGCGCAGTTGCCGGCAACAGCGGTCGCGTCGGCCATTGCCGCGGGCGGTATCGATCTGCCGACGGGGTCGGTTCATTCGGCCGGGCGTCGTTTCAATGTCAATGCGGGCGGTGCCTATCGCAGCCTTGCGGCGATTGAGGCGCTGCCTCTGCGTGCTGGCAGTGGGCGCCTGTTGCGGGTCGGTGATGTCGCTAATGTCAGTTGGGGTTCGCCCGAGCAATTGGCGATCGCCCGCTATAACGGCGAACGTGCGGTGTTCATTGCCATCAAGCAAAAGGATAATGTGTCCGCTCCGCCGCTGCGCGATGCGTTGGTCGCCTCGGTCGCCGACTACCGCGCGCAATTGCCGCCCGACATGAAGCTTGAAGTCGGGTTTGATCAAAGCCGCGACATCGAACGACGACTGGGCGAGCTAGCCCGCGATTTCGCGATCGCGCTTGCACTGGTGTTGATCACATTGTTGCCGCTCGGTGTCCGCGCTTCGCTCGTCGTGATGATTTCAATTCCCTTGTCGCTGGCGCTTGGCGTGTTTCTGTTGGCGCGATTTGGGTTCACCCTTAATCAAATCAGCATATCAGGATTCGTCATTTCGCTCGGGCTGCTGGTCGACGATTCAATCGTCGTCACCGAAAATATCGAGCGTCATTTGCGTGACGGTGATGAACCGGAGACAGCAGCGGTTGCCGGTGCGCGTGAAATCAGCGCGGCCGTGCTTGGGTCAACCGGCGTCCTCATGTTTGCGTTTTTACCGCTGGCATTCTTGCCTGAAGGTTCGGGCGATTTTGTGCGTGGTCTGCCCGTTGCGGTGCTCGCGACAGTGGGCAGCTCGCTGATCGTGTCACTCACCGTGATCCCGTTCATTGCAAGTCGCTTGCTGAAACGCGAAGCGGGGCCGCATGGCAATCGCTTCCTCCGGTTTATCACAGCGGGGATAGAGCGCTTTTATCAGCCTTTGCTCCACCGTGCGCTGGATAATCCGCGCAAGACTTTGTGGGCGACCGCAATTGGCTGCGTAGTGGTGTTTTCCTCCGTGCCCTTCATCGGGTTCAGCCTTTTCCCGCTTGCTGACTCGCCCTATTTCATGGTGCGGGTTGAAGCACCGGAAGGGAGCGGCGTTGAGGTGACTGACCGCGCAGTGCGGCATGTTTCCGCCATACTAGCCAAACAACCCGAAATTCTGGCGCGGATGGATAATGTGGGGCGCGGTAATCCGCAGATATTCTACAATAATATCCCGCGTGAGGACGATACGAGCTTCGGCGAAATCTTTGTTACGCTGCGTGAATGGGATCCGCGCGAATCGCCGAAGTTCGTCGAGCGATTGCGCACTGAATTCGCACACTATCCCGATGCACGGATCAAGGTCGTCCAGTTCGAAAACGGCCCACCGGTCGAAGCGCCGGTCGCGGTGCGGATCTTTGGCCCGGAATTATCGGTTCTCAAACAATTGTCTGCAAAAGTGCGCGTGATCATGGAGGCAACGCCCGGCATGTATGATGTCGCAGACCCCCTTGCCGTTGACCGAGTCGACCTTGACCTTGGTATTGATTCGACGAAGGCCAATTTGCTCAATGTTGCGCCCGATGCTGTTCGGCGAACGGTGAGGTTGGCGCTGAGTGGTGAGCGGGCGAGCACATTCCGTGACGGCGAAGGCGATAGCTATCCAGTCATTGTGCGCCTGCCGTTTGAAACGCGCCAATCGGTCTCAGCCTTGTCGGCCATCTATATCCCCACGCTATCGGGGGCCAGCGTGCCGCTATCACAATTGGCCACGCCGGTGCTTACGTCGGTGCCGGCGCAAATCAAGCGATTGAAACTTGAACGCTTTAACACAGTGACCGGCTATAATAGCGCTGGTTATCTGGCATCGAACCTCAACACATCGGTGTTTGCCGCCGTCAACAAGATCAAGTTCCCGACCGGCTATCACTGGGAAGCAGGCGGATCGGCCAAAGCTGCGACCGAAAGCACATCGGGGCTCGGCGGGGTGATCTTGTTCGCGGTTTTCGGTATCTTCGGCGTGCTCGTTGCGGAATTTGGACGGTTCCGGGAAGTGTTAGTTGTCGCCGGAGTCATCCCGCTGGGGCTGGTTGGCGGCTTGATCGCAATCATTGCGACGGGTAATTCGCTTTCATTTCTTGCGGTCATTGGCTTTGTTGCTTTGATCGGAATCGAGATCAAGAATTCAATCCTGCTGGTGGATTTTACAACGCAGCTCCGTGATCGGGGGTTCGCTTTGCGCGATGCGATTGAACGGGCCGGCGAAATCCGCTTTTTGCCGGTTTTGCTGACGTCCGTGACGGCAATCGGCGGCTTGCTGCCGCTCGCATTGTCCGGCGCACCGCTCTATGCGCCGCTGGCGTGGGTGATCATCGGCGGACTGATTTCGTCGACCTTGCTC
Source organism: Sphingomonadaceae bacterium (assembly GCA_046153565.1). Classification (GTDB taxonomy): domain Bacteria; phylum Pseudomonadota; class Alphaproteobacteria; order Sphingomonadales; family Sphingomonadaceae; genus Aquisediminimonas. Next base: position 77,738 of record JBJXDU010000001.1, read on the forward strand.
AGCCGTATTGTGACGCCGGTCATGTATCTGCTGGTCGCGCGTGGTGGAGAGATGAAGGAGGCTAAGCCTCAGCCTGCGCCTGCGACGCTGCCCGGCTGAGCAGATCGAGCGATTTCATCCGTGCAAATTCCACCACTTGCCCAGCGAGGATCATCAGCTGAGTGTTGAGCGCACCGTCACGAATTGTGCCGTCATCGGCAAATACGGGCTGGGCCGAATTGATTGCAATTGCCATGGGCGTTGGCCAACCGCGCAAGGCGTGCGTGATACTGCGCAGCGTGGCCAGCGTTGACCCTGTGGCTTGCCAGCCCGCCGCCACCGCAATCAGCCCCACCGCACGCCCTTCAAAATAGACGCGGTCATCCTTGGCCATGTCTTCAACATAATCGAGCGCATTTTTGATGAGGCCCGATACTGTCCCGTGATAGCCGGGCGAGGCGATAACCACGCCATCGGCGCGGCGCAGCGCCTCTATGAGTGCACTCGCCTGCACTGTGCGCTCGCCGCCCCAGCGATACATCGGCATGTCGAGGGCTTTGCCATCGAAAAATTGGGTTTCGGCACCCGCTGCCTCGGCCGCATCAAGCGCAAGCCGCAGCACGCGTTCGGTTGTCCCGGTCGCGCTGCCCGATCCGCCGATGCCAACGATGAGCGGTTTTGGCTGTGACATTGGCGCACTCCTGACGCGGGTTGATGGCGCTGCCTAGAGCCTCTGACGCCCTACGGCAACAAAATCCCCGCAAGCGCAGCGCTCATCAAATTAGCAAGACTCCCGGCGGCAAGCGCCTTCAGCCCCAGCGTCGCGATCATTGGCCGCTGGTTCGGGGCAAGGCTACCCGTCACCGCCATCTGGATTGCGATTGAGCTGAAATTGGCGAAACCACATAGGGCAAACGTGACAATCGCGATGCTGCGCGGAGACATTCCGACCGTAGGTTGGCCTAGCGACAGGAAAGCGACAAATTCGTTGACCACGACTTTAGTACCAAACAATCCGCCCGCAATCCCAGCCTCGTTCCACGGCACGTTGAGCAAAAACATGACCGGACGAAAAAAAACGCCCAAGATCGCTTGGAAGCTGAGGTCGGGAAAACCAAGCCTTCCGCCGATGCCACCAAGCAAGCCGTTGGCCAGGGCGACCAAGGCAACAAATGCAAGCACCATCGCGCCGACCATCACCGCGAGCTTTACGCCCGTCTGTGCGCCTTGCGCCGCCGCCATAATGATGTTGGCGGGCTTTTCCTCATCATGGCTGGCTTGCGTTAAGATGATCGGTTCAATCTGCGGATCGGCGGGGTCATCGGGCATGATCAGCTTGGCCATCAAAATACCCGCAGGTGCTGACATGAAACTCGCCGCGAGCAAATAATCGATCTTGATGCCCATCGACGCATAAGCGGCGAGAATCGTGCCCGCGACGCCCGCCATCCCCGATGTCATCACGAGGAATAGCTGCGCTTGCGTCAGCGCTGGCAGGTAGGGGCGGATAACCAACGGGCTTTCGCTTTGCCCCACAAAGATATTCGCCGCCGCACATAGCGATTCGACCTTTGAAATACCCGTCACGACTTGGATCGCGCCGCCGACCCAGCGGATGATGAATTGCATGATCCCGAGATAATAAAGCACTGAAATGAGCGATGCAAAGAAGATGATCACGGTCAGCCCCGACAGCGCGAAGCTACGCCCGCCGATTTCAGGCTTGGCAAGATCACCGAAAATAAGATTGACGCCTTGCTGCGCGTAGCCAAGCAGATTGGCAACGCCGTCTGACATTGAATGGATCATCTCCCTGCCAAGCGGAAAGTAGAGCACGAACACCGCCATCGCGACTTGTAACCCAAACGCGGCACCAACGACGCGCAGCCGGATAAATTTGCGCCGCGATCCGCTGAGCAACAGCGCCAACCCAAGGATCAGCGCGATCCCAGCAAGTCCGATGAAAAGTCGTTCCATGAAAAATGGGGCCCCTTTGCCGACAATGTGTTCGTTCTAGATGAGTGTGCCTATTTGGCAAGTCAGCCGATTTGAATTGCGTCACCGCCCCAGGCGCATAATATCCCTCCAACTCACCAAGGAGACGAGGATTGCGACATTGTTCGGGCTTGATAGCCATCTTTGCGATTACGGGCTGCACTGCCGCACCGGTCGTCGTTGATAATGGCCCGCAGATCAGCCGCGCATATGCCGCAGCCGGGTTTGACGGCGTGACGCTGACTGGTCCCGATAGAGTGAAGATCGTCGAGGGCAGGGGGTTTTTGGTAACCGCGAAGGGCAGCAAGCTGCTGCTCGATTATCTAGAAATCAGTGTGATCAGCAATGTATTGGTGATCGAACGCAAGCAGCAAGACGGGGTCGCGGTAAATGGCAAGGTTGCCGAGGTGACGGTGACGATGCCCGTGATTACGCGCGCCGCTGTCGAAGGGTCGGGGGATATGGATATCAACGCGCCTGCCACGGGCAATTTCACCGGCGCAGTCAGCGGTTCAGGGAATATGACCATATCAGCGCTTCGCGCCGATGCCGCCAGTTTTGCGTCGAGCGGATCGGGTAAGATTACCGCGATGGGCGCGGCCACATCGGCCAAGATTGCCGCCACTGGTTCAGGCGATGTGATCGTGCGCGGTGCGGCGACATGCGTCATTGCAAAGACTGGGTCGGGCGCAGTCAGTTGCCAACAGTAAGCCGGTTTATTCGCTTGTGATAGTGCGCCTCGATCTGCTCTAACTGCGCGCAAAGCGAGGGAGCAGTATGATGCGGGCGACGCCTGATTTTGATTTTGCACTGGGTGAAAATGCCGACATGATCCGTTCGACCACCGCGCGGTTTGCCGATGACCGGATCGCGCCGATCGCCGCGCGGATTGATGCCGAGGATTGGTTTCCGATAGAACTCTGGCCCGAAATGGGCGCACTTGGCCTGCACGGCATCACCGTGCCCGAGGCCGATGGTGGGCTTGGACTTGGCTATCTTGAGCATGTTGTCGCGATTGAAGAAGTGAGCCGTGCTTCGGCATCGGTGGGCCTCAGCTACGGCGCGCACAGCAATCTGTGCGTCAATCAAATCAGCCGATGGGGCAATGCTGAGCAAAAAGCAAAGTATCTGCCGGGCCTGATCAGCGGCGATCATATCGGCAGCCTCGCTATGTCTGAAGCGGGGGCGGGGTCGGATGTCGTATCGATGAAGCTGAAGGCTCAGGCGGTCCAGGGCGGCTACATTCTCAACGGCACCAAATTCTGGATCACCAACAGCGCCTTTGCCGACACATTGGTCGTCTATGCCAAAACCGGGGAGGGGAGCCGGGGTATCACCGCTTTCCTGATTGAAAAGGATATGCCCGGTTTCAGCATCGGGCAGAAGATCGACAAGATGGGGATGCGCGGATCGCCAACAGCGGAGCTGGTGTTCGACGATTGCGAAGTCCCTGAGACCAATGTGATGGGGCCAGTCAATGGCGGCGTCGGCGTGTTGATGTCTGGCCTGGATTATGAGCGCGCGGTGCTTTCGGGGATTGGGCTGGGCATCATGCAGGCCTGCCTCGACGTAGTTATCCCTTATGTTCGCGAGCGTAAGCAGTTCGGGGTGCCGGTTGGCTCGTTTCAGTTGATGCAAGCCAAGGTGGCGGACATGTACGTCGCACTCAATTCGGCGCGGGCCTATGTTTATGCCGTGTGCAAAGCCTGCGATGCGGGGCAAACGACGCGCTTCGACGCGGCGGGCGCAGTGCTTTTGTCGTCGGAAAATGGCGTGAAGGTCGCGCTCGAAGCGGTGCAGGCTCTGGGCGGCGCAGGTTATACCAAGGACTGGCCGGTTGAACGCTATCTGCGCGATAGCAAGCTTATGGATATTGGCGCGGGGACGAATGAGATACGGCGGATGTTGATCGGGCGGGAGTTGATTGGGGCGTGACCCGCACAGCGCTCGGTTGACGATCTAGTCGCGATCAAGGCTGCACCATCAATTGCAACGCGCGGCGCAATTATAGCCACGCTATCTGACCATCTTTTTATGGTGCCTTCTGTACCTAAGTGGCCGAAATATAACATATATTGTTACCATGCGAAATGAACTGATGCGCGCTCGTTGCGCGATGTCGAGATTGGTGGTTCACCAGCGCATTTCCATTGAGCACGCCCGCTAATCTCTATTGTATCTCCACTCATTCTCGATATAATCTTCATACTCGGCTCCGCAGGTCGGTGGTGCGATTATGAGGAAATACAGTAAATCTTGTATGCGCACATTGCGCGAGAGGGGCTCACATGAAAATTCTCGTCACATTTATGGCAGGTATCTTACTCACATCATCGGCGATGGCACAGCAAGTGGTGATGCCAAAACCAGTGAACACCATGCTGCGCACGGGGACACCGGTTGTTCTTCGTTTGCTTGAAGGTATTTCAACCAAAGAGAAGACCGCCAAAATTAACGATCGCGTGCGTATGGAAGTTGCCGAAGCCATTGTGCTTGACGGCGTGACTGTCATCCCGTCGGGCAGCCCCGCCGTAGGTGAGCTGACCGACGTTCGCTATAAGGGCATGTGGGGCAAATCTGGCCGCATCGTTGGTCGCGCGCTTACGCTCAACGCCAACGGGCGCACCATTCGCTTGTCGGGCACGTTTGACAGCAAGGGTGGATCAGGAACGGTCGGTGCCGTTGCGGTTTCGGCCATCGTTTTCGCTCCCGCGGGTTTCTTCATGACCGGAAAAAGCGCCGAATTGGCAGCAGGCACCACAGTGCGCGGCTTTATTGATGAAGATGTGCCGTTGCTAATTTCGCCAAATGCGGCGTCAAACGCGGCCGCGCCCATGGTCGTCAAATAAGCAGAGAAAATCGGAGTAACCCGTAGTGCCAAATGCCTTGGCGCTGCGGGCTGATACTTGAGTTCGTCTCTGTTGCAACGCATACCATGCGCGGTGGACGGAGACAGCAAATGCCAAAACAATCAAAGTGTGAGGCTGGGTCGCAATGAGTGCACCCTGCCTCACCACATCTATCGACAGCAATAGCGAATCTTTCCGCGCCAACGCTGCGCACAACCGGGCGCTCAAGGATGCGCTATGGGCGAAGGTGGCTGAGGCGGCGCGTGGCGGGAATGAGAAGTCGCGGGAGCGTCATGTCTCGCGCGGGAAGCTGCTCCCGCGCGAACGAGTGGAGCGGCTCCTCGATCCGGGTTCGCCGTTTCTCGAGATTGGCCAGCTCGCGGCGAACGGCCTGTATGAGGATGAAGTCCCCGGTGCGGGGCTGATTTGCGGGATTGGCCGCGTCTCGGGCCGGCAGTGCATGATCGTCTGCAATGATGCGACGGTGAAGGGCGGCACTTATTATCCGCTGACGGTCAAAAAGCACTTGCGCGCGCAAGAAATTGCCGAGGCCAACCGGCTGCCGTGCATCTATCTCGTCGATAGCGGCGGCGCGAACTTGCCGCATCAGGACGAAGTGTTTCCGGACCGCGATCATTTCGGGCGGATTTTCTTCAATCAGGCCAATATGAGCGCCAAGCAAATCCCGCAGATCGCCTGCGTGATGGGGAGCTGCACCGCGGGCGGTGCCTATGTGCCCGCGATGAGCGACGAGAGCGTGATTGTGCGGGGGCAAGGGACGATTTTCCTTGCCGGGCCGCCTCTCGTGAAGGCTGCGACGGGCGAGGAAATCAGCGCCGAAGATCTGGGCGGCGGGGAACTTCATGCGCGCAAATCGGGCGTGGTCGATCATCTCGCCGAGAATGACGAACATGCGCTGACGATTGTGCGGGATATTGTCTCGCACTTAGGTCCTCCCCGGAACGGGGAGGGGGATCATGCCCAAGGCTCTTTTGGGCATGGTGGAGGGGGCTCGCCCCGCCCGCCCAAATATGACGCCGAAGAACTTTACGGCATCATCCCGCAAGACGTCCGCGCGCCCTATGACGTGCATGAGGTGATCGCGCGGCTGGTTGATGGCAGCGAGTTCCACGAGTTCAAGGCACTGTATGGCAGCACTTTGGTCTGCGGCTTTGCGCATATCTGGGGGATGCCGGTCGCAATCCTTGCGAACAACGGCGTGTTGTTTTCGGAAAGCGCCCAGAAAGGCGCACACTTCATCGAACTCGCCTGCCAGCGCCGCGTGCCATTGCTGTTCCTTCAGAATATCAGCGGCTTCATGGTCGGCGGCAAATATGAGGCCGAGGGGATCGCCAAGCACGGCGCAAAGCTGGTGACGGCGGTGGCGACCGCTCAGGTGCCCAAAATCACTGTGCTGATCGGCGGCAGTTTCGGCGCGGGGAATTACGGCATGTGCGGGCGGGCCTTTTCGCCCCGCTTCCTCTTCACCTGGCCCAATGCGCGGATTTCGGTGATGGGCGGCGAACAGGCGGCAAGCGTGCTGGCCACCGTCCACCGCGATGCGGGTTCGTGGACGGCGGAGGAGGCCGAGGCGTTCAAAGCCCCCGTCCGCCAGAAATATGAGGATGAAGGCAACCCATACTACGCCACCGCGCGGCTCTGGGACGACGGGATAATTGATCCGGCGCAGACAAGGGATGTGCTGGGGCTGGCCTTGGCGGCGGCGATTGAAGCTGGGGTTGAGGAGGCACCTCGGTTTGGGGTGTTTCGGATGTGAGGGGTAAAGAGATGAAGAATGAAGATGAGGAACTCGCAGCCTTTCCGCTTAAAGAGGACGAACATAGCTTCGCCAACTGGTTGCGCGCTAAGATGAAAGAAAAAGACGTTTCCATTGCTCGCCTTTCGGAGATGAGCGGCATAACCTATGTTGGTATTTGGAACATTGTGGAAGGCAACACCCGCTCGCCACGAGACCAAACTAGAGCCAAGCTCGCTAAGGCCCTCGAGTCGAAAATTCCTAAGGCGGTCGAGGACGTTAGTGAAACCGAATCCAAGATGATTCCGGGTTATGAGTGGTCTGACTTTACCCCTAGCGATCTGGAAACGGTTCCCGAAGAAGCGGGGATTTACGTGTTCTACGATATCACTGATCGACCAGTTTATGTTGGAAAATCGACTAAAAATGTCAGGCTGCGTGTAAAGGACCATATGTCCCGCTTTTGGTTCAAAGAGCCGCTGGTTGTGCGCGGCGCATTTTTACATGTTCCGGATGCCGATGCGTGTAACAAAATTGAAATGATTCTAATCAAGTTTTTAGGAAAACATGCGCTTCTGAATACAAAAGGCGCAGTTCGGGATTTTGAGGACTAAATGATCCAATCCCTCCTCATCGCCAACCGAGGCGAGATCGCTTGGCCGTTCATCCGCCTCCTTCGCGCCTTCGCGGCTTCGCGTGAACCGACCCTTCTTTTTCTCACGCAAAGGCGCGAAGGCGCGAAGGTAAGGGAAGTGCGCTGCTCTAAAATCCTCCCAGGAACGGGGAGGTGCCCCAACGGGGCGGAGGGGTCCCAAGCTGGTCATATGGCTGAGCAGGTGGACGCTTGGGACCCCTCCGTCGCTTCGCGCCACCTCCCCGTGCCGGGGAGGATTTGAGTGAGGAAGTTTGATAAAGTTCCTGATGTTGCGCCAGATGTGTTGCGCCAGCCGATCAAGGCGGTGAAGCGGGCGCGGCAACTTCGTAAGGAAATGTCTCTCCCCGAAGTGCTGCTTTGGGTGCAATTGCAACGACGTCCCGGCGGCCACGGGTTTCGCAAACAGGTGCCGCAAGTCCCCTACACGCTGGATTTTGCTTGCCTCAAGGCGATGCTGGCAATTGAGGTTGACGGGGAAGCGCATAACCGGGGGGATCAGCCTCGGAAAGATGAAGTCCGGGATCGGATTATGGCAGCGCGCGGGTTTCGGACGTTGCGGCTGCCCGCTTATGAGGTTCTTAAGAATATGGAAGGCTGTGTGATGGCGATTGTGGCCGCTTGCGATGAGGCAAATCCTCCCCGAACCGGGGAGGTGGCGCGAAGCGACGGTGGGGTCCCAAGGTCGAGACAGGACGGTGCGGTTGAGATTTGGGACCCCTCCACCGCAAGCGGTCCCCCTCCCCGTTCCGGGGAGGATTTGGCGTGATCAAATCCCTCCTCATTGCCAATCGCGGCGAGATTGCCTGCCGGATCATCCGCACCGCCCGCGCGATGGGCATTCGCACGGTTGCGGTTTATTCGGATGCCGATGCCAAGGCGCTGCATGTGCGCCAAGCCGATGAAGCGGTGCATATTGGGCCTTCGCCCGCTGCCGAAAGCTATTTGCGCGGGGATAGGATCATCGCCGCCGCACTCGCTACCGGAACGGAGGCGATTCATCCGGGTTATGGGTTTCTCTCGGAGAATGCTGCGTTTGCTCAAGGCGTCATTGACGCAGGCCTGATCTGGGTTGGGCCAGCGCCTGCCAGCATTACTGCGATGGGGCTGAAGGATGCCGCCAAAACGCTGATGGCGGCGGCGGGTGTGCCGGTGACGCCGGGCTATATGGGGGAGAATCAGGAGCCTGATTTCCTCGCCGAGCGCGCTGCCGAGATCGGCTACCCCGTGCTCATCAAGGCCGTCGCGGGCGGGGGCGGCAAGGGGATGCGCAAGGTCGAGGATGCGGGCGACTTCGCCGATGCGCTCGCCTCGTGTCAGCGCGAGGCCACCGCGTCGTTCGGTAACGCGCATGTGCTGATCGAGAAATATATTCAGCGGCCGCGTCATATTGAGGTGCAGATATTTGGCGATACCTATGGCAATATCGTCCATCTGTTCGAACGCGATTGCTCGCTGCAACGGCGGCACCAGAAGGTGATCGAGGAGGCCCCCGCGCCGGGGATGGATGAGGCGACGCGCGCGCACCTTTGTGCAGTGGCGGTGAAGGCGGCCAAGGCAGTCAACTATGTCGGCGCAGGCACGATCGAATTCATCGCTGATGCGTCCGAAAGCCTGCGCGCGGACCGCATCTGGTTCATGGAAATGAACACGCGGTTGCAGGTCGAACATCCGGTGACTGAGGAGATTACCGGGGTTGATCTGGTCGAATGGCAGTTGCGCGTGGCGAGCGGGGAGGCGCTTCCGTTGCGACAGGACGAGCTGAGCATCAACGGCTGGGCGATGGAAGCGCGGCTCTATGCGGAGGACCCGGCGAAGGGGTTTTTGCCGAGTGTGGGGCGGCTGGACTACCTACTCTTTCTAAATGAAGGTCGGATAGAAACGGGAGTTGAGGAAGGAGATGCGATTTCGCCGTTTTACGACCCAATGATCGCGAAGCTCGTCGCGCACGGCGATGATAGGACTCAAGCGATTGATCGACTGGCAGACTTAGCGTCTGGCACCGAAATCTGGCCAGTTCGCACGAACGCGGGCTTCATTGAACGGGTTCTGCGAGACCCGAGCTTCGTAGCTGGTCAGCTTGATACCGGCTTCATCGCGGCAAGTGGCGACGCCCTGATACCATCAGACGAGGCTGACGATCTTGCTTGGGGGACGGCGGCGACATTTGCGTTGCATAAGTCGCGCGATGAGGACGAGGGATTGGCGGGGTTTCGACTCAATGCTCAGCCGCGCTTTACAGTGACTTTGAGCCATGGTGACATGTCAAGAACACTTACCGACAATCTGATTTTGGCCGACGCGACCGGATACACTAGCGACGAAGGCATCTTAGTGTTTAACAAGGGAACGGCATTCGAATTTCTCAAGGCTACACGAGGCTCCGCCCACGGCCCCGCCGCCTCCGGCACCATCCTCTCCCCCATGCCGGGCCGGATCATTGTGGTGGAAGTCTGCGCTGGCCAATCAGTCACCAAAGGCCAGAAACTCCTCACGCTTGAAGCCATGAAGATGGAGCATAGCCTCACCGCCCCTTTTGACGGCGTGGTAACTGAACTGAATGCCGCCCCCGGCGCGCAGGTTCAGGTTGAGGCAGTATTGGCGCGGATTGAGGCGGTGGTATAATGGCGGGCAAATATTTTGATGAATGGCAAATCGGTGACGCAATCGCGCACGATATCCGCCGCACGGTCACCGAAACTGACAATCTGCTCTTCACCGTGATGACGCACAATCCCCAGCCGCTGCACCTTGACGGGGAGGCGGCCAAGGTAAGTGAGTTTGGGCAGATACTGGTCAATGGCACTTTCACCTTCGCGCTTATGGTCGGGCTATCGGTCGGTGATACGACGCTTGGCACATTGGTTGCCAATCTGGGTTATGATAAGGTGATGATGCCCAAGCCGGTGTTCATCGGCGATACGATGCGCGCCGCGAGTGAGGTCGTTGCGCTCAAGGATAGTCAATCGCGCCCCACCGCCGGGATCGTTACCTTTCGCCATGAATTGATCAATCAGCGTGACGAGATTGTCTGCCATTGCCTGCGCAGCGCCTTGCTGCTGCGGAAACCGGCATGAGGCTACGCTCGCTGCTGTTTGTGCCGGGGGATCGGCCTGATCGGATGGAAAAGGCGATGGGGCTGGGCGCGGATGCGCTGATCCTTGATCTTGAGGATTCGGTGGCACTGTCTGCCAAAGGGGCTGCGCGCAGTGCGGTGGCGGCGTTCCTCGCGCGCCCGCGCACATTGCCGCTCTTTGTGCGGATCAACCCGCTTGATGGCGGGCTGGCCGGTGATGACTTAGCGGCGGTTGTCGGCGCGCGGCCTGATGGCATTGTGCTGCCCAAGGCGGAAGGGGCACAGTCGCTGCGAGACCTTGATGCGCGTCTGACCGCGCTGGGCGACGGGCAAGCGAGGATTTTGCCAATTGCGACGGAAACGCCTGCGGCAATATTTACGCTGGGCAGCTATGGCGGCGTCACCGCGCGGCTATGCGGATTGACATGGGGGGCAGAGGATTTGCCCGCTGCCATTGGCGCAACGGCGGCGCGCACTGATGATGGTCGATTCACGCCGCCGATTGAGGTTGCGCGCGCGCTCACATTATTTGGCGCACATGCGGCGGGGGTGGCAGCAATTGAGACGGTTTATCCTGACTTCCGTGATCTTGAGGGGCTCGCCGCTTATGCCGCACGGGGGCGGCGTGATGGCTTTTCGGGGATGATGGCAATTCACCCGTCACAAATTGCGGTGATAAACGCGGCTTTCAGCCCAAGCGAGGCAGAGGTTGCGCATGCCCGCGCGGTGATCGACGCCTTTGCCGCCGCGCCGGGGGCAGGGGTGCTTAGCCTCGATGGCAAGATGATTGACCGACCGCATTTGATCGCAGCACAGCGGATCATCGCGGCTACGCAAATGTCTTGATAATCGCCGAAAAATCGAGGCTGCCCGATCCGCTTTGCGCAAAGGCCTCATAGAGCGCGGCGGCACGTTCGCCCATCGGAACGGTCGCCCCCGCGCCGTGTGCGGCCTCCATCGCTAGGCGCAAATCCTTGAGCATCAAGGCGGTCGCGAAGCCGCCGGCATAGTCATTGTCCGCTGGTGTGGCAGGGCCAACGCCGGGGACGGGGCAATAGCTGGTCATTGACCAGCTCTGCCCTGAGGCTTTGGAGGAAATATCATAGAAAGTCTGGAGGTCGAGCCCAAGTTTTTCCGCCATAGCAAAGGCTTCGCAGGTCGCGATCATCGTCGCGCCGAGGATCATATTGTTGCAGATTTTGGCGGCTTGCCCGGCGCCTGCTTTGCCTGCGTGGATCACCGCTTTGCCCATCACGGTGAGGATTGGTTGCGCGCTCGTGAAGGCTTGCGGTTCACCGCCGACCATGAAGGTGAGGCTGCCCGCATTCGCAGCGGCAATCCCGCCCGACACCGGCGCATCGACCATCGCATAGCCCGCCGCGCTGGCATGCTCCGCCACTGACCGCGCGGTGCCGACGTCAATCGTCGAACAATCGATGAGGATCGCTGTCGTGGGCGCGTGGCCGAAGACATGGTCATGATAAAAGGCATCAACGATCCCGCCGTTCGGCAACATCGTCACCACGGCATCGACCTCTATGACCGCCTCGATTGCGGAGGCAAAGCGTGTGCAGCCGTTCGCGAC
>JBJXDU010000002.1:0-7520 GCA_046153565.1 Sphingomonadaceae bacterium
TAACGAAGCCCTTGCGCAGATCGACTTACTCTTATCGCCTGTCGTCCAATCCGTGGCACCCGTCGCGGTGCCGGCGTCGCCAACGCTCGGCGAGTGTTGGATTGTCGGAACGGGCGCGACTGGTGCATGGTTGGGCCAAAATGGGGCAATTGCGGGGTGGACTGCGAGCGGCTGGCGGTTCGTTCCACCGCGTGAGGGGATGGCCGTCTGGAGCATGGCCGACTCGCGGATTGTCCGGCGCTTGTCCGACGCGTGGGTGATTAGTGGCCAGACTGTCATAATCGACGGAAATCAAGTCGTTGGCGCGCGCAGAGGAGCCATCCTAGCACCAACGGGCGGTACAACCATCGACGCCGCCGCACGGGGCGCAATCAATGAAATTCTTCTCGCTTTACGCGGTCACGGCCTTATCGCTGCGTAAAAAGACCAACCTTACTGCACTATTCAGAGCAATCCGACCCTAAATGCGGCATTTTGGCAACACAAGGCAGCAATTGCCGGGTTGCACAGCCGCACGTCATTGGCTAGTAGGCGATGGCTGTCCCAAGTGACAAAACTGAAAGGGGATTATTATGCGGAAATTGGCTATCGCAGTCGCGCTCGCCTCCACCGCCATGGCTTCGCCCGCACTCGCGCGGAATGATGCATGGTACATTGGTGTCGAAGGTGGTGCTTCGATTGTTGAAGATACGTCGCTAGACATTGGCACGTTGACCAACGTGGCTACTGTCGATCACAAGACGGGTTATGACGTTGATGGTATCATCGGCTATGATTTTGGCGGCTTCCGCCTCGAATCAGAAGTCGGTTACAAATCAGCCGACGTGACGGCGTTCACGTCGTCAACAACAACGCCCATCCGTGGTGCCGCGAATGGCGCGGTTAGAAACGCTCCAGCGGGTAGGTACCCCTTGGCTGGTGGCCAGACGTCTGTGTTGAGCTTCATGGTGAATGGCTTGATCGATTTTGGCGCCGATGATGGCTTGCAAGGCTTCGTTGGCGGCGGCGTTGGCGTTGCCCGCGTCCGTTCGGAAGTGGGCCTCAACACATTTGCAAGCTCGATCAACGATTCGGACACGGGCTTTGCATGGCAAGCAATTGCGGGCATCCGCGCACCGATTACAGACAATATCGATGTCGGACTTAAGTACCGCTTCTTCAACGCGCCCAACGTCAATTTGATTGATTTGGCGGGTCGCTCGGTTGAAGGCAATTACCGGTCGCACAGCTTGCTCGGCAGCTTGATCTTCAACTTTGGTGATAAAGCGGTGGCACCACTGCCAGCGCCAATTCCAGAAGCGCCGACGCCTCCTCCGCCGCCGCCTCCCGTTGAACCAGCGGCAACACCGGCGCCAACCTGCACGCCTGGGCCGTATATCGTGTTCTTTGAATGGGATAAGTCAGACATCACGACCGATGCTGGTTCGATCCTTGACAATGCCGTTTCGGCTTACGCAAATTGCGGTCAGGCACAGGTCATGCTGGCTGGCCACGCTGATAAGTCGGGCACGCCTAAGTATAACGCCGGTCTTTCGGAACGGCGCAATGCTTCGGTGCGGGCTTACCTCAGTGGTCGTGGCATTCCAGACGGCGTGATCAGCACGCAAGCCTTCGGTGAAGGTGCGCCAAAGGTTGAAACCGCTGACGGCGTTCGCGAACTGCAAAACCGTCGTGTGGAAATCACATATGGTCCGGGTTCGGGTCAATAAGCCTTTTCATATCCCGTTAGGGGTTGAAGCGAGAGAGCTGGTCGAAAGACCGGCTCTTTTCGTATGTGGGCCATTTGACTGGCAAGCGCAGGGCTGACACGCTAGACGCTATAGGTGAGTGCATGCGTCACAGGGTGAATGGTGGATAGATGAAAATTGCGATGATTGGCGCTGGCTATGTCGGCTTGGTTTCGGGTGCCTGTTTTGCTGATTTTGGTCACGACGTCATCTGCGTAGATCTGGACGCGTCGAAGGTTGACGCTCTCAAGTCGGGTGTAATACCCATCTACGAACCTGGTCTGGCTGCATTAGTAATCGCCAATGCTGCCGCCAATCGGCTATCGTTTACCACCAATCTTGCTGATGCCGTGGGTGATGCCGATGCCATATTCATTGCGGTTGGCACGCCGTCGCGCCGCGGCGATGGTCATGCGGATTTGAGCTATGTTTACCAAGCCACGCGCGACGTTGCGGCGGCGCTGACCAAATCAACTGTTGTGGTTACAAAATCGACTGTGCCCGTCGGCACGGGCGATGAGGTAGAGCGAATATTACGCGAAGTCGCGCCTGACCGTGACGTGGCCGTTGTTTCGAACCCCGAATTTTTACGCGAAGGGGCGGCGATTGGCGATTTCAAAAGACCCGACCGGATCGTCATCGGCACCGACGATGCCCGCGCGCAGAGCGTTATGCGCAACATTTACCGCCCGCTGTTCCTTAATGAAGCGCCGATTCTCTTCACCAGTCGCCGGACGGCTGAGCTGATCAAATACGCGGCCAACGCCTTTCTGGCGACGAAAATCACCTTCATCAACGAAATCGCGGATTTGTGCGAAGCAGTGGGTGCGGATGTGCAGGATGTGTCGCGCGGGATCGGGCTTGATAATCGGATTGGCAGCAAGTTTCTGCATGCCGGGCCGGGCTATGGCGGCTCCTGTTTCCCCAAGGATACACTTGCGCTGCTCAAGACGGCTGAGGATCATAATGCGCCGGTGCGCATCGTCGAGGCCGTGGTCAAGGCCAATGACAGTCGCAAGCGGGCCATGGGGCGCAAGATTATCTCAGCAGTGAACGGTGATATTCGGGGCAAGAAAGTTGGCTTGCTCGGGCTTACCTTCAAGCCGAACACCGATGATATGCGCGATGCACCAAGCCTTGCGATTGTTCAGTCGCTGATTGACGCAGGGGCGATTGTGACGGCCTATGACCCTGAAGGCATGGATATTGCCCGCGCGCTGATGCCCGGTATCAGCTATGCTACTGATCCCTATGCGGTTGCCGAGGGCGCAGATGTGGTTGCGATCATCACCGAATGGGATGCCTTTCGCGCGCTTGATCTCAAACGGCTGGCAGCCTTGATGGCGGTGCCAACGCTGGTTGATCTGCGCAACATTTACCGCGCCGAAGAAGTCGAACGTGCTGGGCTACGCTATACGTCGGTCGGTCGGCCAAGCGGCTAAATCACCTCACCAGCGGCGCGGGCACGTTCGATCAGGCTTGCGGTCGCCTTGGGCAAACTCCGGTAAGCCAGGAAAAGAACCGTCAACGAAATCGGCGTGACGATCAACAGCGAGAGGATGCCTGTCCGCAGGCTGCCAGTGACCGTCGAAACGAACCCGGCCATATAGGGCCCAAGTGCCAAGCCGATTAGCGTGGTGCCGATGAAAAACGTCGCGGTCGCGGTCCCGCGCATCCGGGGCAACACTAGGTCTTGCGTTGTGGCGGCCGCTGCGCCCAGCGCAGAGCTGCCGAGCACGCCGTATATGAATGCCATGATGTAGAACAAGGTTGCGCTGCTTGTCGTATAGGCAATAATGATAGGCAAGATTGGCCCCGCCGCACCAATCATGATCACCAAAATGCGACCCGATGGATTGGTGCGCCGCAACCGATCGGCGAGCCAGCCGCCGAAGTTCACTCCCAGGAACCCGCTAAGTGCTGCGCCGCCGCCTATGAAGAGGCCAATCACCGCCTTTGCTTGGCCCAGTTCGCGTTCGGCATAGGGTGCCGCCCATAGCGCGAGTCCGTAGGAAACGAACGCGATCAATCCATAGCTAAGCGCAACATAGAGAAATGTCGGCGTTCCCCAGATCAGCGCATAGGTCGGGCGGTCACGGACTTTGAGCGCAGTTGCCCACGAAAAGACCGCATAGGCCCCAATCCCAACGGCGACCCATTGTGGAATATTGCCCGTCGCGCGGATCATGCCAAATGCGACCAAACCCGAAACCGTCGCGACTGCGAGGTTGATGATCAACGCTCGTGGCCCGCGCCGCGATGCGCCAATCAGCGTGAGCGGCGGAATGATCGAAATCAGCTCCTGACCAAAATCGTGAAATGGCGAGGATGAAATCGAACTGGTCACGCCGTCCATCGCGCCGCGCTTGGGCTCGCGCAGCGTTGATACCCACAGCGCAATCAGGATCCCCGGAATGCCCACCGCCATGAACGCGGCCTGCCAGCCGACGAGCCCCAGCGGCCCGCCGTTGGGAAACGCATGGTTCCACGATCCGACAACAAGCCCGCCGATGCTAAGCGACAATCCCCCGCCCAAATATAGCCCCGACGAATAGATGGCGAGCGCAGTCGCGCGTTGCCGCTTGGGGAAATAGTCTGACAGGATTGAATATGCACTGGGTGCTGCGCTGGCCTCCCCAACACCAACACCAATCCGCGCGACCGACAGCTGCCACAAATTCATCGAGAATCCTGAAAGAGCCGTCATCGCCGACCATAATGTCAGCCCCGTGGTGATCAGACGGATACGGTGCCAATTGTCGGCCAGCCGCCCAAGCGGAATCCCAAACAGCGCATAAAAAACACCGAAAGCGGTGCCGAACAAAAAGCCAAGATCGCCGTCGCTCAGCTTCAAATCACGTTTGATGTCTTCAGCAAGGATGCTCAGGATCTGCCGATCGATGAAGTTGAGCATATACACAATGACGAGGACGGTGAGGACATACCAAGCATAGGGTGATGCCGCTGGTTCATTGTCGGTAATGTTGCCCTCGTTGCTCACCTGCTGGATCCCCTCAGTTGATTTTGTGCACCAACATGTGCGGGCAATTTGATCTGCCGTAAAGGCCCTATCGCAGGGGATAAGTGGCAATCGCCTCGTAGCGTGCGCCGCTGCTTTCGATATGGCTTTCAAACAACCCAAATTCGGTGATCGCGAAGGGCGCGCTGGCAAGCCCCGCGTGATTGACGATGAAGGCGGCAATGCCTTGCTGCACCCGCCCAAAGCGCGCGATTGTGATGTGTGGCTGGTAAGCGCGGTGTTCGGCTTCGCCACTGATATTGGCGACAAGATGGTCGATTTTGCGATGGAGTTGCACAAGCGGCGCGTGCGGCGTGACCCCCGCCCACAATGTATCGATCCGCCCGCGATGCGCGAACGTGCCAACGCCGCTCAGTGACAGGTCAAATCGCGCGGTGCTGATCGAACCAAGCATTACCGCAATGTCCTCGGCCATGCGGCTATCAACACGGCCGATGTAACGAAGCGTCAGATGCAGTTGATCATCATCCTGCCAGCGCGCGCCTTCAACGCCTTCCATAATCGACAAAAGCGATGTCCTGATCGAGCGCGGCGGTCGGATGGCAACAAACAATCGGTGCATTTGTCGTGTTTCTCTTGAAATCATCGCAATTTCCACCAATATTGCATTCATCCGGCTATAGTGCCGGGCAAAGGAGTATATTCACATGGCCAATTGGTCCGATCCTCGTGGCGTAGGCGCTGCCGCAGCGGCCCGCGCCGGCATCGACACAACCGCCTATGACGCGGGTCTGCGGTCGTATATGCTTTCCGTTTATAATTATATGGCGTCGGGCATTTTTCTCACTGGTGTGGTTGCGTTGCTGTTCGCGCAGAGCGGCATGGCGCAACAAATCATGGGCGGCCCCGGTATCCTCAAATATATCATCATTTTCTCGCCGCTGGCGTTCATCATGGTGCTGAATTTCGGACTCAGCCGCCTATCGACGGTCGCGACACAAGCCTGCTTCTGGGGCTTTGCTGCGATCATGGGGCTGTCACTGTCGACGATTTTCCTTGTCTATACGGGCGAATCGATTGCGCAGACCTTCTTCGTCACCGCCGCGGCGTTCGCCGGGCTTAGCCTTTATGGCTACACGACGAAGCGCGATTTGTCAGCGATGGGCACGTTCCTGATCATGGGTCTCGTTGGTCTCTTTATCGCTATGCTGGTCAATATGTTCCTGCAATCGTCGATGATGAACCTCGTGATCAGTGCGATTGGCGTGCTGATTTTTGCTGGCCTTACCGCTTATGACACGCAACGGATCAAATCGATGTATGCCTATGTTGCGGGCACCGACATGATCGGCAAGCAAATCGTGATGGCGGCGCTGACGCTCTATCTCGATTTCATCAACATGTTCCAATTCCTGCTAAGCTTCATGGGCTCACGCGACTGAACTTTGGTAACAAACTGAATATAGCGCCCGGGGGAGCAATCCTCCGGGCCTTTTTTTGTGTTAGCCCTGCGCAGGCATCACCGCGCAAAGGCGCCTTCGCGGATGAACGCCATGACTTGGCGGGTTACCTGACGATTATAGGGCATCATCGCATGAGTTACTGGCAATGTGATATGGTCGGTCATGCCCGTCACCTTGGTTGATTCAACCGAAACCGTGCTGTCATTGGGGCGCGGGAGCAAGCGGGGAATGACACTCCGCAATGGCGTTTCGCCCGCGATGATGCCCACAGGATAGGCGATGTGGCCAAGCAAAGCCTCATCTTCGGCACGACGCCGCGTAATGAGGTGACGCCCGACGGGGCCTAGGACGAGGGTATCGGCGCGCAGCCGCAACAGCAAATCTGCCCATTCGCTGCCCCCGTTGGGCGTGGAAAGCATCACCACCCGGCCGATATTGGTAAGCGGATAGCGATTCAAAAGGGCGCGCGCGACCAGCCCGCCAAGCGAATGTGTGACGAAATGAACTTGTCCCGGCGTAGCGGCAGCAAAGGCAGAGATTTTGGGCGCCAGATCGTCAACAATCTGATCAAGCGAATGCCGCCGGCTGGCATAGCGCAGCCGCATTGTTTGATAACCGGCCTTGGCCACAGCACGGCTAAGCGGGATCATTGATCCCACATTCGGGCCATGACCATGAAGCAGAATGACGCCACTGTGCACCGTCAGCTCCCTTAAAAAAACCGCGCCCCGCGGGGCGCTCTGTGTTGAGTTACAATAGAAATCGGCGTGTGTCACTTTAGCGATTGTTATCCTCCGCCTCATCACATTCTATTTGACCCGGCGGGGGCTGTGCTTATCATGTCCGTTGCGGGGCGGCTGAATAGTCCGGACTGTCCGATTTATCATTTGCGGGGTGATGATGGCCGACAGCGAAGCTGATGGCGAAACCGATCTGGTTGAGCAATTTCTGGCATCCGGGCTGGTCGGGCTGTTGGAAGTCAAGGAAGTCCGTCAGGCGTGCGAAATCGGCGCGCGTGAAATGGGCTGTGTTGCACCGACGAACAAGATTGCGGTGTGGCTGATGGTGCAGCTGGTCGGCTATGTCGAGGGACTGGCGAGCGATTGGATGAAGGATCGGCTGATCCAGTTCGCGCAGAAATGCCCGCCGGTGCTCGCATTCCTGCGCCATATGATGAGCATCGAAGCCGAATGCACAGACAAAATGCTGCTGCGCGAGACGTTGATCCGGCGGCTGCGCGGCGAAGAGGTTGACCCGCCAGAGGCCGATTATAGCACGAGCGACGAGATGCTCGCTTATCTCTGGAACGAGCAGAAATTTGCCGCGCTGGATCAATCGGTGCAAGCGATG
>JBJXDU010000003.1:0-2711 GCA_046153565.1 Sphingomonadaceae bacterium
GGCGTCGCGGCGTTTCGCGCTGAAACGGGCGCGGTGCCGGGCTTGGCCGTCGTTCTTGTCGGTGATGATCCGGCGAGCGCGGTCTATGTCCGTTCAAAGGAAAAGCTGACCGTCGAAGTCGGCATGGCAAGTTTTGCGCACCGCCTGCCCGCCGATACGACGCAAGAGGCGCTGGTGGCGCTCGTCGAGGCGCTCAATGCCGATGAAGCGGTCGACGGCATTCTCGTGCAATTGCCGTTGCCAAAGCATCTTGATGAGCTGGCGGTGATCAGCGCCATTGATCCCGACAAGGATGTTGATGGCCTGCATGTCGTGAGCGCGGGACGGCTGGTTGCGGGGCTTCCCGGCCATGTCAGCTGCACCCCGCTGGGCTGTATGATGCTGATCCGTGATATGCTCGGGGACACGCTGTCGGGCAAGGAAGCGGTGGTAATTGGCCGCTCGATCCTCGTGGGCAAGCCCGTCGCACAATTGTTGCTCGCCGCCAATTGCACCGTGACGATGGCGCATAGCCGCACGCAGAACCTCGCCGATGTTGTGCGCCGCGCCGATATCGTCGTCGCGGCGGTTGGGCGCAGCGAAATGGTCAAGGCCGACTGGATCAAGCCGGGTGCCTGCGTCATTGACGTTGGCATCAACCGGATTGACGCGGACGAGGGCAAAACGCGGCTGGTTGGTGACGTTGATTTTGCGGGCGTGGCGGCGGTCGCTGGATCGATCACCCCGGTGCCGGGCGGCGTTGGCCCGATGACGATTGCCTGCCTGCTGCACAATAATCTCCAAGCCGCGCGGATGCGGCGGGGGATGGCGCAGGATCAGCGCTTTTGAACGAGCTGTTCATCTCGTCGCTAGTGACGTTCTTCGTGGTAATCGACCCACCGGGCTGCGCACCGATTTTCGCCAGTCTGACGGCGGGCACAACGCCCGCGCACCGGCGCACAATGGCGATCCGATCGGTGTGCGTGGCGAGCGCGATTTTGCTGGTGTTCGCGATTTTTGGTGAAGATTTGCTGCGCTCGCTCGGCGTCAGCCTTGACGCGTTTCGAACAGCTGGCGGGATCATGCTGTTCCTGATCGCGCTCGAAATGGTGTTCGAAAAGCGCACCGAACGCCGCGAAAACCGCGCTGAAGATATCAAGGCCAGCCCTGAGCATGAGGATATTTCGATCTTTCCGATGGCGATCCCGATGATCGCGGGGCCTGGGTCAATCGCCTCGGTCATGCTGTTGATGGCGCGAAGCCATGGTATCGAACAAAGCCTGATCGTGCTTGGCGCTCTGGCAACGATCCTGGTGCTGACGCTGGTGATGTTACTACTGGCCGGGCCGATGATGCGGATATTGGGCCACCGGATCGAAGCGATGATCACCCGGATTTTGGGCGTGCTGCTGGCGGCCCTTGCGGTGCAATTTGTGTTTGACGGGGTGAAGGCCAGTTTCGGGGTTTAGGCGCGGTCATCGCCCATTCCGTCTATCCTAAGCGCAGCCGAGAATGGTCTCGACTGCGCTCGACGAAGCCCCTCGACTTCGCTCGGGGTAGACGGATCATTTTAAAGTCATCACGGTCTAATGCCGGAAATGGCGCATGCCCGTAAAGACCATCGCGAGCCCTGCCGCATCGGCAGCTGCAATCACTTCATCATCGCGGATTGACCCGCCGGGCTGAATCACCGCCGTTGCCCCGGCCTCAACCGCCGCCATCAACCCGTCGGAGAAGGGAAAGAAGGCATCCGAGGCAACCGCGCTGCCAATCGTGCGGGGCGCATCCCAGCCTGCTTTTTCGGCGGCGTCCTTCGCTTTCCACGCGGCGATGCGCGCTGATTCAAGGCGGTTCATCTGGCCCGCACCGATGCCTGCTGTGCTGCCATCCTTGGCATAGACGATGGCGTTCGATTTGGTGTGCTTGGCGACGTTCCACGCGAATAGGCAATCGTCAAGTTCGGCGGGCGTTGGCGCGCGCTTGGTAACGGTGGTGAGCATTTCCTTCGTCACGCGACCATTATCACGCTGCTGGACGAGCACGCCGCCGACAATGATCTTAGTTTGCAAGCCGCCGCGCGCGGGATCGGGTAGATCACGGGTCAGCAGCAGTCGCAAATTCTTCTTGCGCGCAAACACCGCTTTCGCGGCCTCGTCAGCGCCGGGGGCTGCAACAACTTCGGTGAAGATGCTGGTCATTGCTTCGGCGGTCGCCTCATCAAGCGGTCGGTTGACGGCGATCACGCCGCCGAACGCCGAGACGCTGTCGCATGCAAGCGCTGCCTGATAGGCTTCAACCAACGTGGCTCCAGACGCGACACCGCAAGGATTGGCGTGTTTGACGATCACAACGGTTGGCGGGCCGTCACGGAATTCGCTAACCAGCTCAAGCGCTGCATCGGCATCATTATAATTATTGTAGCTTAGCTCTTTGCCTTGCACTTGTTCAGCCTGCGCAACCCCGCGCGCGGCAGGGCGCAACGGCAGATAAAGCGCGGCAAGCTGATGCGGATTTTCGCCGTAGCGAAGCATCGATGACAGCGTCGTGCCCATAACGCGCGTTGCGGGAAATTCTTCAGCCTGATCAACGCTGGCAAACCAGCCCGCAATTACCGAATCATAAGCGGCGGTGGCGGCATAGGCTTTGGCAGCGAGTCTGCGCCGCTGCTCAATCGACGTGGTGCCACCCGCCACCATCGCATAATCGGCTGGATCGGTAACAATCGCAACGCT
>JBJXDU010000004.1:0-32936 GCA_046153565.1 Sphingomonadaceae bacterium
GCAATTTGCAGCGCTCCCAAAATTATGCTGTCCTACAAATGTTCTGGCATGCTAGCGCGCCTTCATGGTTGGTGACGAAAGGGAAATGATGGAGCAAATTTTGACGCAAAAGCAAGGGTTCAGCCAGCGAATCGCATTTGTGGCAACGATCTGCGCAGGGTCATTTCTGCTGTTCCTTGTCCAGCCGATGATTGCTCGGATGGCGCTGCCGCGACTGGGCGGCGCGCCGTCGGTGTGGAATTCGGCGATGCTGGTCTATCAAGCATTATTGTTAGGTGGCTATGCTTACGCGCACTGGCTCGGGCGATTTGTCCCGCGCACGCAGGCGTTAATTCATCTGGCAGGCTTTTTGCTTGCCAGCCTTATGTTGCCGATTGGCCTGATGGCAACCACGCCGCCGCCCGACGCCAACCCCTTTTTGTGGGTGCCGTGGCTGCTTATCCTCTCTATCGGGCCGCTCTTCTTCATGGTGGCCGCCCAAGCGCCGCTGATGCAACGCTGGTTTACCTTGTCGGGGGGAGATAATCCCTATCCGCTCTATGCCGCGTCCAATTTGGGCAGCTTTGGCGGGCTAATTGCTTATCCGCTGATTGTTGAACCGTTTCTGCCGACCACTGATCAACGGTGGTTGTGGAGCGCAGGCTATATTGTGCTGCTTTTGCTTGTGGCTGTATGTGCGTTTGGCCTGCCCAAAACCGTCAGTCAGCCCATAGAGGTGGTTCAAGAGGTTGCGCCGCCGCGCCTGAAATCCTTGGCGTATTGGATAATATTGGCAGCAGTCCCGTCAGGATTAATGCTCTCGACCAGCCTGTATCTGACTACCGATATTCTGGCGATGCCCATGCTATGGGTCGTGCCGCTCGGGCTCTATTTACTGAGCTTTTCGATCGCCTTTTCAAATGACCGGCGGTTGGCGCGGTTCATTGCGCTGCTAACGCCGACTGCGCTGGTGTTCGCAGCAGGCTGCGTGTTTCCAAATGCTGCCGGTCGTCCGATTGCTTATGCACTCGTTGGTTTGACGATGTTGTTCGCCGTATCAGTAACGTTGCACAGTGCGATGTTTGATCGACGGCCCGATCCTCAGCATTTGACGCGGTTTTATCTGGCCATGTCGGTTGGGGGCGTGGTTGGCGGCATATTCTGTGCGTTGGTCGCGCCGCTTATCTTCAATTGGGCTTATGAATATCCGCTACTGATTGCGCTTGCGGGCTTGCTGATTGGCAATGTGCCGCTGCTCGCGTCAGGCGGATGGAATGATGCGCCGTGGCGGACTCCGCTGACGTGGGGGTTGCTCGGCCTTGGTTTCCTTTTGTCGCTGGTGACCGAGGGCGGTCTATGGCCATCGGGTGACACAGTGTTGTCGGCCGTCATCGTGATGAGCTTGTGCCTCTTTGCTGGTTTCGCGCTGGGAAAACGAATCCTGTTTGCGCTCAGCCTCATAGTCTTCATGTTGGCAATGCAAGGTTGGCCAAGATTGGCGCAATCGTTGGAACCAGGCGTTATGACCCGCAGTTTCTTTGGCATTTATGCGATCCGGGATAATCCGGGCCGAGACCGTGCGCTGGTTCACGGAACAACACTCCACGGCGTTCAAAATCGCGGTAGTGATGCGCGCGAGCGGATGCTGACGACATATTACGCGCCCCTGTCAGGCGTTGGTTTGGCGATGCGTGCAGCACCCGATTTCTATGGTGCTGCGGCGCGGATAGATGTTGTTGGGCTGGGGGCGGGGACGCTGGCTTGCTACAAACGACCCGGCCAGTCGTGGCGAATATACGAAATTGATCCGGCCATCGTTACAATTGCGCGCGATTCAAAGCGCTTCACATTCGTATCGAAATGCGCGCCCGATGCGTCGATAATCGTTGGCGATGCAAGATTGAAGCTAGCGGCTGCGCCGGCGGCGGGTGCTGATATCATCGCAGTTGACGCTTTTTCCTCGGACTCGGTGCCGATGCACTTGCTGACGCGCGAAGCATTTGAGACATATCGTCGGCGATTAGCGCCGGGTGGCTTGTTGCTCATTCACATTTCCAATCGGTATTTGAACCTCGAACCGGTTTTGGCGGCAGCGGCGCGTGACGGCTGGAGCACACGGTTTCGGGCGTTCAGCGCTAGTGATGCCGAGCGAAAGGACAATTTGACGAGCTCTCATTGGGTAGCGCTCAGTCGTGACGCCAAGGTTCTTGATCGCCTGATCGCCCGCACGCCGTCAGAAAAATGGCGTCCGCTGGCAGAACGCCCGGGCTTTACAGCGTGGACCGATGATTATGGCAGCATCTTGCCGATCATTAGAATTCAGACGGAAAAGTAGAACCCAAACTATGTCAAATGTTTGCATCATACCCTTTAACGGCAAAACCCCGGTCATTCATGATAGCGCCTTTATCGCGCCGGGGAGCCGCATTATCGGCGATGTCGAAATTGGGGCAGGGGCGAGCATCTGGTATAATTGCGTGATTCGCGGAGACGTGAATTTCATTCGTATCGGGGCGCGCAGCAACATTCAGGATGGCACGGTGATTCACTGCGATTCGGGGATGGATGGCGCTGGCGGCTATCCAACCGTCATTGGTGAGGATTGCCTTGTTGGCCATATGGTGATGCTCCATGGCTGTACGCTTCAGGATCGCGCCTTTGCCGGGCTTGGGTCGATTGTGATGGACGGATGCATCATTGAAAGCGATGCGATGCTGGCCGCCGGGGCAATGCTGACGCCAGGCAAACGAATCCCGTCACGCGAAATGTGGGGCGGGCGACCCGCCAAGCTGATGCGTGCGCTCGATGATATGTTTCTGATGGGCAATCAAATGGGGGTGGCGCACTATGTCCTCAATGCCACGCGCCATAAAGCGGCGGTCAGCGAGTCCTAAGGCGCGCAATAAGGTTTTGAATCTGGGCGGTTTGCGCATCGGAAATCGCCGCAACTTGCGCGCGTGCTGCGTCAATCTGTGCCCGGTCACCATCAGACACACCCGTTATGATCGCGCGGCTTTCGTCATCAATCGATATCATTGCCGATTGTGCCGGGCTGCGCAGTGGCTCCAGCCGCGTTATGGCCAATTGCGCCGCGATCCATAATTCGCTCCCCGGTGCCGATCCTGCCGCTGCGGTGACACTTTGCTGTGCTATTGCAAAAGCGCTGGCAAATGCGTCTGCACCATTTTGCGCGCGGGTGATGGCTGCCGATAGCCGTGCGGGCAAGCCTGCATCGGAAGCGCGTTCAGGCGCACGAGACGCGGGCACGGCCACGGTTTCACCCGCTGTTCGGCTTGTTTCAAACGGTCGTTTGGCCAGCGACGGAAAGTCACCTTGCTGAGCGCAGCCCGCCATCAGAAGGGTCAGCGCTGCGAGCGATAGGGCGGTGCATTGTTTTGATTTCGTCATATCCTCTCTTAAGCTCTCAAATTTTTCGTCGCAACGGGGTTGCGTCAAAGCCCAAGCCCGCTTAGGAGAGCCGCTCTTAAGCGCCCGTAGCTCAGCTGGATAGAGCATCAGACTACGAATCTGAGGGCCGGGCGTTCGAATCGCTCCGGGCGCACCATTTCCTCCTTGCAAAGCTATTGTTTCAAGCCAGTGTGTTGTTCGCTGGTTCTGGAGCTATATACCGATATGACTTCATTCACTCCCGTCACAGGCATGACCGCCACCGCTATTGAGGCGATGATCGGCGATATCCTTGCCGAAGCAACGCTCGCCGAAAAGGTTGGCATGATGTCGGGCAAAGGGTTTTTCAAACTTTACCGCGAAGGCAGAGGCGTCTGGGCGGCGCATCCCTATCGCGCGGGTGGGGGGATTGAGCGGCTCGGTGTGCCCGCTCTCTATTTCACTGACGGACCGCGCGGTGTGGCGCGAGGACAATCTACCTGCTTTCCCTGTTCGATGGCGCGCGGTGCGTCGTTTGACCCAGATCTTGAATATCGGATCGGCCAGATCATGGGGATTGAGGCACGCGCGCAAGGGTGCAGCTTGTCAGGAGCGGTCTGCTATAACCTACTCCGGCATCCGGCTTGGGGCCGCGCGCAAGAGACATATGGCGAGGACACCCACCATCTGGGTATGATGGGTACAGCGCTTGGCCTTGGCATTCAGAGCCATAATGTCGCCGCGACGGTCAAACATTTTGCGCTCAATTCGATGGAAAATGCTCGCTTTACCGTTGATGTGCGGATTGACGAGCGGACGCTGCACGAAGTCTATTTGCCGCATTTCAAACGGTCGGTGGATGCGGGCATCGCCACGGTGATGAGTGCCTATAACAAGGTCAACGGCGAATATGCGGGGCAGCACCGCGAACTGCTAACCACTATTTTGCGTGGCGAATGGGGCTTTGACGGCTTTGTCCATTCGGATTGGGTCAAGGGCGTCTATGACGTCTACGGCGCATCGGCAGGGCTTGATGTCGAAAATCCCGAGCCGATTATCTTTGGCGACAAACTGATCGCGTCGGTTGAAGCGGGAACAACTGAACCGCAAGTGATTGATGTCGCCTGCCGCCGGATATTGCGCGTGATCTATCGCTTTGCCAGTGCCGAAGACCCATTGGCTGACTATCCCCTAAGCCTCGTTGCGGCATCCGAGCATATCGCAGTAGCGCGTGAGGCGGCGGAGAAGTCGGCGGTGCTGCTGACCAATGAAGGGGTTTTGCCATTCGACCGTGGCACGGTCAAAACCATAGCGGTGCTGGGCAAGCTTGCTGCTATGGAAAATACCGGCGACAATGGATCAAGCCGCGTGCGTCCGCCTTATGTCGTCACGGCGCTCGCTGGCTTGCAGGCTTATCTCGGTGCGGCGCATATAGTGACGGGGGATGAAGATGACCTAGAGACCGCCCGCAAGGCTGCGAATGCTGCGGATGCTGTCGTCATTGTCGTTGGCAATACGTTCCAAGACGAAGGTGAATTCATTCCCGGCGATATTGCGCTGGGGCAGGCGGGATCGGAGGCCTCTATGCCCGATGACGCCAAAGCAGCCCTCGCCGCACGTCGGCCGCAAACCAATTCGATTGGTGGTGATCGCACTGATCTGGCGCTACGCAGCGAACAGATTGCGCTGATTGAAGCCGCGGTGATGAGCGGAAAGCCCGTGGTGGTGGTAATCGTGTCTGGTTCAGCTATCCTTGTCGAAGGCTGGCATGATAAGGTTGGGGCGATCCTCCAGACTTTCTATTCCGGCATGGAAGGCGGCACCGCGCTCGCTCGCTTGCTTTTTGGTGAGGTCAGCCCCAGTGGCAAATTGCCTTTCACCGTGGCGAAATCGGCGGCGGATTATCCTTTCTTCGATATCAACGCGTCGTCGATCACTTACGGTTATTACCATGGCTATACGCTGATGGATAAGGAACAGCGCGCGCCGCGTTTCGCCTTTGGGCACGGGCTGTCTTATGCGTCATTCGCTTTCCGCGCGCTCAAGGTGCGCGTAGCAATTGATGCGATTGAAGTCAGCGTCGCGGTCCACAACGACGGTGACTGTGACGGCGACGAAGTCGTGCAAGTCTATATTGGTGTTCCCGGACGCGCTGCGGATCGACCGTTCAAATCACTCAAGGCGTTTCAGCGTGTGCCGCTGGCACCCGGGGAGACCGCAATTGTCGATCTGGTCATTCCGATTGAAGATCTCGCGTGGCGCAATCCTTCGACACATAGTTGGGAGGTTGAAAGCGGCACTTATGCGGTGATGGTTGGCGGCAATTCGGTTGACCTGTTGACGACCACATTCGTGCTATGACGTGCGCAAAACCTGTTTCCTGATCTCGTCTGAATGTTCCCCCAAATGCGGCGGAAATCGCGCTGGCTCGGCTGTCATGTCACTGAAGCGGATCGGCTGTTTCAATTCGGTATAATCGCCTTCGGTTGGATGCGTGCGCGGGGTGAAAAACCCCGTGGCTGCCAGATGCGGTTCTGAGAGGATGTCGGCAAGGTCGCGGACGGGTTGCACCGGAACATTAGCAGCTTGACAGGCCTCAACCAAATGCTGCGTGGTGAACCGCGCGGTCAATTCGGCGAGCCGGCGGTATAGCAAATGCATGTTGAAAAAACGCAACTTTGGCGTTGAAAACCGATCATCGGCCAAAAATTCGGGGTCACCCACTATATCGAACATGACCGCCCATGTCGCGTCGGTATGAACAACAAGGCTTATATGACCGTCTGCCGTCGGGAAAGGTTGGCGGTTGGGATCAAGCTGGCGAGGATAACCAACAGCTGCATTGGGGGGATCAAAGGTCAGGCCACCGAGATGTTCAACCAAGTTGAAATTGGTGAAGGCTTCAAACATCGGGATTTCAACGCATTGACCGCGCCCTGTCCGCAGCTTGTGAATTATGGCAGCCATGATGGCATAGGCCGCGTGCAGGCCCGCGACCTTATCAGCAACAAGCGACGGAATGTAGCGCGGGCTCGGATTGTCATCAACGCGTGACAATAGCGTGGTTGCGCCGCTCGCCGCTTGGATCACGTCATCATAGGCTTGCAAATCGGCGTAAGGGCCATCCTGCCCGAAGCCGACGCAGTGCGCATAGATGATGTCAGGATTGATTGCCCGCACCGACGCATAATCGAGGCCTAGCCGCCGCGCCGCGTTGCCGCGCACGTTGAGCACGAAAACATCGGCATCGCTGAGCAACGATTTCATCACAGCAAGGTCTTCGGCAGCCTTCAAATCAAGCGCGATTGACCGTTTTCCCCGATTTATGGCCAAGAAGCCGGGGCCCATGCCGGGCGTCTTGGCGGGCTTGGTCGCGTAACGATAGCTGTCACCGCTCGGCGCTTCGACCTTGATCACATCAGCGCCGAGATCAGCCAATATCGATGTAGCGTAGGGGCCAAACACGACGGCGGTCAGATCAACAACCTTGACGCCGGTGAGCATTGCCTGATTATCGCCGCCGCTTATCATGCGGATGTTCCGGCAAAGCTGAAATAGTTCACGCCGTCTTCATGGCTAATCGTCGCCCTTCGGCCGATGGGATCGCCTGATGCAAGCGCAGTGATCGTCTCACTATCACCGCTTCGAATGCGGGCGAGCGTGCGACCCTTTTCGCTGCCAGCGATCACATATGCGCGCTGTAGCAGCCCTTTGGCATAGGTGATCGTGTAGCTTTCAATAGTGGCTTCCCCGCTTTCGGCGAGCAGACGGGGCGCTGAGGTTTCATCGAGTTCGGCCTGAATCGCTTTGCTTGATATGGGCGCCCATGCCTTGGTCGGTGTGGCTGAATAGATGCCTACTGCCTTTTTTGAGAGGAAACCGCCGTTGGCGAGGATGAGGCCATAGCTGTGAGGGGCAGCGCGCAACCGTTCCACCATCGTCGCAATGGCGTGCATCGAATAATTATTGCCCGCGCCACCAAAGAAGGGGAGGCCGCCCGTCACGGTGGCAGGGGTGCCGCGCCAATCAAGCCCGATGGCTTCAGCAGCGAGCAGGACGGCGCAAGGAAAGCAGCTATAGAGATCGAAATGAGCGATGTCGTTCGTGGTCTTGCCCGCACTTTGCATCGCTTGCGCCAGTGTCAATTCCATCGCACGCGAGCGCGACAAATCTGCGCGTTCGGTTGGCAACCTATCCATCGCTTGCGCATAGCCGTGCAAATAAATCCACTTGGCGGGGTCAACCCCCATCGTCTGCGCGCGACCGACTGATGTCATGATCAGCGCAGCGCCTTGATTGACCGCATCTTGCGCCACATGCCATTTAAGATAGGGATCGGCCACGGGATAGTTTTCGGGCGATGGCGTGCTCAGAAAGTCTTGTGTGCGGCTGTGCGGATATTGCGCATAAGGATTGGCGGTCGCAACCTCGGCAAAGCCAGCCCACAGTTCCGACATCAGCGCCAGATGCGCTGCGCGGCTGTTGCCCAGACGCGCGCGGAGTGCATGTTCGAATGCGGGATATGTCTGTGTCGGCGCACCAAGGCCATTGGCCATTTCATAGGGTGATAGCAGGCGCGCGCCCAGCCCGCGATCTTCCATGTCGTTGGTTTTGTCCACCTGCCAGTCAAGTGCGATGTCACGCTTGAGCGCTAGCTTCATCGCGGCGGTTGCTTCAGATCCCGCAATCAGGATCGTCTGCACATAGCCCGCGAAGATGGCCTCGGCGGCTTCGTTGACGAGCGTTTGCGGCTGATCACCGCCGACAACTGAATAGATTAATTCCGCGCCGCTAATGCCGCCCGCAAGCGCCAGAGCTTCGGGCGGATTTTCGCAGCGTCCAAACGGCTGGGGCGTTCCGGGCACCGAATCGAGCATCGTGCGCACCACAATGATGCGATCAATGGCCGCAGCCTCAATGCCACAATCAGTTACCGCCGCCGCCGTCGCGCGCGCGCGCAGACTGTGCGGGCTCGGTGCCGCAGCGGGATCGCTTCCATCCCAGTGGTCAACGCACTGGCCAATGCCGATCAGAATGGGTGTATTGGGATCAATTTCCATCGCTTGGTCATCCTCTTTTTGCGTCTCGCTAGCCTAAGCACGCCCTCAAGGGAATAAGCGGCGTCAATTGACGCCCGGTCGCCGCCGGCCAGTGAGCTGCGGCGCAGACGGGGCGACGACTGTCTCTTGCGTTGCGGTGGGCGCGGGTTCCTCGACATCAGGCGCGACGGGGATCAGCTCCTCTGCCTTGCCTTCGATCACCACACGTTTGCGCATGCATTGCTTGCGGTCGGCGCGCGGAAATTGGGCGCAATTCCATAGCGCTTTCTCAAAATTCTGCGGACGGTTACGCAGATAGCTAAATGACGATGTCGCGATCGCAGCCTCACCAACGGGGAAGGATGTTGGCATTTGCGCGGCATTGGTCCACGCGATCAGCTTGCAATAATCGCGGTTGCCGCAGGTTCGTTCGGCAATGATGGGAAGGGACGACGGGTCAGCGCCGCGATCAATTTCGATAATGAATTCGCCATTATTGCCCTCAACACCGATCCGGCTCATCGACGCGGATGAAGGCGTTTCAACAGTGGGCGCTAGCGTGAGCGCAAGTCCATCAATTGCGGGGTCACCCGTGCGGTGCGCCGCCGATAGTCGAGACAGGCGGGGGATGTTCGGCTCACCGCCCGAATAAACGCCGCGAAAGGCAGGGCGCGTGCCCCACACGCCTGCCCAGCGGAAGAAGAGATGCGAGGCCTCCACGCGCACCTTGTCGAGCTTGGCGCTCCATGCGGGGAGCACCCAATCGGTGTGGTAATGCGTCGCCCAGCCTACGGGCTCATAAACCTGGCCACCCAGCATCGCACGTGCGAGCCCGCGCAACCGAACCCAGAGCGCATCGCTCGGCATCCGCGCCATTGAACCATCGCAGCTAAAGCTGAACTGGCATCCGGTTGATCGCTCCTGACCTTGATAGACAACACCGCACACCGTTTTGGGAAAGGCCGGGTGTCGCACCCGGTTGAGGACAACCTGCGCCACCGCCATCTGCCCTTCAATTCGTTCGGCGGCGGCTTCATAATAAATGGCCGATGCCAGACAGTCAGTCGCGCGTTCACCGTCAGCAGCTGAGCCACGGAAGATAAAGGGTGTGGCTGCTGGCACGGTTGCGGTGGTGACGGGGACGGCAGCATTGACCGCCTTAGCGGTTTCCTGACTGACTTGCTTCAAGATCAGCGGTTCGACCAGCGGTGGCGACGCATCGAGCGCGATTGTGATGTCCGAACGACCATCGTCGCTGCGCGGTGCCCGGCTCTGGATGGCAACTGCAATGCCGGCAAATAGCGCAACGAACAGCAAAGCCACCGCCACTTCATGCCAAAGCGACAGATGGTGGAAGACGTCGTCTACAGTCAGTTCAAGTTCGGACGACTCCATCCGCGCGCCCTATCAGGCTTCGGGCAAAAAGTCCGGCACCGACAAATAGCGCTCACCCGTATCATAGTTGAAGCCTAATATCCTCGATCCCTTGGGCAAATCAGGAAGCTTTTGTGCGATGGCGGCAAGCGTGGCACCCGATGAAATGCCCACCAGCATGCCTTCCTCGGTAGCCGCGCGTTTCGCCATCGCCTTGGCATCCGCTGGATCGACTTGGATCACACCGTCGAGCAACTGAGTGTGGAGGTTGGCCGGTATGAAGCCGGCTCCAATCCCCTGGATTGCATGCGGCCCCGGCTGGCCACCGCTGATCACGGGCGATGATGTTGGTTCAACCGCAAAGACTTTGAGGTGAGGCCAGTGCGGCTTTAGAAACTCCGCGCAACCGGTGATGTGCCCGCCGGTTCCAACGCCTGTGATAATCGCGTCAATCGGCGTGTCGGCAAAGTCAGCGAGGATTTCGGGTCCAGTGGTGCGGACATGCACATCAATATTGGCAGGATTTTCGAATTGCTGCGGCATCCATGCGCCAGGCGTTGCTTCAACAAGTTCAATTGCGCGCTCGATGGCGCCCTTCATCCCTTTCTCGCGCGGCGTCAGGTCGAACGTCGCGCCATAAGCCAGCATCAACCGGCGGCGCTCAAGCGACATGCTTTCTGGCATGACAAGCACCAGTCTATAGCCTTTGACCGCCGCTACCATCGCAAGACCAATGCCGGTATTACCGCTAGTCGGCTCGATGATCGTCCCGCCGGGTGCAAGCGCGCCTGACCTTTCAGCATCTTCGATCATGGCGAGGCCAATCCGGTCTTTGATTGATCCCCCAGGGTTTGACCGTTCCGATTTGATCCACACTTCGGCATTGGGGAAAAGTCGGCTCATGCGGATATGTGCGCTATTGCCAATCGTATCGAGGATGCTGTTCGCTTTCATGATGCGGGTTCCTTGATCTGGGGTTCAAATGTGCGGGCACCGCGAATTTCGGGAAACCAGCGTGCCCATAATAACGTCACTATTATCGCACCGACACCGCCAAATACAACCGCGCCAACCGGGCCAAGGATCGCGGCGGCGACCCCTGATTGTGCTTCCCCTAGCTCGTTCGATCCTGAAATTGCCAACCCCGATACGGCCGACACGCGTCCACGCATTTCATCGGGTGTGTGGAGCTGAACTAGCGACGACCTGACATAAACCGACATCATATCCGCCGCGCCGAGTAAGAACAGCATCAGCAATGACAGTGGCATGTACGTAGACAGTCCGAATATGATCGTCACGACGCCGAACGCCGCGACTGACCACAGCATCTTTAGCCCGACATCATTTTCAAGCGGTTTGAACGAGAACCAAAGGGCGAGCAACACCGCCCCAAATGCCGGTGCCGCGCGCAATTGCCCCA
This sequence comes from Sphingomonadaceae bacterium, assembly GCA_046153565.1. Classification (GTDB taxonomy): domain Bacteria; phylum Pseudomonadota; class Alphaproteobacteria; order Sphingomonadales; family Sphingomonadaceae; genus Aquisediminimonas. The sequence continues at coordinate 11,203 of JBJXDU010000004.1, forward strand.
GGCCTTCGGGCCCGACATGCAATATGTCGCGCGCATAAACGGGAAGCAAAGCGGTGGCCCCGGCGAGCAGCACCGCAAAGAGATCAAGCGTAATCGCGCCGAGCAGGAACCGTTCACGCCCAACATAACGCAAACCATCGATCATTTGTGAGAAAGGATGCGATTGTCCCTTGATCGCAGGGGGCTCAATCCGCTTGATGAAGCTGATCGCCACGCTCGCCACGCCCATCGCGCCCGCACTGTACCAATAAGGAAGTGAAGGCCCTGCCGCATAGAGAAAGCCGCCGAGCGCGGGGCCAATGACCGAGGCCAATTGCCACGAAATCGAACTCATCGCAATCGCTCGTGGCAGGATGGCGGCAGGGACAAGATTGGGCGCAATCGCGCTCATCGATGGGCCGACAAATACGCGCGCGACGCCGTGCAGTGCCGCGAGTAAGAATAGTAGCGGTAAGGTCAGCATGGCGTTCAGCGTCAGCCAGCCGAGCAGGATAGCGACGGCCATATCAATGCTATTGGCAAGCCGCGCAACCAGCCGCCGTTCGAACCGGTCGGCGACCCAGCCAGCCACCGGCGTCAAGATGGCGAGCGGTAGAAATTGGGCGATGCCTACCAAACCAAGCTGAAACGCCGCTTGGCTGGGCGTCATTCCGTAATTGGTGCGCGCAATATCATAGACCTGCCAGCCGATGATGACGACCATCGCCATCGTCGCGGTCACGGCGGCAAAGCGGGCGATCCAATAGAGGCGGAAATCGGGATAGGCGAGCGGCGAAGTCGGCAGATGATCAGCTGTTGTTGTCACAATGACTCCATCGTCCCATCGCGCCGAAGTTGCAACCGTTCGATTGGCTCTCGTGGGTCAAGAGGGGCGGATTGCCCTCGTCTTCGCAAGCACAAAAATAAGCAACGGCCAGAGCAGGGTGAAGACTATATCGCGCATCGTATCGGGAACGCGCCAAGAATGATAAGCAAGGCTGTCAAAATATTCGTTGATGCCCTCGCAGACCATCACCACGACGAACGGCCATGGTGAGGTCAATGTGCGGCGGAAGACTATGACCACAGCCAAGAAAATCGCCATGCCGACATGGGTATGGAGCAACCAATCGTCGACGCCCACCCAATTCCCAAACGCCGTCTTGTGCGCTTCGTAATAAGTGACAATCGGCGATAGCAGCCCAGCCTTATGGACGACGGCACTTGCTGCGGCGCGGTTCACACTCATGGTAGACTCGTCCGCCTCATGGCAAAGTGACAAAACTGTCGAGTACGCGTTTGCGCCCCGCGCTTTCGAAATCAATCTCTAATTTATTGCCTTCAATTTCGGCGACGATGCCATAGCCAAACTTTGTATGGAAAACGCGCAATCCCACCGTCATATCGGCGCGCCCCTTATTGCCCAAGCTAACCGCTGAACCGCGCGCTTCGACGATACGGGTAGGCTGCGTTGAATAAGGCGAGGAGGCCGCGCGCTGCCATCCCGGGCCACGTCCGGTACCGCGCCCGATATGCGCAAAAGGATCGTCATGCTCGCTCGCGCTGGCCCGCCACAGGCTCGCGCCGCCAGTCATGCTGCTTTCATGCGTTACATGATCGGCGGGCAATTCGCCGACAAAGCGTGAGGGGATACTGCTCGTCCATTGGCCATAGATGCGGCGGTTGGCGGCATGGAGGATCGTGCAGCGCGTGCGGGCGCGCGTGATCGCGACATAGGCGAGCCGCCGTTCCTCCTCAAGGCTAGCAATGCCGCCTTCATCGAGCGAACGCTGAGAGGGGAAGACACCTTCTTCCCAGCCGACGAGGAATGTCCGATTAAATTCTAGCCCCTTCGCGCCGTGGATCGTCATGATCGTCACCTTGGGCGTGTCAGCGGCGGCTTCATTGTCCATCACGAGGCTGACATGCTCAAGGAAGGCACCGAGCGTCTCATATTCCTCCATCGCGCGGGCCAGTTCCGTCAGATTCTCTAGGCGACCAGCAGACTCAGCCGACTTTTCGGCCTGAAGCATCGCGGTATAGCCGCATTCATCAAGGATCGCGCGCGCTAGGTCAGCATGCGGCAGGCTATTCGCCCGGTCACGCCAGCTTGCGATATCACGGACCAGACCGGCAAGCGCTCGCCGTGCCTGCGGTGTCAATTCGTCAGTGTCAACGATCCGCGCGGCGGCGGTGGTCAGCGGCACATTTTGCGCGCGCGCCAGCATTTGCACCTTGGCTACGGCTTTGTCACCAAGGCCGCGCTTGGGCATGTTGACGATCCGCTCAAACGCCAGGTCGTCCGCAGGTTGATTAACCAGCCTTAGATAAGCGAGCGCGTCGCGTATCTCGGCGCGCTCATAAAAGCGAAAGCCGCCGATGATCTTGTAGGGCATACCAATCGAGATAAAACGATCTTCAAACTCTCGCGTTTGAAACTGTGCGCGCACTAGGATCGCGGTGTCATCAAGTGATCCGCCGCCGCGTTGGTGCGTTTCGATCATTTCACCAACGCGCCGCGCCTCTTCGGGGCCATCCCAAACGCCGATCACATCAACCTTCTCGCCACCCGTCGCCTCGGTCCACAGCGATTTGCCCAAACGGCCAGCATTATGGGCAATCACGCCCGATGCAGCGGCCAGAATATGCGCGGTCGAGCGGTAATTCTGCTCCAGCCGAACGATCTTTGCACCGGGAAAATCCTTTTCAAACTTAAGGATATTTTCCACCACCGCGCCGCGCCATGAGTAGATTGATTGATCATCATCACCTACGCAGCAGATATTTTTATGGCTTTGTGCAAGCAAGCGGAGCCAAAGATATTGGCTGGAATTGGTGTCCTGATATTCGTCGACGAGGATATATTTGAAGCGCTTTTGATAGGTTTCAAGCACATCGCGGTGCGTGCGCAGAATCGTGAGCATATGGAGCAACAGATCGCCAAAGTCGCAGGCGTTGAGCGCCTTCAATCGCTCCTGATATTGGGCATATAGCTCGCCGCCGCGCCCGGCCGCAAAGCGCTCGCTCTCGCCCGCGTCGATATCAGCAGGCACCAGCCCGCGATTCTTCCATTCATCGATCAGGCCGCCCAGCGCGCGCGCGGTAAAGCGCTTTTCGTCAATATCGCCTGCAATGATCAGCTGCTTCATCACGCGGAGTTGATCGTCAGTATCAAGGATGCTGAAATTGCTTTGCAAGCCGACCAGTTCGGCATGGCGGCGCAGCATCTTAGCGGCGATGGCGTGGAACGTGCCGAGCCAAGGCATCCCTTCAACTGCATCGCCAATGATCCGGCCAACGCGCTCCTTCATCTCGCGCGCGGCCTTGTTCGTGAAGGTGACCGCGAGGATTTCAGACGGCCACGCCTTGCGCGTTGCGATGAGATGCGCGAGCCGAGCGGTGAGCGCAGCTGTCTTTCCCGTGCCCGCACCCGCGAGCATCAGCACAGGGCCGTCGGTTGCAAGCACAGCCTCACGCTGGGGTTCATTCAGGCCGCGCAGATAGGCTGGCATTTCAAATTGGATTGGCTGATTCACGGTCGAACGATTAGGGAACGGAGCCCAAGAGAGCAAGCCTGCTTATTTGGGGCGGCGCGCCGGGATGACCGGCTGCCATTTACCGGCGTTCTGCGGTTCGATGGCGCGCACTTGCTGAATGTCAGACGACGTTGGCTGGCTGGTCGTAATGCACCCGGGCTTATGATCGCACTGCTCCGCAAGGGTATACAGCGATGATTGTGCACAGGCTGACAGCAACAATATGGAAGATAGGCCAAGAATTTCTTTCATCGCAATTTCCCTGCTCCGATGATCGACACTTGCAAAATCGGCTGTGGCACGTGAATGCACTATGAATGATGTGGTCTTTCACCGGCAGGAACTCGACATGACTATGCGGATCGTGATGGTTGTGCTGGCACTGCTGATCACATTTCCAGCAAGTGCGCATAAGCGGATCGCGCTGACCTTCGACGATGTCCCGCGATCAGCGGGCGCATTCTTCACTCCCGATGACCGCACCTGGCGACTAATTGCAGCGTTGAAGGCCGCCAAGGTCAAACAGGCTGCCTTCTTTCTCAATCCCGGACGGCTCGCTGAGCCCGATGGCAAAGGCGGCGAAGCGCGCATTGCGGCCTATGTTGGCGCAGGGCATGTGATTGCGAATCATAGCTTTAGTCATCAGCATCTCAGTTTGGCTTCGGTCGACAACTATTTGGCTGATATCGACAAAGCGACCATTTGGCTCAAGGGTCGCAAGGGATATCGGCCATGGTTTCGTTTTCCCTATCTCGACGAGGGCGCCGACGACAAGGTGAAGCGTGATGCCATCCGGGCAGGGCTTCGCACGCGAGGGCTGCGCAACGGCTATGTGACTGCTGAGTCATCGGATTGGAACATGGAGAATCTGGCAAAGAATGCCGTAGCAGCGGGCAAATCGCTCGATATGGCGGCGCTTCGCGACTATTATGTCAAGCTGCATGTCGAGGCCGCTGACTTTTACGATGGTCTTGCCCGCAAGACGATTGGTCGCTCTCCCGCCCATGTCATGTTGTTGCATGAAACTGATATTGCGGCTCTTTACATAGGTGATCTCGTGGCTGCACTGCGCAAAGATGGATGGGAGATTGTGACCGCCGACAAAGCCTATGCAGACCCGATTGGAAAGGCGATGCCCGATGTGCCTTCGGCCCAAGGCACGTTAATCGAAGCGATGGCATGGCAAAAGAATTTGCCAGCGCCGCGATGGTATAAATATAACGATGTCAAACTCGCCAACACCCTGTTTTCTGTTGAGGTTCTGAAAGAGACGCCAAAGCCATGACCACTCAATTTGAACTGACCGACGATCAACTCGCGATCCAAGAAATGGCTCGTAAATTCACGTCGGACGCGATCACGCCGCAGGCAGCCGAATGGGATGAAAAATCGATCTTCCCGCGCGAGACGATTAAAGCGGCCGCTGCGCTTGGTTTTGCTTCGATTTATGTCTCCGAAGCGTCAGGGGGCATCGGGCTTGGACGAATCGAGGCGGCGCTCATCATGGAGGCGATGGCATATGGCTGTCCCTCCACCTCTGCGTTTATCAGTATCCACAATATGGCGGCATGGATGATTGATCGGTTCGGGTCAGACGCGGTGAAGGCCAAATATCTCCCCTCGCTCGTCGGTATGGACAAGATCGCTTCATATTGCCTTACTGAACCGTCATCAGGCTCTGACGCTGCCGCGCTCAAGACCAAGGCGGTGCGCGACGGTGATCATTATGTCGTCACCGGATCAAAGGCTTTCATCTCAGGCGGCGGCGAGAATGAGATTTACGTCACTATGGTGCGCACCGGCGAGGATGGCCCAAAGGGCATTTCGTGCCTCGTGATTGAGAAGGATATGCCCGGCGTGTCTTTCGGAGCCAACGAGCGCAAAATGGGCTGGAAATCGCAGCCGACTTCGCAAGTCAATTTCGATGCTGTGCATGTTCCTGTGGATAACCTTGTGGGCGGCGAGGGCGAAGGGTTTCGCATCGCGATGATGGGGCTTGATGGCGGGCGCTTGAACATTGGCGCTTGCTCGCTCGGCGGGGCGCAGCGCTGCCTTGATGAAGCTATCAGTTATACCAAAGAGCGGCAGCAATTTGGCAAGCCGATAGCTGACTTCCAGAATACACAGTTCATGCTCGCCGATATGGCAACTGACCTCGAAGCTGCGCGCGCCTTGCTCTATCTCGCGGCTGGCAAGGTGACTGCAAATGCTCCAGATAAAACGAAATTCGCCGCCATGGCCAAACGGCTCGCCACGGATAACGGGTCAAAGATCGTGAATGATGCGCTCCAGCTCCATGGGGGCTATGGCTATCTCAAAGATTATCCTATCGAGCGCTTCTTCCGCGATTTGCGGGTTCATCAGATTCTTGAAGGGACGAACCAAGTTATGCGGATGATAATAGGGCGGGAACTTACGCGGCAATGACCGATGATATAATCACAAAAATCGCAGGTAAAGCGGGGCGCATCAGCCTCAATCGGCCATCGGCGATCCACGCCTTGACGCATCCCATGTGCCAAGCGATGAGCGCGCAGCTGAGCGAATGGGCGAGCGACACGTCAGTTTCCGCCGTGATCCTCGATCATTCGGAGGGCCGCGGATTTTGTGCAGGGGGTGACATTCGCTTTCTTGCAGATAGCGGAGCGGTCGGCGGCGAGGCGGGACGGGCATTCTTCCACGATGAATATCAGCTCAATCACCAGCTTTTCACTTATCCCAAGCCCGTAATCGCGTTTATGGATGGCATCACAATGGGCGGCGGCGTTGGCATTTCGCAGCCAGCCAGATTTCGCGTCGCCACTGAAAATACGCGGCTCGCAATGCCCGAAACGGGAATTGGCCTGTTCCCCGATGTGGGTGGCGGCTGGTATCTGTCGCGGCTTGAAGGGCGCGTCGGGCAGTTTCTGGCGCTGACAGGCGCGCGCGTTGCCGGGGCCGGATGCTTGGCGCTTGGGCTTGCGACGCACTATCTCCCTTCCGAAGCGCTTGATGAGGCCAAGGCGCGAATCAGTGAGGATCCGGAACGCGCCGATGGCATTTTGGGGCAATTGTCGATCACCCCGCCTGAGTCCAAAATCGTCGACCAATTGCTGCAAATCAATCGCCTCTTTGCCGCCGACACGCTTGAGGGCATCATTGCCGCGCTTGAGGGTGACGATTCTGAGTGGGCACAGCGGGAGCGCGCGATCCTTAGCTCCAAATCACCGCAAACCTGCAAAATTGCGCTGCGCCAGTTGCGTGAGAGCAGCCAGCTCACTGATTTTGCCGATAATATGCGGATGGAATATCGGATTGCGCACCGCGTGATAGTCCGGCCCGACTTTATCGAGGGCGTTCGCGCTGTTATCATTGACAAGGATCATGCGCCCAAATGGAACCCGGCGACCGCAGCGGGCGTGACCGATGAGCTGCTAGACGCCATATTCGCGCCCTTGCCCGCCGATGAGGAGTGGAAGCCATTATGACATATGAAACAATCCTGGTTGAAACGCACGGCGCGGTGACTTTGATCACGCTCAACCGCCCCCAAGCGCTCAATGCACTCAACAGCCAGGTGCTTGCTGATTTGATCGCTGCCTTTGGCGCGTTTGATGCCGATGACAGCCAGCGCTGCGCCGTCCTGACCGGGTCGCAGAAGGCATTTGCCGCCGGTGCCGACATTAAGGAAATGCAGGAACAATCATTTGCCGCGATGTATGGCGGCAATTTTTTCGGCGATTATGACCGGGTAACCGCGACGCGCAAGCCGTGGATCGCTGCCGTTGCCGGGTTTGCGCTGGGCGGAGGATGCGAACTGGCGATGATGGCTGATTTCATTATCGCCGGTGACAACGCCAAATTTGGTCAGCCCGAGATCAAGCTTGCGGTGACGCCCGGTATGGGCGGGTCACAGCGGCTCACGCGCGCCGTCGGCAAGGCCAAGGCGATGGAAATGTGCCTCACCGGTCGGATGATGGCGGCTGATGAGGCCGAACGTGCGGGTCTCGTTGCCCATGTAGTCCCGGTAGCTGATCTGGTTGCTGAGGCACTCAAGAGCGCCGAAGCGATTGCCGCCATGGCTCCGCTCGCGGCGGTGGCTACCAAGGAAATGGTCAACGCTGCTTTTGAAACCACGCTCAGCCAAGGCGTGCAGTTCGAGCGACGGTTGTTTCACGGCCTATTCGGAACAGCGGATCAAAAGGAAGGCATGGCGGCCTTTGTTGAAAAGCGTGCGGGCGTGTGGACGGGAAATTAAACTCCTGCCCGGATCGCATCCAATATCTTGCCACCAGCCATGAACACCGCGCCGGTCGTCGCTAGAAACAAGAGCTTACCGCCGACACCGGGATATTGCGCAAGGTAAAGATTACCGCGCTCAACCGAGCCCAGCGAGAGTGCATAGATGATCGCAAAGGCTTCGACCCGATTTTTGATCACGAACAGGCGTTTGAATTTTTCCCACATGCTTTGTACACTGCAAAGATCGGGCCAAGCTTAGAAATGCGTTTGTCTGCACCGACGCAAAATGGTTAACTGTAAGTTAAACCGACAACAACTCGGTCAAACCAAGTGCCTCGAGCAACGCAGCCCGCGCGCTTTCGCATGCCTGCCATAATGTCGGATCACGCAACTGATCAGGTTCAATCACTTTGGGCCAGTGCGCACGGACGACGTCCGCGATGCGGTCAAGCTTATCGGCGTCCACCAGAAAGCGCGGATCGACATCGGCAGGATCGCAGACGACGCGCAGCCGCAGGCAGGCAGGGCCGCCGCCATTAGCCATCGATTCGCGCACGTTGACGGGGATCAGGTGCCGGATCGGACCACTGCCCGCGACCATTGCTTGCAACCAGCCCCAGACGCGCGGATTATCCTGCGCTTCGCTGGGCAATATAAGCGCCATTTCGCCGCCGGGCAGCGTTACCAGCTGTGCATTAAACAAATAGCTGCTGATCGCATCAGCAAGTGATACTGCGGCGGTTGGCACTTCGACAATTGTCACTTGAGGCAGCAAAGCGCGGATATCGCGGTAGACTCCGGGAGCATCGGCAAATGCCAATTCATGCGTGAATAGGACATGTTCGTTCGCGACCGCCACAACATCATTGTGAAACGCGCCCGCCGCAATCGCGGCCTCGGACTGTTCGACAAATAACGCGCGGGTGACACCGTGGTGCCGTGCGACCGCTTGTGAGGCTTGCCGATGCTGTCGCGCCGGGAAAGCGCCACCGGCAACGCCGTAGACAAATATCTCGATGCCCGCTTCGCTGTGCGCCCCGCAAAGCCGCATATGGTTGGCGGCCCCTTCGTCGCCAAAGGGTGCCGGAATTGGCGGATGCACGGCAAAAGCGGGGTTGGCAAAGGCGATCCTCAGCTGCGCGAGCGTTCCCTGATATTCATGACTGCGATGCGGCATCGTGACGAGGTTCGCTACAGTCAGATGACATTTACCGTCCGCTGTATCGGTTGCGGGCGAAACAGTCGCCGCGTTCGCCGCCCACATCGATGAGGCTGACAGCGCGCACGCGAGCATTGCCGGTTCAGCGCTTTCAGGCTGTGTCGCAAGTGTCGACAACCATGCGCGATCAGGGCGAGCGAGGGGCGCGAACATCGCTTGCACCAGCCCCAAATCAAGGTTCGCGCGCATCTTGGCAATGCCTTGGAGCGCGGCGGCGCGTGGATGCGATGTGCCACCGGCGTTTTTTGCCGATGCCAGATTGCCTAGGCTCAGTCCTGCATAATTATGGCTGGGGCCGATCAAGCCGTCAAAGTTGATTTCACGCACGCTCATGTCACCACCGATCCACATGCGCAATCGTCTGACCAGGCTCAACGCCGAGTAAGGCTGCACCTTGGCTGTCGATAATAATGCCGCCATCAACACACCGCATTTGGGCATAAGCGGCGACAAAATCGCCAAGCCGGCCACATGAGGCGAGGATCTTGGTCTCACCGCCATCAGCAATATCGACAATCACCGATTCAGTCGCATCACGCACGGTGCGGATATGGTCAGTGCGCGCGGTCATCGTGGGCCCGCCATCGAAAATATCGATGTAATTTTCCCAGGCGAAGCCTTCATTCTCCAGCATCCGCATCGCCGCGCGACCCGATGGGTGCGGCACGCCGATAGCCGCACGTGCGGTTTCGGGAAGCATCGCGTTGTAGACGGGATGCTTGGGCATTAGATCAGCGATGAATTGGTTGCCGTGGACAGCATTAAACTCATCGGCATCGCGGAAGCTCATGCCAAAGAAGCGTCCTGCTACACCGTCCCAGAAAGGCGAGCCGCCCGCTTCGTCGATAATGCCGCGCAATTCGGCAAGCGTGCGATCAGCAAATCGGGGGCGGTGGGCGCGGATGAAGAGATAGCGGCTGCGCGCGATGAGCATCCCTTGTCCGCCCGCTCGCTCACCGGGATGTAAGAACAATCCGCCGACTTCGGTGCAGCCTTCCAAATCGGTCGACAGCGTCAGCATATCGGCCTTGAATGTGCGGTTCAGCTCGGCGCTATATTGCGTCAGTGCCCCCATCCGGTAACTGTAGAAGGGCCAGGTTTGACCGACCGCGCTGAAAATCTGGCACGTGCCGCGCACATCGCCAGTTTGCGTATTTTGCAACACAAAGACGAAAAGATCATCGGCGACGACATCCTCCGCCCGCGCGAAAGCAGCCGCACTCCGCTCCAGCTTTGCGCTGAGCGATTTTTTGTCAGGTGGTAAGTTGGTAAATCCCCCGCCGGTGCGCTTTGCCATTTCGTAAAGATGTTGCACATCGTCGACACGTGCGGAGCGGATCTTAAATGTCATAATGTTCCTTTGGCGACGATACGCGAAATCGCAAGCGCTGAAAGCGCCGCCCGTTCGCCAAGCGACGATGCAATCAGATATTCATCCGATGAATGGATAGACCCCCCGCGCACACCCATTGTGTCAACGACCGGCACCCCGCAAGCGGCGATATTGTTACCATCGCACACGCCGCCACTGTCACGCCAGCTGATTGATTGGCCAAGCGCTGCGCCGCACGCCTTGACGAGGCCAAAAAGGCGTTCCGCCTTGGCATCAAGCGGCTTTGGCGGGCGTCCGAAGCTGCCATGGATATGCGCAGTGACGTCATGATCTCGCTTGATGTCGGCAACGATGCAGTCGAGCAGAGTGCGCGCCGCAATTTCGTCTGCGGGCGTCTTGGGGCGAAAATTGACGCGGAGGATCGCATGATCGGGTACGACATTGTTGGGGCTCCCGCCCTCTATCCGCGCGGGATTGCAGGAAAAACCATGGCCGCTTGAAGCTTTGAGCTGTACCGCTAGATCGGCGGCTGCCACAAGCGCGTTGCGGCCGTCTTCGGGGTTGCGCCCGGCATGTGCGCTCTTGCCGGTGATGATGATTGAAAAATTCCCGCTCCCCGCACGCGCGCCCGCCAGCGTGCCGTCGGGCAGCGCGGATGGCTCGTAGGTGAAAGCCGCCAGCTTGCCTTGCGCTGCTCGCGCAATCAGCGCCGCCGATGAGGCCGAACCCGTTTCTTCATCGCTGTTGATAATGACTTCATAGCCAAAATCTGCATCACGCAGTGCACCGAGTGCCGCCAACATAACAGAAATTCCGCCCTTCATATCGGCGATGCCGGGGCCATTCAGTACACCGGGTTCGCGCCAGCTTAGCATCTGAAACGAATGATCCGCGCCAAAGACGGTATCCATATGCCCGGTGAACAGCATTTGCACCTTGGCTTCAGGGCGTACGCATAGATGGAGGTGATCACCGTTAACTGTCGTCGCAACCGTGCCATCGGCGGTCACGCTCTCTACTGGTTCAGCAGGCACCAGTGTGAGTTCACCCGGCAGCCCTGCGAACGCATCGGCTAACCATCCTGCCATGGTCTTCAGCCCGGCAAGGTTGGCTGTGCCCGTATTGATGCCAACCCAGCGCTCGACCTGGGCAAGCATCGGCGCGTGAGCGGCGGCTTCGATGAGTGCAGATTCATCAAGTGATAGGGTCATCAATGTCGTATAGATCGATAGTGCAGTTTGCGACAGTCCCCGATTGCACAGGCTTGGCGCTTGTTGCATAGCGCGCCTGCCTTGCTTTCCTCCCCCCCCAATTCAAAGCAAAAAGGGCTTATGACATGACCGACTATATCAACCGCAATAATATTCAGATTGCGCGTGAACTGGCTGACTTTGCTGATGCACGGGCTTTGCCGGGGACGGGGGTTGACGCGCACGCTTTTTGGGCCGGTTTTGCCGCGCTGCTAACGGCGCTGACGCCGATAAACGCCGAATTACTTGCGACGCGTGACGCGATGCAGGCGCAGATTGACGCGTGGCACAAGGCTCGCGCGGGGCAGCCACACGACAGCGCGGCTTATCAGGCCTTTCTGCGTGACATTGGCTATCTCGTCCCCGAACCAGCACCGTTTGCGATTGGCACGACTGGCGTTGACGCTGAAATCGCGACGATGGCGGGGCCGCAATTGGTGGTGCCGAGCCTCAATGATCGCTTCGTGCTCAATGCCGCCAATGCGCGCTGGGGCAGCCTTTATGATGCCCTTTACGGCACCGATGCACTTGATGCGGCGCCAGCCAAACCGGGCGGCTATGATGAAGGGCGCGGCGCGGCGGTGATTGCGGCGGCCAAGGCATTCCTTGATGAAGCTGTGCCGCTTGCCACTGGCAGCTGGACCGATTTCGCCGGGGGAACGCCTGCGCTCGCAGATCCCACGCAATTGGTGGCAGAGCGTCCGGACGGAATCTTGCTCAAGAACAATGGACTTCACATCGAACTAGTCATCAATGCTGAAAGCGCAATCGGCAGGGGCGACCCCGCACGCATCGCTGATGTGATGCTCGAATCAGCACTGTCGACGATCATTGACCTAGAAGATTCTGTCGCTGCGGTTGATGCAGTGGATAAGGTGGCAGCATACACCAATTGGCTCGGCCTGATGCGCGGCGATTTGACCGCAAACTTTGAAAAGGGCGGTCGCGTGATGACGCGCGCTTTGGATGGCGACCGCGTTTGGGGAGAGCTGACGCTTCCTGGCCGCAGCCTTATGTTCGTCCGCAACGTTGGCCATTTGATGACCAACCCGGCGGTGCTGCTTGCCGATGGTAGCGAAGCCCCCGAAGGTATTATCGACGCCGTCTTCACCTCGCTCTGCGCGCTGCATGATGTTAAGGGCCTTGGGGCTCACCGCAACAGCCGCGCCGGCAGCATCTACATCGTCAAACCCAAAATGCACGGCCCCGCCGAAGCGGCCTTCACCAACACTTTGTTTGATGCGGTTGAGGATTTGCTTGGCCTGCCGCGCCATACGATCAAGGTAGGCGTTATGGACGAGGAACGGCGAACGTCGGCCAACCTCGCGGCGTGCATTCATGCTGTGAAGGATCGGATCGTCTTCATTAACACCGGTTTCCTTGACCGGACGGGTGATGAAATCCACACATCGATGCATGCCGGCGCGATGCTGACCAAGGGCGCGATCAAGGGCTGTGACTGGATCGCGGCTTATGAGGCGCGCAACGTGCAAATCGGGCTTGCCTGTGGACTGTCCGGCAAGGCGCAGATTGGCAAGGGCATGTGGGCCGCGCCCGATATGATGGCTGACATGATGGCACAAAAAATCGGCCATCCGATGAGCGGGGCAAATACGGCCTGGGTGCCATCGCCAACCGCCGCAACGCTCCACGCCACGCATTATCACAAGGTTGATGTGTTTGCGCGGCAGGCTGAGCTGGCAGGGCAGGGCATTCCAACGCTTGACCGCTTGCTGACCATTCCGCTCGCAGGCGGCACCAATTGGTCAGCCGAGGAGGTTGCGCGCGAACTCGATAATAATGCGCAAGGGCTGCTTGGCTATGTCGTGCGCTGGATTGATCAAGGAATTGGCTGTTCGAAAGTGCCCGACATCAATGACGTTGGCTTGATGGAAGACAGGGCGACGTTGCGGATCAGCTCTCAACATATCGCGAACTGGCTGCTCCACGGGGTGGCGAGCCCCGCGCAGGTTGATGCCGCCCTGACGCGGATGGCCGCGAAGGTTGACGCGCAGAATGCCAGCGACCCCTTATACAAGCCGCTCGCGCCCGACAGCATTGCGTTCCAGGCCGCAAGAGCGCTTGTGTTTGAAGGCGTAACGCAGCCCAGCGGCTATACTGAACCTTTGCTTCACGCGTTTCGCGTGCGCGCCAAGAGCCTGAGTTAGTCCCTTAGTGAACAGCGAGATCGTTCGCCGCCGGATTGCCGGTTGGGCCATCGCGCTGTTGATTGAGGTGCTGATCATCATTGCCCTGCTTTCGCTTGGGCAGCAGAGCTTTGGGCCTGCCGACCGGGACTCGACGTTATCGACGTTCACGGTTGGCCCCGACGCCCCCGCCAAGCCCGAGCCGAAACGTGAGACCACCAAGGCCGCGCCAAAGCCCGAAGTACAACAGCCGATTCAACCCCCGCCGCCGCCTCGACCGCCAACCATAGTGCCACCGGTGAAGGTTGTTACCCCGCCCAGCCCCAACAAAGGCTTCATTGAGCTGAGCAAGGATGATCTAGCCGCAGGCGATATTGGTAAACTCGGTGCAAAGAGCGGTGCAAAGAGCGCAAGCACAAGTGGCCCGGCGGCGGGAGTCATTGGCCCGGGCCAAGGTCCAGGCGGCGAACCCATCTACAATGTCGAATGGGTGCGCGAACCGACCGACGCTGAACTCGCGCCCTATTTCGAACAAGCGCGCAGCCGTCCTGCCGGCGCGCGTGCAGTTATTGCATGCCGAATGATCGCCAACAACCGCGTGGAAAATTGTCAATCACTGGGTGAAACGCCGCCGGGCACAGGATTGGCGCGCGCGCTCCGCCTTGCCTCGTGGCAATTCCGCGTTCGCCCGCCGCGTATTGGCGACAAACCGCAATTGGGCGTATGGGTGCGGATCATCTTTGACTTTACGGAACCAGCAAAGCCAGACGAATGAAAGCGAGGCCAGGCTTTGCTGTCTCTTTGTCCGTAACCTGCTGAGCACCATTAAGGCGTTTAGTCGCACGATCCCTTCGGATTATCCGCACAATCAGTCCCGCCGTGACGGTGTTCATATGCCAGAAAGGTTGGCCTGAGCACCTTCCACTGCGCGTCTACGGACGTTCAAAATCGCACTGTGCGCACCGCGGCTTGTTAGGCACTGACGGCTGCGCGGCATCATGGTTCGTTCGGACGAGAAGCGAGGAGTGTGCGGCGACCGTATGTTCCTGTTTTGAGGAGAAGAGTGATGATCATTGTTTCCAAAATGCCAAAAATTGGTTTCCTACTCGCCACGGCCGCCATGCTGGTGCCGATCAACAGCTATGCGCAAGAGGACAAGCAGAACGTCGAGAAAAAAGATATTATAGTAACGGGCCAAGAGCAAACGCCCGTCGCTGAGCCGGTTGTGCCCGTTGTTGCGACGGCGCTGCCTAAGGGGCCTGAGATCAGAGGTGTAATTTCCGCGCGCACCGGCGACAGGTTACAAATCACGACTGAAGACGGGGCCAAGACCGCCATTGCAATCACCGATACCACCCGGATCAAAACTAGTCGTGGATTTCTGGGTCTTGGTCGCTCCACGCTTTCTGAGACCGCGCTGCTCAATGGCTTGCCAGTTACGGTCAAAACGGTGCGATCGGGCGACGCATTGGTCGCGAGCCAGATCAATTTGCGTAACAACGATCTAAGGACGGCCAGCATGATCCGTCACGGCACGGCCCAAGGCTTTGCCGAACAAACTGCGGCGACTGAGGCGCTGCGCGGGCGCGTGGGCGATATTGATCAATATAATATCAAAGGCACGACGAACGTGAACTTCGATACCGGCAAGGCCGTGTTGTCTGAGCAAGGCAAAGCTGAACTCTGCGCCACCGCGAGCACGGCCGAGCGTATGAAAAACGCGCTGCTGCTTGTGGTCGGTTACACCGATTCTACCGGAGGCGATGAGTTCAATCAGCAGCTGAGCGAAAAACGGGCTAGTCGCGTGGTTAATTATATCCAGCAAGCCTGCGGCTGGAAGCCCTATCGCATGCTGACCCCGACCGGGATGGCCAAAGCTGATCCGCTCGCGAGCAATGACACGCCCGATGGCAAGGCGCAGAACCGGCGCGTTGCCGTAAATATCCTCGTGAGCAAGGGGCTCGACGGCTTGTGATCCGCATGGGGGTGGGCAGTGCTCACGCCTTGAACACTTTTGCAATAGCGCGGCACCCTTGGTAAGCGCGTCGCCGATGCTAACCGTTGCTGCCCTTTACCATTTTGCTCCCTTTGATGATCCCGCCGCCCTTCAAGGGCCGCTATTGGAGCTCTGCAGGGCGCAAGGCGTGAAGGGGACAATCCTGCTCGCGCGCGAGGGGATCAATGGCACGATAGCGGGGGAGGGCGACGCGATCGCGGCGGTGATTGCGCATATCCGCGCGCTGCCGGGCTGCGCCGCGCTTGACGTCAAATATAGCCATGCGCCTGAAATGCCCTTCCTGCGGCTGAAGGTGCGCTTGAAGAATGAGATTGTGACGCTTGGCGTGCCTGGCATTGACCCATCGCGCGATGTCGGGCGCTATGTCGAGCCGGCTGAGTGGAACGCGCTGATCAGCGATCCCACTGTGATCGTGATCGATACGCGCAACGATTATGAAGTAGCGATTGGCAGTTTCAAGGGCGCGATCAACCCTAAGACACCTACCTTCCGGGATTTTCCCGCCTGGTTCCGGGAGCACCGCGCAGCCCTGCCAGCTAAACCTAGGGTTGCCATGTTCTGCACCGGAGGCATTCGCTGCGAAAAATCAACGGCCTTCTTGCGTGCCGAGGGGATTGAGGATGTCGCCCATTTGAAGGGCGGTATCTTGCGCTATCTTGAAACCGTGCCCGCTGCGGAGAGTTTATGGGAGGGTGAGTGCTTCGTCTTTGACGACCGGGTTAGCCTGACACACGGGCTTGAGATCGGAACGCTTGAGCTCTGCCATGGGTGCCGCGTGCCGGTTAGTGATGACGATAAGGCCTCGCCCGATTATATCACTGGGGTGCAATGCCCCGCTTGTGCCTCAACGCGCACCGACGAGCAAAAGCGTCGCTATGCGGAACGCCAAAAGCAAATCGACCTGGCCAAGGCGCGCGGCGAAGCGCATTTGGGGGATGCGGGCTAGACTCGCGCTTCACCCCATTCGATCCAGCCCATCGGGCGCGGGGCGTTGGGCATATAGGCTTTCTCACCGTTCGAGACGACAAAACCCGCCGTTTCATAAGCGCCCGATATGGCGCGGGTCAGGTGACAATAGCCTGCAATCCGTTTCCAGACTGGCTCGATCCGGCTCTGCCATTTTTGTACTGACACATCGGGCGCGGCGCCATGTTCAAGGAACAGCACTTTGCCGCTAGGTCGCAACACGCGGCGCATTTCGCTTAGCACTTGCGCCTGATCATCCACCGAGCAGAGCGTGAAGGTGACCAGCACCGTATCGAACTGTGCGTCGCCGAACGGCATCGCCTCGCCGTATCCGCCGCGAATGTCGGCGGTTATGCCTTTGGCACGTGCTGCCTCGCGCGATCTTTCGAGCAGCGCAGGTGAAGGATCGAGGCCAGCATAGGAATTGATCCGCGTAGGATCACAAAATTCCATATTGATCCCGCCGCCGCAGCCAAGTTCAAGCACATCGCCGTCGGCATCCGGAACGATTCGGCTGCGGGCTTTCATGATTTGCGGTTGTGCGCAGCACGTGCCGATCAGGCGCGGCACCATATGGCGGTCCCACCAGCTGGTCGGGCGCGGTTCAAAGATAGGGGGTGAATTCGGCGACAACATTGGCGTATAACTCCCGTTTGAATGGCACGATCAGGTCTACCAATTGTTCCGGATCAACCCATTGCCACGCTTCGAACTCGGCATGTTTGGTGGCGATGTTGATGTCTGTATCGTTTCCCAGAAAACGCAACAGGAACCAACTTTGGATTTGGCCTCGATACCGCCCGCCCCAAATTTCGCCCATCAGTTCGGGCGGTAGGTCATAAGGATGATCCTTCGCCGACCGCGCCATGATGGAAACAAGATGTGGCGCAATCCCGGTTTCTTCGCCAAGCTCACGGATTGCGGCGGTCTCCGCATCTTCGCCCGGATCAATGCCGCCTTGCGGCATTTGCCACGCATCAAGGCTGCTATCGATCCGTTTGCCGACAAAAACCTTGCCGTCCGCATTCAATAGCATGATTCCCGCGCAGGGTCGGTAAGGCAGGCTTTCTGGATCGATCATGCGGTGACTTCGGCGATCATCGTTTTGATCAAGGCCAAATGCGCCCGCACATCTTCAAGCGCGGAGGGTACCGCTTGGAGCAATTGGATATGGCCGTGAATATTGCCATTGGCTTCATAATGTACCGATTTTACCCCCGCTGCCAGCAACGCCTCATGATAAGCCACGCCCTGATCATGGAGTGGATCGAGGCTAGCGGTGGTGACGACGCTCGGCGGCATGCCCGCTTGCGGAAAATCGAGCGGCGCCGCGCGGAAGTCGTTTGGTTGCGGCGCATAATGCATCATGAAATAATCCATCGCATCGCGGGTGAGCAGATAGCCGTCTGCGAAATCGCGCATGCTCGGCCAGTCATTATGGCTTGAGACGGCGGGATAGATCGGGTTTTGCACGATAACCGGCTTGCTCGCGGGCTTGTCGCGCAGCGCCATTGCGGTGACGATGGTGAGGTTGCCGCCTGCGCTTTCGCCGCCAAGCACAAGGCCGGTGCAAGGGATATTGTCGGCAACCCAGCGCGCAGCCGCTTCGCAATCTTCGGCGGCGGCGGGGAAGGGATGTTCGGGCGCAAGGCGGTAATCAATCGCGATAACAGGCATATCAAGCAGTCGCGCGGCCTCTCCGCAATAGCCCTCATGCGTATTGAGATCGCCGATGACAAAGCCGCCGCCGTGAAAGAAGACCATCACTGGCCCGACATCGCGCGTTGCCCGCACATCATAATGGCGCGCCGGAATATCGCCTGCCGGCCCCGGGATCATGAGGTCGCGGTTGATTGCCATATCGCCGATGGGCTGGTCAGCCATTTTGGTCATCACGACCATCGATTCGCGCGCTTCGGGTGCTGGCAATTCATGGAGCTTGGGCCCCGGAGCGCTGTTTACAAACTGCAAAAATGCCGCAACGTCGGGTTTTGTGAAATATTCTGTCATGATTGCTCAGGCTCCCTATCATTTATGGGTGGTACGGTATCGATAACCGGTGCGGGCGTCCATGCCTGCAAGAAAGTTTGCGTGGGTTGAGAATATTACTATTTTGCGAAAGCGTGCTGACGCGCGTAGGACGCGTCCCGATTCGATAGTTCAGGATAACAGGTAATGGCCACTGCCGCGCGCAGCCACTCAGTAAACACATCATCTTCCGCATCGCCATCCGAAGCCATCGTTGTTCGCTTTGCCGGCGATTCGGGTGATGGAATGCAATTGACCGGGGGGCAATTCACATTGTCGTCGGCGCTCGCCGGCAATGATTTTGCGACCTTCCCCGATTTTCCCGCCGAAATTCGGGCGCCGCAGGGCACTTTGTTTGGTGTGTCGGCCTTCCAGATCAATTTTGGGTCAAGTGCGATTGATACCGCTGGCGACGCGCCCGATGTGTTGATTGCGATGAACCCGGCTGCACTCAAAACGAATGTGGTTTCGCTAAAGCCCGGCGGGCTGATCATTGCCGATAGCGGTGAGTTTGGCGCGCGCAATTTGGCAAAGGCTGCCTATTCGTCGAACCCGCTTGAGGATGATAGCCTCGCCAAATGGCAATTGATGAGCTTCAACATTTCACAAATGACGCTTGATGCGGTCAAGCCGTTTGGCATGGGCAACAAGGATGCGCTGCGCTGCAAGAATATGTGGACGCTTGGCCTTGCGCTCTGGATGTTTGACCGTGACCGGCAACCGATCGTTGATTGGCTCAACGCGAAATTCGCCAAGAAGCCGATTTTGGCAGAGGCCAATATTGCGGCACTCAACGCAGGCCATGCTTACGGCGAAACGGCTGAGCTGAGCGGGCCAATCAAGCAAAAGGCGATTGGTGCTGCGCCTGCTGATGCAGGGCTATACCGCACGATTACCGGCGCTGAGTCGATTTCGCTCGGGCTGGTTGCAGGCGCGCAGCTTGCCGGGATTGAAATGTTTTTCGGTGGTTATCCAATCACGCCCGCCTCGGCGATCTTGCATCATCTTTCGGGCCTTAAAGAATATGGGATCACCACATTTCAAGCCGAGGATGAAATTGCTGCCATCGCGTCGGCCATTGGTGCCTCTTATGCGGGTAAGCTAGGTGTCACATCGTCGTCGGGGCCGGGCATTGCGCTAAAGGGCGAAGCCATTGGGCTTGCCGTCATGACTGAACTGCCGCTGGTGATTGTCAATTCGCAGCGCGGCGGGCCTTCGACCGGCCTTCCGACCAAGACCGAACAAAGTGATCTTTATCAGGCACTCTATGGACGTCACGGCGATTCACCGGTTCCGGTCATTTCTGCGCGTTCGCCCGCAGATGCCTTTGATTGCGCGATTGAGGCGGTGCGGATTGCCACGCAGTATATGACGCCGGTCATCCTGCTCACCGACGGCTATATCGCCAACGCGGCTGAACCCTGGGCGGTGCCCGATATGAGCACTTATCAGGCATTTCCGGTGCAGCATCTGAAGGTCGTACCCGATGGCGGGTTCAAACCTTATGCCCGCGATACCAAACTTGCGCGGCCATGGGTAAAGCCCGGCACGCCGGGCCTGCTCCACCGGATTGGCGGAATCGAAAAGGAAGTTGATACTGGTCACATCAACTATGGTGCCGCCAACCATCAGGCGATGACCGATTTGCGTCATAACAAGGTGATGGGCGTCGCCGATACGCTCCCTGCGCAAGACATGGCCCTTGGCGAGGCAGGCGGAAAGCTCGTCGTCGTCGGCTGGGGATCGACTTATGGCCCCATCCACCAAGCCGTTGCACGCGCACGCGCACAGGGCCATGACGTCAGCCACATTCACGTTCGCCATATCTGGCCGCTGCCCAAAAATTTGGGCGACTTGCTCCGTTCGTTTGACAAGGTGATCGTGCCCGAGATGAATACTGGACAGTTCAAGACGGTGCTGCGCGATCAATATCTGGTTGACGCGAAGCCGCTCAATAAGGTGAGTGGGCAGCCGTTTACGATTGCCGAGATTGAAGCCGCGATTGAAGGAGCGCTCGCGTGAACGCAATAACCCCCATCACCAAAGGCTCGCCCAAAGATTGGGAAACCGATCAGGAAGTTCGCTGGTGCCCCGGTTGCGGTGACTATGCGGTGCTGAAAGCCGTTCAGCGCACAATGCCTGAGCTGGGCGTCGCGCCCGAAAATACCGTGTTCATTTCGGGTATCGGCTGCTCAAGTCGATTTCCTTATTATATGGAAACTTACGGTTTTCACACGATCCATGGCCGCGCGCCCGCAGTCGCAACGGGGGTGAAGCTGGCCAATCCGGATCTTGATGTGTGGATCATTACGGGTGACGGCGATGCGCTTTCGATTGGTGGCAATCATACGATGCACCTCATCCGGCGGAACCTCAATTGCCAGGTGCTGCTGTTCAACAACGAAATTTACGGGCTGACCAAGGGCCAATATTCGCCGACGTCGCGGGTCGGCACCAAATCGCCGTCAACGCCGTTCGGCTCGGTTGATCGGCCCGCCAATCCGTGCGGGTTCGCGCTTGGTGCCGGCGCGCGGTTCGTGGCGCGCGGGATTGATGTGCATAAGCGATTGCCCGAAGTGCTCACGGCTGCGCACACGCATCAGGGCACAGGCTTCATCGAAATCTACCAGAATTGCGTCGTCTATAACGACGATGTGTTTGCGCCCTTCACCGAAAAGGCGAATGCAGCGGCCACTCAACTGTGGCTTGAACATGGCGAGCCGATGCTCTTTGCGGGCGGAACCAAGGGGCTGGCGTTCAACCAAACTGACCTGCGGCTGGTGGTCGTTGATGTCATCAACGGCGATTGGGAAGCGGCTGGGGTAATGAAACATGACGTCACCAACCGCAACCTTGCGATGATGCTCGTCGATATGACACTCGACCAAGGCTTCCCCATCGCGCTTGGCGTAATCTTCGACTCGCCTCGCCCGACGTTTGATCAAGCGGTGATTGATCAGAATGCCAAACTTTCGGCGGGCAAGAAGCCGGATTTGCAGGCGCTGTTGAGCAAGGGGCAGACGTGGGTTGTGGAGTAG
>JBJXDU010000005.1:0-139756 GCA_046153565.1 Sphingomonadaceae bacterium
GGCTTTGCCATGCCGAAATTGTGGCGAAGGCGTGATGTCGTATCTTCGCCTTTGGCATGGCCGAGCACCACGATTCGTCGGCCCTCAAAACGCGCGAAGCCGCCGATGATGGCCTGATCATCACCGAATGCGCGGTCACCAGCCAGCGGCACGAAATCTTCAAACAGCGCCTCGGCAAAGTGCCGAAAATGCGGGCGTTCGGGATGCCGCGCAACCTGCGTCCGCTGCCACGGGGTTAGCCGCGAATAGAGATCACTGAGCTGCCGCTGCGCCCGTTCATCAAGCATCAGCGCGTCGGCTTCTCGCTCCCCCGCTTCGCGCATAGCCGCAGCGCTTGCGGAGAGCGCCTCAATCGGCTTTTCAAACGACAGATAGTGCATCACACCGTCATCGACATGCCGCGATAGATACGTGCACGGTAGCGCGAATCCTCGCCATCAGGAAGCGGCGCGCCGACGAGCAACACCGCGCGGGCAAAGCGCTTCACTTCCTCAAGATGCTCGTCGAGATCACGCGGTTCCTCGGATCGCACCCGTCGTGTCAAGTTGATCTGATTGACCGGCACGTCATGGACTAGCCGCTCATTTTCCACCGCCAGTGTTGCGGTGAAAGAATGCAAAGTCGTCTTGATGAAATTGGCAAGCGCGAATGCCGGGCTCTTGTCGCCCATCGGCACATCGGGGGAGACCAGCACGAGCTGGCAATCATCATAAAGCGATGCTTTACGCGCGACGCGGAAATGGACGGTGAGGTTATCGGCAACCAGCGTGCGGAAGTCTTGCGGGGTGAGCGGCGCGTCCACCTCGAACAGGCGCGTCGGCAGCGCTTCGAGCGGGGTCGACAAGATCGTCGTCGGGCGGCCCCAGCGCAGCATGGCGGCGTCCATTGCGGCTTCGACGCCGTCATCAAGCAAGAGCGATTCGAGCGGCGCATCGGGCAAATCGGACAGCGCATCGCGCAACGCCGCAAAGCCAGCTTCGCTCTTGGTCATCAGAATGACGCGCGCGACATGGCATTCGGTGATGAATTGCCGCGCGGTTTCAGCGAGATAATCGACCAGATGTTCGCCAATGATCCACACGGTGCGCCCGCGCATTTGATCAAGCCGCTCTTGCTTGGGGCTACCGAACAATTCGCGCTCGGTGGTTGATCGTTCGACGCTCAGGCCGCCCGATGGCATGAAGGTTTCGCCGCTGACTGCACGGTCGGCGAGGAAGAAAACGGTCGCCTGCGCCACATCGGTTTCGGTGGGCATTTTGCCGAGGAACAGCTGTGACAACACGCCCGTGCCCACCTTCTTGGCTTCAGCAGCAATCCGGTCAGCGGGCAGGAAGGGCACATCGGCGGGCGGCGATTTGAGCAGCCAATTGCTATTCGCTTCGGGCGTATCGGGCCGCTCGACCCAACCGGGTGAATCGAGGAAATAACCGCCACTGCGCAGCCGCGCGACAAGGCTGGCGGCAATGGCAGGCGTCATCATGAACCGGTCCCAGCTGCAAATGCCATCCCCTTCGCGCGCGCAGGCCAGCGCCAGATCGCGAATTTCGCGCGGATTATTGGTGTCATGCGACATGCGGATATTGTCGTTGCGCGCGAGCCGGGTGAGGATCGCTTCAACGCGCACCCCGCGCCGCAACGATTTGACGACGGCCGCGTGGATGGCATTCAACCGCTTATTTTCAAGGATCAATTTGCCGCGCCGTTCGAACAGGCCGGGTTTACCGCCAGTGCCCGCCAGCCGATCACCATCAACCGGACCGGGTGCTATCGCGTTGAACTGAACCTCTGGCCCCAGATAGCGCGCCATCGATTCAACCATCGCCCGCTGCCCCGATTTGGAAACGGCATAGTCTGCGCGGTTGGGATAAGCGACCGCGAGATATTTTTCACCGCCGAAATAGGAGGATACGTTGAGCACATAGCCCGATCCTTGTGCCTTCATCACCGGCACGGCGTAATGCATCAGGACGAAGTTGGAGATCAGATTGGCATCAAGCGTATAATTCCACGCGTCGATACCCATATCGACCACCATATCTTCAGCACCGGCGACGCCTGCATTGTTGATCAGATAGTCGATCCGGCCAAACGCCTTGATTGTGGCGTCAACCGCGCTTTTGAGCGAATCGAGGTTGCTGACATCAAGCCCCGCCATCGTCTGCACACGCCGTTCAACGCCCGCAAAACCGATATCCTCAAGCTCGCTGACAATCCGCGCGCGCGCGACCGCCAGTTCGCTTTCGCGCCGCGCAACGATCATCACCTTGGCCCCGGCAAGCGCGAGCAGCCGCGCGACTTGCCCGCCAATGCCGGCCGACCCGCCAGTGATCAGTGCCACCTTGCCCAGATGGAGGCCAGTGATATTCTCGCTGAACCCCGGCATCGCTTTGCGCGCGCCGGTGGCATCGCCAATGCTTTGCGGCACGTAGAGCGTGACCTCATGGATCTTGCTTTCCTTGATCAGGATGCGTGCGGCATGCCCTGCGGCAAAACGCGTATTTTCGGGCTCGGCATTGGTGAAACGGACAATCTGATTGCCCCATTCGGCCTGCCGCCGCCGCCCGTGGGCAACATCAATCTCTGATTCCTCGCGCCAGATGCGCACCAATTGCTCAGTCGCTGCGCGCAGCACATTGGCATAGACATCGCCTTTGCCGTCGCTAGCATTTGAGAGGAAAACGAAGCGCGGCGCTTGCAGCAGATTGTCATGCCGCTTCCAATAGCGGCTGAGCGTGCGCGCGAGCGCGATGGCACCGACGAGCTCAATGTCCATGAACGCCGTAATTTCATCATCGGTCGCATCGACAAGATTGCCGACAAATTCGCCTGCGGCATGCGTCGGCATGAAGATAGCACCGGTGATTGGCGCATTGGTTTCGCTATAGGTGGCGAGCACGGCCTCCATCACTGCGGCTTCGGTGCGGTTGAAGCGCACAATCGTGAGCGCGTCGCCAATCGCTTCGGCCTTGGCACGGGCTTGCGCAATCGCCACATCAGCTTGACGCGAGAGGCCGAGCAAGACGCTTGCCCCACACGCAATTTGGATCCGCGCAATTTCGAGCGCATCTTCCCAGTCATCGCCCGCTGCGATCAGGACAGCGAGCCCAGCACCATCCATTGATCGCATCGTCGGGCGCGACAGGTAAGTCGAGCGCGCCTCTTTGCGCACCGTCATCCCGTGCGTGACTTCGAAATCATGGCCGTTAAAACAGGCGGAATCGTCGCTGCCGAGGAACACGCAGGTTGTCGCAATGTCTTCGGGGATGGGGTAGGTCTTGGCGCGTGGCTTGCCGCCGGTGCTGCGTTCGAGCGACATCATCTCGAAAAATTGCTGCGCGGTCGTGCCGGGTTCATCCCCGCGCAAATTGTCCATCGTCGCGAACACAGTGCGGATCCGCTCGCTTTCGATGGGGCCGGGGAAGACCAGATTGACGCGGATACCACGCGGGCCCAGCTCAAGCGATAATTCGCGTGACCAGGCATTCATCGCCGCCTTGGGGACAACATAGGCCGCGCGCGCATAATAAGGCGTGCGCGAGAAGATCGTCGAGATATTGATGATCGATCCGCCCTCAACCATCGCGGCGGCGGCGGCGCGGGCAAGGTTGAGCGCGACGCCCAATATGTTGCGCATCGCATCGCCCACGGTTTCGGTGTCGGTCGATCCGCGCTTCTGCTGCGCGGCAAGCTCGTCGGTGGTGAGCGGGAGTTGCTCGATAGGCTGCTTTGGCCCGGCTGACCCGGCATTGTTGACGAGAATATCGATGCGGCCAAAGCGCGCAACGATTGAGGCAATGCCGTCACGCACCGATTGCGGATCGCCGCCATCAAGCACTACCGTGCTCAACCGCATATCGTCGACACCGGCCTCTGCGCGGATCGCTTCGGCGGCGGCCTCAAGCCGGGCGTGCGTGCGTCCAGTCATCACGACGGTTGCGCCTTCGCGCAGATAATGGCGGACGATATAGCCGCCCAGATTGCCCGCAGCCCCAGTAACGACAGCGATTTTGCCAGACAGTTTGCCCTCCACCAGCGTGGGTGTGGATGCGGACTCTGTTACGGTCTTTGCCTTCGCCATCGTGTCTCTCCCCTTCGTTATTTGTCTTGCGCCGCCCATGCTTCAAGCAGCGCGTCGCGGCTGCGCAGGCCCATCGCGGGCAATGCGTGATTAACAACATAAGTCGCGCCCGAATGGCGGTTTTCCCACATCGCCTGATGCGCTTCGGGCAATCCGTCCCACTGCACAACCAATGGCTCGGTCACGTCGAGCAAGCCTGCCGCAATCATATCGTTCATCCGCGCGACTTCGAATGCGTTGCACAAATGCGTGCCGAGGATCGACGCGGTCGGCATCAAAATCTTGCGCTGGCGCGTCCAGACTTGCGGCGCATAGAAAGTGAAGCGCTGGTCCGACAAATCTTCTGCGAAAACCACGCGGCCAGTGAAGGGCTTTACCAGCGAAGTCGAAACGCCCAGCGTATCCTGCGCTGCTCGTTCAAAGATCAGATCGGGTGCACCGCGAGGATTATCTGCCGATCGCAATATCTTGCCGACTGCGGAGCCGAAGGGCTTCATCACCCGGTCTTGATAATCGCGCACTGCCGCCTTGAACGCATCGATATCGACCTTGGCATCAGGTAGGCGCGGCATCGTATCGGGCCAGTCGAAATTCGCGCCTTCGCGGCGGCGGATGCTCTCCAAGCTGACAATGCCTTCAATCGCATCCTCCAGCCCCAGCGATTGTAGAAATTCGCGCTGGCCATCAGTCGTCGTCGCGACGACGCTGCGCGCGTTGAAGCGCCGCGCCGCCTCAATGATTTCAAGCCCCATTTCATCGAGCAATTCGGTCGAGCGCGGGCCATAATAGATGAGCACCGCCTCGCCGCCGCGCAGTGCCGCCGCGCGGAGCATATCTTCAGGACTCGCCGCCCCGGCCTTGCCCATGAAGCTGAAATGATAGCCCGAAGACGCGCCGTAAAAAGCGAGCGTGCCGCCATCGGCGAGCAATTGGAAACTGCGCGGGAAGGCGGTTTCGCCCGCATGGCTCACAACATAGTCGGCGCGCTTGCCACCGTTGAGCGCCTCATAGGCGGCGACCAGCGGCGCTCCGGCGGCCTCCCAGCGCCGTGCAGCCTCACGGTCTTCGGGCACAACGCTGAACAGATTGGCAAAGCGCGGATCCTTGCGGTCAATCGCGCCGACCGCGCCTTGTGTCGCGATGAAATCGGCCCGCGCGCCGCTCGACACGAGGCCCGTCACTTGCAAGCCGGTGCGCGCGGCGCTGCGCAGCGCGTCAAGCCCCGTGCCGGTCGCTGCTCCCTCAACAAAGAGCGTCCGCCCCGGCGCAATGTTCAGCGTGGTGAACAGGCAGCGCGAAACGGTGCCCAGATTGAGGATATAACTGCCCGCTTGTTCAAGCGTCAGGTCGGGCGGCACGGGATGCATTTGCGGCGCTTGGACGGTCAGGAACTGCGCGTGGCTCCCCGTCTCGGTCTCATAGCCTTGAATCGAAAAGCCCGCATACATCGGATCATTGCCAACTTGCGGGCTGAGCAGATCATTGGTGCCCGAATAGACCGCGACCATATCGCCCACTTTGACGCGGCCTTGGCCCTTGGTCTCGCTGCCGAGCGCTGCGACGAGAGCGATGCCGCCCGATCCAGTGATCTGGACATCCTCCTCATGCGCGTCGAACGGCGAGACGGGAATGCCCGTCAGCGCCCAGATATCGTTGAAATTGACCTCACTAGTCAGCATGTACAGCAGTGCCTCATTGGGCGCGGGTTCGGGCACTTTGACGATCAGTTCGCGCTCGTGGCTGGCTGGCGGGCCAAAGCGGGGCGCACCGGTATCGGGATCACGCGCAATGCCGAACGCATATTGCCACGCCGGAATCGCGCTCACGCCGGGATAGAAGGGCGCGCCGACGGGCAGGAGGTCACCGCTCGCCTCAAGCGCGGCACCGCGCGGGGCATGCTCGGCGTCAATCCACAGGCCATCGCGGCGGACGGGGAGCGGAGGGCTGACCTTGTCCATGAACTGACGAATGCCGGTCTTGCCGCCCTCTGGATCGATGATTGCTTCGGCAAACAGTGCCGCTTCGCGCGCGAGGCCCACTGCCATGCCCTGTTCAAGGCCCGTGCGCACTGCATCAAGCGCACGTTTGCCCGCCGTTCCTCGCCCGGCCCAATCGAGTTGGCGCAAAATGCGCTGAAGAAAATCATCGGCAAGGACGGCATCAAGATCAACCGCCCCCGGTGCGGCCCAGCGCGCAGTCATGGCTTTACGCGCCGCGAAAGCTTGCCCGAGCGCGCTCGCTTCGCCGTGCTTCACATAATCGCGCACCGCCCCGTGCGCGTGGGCAAGGGCATCGCTCGCCCCTGTTACTAGATCATCGACGAGGCCGATCTGTGCTGCCGCACTACCATCAATGCTACGCCCGCCTAGGATCAGGTCGAGCGCATCGCGCACCCCTTCGGCGCCCCGGCGCTCACCCAGCAAGCGCGGCAAGCGCTGCGTGCCGCCATAGCCGGGCAGCAGACGCAACCGGATTTCGGGCTGACCAAAGCGCGCCGTGCTTTCCGCAATCCGGTAATGACAAGCGAGCGCAAATTCCATGCCGCCGCCCAGCGCCACACCTTGAACGGCGGCGATGCACGGTTTGCCCATCGCCTCAATCCGCGCAAACGCTAATTGAGCATTATTGGGCAGCACCATCGCTTCGTCGAGCGTGTGAACCTCTTCGAGCATCTGGCGAATGTCGGCACCCGCGACGAACGATGCGGTGCCCTCGCCGGTGAACACCACTGCGACGACATCATCCTTGCGTGCCAGATGGTCGACAACAATCGCCAGCTCATCAATGGCCCGCTCGTTGAGCGCATTGACCGGCGGATTGGTGACGGTGACCGTCGCCACACGCTTACCGGGCGCGACGATATTATATTGTATCAGGAAGTAGCGGTAACGCTCGAATAACGACTGCTCCTCGGACAGGCGCTGTTTGCGCTGCCAATCATCAATCGCGGTTTTGAGTTCGACGAGGCTTTCGGAATTGCGCAGCGTCGTCACATCGCCAACGTCAGTTCCCTCGACCAACGCACGCACCATCCGGCGCATATATTTGCCGCTGCGCGTTTCGGGGAATTGCGAGACTTCGATAAAATCAGCGGGCACCGCCACCGCGCCCTTTTCAGTGCGAACAAGATCGAACAGCCGCCGCCGGTCTTCATAGGTGAGCTTGCGCCCGGCGACGGGCACAATGAAGGCAAGCGGCGTCAGCCCCTTTTCCCGGTGCGGCGCGCCGACAACCAGCACATTGCCCACCGGCGAGTCAGGATCAAGCGTCTTGTCACGCAGCACCGCGCCTTCAATCTCTTCGGTGCCCATCCGGTGGCCCGACACGTTGATAACGTCATCGCTGCGCCCATGGAGCGAGAAGGAGCCGTCATCATGGGCAATCGCGAAATCGCCCTGCGTATAGGCCCATGTCCCTTGCCAGCGCGTCCAATAGCCGCTGATCCAGCGCGCCGCATCGCCGCGCCAATCGCCAACGACACTGCCATTTTCAACGCGAAAATTATCAACGTCGCCCCAGATTGTCCGCGCCAGATAGGGGTAAGGCGCGGCGATGACGATCTCCCCTTTTTCGCCCGGTGCGGCCTTGCGCCAAGCAACCCCGCCATCGCCGCTGCGCGCAAAGCCAGGCTGCAGCGGCGGCGCGTCGGCATCCTCAACCCATACATCGCCGACAATCCACGGCAGCGGATAAGCATGCGCATCGGGCTTTAGCGGGAAATCCGCACTGCCATAAAAATGCGTCCAGGCTATCCCGCCATGTTCAGTCGCCCAATAGCTATTGATATAATGCGGCGTCACATGCGCCATGCCAAATGCTTGCACCGAAGGCGAGGTCGGCTCGGCACAGAAGGTCGCGACGCGCAACGACGACATGTCATACCGTTCAAGGTCAGCAAGGTTCGACGGATCGGCCATCACCGATTTGAGGAAAGTGACCCCCGCCTTGAAAATCGTCACCTTGTGCCGCTCGATCATCGAGGCAAAGCGCCCGGCGTGCGGGAAAACGGGCGATCCTTCGGAAATGACCGTCGTCACCCGCGTGGTGAGTGCGGCCGATATCTGATAGCTTTGCCCGGTGATCCAGCCCGGATCGGCGACGACATAGATTGTATCGCCGGGCCGCGCGTCAAACGCCACCGCCATCGTATGCGCAATGCCTGCCGTATAGCCGCCGTGGACATGGACGATGCCCTTGGGCTTGCCCGTCGATCCCGACGTGTAGATGAAAAACATCGGGAAATCAGCGTCAACCGGCAGCGGCTTTGACGTGGCCCAGATCGCACAGACGAAGTCGGAGTCGGGGAGGGCAAGCAGCGCTTCCTCGCTATCTACATCAAAGCCAGCGGCGCGGGCGTTGGTGAGGATCGTGCCCAGCGCCGCATCGGTCAGTTCATGGCTCCACCGGTCACGTTCGGGCCGCCAGACGATATCGGGCTGCGCCGTGTGGCGCACGACGATGACAGTATCAACGCGCGGCGGCAACGTGACGAGACTTGAGGCAATGGCAAGCCGCACGCGCGCGGCGTCACTCGTGCCAATCCGCCCTTCCTTACCGAGCAGGATCAGCGCGCGCCCGACGCCGCGCATAACATCGGAGCGTTCGACCGTCACTTCGCCCGCTAGCGTTTCGGCGACGGTAGCGTGGATTACAGCGGCATCGGCGTCCGTCAGCCCCAGGTCGGTAGCACCAAGCACTGCCAGTGCGGTCGCCACCGGCACATAATTGTCGAGCGCAGGATCTGTATAAGCGGTCTTGAACGCCGCCACCTGTGCGTTGCGGTAACTCCCGTCCGACGTGACGATCACGCGCGCGCCGGCGTCGGCAATCCGATCAGACAGGGTCTTGTCGCTGAACCCGCCGAACACGGCGGTATAGACAATGCCCAAACGCTTGGCCGCTTCAGTCCAGAAGATCTGCGGCACGATGCTAGGCATGTTGAGCGCGATGCGGTCACCCGCTTTTAGCCCCAGCGCTTCAAGCGCGACTGCGCATTTGGCGGTCTCGAGCAGCAAACGCTTGCGCGACACGGTGAAGCAATCGACCGGCGCGCCGCGCCCGCCGTCGCTCGCCATATCCCAGCGATCGCCCTCAAAAATAAGCGCCGCTTCGTCGCCGTGGCCGCCCAGCACATGCCGGTCAACCTCGTTGAACACTGCATTGGTTCGTCCGCCGGTGAACCAGCGCCAGTGCGGCGGCTCGGATGCGTCGAAAGCAGTTGTCCAAGGGGTGAAATCGGCCGGAAGATCGGCAGTTAGCGCCGCGCCAGTGGCAGCATCCCAACCGCACCAGCGCCCCGCATTATCGCGGCTCAGCCACGCCCCGGCGCTTCCTAAATCAGCTACGAACCAGTGGATCGTCCGCGCCGCACTATCGCCGTGATAAATCCCCGGATCGTCAAGAACCGCCGCGCGCACGGCATTCCAGTCTTCGCGTGTGCGAACGGGGTTGACCGCAACAGCCCCAACGGCATCAAAATACGACGCGGTCAGCATATCCGAATCATCCCCTTTTATTATTGTAAGAGTTATGCGCAACGAATTGGAATTGGCAAGATCGACCAAAGGCGGGGGTGTGAAGGCGGGACTCGGGTGCTCAGGCTCTTGTCACGCCTCGCGCGCGACGCGGTCGAACACGGCGCAAATCTCTTGCGCACTGGCGGCCTGTACCGCCCCGTCGCGCACTTCGGCCTGGCTCCACATCCATGACCGCGCGGGATCATCGCGCATCGCCCATGCGGGGAAGCGCCGTTCGGCTATCGCACCGCTCACCAGCACGCTTAGTTCAAGATGCCGATCATCATGGGTAATCCGGCGATAGGTATCCAGAACCTTATCCTCGGGCCCTTCAAGCAATTGCAGATACATATCTGCCCGACAAATCAGCGCACCGGTCACGCCATCGCGGCGATTGTTGGCGCGCGATTTGGTGAGGATGTCGTGCAAAATGCCATCCTCAAACCCAAAAGGGTGCGACGTATAAATCAGCTGAACGAGCGACATAAGGGAGGCCTCCTCTCGCGCGCCTTGCCAGGTAGGGCGGCACACTTTGGCCGTAAGTGTAGCGAGGGAATGGGGGCGGGGATAGCGGGTTGATGGAGGACTTAGCGCCTTGGCTGCTTCGCGTGATAATGGCAGGTTATCCGAAGGGGATGCTGAGTGGTTTCACGCTAAGGCCGCGAAGATACTCCGTCATCACGCCGCCTGCTTCCGCGACAATGCATAATCCGCCTTGCCCGCGATCAAACCAGCAATTGAGATATCCTCATCCAGCTCTTCCCAGTGGAGGCCCGTCACGCTGATCGTTACTTGTTCGCGAAGCGTAGGCGTGCCGTGCAGCAGGCGTGGATACCAAGCGAGGGGAATGCCAAGCGTGCGACCGTCTTCTAGATCAACCCAGAACATATGATCGTCAAAGCGGACTGCGGTGGCTCTAGGCGAAATAGTCATTCCAGAATTCCTCAATCTCGTGGGCATGCGTGGCAACAATCTTTGCAAGCTCGGTCAATATCCGGGCGTTGAAGCCATAATTGTAAGCGAGTTCGACTTCAGGATAAAGCCAGAATTTGGCATTGAGGCCTGCCTTGGTCACGTGAATATGAACAGGCTCGCGTGGGCCACCTTCATCCGAGTAGAAATAAAAGCGGAAGCCATTTTCGCGGAAGACAACTGGCATTCTCTTTACCTCTTCGCCAGCACTGAGACGACACGGGAGTCGTCGGACGCGGCTGGTGGCCGCGCCGGCCGGATGTGCCTTAAGCCCCGATTTCGCTTATGCTAAATCTGCGGGCCGGCACGTCACTCCGCCGCAATCCCCGCGGCTGCAAACATATCCGCCTCAGGCGCCTCAACCGCTAAGGTAGCATCATTTGCAGCCTTCGCCCCCGCACGCCGATCAAAGCTGTCCCACACATCGTTCCAATTGCCGCGCGTCGCGGCCTTTGAATATTCGGTCGCGCGGGTTTCGAAGAAGTTGGCGTGTTCGACGCCGTTTAGCAGCGGCGCGAGCCAGGGGAGGGGGTGTTCGTCGATCATGAACATCGGTTTGAAACCAAGCTGACCCAGTCGCCAATCAGCGATGTAGCGGATATATTTCTTGATTTCCTTCGCGGTCATGCCGGGCACGGGGCCTTGTTCGAACGCGAGATCGATGAACGCATCTTCAAGCCGGACGGTCGTTTGGCAGCAATCAAGGATGTCATCCTTCACTGCCTTGGTAAGGCAATCGCGTTCCTTGGTGAAGGCGTGGAAGAGCCGCGTAATCCCTTCGCAGTGCAGCGATTCGTCGCGCACGCTCCAGCTGACAATCTGACCCATGCCCTTCATCTTGTTGAAGCGCGGGAAGTTCATCAGCATCGCGAATGAGGCGAACAATTGCAGCCCTTCGGTAAAGCCGCCGAACATCGCAAGCGTGCGTGCAATATCCTCGTCGCTTTCGACGTTGAACGTGGCGAGATAATCATGCTTGGCCTTCATTTCCTCATATTGAAGGAACATCCCGTATTCGCTTTCGGGCATGCCGATGGTGTCGAGAAGGTGCGAATAGGCCGCGATATGGACGGTCTCCATATTGCTGAACGCGGCGAGCATCATCTTAATTTCGGTGGGCTTGAAGATGCGGCCATAATGTTCGTGGTAGCAATTCTGCACCTCAACATCGGCTTGCGTGAAAAAGCGGAAGATTTGCGTGAGCAGGTTGCGCTCATGATCGGTAAGCTTCTGCGCCCAGTCGCGGCAATCCTCACCCAAAGGCACTTCTTCGGGCATCCAGTGGATCTGCTGCTGGCGTTTCCAGAAATCATAGGCCCAAGGATATTCGAAGGGCTTATATTGGGTACGGGCAACGGTTAGGGACATGAGGTTACTCCTAAATATGCGTGTCTTTGAAAAATGGTGATCAAAAGCGCGAGCGGGAACAGGCTGTTCATCGCGGCGGTCCCAGACGATCGGGCGGAACCGGCCCGAAGATAACGGTTTCGAGTTGCTGCACACGGCGGTCGTGGCCCGCAATGTCGCGTTGCGCATCGCGCATGTCCGTTTCGAGATCGGACACGCGGTGTTCAAGCAGCACAACCTGCCGCAGCGCCGACAAAGTATCGGTGAGCCAACTCATGCCGCGCGCGCCTTATGCCACAGCGCGCCGTCGCGGATCGCGGCAACTCGATCCCAATCGATACGAGGATCAGCCCATAAATCTTGTTGCAGCTTGGCCCGGAACTCGTCGGATCGTAGATAGGCCATTTCCTCGCGATGGCGCGCGCTATTCGCTTCGATCCGGTCAAATGTCGCGTGCATGCGTGTGACCGCTGCTTTGACCTGAGGCAACAAAACTTCAAGTTCGGCGCGCGCAACCGCTTCCTCAGGATCGTAGCCCATCGCCGCCTGACGCACGAGTTCGCTCACGCTCATACCAAGCGATTCGGCGCGCGCGGTGATGGCGGCTTTGTCATCCGGTGCGATCAAAAGGGTCATTCGTTCAGTTTTCATTATGCGCCTCCAATCATGCGCATTATCATATGCATGTGTAGGTTTCTAGCCGCTGTGATTAGTTTGACGATTTAGATTGGTTTTCGAGCCGCCGAGCTTCGGTCACGGGAAGACCCGCTTCGGTGGGCACATAGATCAGCGACGCGTTGGTGTCGCCAAGTGCCTGGATTTGCAGATAGCGCAAATAGCCTTCGGGGCCGCCCAAACTATTTTGCAGAATCGCGTTCGCTTGTGCTGCGCCGCGCGCCCGGATCACTTCCGCTGCCGCCAATTCAGTGGCGCTCTCGCGTTTGGCACGTGCCTCAAGTGTAGCCACCTGCCGCGAAGACTGTGCCTCTGCAAGCGCTGCCTCACCGGCCAGCCGCTGTGAATAGACATTATACTGAGGCCATAGCAGCATGAAAAAGCCAAGTAGTACGGCGCCCGCAATGATAAGGATGCCTGCAAATCCTGATCTTTGATTCATAAATATTCCTAACCCCGGTCAACGCGCCCCTACGATCAAACCCAATGGCGAACGATAGACGCTTCCCTTGTCAGTGACCCCATCACTGACAAGCTAAGCATTCATCATAATCCTTCACCTCAACCTCAATCTGCTTAAGGTCAATCGTGTTATCCGCCTCAACGCCGCCGGCGAAACCTGCCCTTTGGATGCTCTTTGAGCGGAGATAATAGAGTGATTTGACGCCCAATTCCCACGCGCGGAAATGGAGCATGAGGAGATCCCATTTCTCGACATCGGCGGGAATGAACAGGTTGAGCGACGTCGCCTGATCGATGTAAGGTGTGCGATCCGCCGCGAGTTCGATTAGCCAGCGTTGATCGATTTCAAAGCTCGTCTTGAACGTATCCTTTTCCTCTGCACTCAGGAAATCAAGATGCTGCACGCTGCCGCCTTGTTCAAGGATGCTGTTCCACACCGCGTCGCTATTCTTCGATTTGTCGATCAGCACACGCTCAAGATGCGGATTGCGGATCGAGAAGGAGCCGCTGAGCGTCTTGTGCGTATAGATATTCGCCGGAATTGGCTCGATGCACGCGCTGGTGCCGCCGCAAATGATGCTGATGCTCGCGGTCGGCGCGATGGCGGTTTTGCAGGAGAAACGCTCCATCACGCCGCGTTCTTCGGCATCGGGGCACGCACCGCGTTCAGTGGCGAGCAGCATCGAGGCTTCGTTGACACCTTGGCTTACATGCTTGAAGATCTTGAGGTTCCAGCTCTTCGCCATCGCGCCTTCGAAAGGCAGGCTGCGCGCTTGGAGGAAAGAGTGGAAGCCCATTACGCCGAGACCAACCGAGCGCTCACGCATTGCGCTATATTTGGCGCGCGCCATTTCTGGCGGGGCGCGATTGATATAATCAGTCAGTACATTATCGAGGAAGCGCATGACATCCTCGATGAACGTCTTGTCGCCGTGCCACTGATCCCAAGTTTCGAGGTTGAGCGATGACAGACAGCAGACCGCAGTACGATCATTGCCCAGATGGTCACGACCCGTCGGCAGCGTGATTTCGCTGCACAGATTTGACGTGGTGACTTTGAAGCCAAGCTCACGGTGGTGGCGCGGCATCGCCTTGTTCACGGTATCGCCAAACACGATATAGGGCTCGCCCGTCGCAAGGCGGGTTTCGACAAGCTTTTGGAAAAGGCTGCGCGCATCAACGGTCGCGCGTACGCTGCCATCCTTGGGGCTGACCAATTTCCATTCCTCGCCCGCGCGCACCGACTCCATAAAGGCATCAGTGATCAGCACGCCGTGGTGGAGATTGAGCGCCTTGCGGTTGAAATCGCCCGACGGTTTGCGGATTTCTAGGAATTCCTCGATTTCGGGGTGATTAATGTCAAGATAAACCGCCGCTGACCCGCGGCGTAACGATCCTTGCGAAATAGCAAGCGTCAGCGAGTCCATAACGCGGACAAACGGAATGATTCCGGATGTTTTGCCGTTAAGCCCCACCGGTTCACCAATGCCGCGCACGCTGCCCCAATAGGTGCCAATGCCGCCGCCGCGTGAGGCGAGCCAGACATTTTCGTTCCACGTATTGACGATGCCTTCAAGGCTATCATCAACACTGTTCAAATAGCAGCTGATGGGAAGTCCGCGCCCCGTGCCACCGTTTGATAGGATCGGCGTGGCGGGCATGAACCACAGCTTTGAAATATAATCATAAATGCGCTGGGCATGCGCCTGATCATCGGCATAGGCCGAGGCGACGCGCACGAACAAATCCTGATAGCTTTCGCCGGGCAGGAGGTAACGATCCTTGAGCGTATCCTTGCCAAATTCAGTCAGCAAGGCATCGCGCGATACGTCAATCGTCAATGGAAACGGCGCGTCGCGTCGTCTCGAATCATCGGTCTTCACATCATTATCGCTCGCCTTTGCTGGCGCTTCACTGACATTCATTACATCGTCCACACGATCAATCGACTCACGAAAATCCATCTATCTTCACCTCAATACACGTTTACACGCGGATATGTTCATAATT
This sequence comes from Sphingomonadaceae bacterium, assembly GCA_046153565.1. Lineage (GTDB taxonomy): Bacteria > Pseudomonadota > Alphaproteobacteria > Sphingomonadales > Sphingomonadaceae > Aquisediminimonas. The sequence continues at coordinate 15,061 of JBJXDU010000005.1, forward strand.
CGTTCTGGCAATCCGCTCCCGGCCAGCACGCCAAAAAGGCCAAATCGGGTGACAGTTCAATTTGCACTTTCACCGCATTGCTGAGGCAAAAATTCTCTTAGCGCAGACAGGGCTGCACATATCCTGAACACAAATTGTAGGGCCACCCCCCGGTTTCTCTACTACCTATTGTGCCCTAACCATAGTCCAGCGCAAGAGGGTAAATGACAATTTAGGGACTCAATTCGTCGCAGCTTTGACTCGGTTCATGGCATCAAATTTTTGCTGCGATGCAGCGACGCGCGGACTTGCCGCACCTTCTGATTTGGCAAGATGCTGATTGCGGTATGACGAAAATTTATTTTGGAGAGGTGCGGGTCGCCGCGCGGGTCAGATCGTCATGCGTGTCGATATCGACCAACCACGCGGAATCGACGGAAATCCGTGCCGCACCTTGAATGATCTGACGCCCGCCCGAATCACCGGTCGACCGCATCAGCGATTCGAACAGGCTGCGCGGAAACATGGCGGGTGGCATGACCGCTTCGCCCGTCGCTGAGGTCACCGCTTGGCGCGGCGTGCGCTGCGCAAAGTCTGCGACGAGCCGCGCAAAATAATCCACAGGCACAAAGGGCATGTCGGCCAAAGCAATCAGCAGCCCGTTCGCCCCGTGGCTCATCGCCGTTTGCGCCGCTAGCGCAACCGAATGTGAAAGGCCCGCTGCTGGTGTGTCGTTGATGATCAGGCGATAGCCCCGGCCTGCCAGCCACTCGTTAAGTGCGTGCGTATCGGCGCGGACAATCGCGATCCAGTGACTGACCGGCGCCGCGCGCAGAGCCCCCGCCGCATAAGTGCCGAGCATCGCACCGTCCAGCATCGCCTCAAGCTTGCTGCCGCCAAAACGGGTGCCCGCGCCTGCCGCGATTAGCGCACCGACGATTTTATCGGCGGCCATGGTTAAACGCCCGCACCATCCCGCCCGCTATTGATAGCGCAATTTCGGCGGCGCTGATGGCGTTGATCGTTACGCCCGCCGGCCCTTCGATCCGCGTAAGCGCCGCTTCGTCAACGCCCGCCGCGCGTAACCGGTCAAGCCGCGCGGCGTGCGATTTGCGTGACCCCAGTGCGGCGACATAAGCCGCTGGCGTGGCGAGGGCGGCGATCAGCGCGGGATCGTCAATCTTGGGATCATGGCTAAGCGTGATGATCGCTGTCCGGTCATCGGGCGCGAGCGCCGCCACCGCTTCATCGGGCCAGCGATCATCGAGCGCACTCCCGGGAAAGCGCTCGGCGGTTAGAAAGCGCGCGCGCGGATCGATGATCGTGGGGGTGACATCAAGCTGTCGGGCAATGCCTGCCAGCGCAATGGCAATCTCCACCGCGCCGATGATCAGCGCTCGTTTGGCCGGGGCGTAGAGGTTAGTGAAGTGACGGGCGTCAGGAGCTGAAACCGCTTGGCTGTAACCCGAATCAAGATCGGTGCCGATCATCAGGCTAATGCCGCGCGCGCGCGCAGCCGCGATGCGATCAAGCAAGGCCGGATCGAAGCCATGCGCCGCAACTGGCTGGATCAGGACGCTGATATCGCCGCCGCAGGGAAGACCCACCTCCCACGCCGAACCGTCGGAAATGCCGTAGCGTCCGATCTGATGCGTGCCGATTGCCATCACTTCGGCGGCGCGAGCCAGCACGTCTCCTTCGACGCAGCCGCCCGATACAGAGCCAATGAACCGACCATCGCTGTGCACCAGCATATGCGTGCCAAGCGGGCAGGGGGCGGATGACCATGTGTCAATCACCGTCGCGATCGCCATATCAGCACCGCGCCACGCCTGTACCTGCGCCAGAATGCGGGCATGATCGGTCGCGCCGATGCGGATAGGGGAAGCAGTCACTTGCATTGAATTATCCGTTTTGAATTGAGACGCAACATGATAAGCATAGTGCAAATCCGAAACGTGAGGGCAGGCAATGGCAATTGTAACGCAAGTCAATGGTAAAGCGGTCGAGATTGATGCCGATCCCGCCATGCCCTTGCTCTGGGCGATCCGCGAAAATCTGGGGATGACGGGCACCAAGTTCGGGTGCGGCATCGGCGCGTGCGGCGCGTGCAGCGTGCATGTCAATGGTCAGATCGCGCGGTCATGCCAGTTGCCGGTTGGCGAAGTGGCGGGCAAATCGATCACCACGATTGAAGGGATTGGCGGTGCTGATGGCAAACTGTCTGCGCTGCAAGCGGCGTGGGTAGAGCATCAGGTGCCCCAGTGTGGCTATTGCCAATCGGGCCAGATCATGGCCGCCGCCGCGCTCCTCAAAAGCACCCCGCGCCCAACCGACGCACAAATCGATGCAGCGATGACCAACATTTGTCGCTGTGGCACATATACCCGCATTCGCGCTGCGATCCACGCAGTCGCCGCCGCTTAAGGGAACGCAGTCATGGCCGATAATCCCACGCTCGAAATCGAAGCAACAACCCCGATAAAGCGCAAAGGCTTCAAACGCCGCGCCTTCCTGATTGGTGGCGCCGCCATCGTTGGTGGCGGCATTTTCGCGATCAAATACGCTGATGGTGCGGCGCAGTCTGCCGCCATCGGCTTTACCAAGGGCAAGGATGACGCGGCATTTGCAGCGTGGCTAAAAATTGCGGCCGACGATGTTGTCACCGTTTATTCGCCGCATGCTGACATAGGGCAGGGATCAAATACTGCGCTCGGGCAAATGCTCGCGGAAGAGCTTGATGCTGATTGGAGCAAGGTCGTCGTGACGCCCGCGCCTGCCGAGCTTGGCTTTGCCAATACGCAATTGGGTCGCGGCTTTCTGGGCGAACTTTCGGGTTATCCTGGCCTGATGAATGCTCTGCCCACATCGCTTGTATCGATGATCGCGCGCGCAATGCCGCTCCAGATTACCGGCGGATCGTCGGCCTTGCGCTTTACCGGGCAAGCGACAATGCGTGTTCTTGGCGCGGCTGTCCGGCTCGCGCTCATTGAACGTGCGGCCGCTAAGCTTGGCGTGCCTGCAAGCGAATTGACGACGGCTGACAGCAAAGTGACCCACGCTAAATCGGGCAAGTCACTCCGCTTCGGTGAACTGGCCGCAGAGGCATCGCAGCGTTCGCTTAGCAGCAGCCCGACGCTCAAGTCGAAGGCTGATTTCAAGCTTATCGGCAAATCAACGCCCCGGCTCGATATTCCGGGCAAGGTTAATGGGTCCGCCACATATGGTATGGACGTGATCATGCCCGATATGCGTGTCGCGACGGTGATGGCGGCGCCCATTCGGGGGGGCAAATTGCTGTCGGTTGATCCTGCGCCTGCTATGGCAGTCAAAGGCGTTGAGAAAGTGATCAAGCTAGATGCAGCAGTTGCGGTTGTCGCAAGCGGTTATTGGGCCGCGCTTAATGGATTGCGCGCGCTGTCGCCCAAATTTAGCGACGGCGGTCAGGCCGGGTTTTCAACTACCTCGATCTTCGCCGCGCATGACGCGTTGCGCAAAAGCGGCAAGCCGACAAGCACTGGCAGCAATGGCGATGTGGCGGTGAGCTTCAAGACCGAAGGCGCAAAGACCATTCATGCCGATTATAAAGTACCCTTCCTCCATCACGCGATGATGGAGCCATTCGCGCTCACCGCGCATTATAAGGATGGCAAGCTTGATATCTGGGGTGGCCTGCAAGATCCGCTCGCGACCAAAATGGCGGCGGTTGGCTTTTCGGGGCTGGCGGCTGACAAGGTAACGTTCCACCCGATGATCAGCGGGGGCAGCTTTGGCCGCCGCCTGCCGATGTATGTCGAAATTGTCGAACAAGTCACCAAGCTGGCGATGCAATTGCCCTATCCGGTCAAGCTGATCTGGAGCCGTGAGGAAGAAGTGACGCAGGGCGCTTACCGCCCGCAGGGGTCAACCGCGATGAAGGCGGCGCTGACTAAGGATGGCAAAATTGTGGCCTATCAGAATGATTATGCGCAGCCCGATGATGCCGAGGCCGAAACCAAATTCATCTATGACCTGCCGGCCGCCGCGCGCAATTTCCACAAATATGCCACCAACCAGACGGCAGGCGCGTGGCGTTCGGTCAACAGCACGCATCAGGGCTTTTATAATGAAAGCTTCATTGATGAACTGGCGCATGCCGCTGGGGCTGATCCTGTCGCCTTCCGCCGCGCGCATCTGAAGCCCGGATCGCGCCATCTGGCCGTGCTTGATGAAGTCGCCAAACGGTCGGGCTGGGGCACGCCTTTGCCCAAGGGTGTCGGGCGCGGCATTGCGATTGTTGAATCGTTCAAAACCATCGTCGCGCAAGTGATTGAGGCGTCGCTGCGCGAAGATGGCACACCCAAAATCCACCGTGTCTTTGCGGTCGTCGATTGCGGCCTGTGCGTCAATCCGGTCAATGCGGAGAACCAGATTCAGGGTGGTATCGTCATGGCACTGTCCACCGCGCTAGGCGAAGCGATTACGCTTGATAAGGGTGCGGTGGTGCAAAGCAATTTTGCTGATTATCCGATCCTCAAAATGGAAGGGGCACCGGCCAGCATCGATGTGCATTTCATCGATAGCGGCGCCGACATGGGCGGCCTTGGCGAACCCGGCGTGCCCCCTGCGGCGCCCGCACTTGCCAATGCGCTCTTTGCAGCAACCGGCAAACGGGTGCGCACTTTGCCGATTTTGGGGCAAGCGGCCTAGCGATTACGGGGCCGCGCATGCTGAAAGATAGGAGATTGCCATGACCGAGTCCTATGAGCTGCATTTTTGCGATGGTTTTGCCGATGATGACGTGTCGATTCTTATCGACGGCAAAGCATATAGGTCGCTCACGCTCACAACGAAGATGCAGATCGGTTTGGCGCATATCGAACCACTTGTGCTAAAATCAGGACAAATGGTGACGATTGAGATTGCTAAAGACCATATTAGGACTGAATTGAGGTTGAAAAAAGATCGACCTTTCATTAAAGTCAATAAATACGAGGACGCGGTCGCAACTGAGTCGACAGACGTTTCGCCTGGCTATTTATAACTAACTGAAACAATAACGGGTTGTCGCCCCGACGATACGCTTGTCATCAATTTCAATTGATGGAGATGAGCATGTCTAAGAAAGACCCTAATAACGACGTCATTGTTAATCATGCGGCAGTACTTTTGCCGAACGAAGAGCATCCCGATTATGTCGCAGGATCGGTTGCGGACGATTCAAGCGATTATTACGCATCACTAACGCCCAATCCTGACGGGCCACTGCTGCCCGTGCCGTTTCCGTTGCCCTTTCCGCAGCCGCAACCGCTGCCTATTCCGGTTTTCCCGCAGCCATTACCGCAACCTTTGCCCCAACCATTGCCCTTCCCCTTTCCACCGCCGCGCCCGCTCAAATTTTGTGGTCCGATCAGTGGACGATATGCATTGCCGCTGAAGATTGCGACGCCCGTACCGCCGTTCACGCCGGGGCCGCTGCAGCCGATTGGGCCGATCCCGATCCTTCCGCTGTTGACGATGAAGGTGCGCGTTGATGTCGACCGCTTTTTCCCACAGCGGCGGATTTCGATTGAGGTCAATCGCCGGTTCCCCAGCGCCTCATCGCATGCCATTGCCGAAGTGACATCGGACATCTGCTTTGGGTTCAACAACCGCCGCGTTGAAGCTGATATCACCTACCGTGACGGCGATGCCTCGCTCATCCCGGGCACGAAAGTGACGTTTGAGGCCGGGCACACCAGCGGCATCAATTATAATAGCTGGAAACTGACGCTCAGCGGCGGCGGGATTGCACCCAAAATCTATAATTTGGTGTTCGAATCGCAATATTTCGACAGCGTTGAATTTGAAGTCGATTGTGTTGCCAATGCGGGGACACCGGTGACGACCCATGCCACCGGATCGCATCCCAATCGCCCCGCCAGCCTGCCATCGGAGACACTCTCGCTCCAGAGCGTCTATCAACGCGCTGGGTTCGATGTGAGCATGTCACCTAATACAAGCGTCATTCCGCTTGCTGATGCCGGGGCGAATAGCACATGGTCGAATGCGGAAATGCACAATGCGATGATCACTTATTGGTCACGCTTTGCCAATCGACCGAACTGGGCAATGTGGGTGCTCTATGCGGCCCGCCACGATATCGGGCGCTCTTTGGGCGGCATCATGTTTGACGATATCGGGCCAAATCACCGTCAAGGCACCGCACTCTTCACCGATAGCTTCATTCAAGATGCACCAGCCGGAGACGCCAACCCCGCCGCGTGGCGCAACCGGATGGTGTTCTGGACGGCGGTGCATGAAATGGGTCACGCATTCAACCTGGCGCACAGTTGGCAAAAGGCGCTTGGCACACCGTGGCTTCCGCTCGCCAATGAACCCGAAGCGCGCAGCTTCATGAACTACCCCTATAATGTGGCCGGTGGGCAATCGGCATTCTTTGCCGATTTCGGCTTCCGGTTCAGCGATAATGAACTCATCTTCATGCGCCACGCGCCGCGTCGCTTTGTGCAGATGGGTAATTCGAGCTGGTTTGTGAACCACGCTTTTGAGGCCCCCGATGCTATGGGACAAAGCGGCACATGGGCGCTGCGCATCAGGCCCAATCGCCCGGTCAATAGCTATACGTTCATGGAACCCGTTTCGCTTGAGCTCAAGCTTACCAACAGTGGCGAAGGCAGGGCGACGGTCGAAAAAGACATGCTCGACGATGGACGGCATATTGCGGTGATGATCGCGCGCGAAGGCGGTGATACCAAACATTGGCGACCCTTCATGACGGCGTGCCACAAAGGGCATCAGGACGATCTGAAACCCGGCGAATCGATCTACGGCGCGCATATGATTGGCGCGTCAACCAACGGCTGGCTGATCGACGAACCCGGCTTTTACAAGGTGCAGGCCGCTGTTGATGTCGGCGGTGAGATGGTGATCTCAAACGTCTTGCGGCTTTACGTTGCGCCGCCGGCGTCGCCGGCGGAATCGGCGCTGGCACTCGATTATTTCACCGAAGGTGTCGGGCGTGTCCTTGCCTTTTCAGGCGCGCCCGCGCTGGCGTCGGCTACCACTACCTTGCAAGAGGTGATGGCCCAGCTCCCCGACAGTGATGCTGCCCGGCATGCCGCACTTGCCGTGTCATCGCCGATGCTGCGCGCCTTCAAACATCTGACCACCGTGGCCGATCAACCCGATTTGTCGATTGTTGCTGACGCTATGCGGCTTGATGAAGGGGTGGCAGCGCAAACCAAAGCTCTGCTCGACGATCCAGATGCCGCCGCTCAGACGCTTGGCCACATTGCTTACTTCGGTGCGGTTGAGGGTCTGTCAAATGCCGTGAAAGAAGGCGGCGACGAAAAGGCCGCAACCAAAATCCTCAAAAGCTCAGTCGAAACGATGAAAAACCGAGGCGTCCTCGCCTCGGTCATTGCGGCAACGCAGCGTAAGATCGATAAATAACGGGATTGCGGCAGAGTGAAGCAGACGGAGGCAGCTACGATAGTGGCTGCCTCCTTTTTGTCATTAGTTGCGTCTTGGATTGAGGGTGGTGTGGCGAATGGTGTGGTTTCAAGGCCAGGGCCGGTTGCTATTCACTACTGTGACGGCGCAACTCAAATCGAAGGCGGTCACGGTCAAAACGGGGACGCCGCCTACGCTCCGCAACGCGCGGAACAAGCAAGCTCTGAACACAGAGCAATCGCGCAAGGTGATTGAAAAAGAGCTGGGAGGAATCGACCGGAAAATTGAGGGACTTCTCGACCGAATCGTTGACGCTGGCAGCCCTTCGGTGATCGCAGCTTATGAGCGGCGCATCGGCGAATTCGAATCCAGCAAGCTGTTTTTGAAGGAAAAATGGCCCGTTCGGGACAGCCAAAAACTGACTTCGACGAAACTTTTCGAAACGCCTTGGCGTTTCTCGCAAGTCATTGAAATCTATGAAATAATGGTCGCTTAGAGGGCAAGAAGCTAGCTGTCAGACTCACATTTCCTCCACAGTATATATAGGACCCAAAAGGGGGCGTTCGAAACAGAATTTTGTCCATATCTTTCAAGACGTTATACGGCCTTTGTGGGCATGAAAACGATTTGGCGCGCCCGGCAGGACTCGAACCTGCTGCCTCAAGATTAGAAGTCTCGCGCTCTATCCAGATGAGCTACGGGCGCGCGGCCTCAAAAAGGCTGCGCCCACCCCATATAGTGGATTGCGTGCCGTGCAAAGCGCGTTAGTCATATGGTATGATTGAAACCAAGCCTGCTGCGGTCAAAGCCACCGCTGTTCACCAGTTCCGCCACTTTGACATAGTGATGGCAGCCTTCGTGGCAATCCTGTTGCTCTCGAACATCATTGGCGCGGCAAAGCTGGCGCAAATCGGGGGATATACATTTGGCGCGGGCATTTTGTTTTTCCCGATTTCCTATGTGATTGGTGACGTTTTGACTGAAGTTTACGGCTATGCCCGCGCGCGGCGCTGCGTATGGGTTGGGTTTGGTGCGCTCATTTTTATGGCGTTCATGTCCTATGTCGTCGTCGCGATGCCGCCTGCCGAAGGCTGGCCCAACCAGCCTGCTTATGAGGCGGTGTTTGGCAGCACGTGGCGGATTGTACTGGCATCGGTGATTGCCTTTTGGGCGGGCGAGTTCGTCAATTCGATCGTCCTTGCCAAAATGAAAATCTGGACACGTGGCAAGGCGCTCTGGACGCGCACGATTGGGTCGACGATTTTCGGGCAGGGTGTCGATAGCTTGATTTTCTACCCCGTCGCCTTTCTGGGGATTTTGGAGACGAGCCAGATCATCACCGTGATGATCACCAACTGGCTGCTCAAAATCCTGTGGGAAGTGGCTTTGACCCCGGTTACCTATGCGGTGGTGGGTGCACTCAAACGCAGTGAGGGTGTTGATATCTTTGACGAAGGCACTGATTTCACCCCGTTCAAGACGCAAGTTTGATCGGTGACAACCGCCGTGACCATCGCGCAGACGATCCAGCTGGCGGTCGCGCCTGTATTTCTGCTGGCGGGGATTGGCGGCATATTAGCGGTTCTCGCGACCCGGCTTGGACGCGCGGTTGACCGTAGCCGCGAAGTGGCCCGGCTTCACCCAAGTTCAACTGGCGACGAACATGACCGTCATGTCGAAGAATTGCGCGTGCTTGACCGGCGGATATCGCTTGCCAATCTGGCCAACACTTTGTGCGCGATGAGCGCGCTGACGGTTTGCCTTGTGATCATTTTGTTATTTGTCAGCCAATTGGCGCGGCTTGATCTCGGCAGTGTCATTGCATTGCTGTTCGTCATTGCGATGCTGTTGTTATCGGGCGGTATCATTGTCTTTCTGGCCGAAATCAGGGTGGCGATTGACAGCCTTCGTGTGCGCCGGGATTTACTAGAGCGCTGAATGCCCAGTCGTCCACATGAAAAAGGCTGCCAAAGCGCCTTCTGAGCGCTTCGGCAACCCTTTACATGGTCAACGATCGGAGTGGTACCGATGCAAGGGAGACCATGCAGCCTGCTAGATTAGCGGCGCATCTCCCGAACGAACATACCCGACCTCGTTGTTGTTGAACCATGAGACATCGGATCACCTCCTTTCGCTAGTTAAAAAGCCTGTGACCTGCCTGGCCACGAAACGAATCATGATTCATTCGCGCGCGCCGAACAAGTCTTGTTTTAATTTTTTTTTGGCGCTATTTAAGAAGCTTCGCGTTGATGCAGACTTAGCCGCGACAATCCTCGACAACGCGCGCAAATTCGGGCCATGCTGGGATGACCAAATCGCCCGCGCCCTTTACCGAAACCGTAAAGCGCCCCCGGCTGAACGCAACCGCATCAAGCAACGGGTCGTCAGGCGTCAAAAAGGCCGAGACGTAGGGCGGCGTATCGCCATTGTTGCTGACGCCGTATCCCTTGCTCGTGGTAAAAGCGCGCACTGTCATCAGGCCAGTGATGCCGGCAGAAAAGGCACCGCTGCGTGACAGATAGATACGCTTGGTCGCGCTCACGCAACGGATCAGGAAATCAGCGTCAGCCCCGCTTCGCCCAAATAGCGCGACCGAGCCACGATCATCGCGACGATACACCCAGTCACCCGGCGTCAGTGGCCAATCTTGCCAATTGGCGGGCAGCGGTGAAGGGGCAGGCTGGGCAGCTCTGGGGACGGCCGTAAGCGGCGATGCCTTGGGCTGCGGCGCAGCCGCAGGGGCTCGTGGTTCGCTCACACAAGCGCTTATTAGGGCCAAGGCCGGAATCAGAACTGCACGCATGGCCCTTTCCATAGGGGATCGCGGCGACGGCACAAGGCGCTTAACTTCGTTTCTCCCCCTTGTCGCGCCTGTGCGCTGCTCGCATAAGCGAGCGGCAGCGAGAGGGAGTGACGATGGCAGCAACGATCAGCCGCGAACGATTGAAGGCCATAATCGGCGGTTCGCTGGGCAATCTGGTCGAATGGTATGATTGGTTCGCCTATGCGACCTTCTCACTCTATTTCGCGCCAGTCTTCTTTCCCAAGGGCGATTATACCGCGCAATTGCTGGGGACGTCGGCGATCTTTGCTGTTGGTTTCATCATGCGGCCAATCGGGGCGTGGGTGATGGGGGTCTATGCAGACCGGCATGGGCGAAAAGCGGGGCTGGCGCTATCAGTTGGCCTGATGTGCGCGGGATCACTGCTGATCGCGGTGGCCCCAACGCATGCACAATCGGGGATATTGGCGCCAATCATTCTAGTGCTCGCGCGGCTGATCCAAGGCCTCTCGCTTGGTGGCGAATATGGCGCGAGCGCGACCTATATTTCCGAAATGGCCCCCAAAAACCGGCGCGGTTTCTGGTCAAGCTTTCAATATGCGACGCTTTCGGGGGGGCAACTGACCGCCATTGGCGTTGCGCTCATCATGCAGGCCTGGCTGACCGAGGCCGAACTGACTGCGTGGGGATGGCGCATTCCCTTTGTGATCGGCGCGGCGTTGGCGCTCGGCGTTTATCTGCTGCGCCGCCAGCTCGCCGAAACGCCGTCGTTTGAAAATATGAAGGCTGACCGACCAAAATCGTCGATAGGCGCGCTGTGGCGGCATCATCGCCGGGAATCGATTTTGGTGGCGATGATGTCAGCGGGTGGCGGCCTCGCCTCCTATGCTTTCACGACATATATGCTCAAATTCCTTGTGAATACGAGCGGGTTTGACAAGCGCACCGCGACGTTGGTGATTGCGTCGGCCTTGGTCTGGTCTTTCATCAGCCAGCCCCTGTGGGGATTGGCGGCGGACAAGTTCGGGCGCAAGCCGCTGCTGATTTTTTCAGGGACTGGCGTGATGCTGTGCGCGGTGCCCGTCTTCACCGCGATGGCGCAGGCATCGACGCCGCTGATCGCCTTTGGCCTGATGCTGATCCCGATCACGCTCCACGGCGGCTATACCGCGAATAATGCAATGGTGAAGGCGGAGCTTTTCCCCGCGCATATCCGCTCGCTCGGTGTCGCGCTGCCCTATGCGCTCGGCAATATGGTGTTTGCGGGCACGGTTGAAACCGTTGCTTTGTGGTTCAAGGATCAGGGGATTGAGGCGGGCTTTTACTGGTATGTATCAGCGATTGTCGGGATGGCGCTGACGGCGTTCATCTTGCTCCCCGAGACCAAGCAAACCAGTTTGATCGAAGAGGATTGATGGCCAAAGTCCGCGTTGATCAATTGCTCGTCGAACGCGGCCTCGTTGAAAGCCGCGCGCGGGCGCAGGCGCTCATTCTGGGCGGCCATGTCTATTCGGGAGAACGCAAGGTCGACAAAGCCGGGCAGCAAGTCAGCGCTGACGTGCCGCTGGAGGTGCGCGGTCGCGATCATCCCTGGGTCTCGCGCGGCGGGGTTAAGCTTACACACGGGCTCGATCATTTCGGCTGGGACGTGACGGGCGCGGTCGCGATTGATGTGGGCAGTTCGACGGGCGGCTTTACCGATGTAATGCTCAGCCGGGGCGCGGCGCGCGTTTATGCAGTCGATAGCGGCACCAATCAGCTGGCGTGGAAATTGCGCCAGGACCCTCGCGTTATCGTCCATGAACAAACCAGCGCGCGCATCCTGACGTCCACGCATATCCCCGAACGCGTTGACCTGATCGTGTGCGACGCCAGCTTCATCGGCCTCGCCAAAGTGCTCGAACGCCCGCTAACCTTTGCCGTCCCGACCGCGCGGCTCATGGCGCTCATCAAGCCGCAATTTGAGGCCGGAAAGGGCGAAGTGGGCAAGGGCGGGGTGGTGCGCGATCCTGAACTCCACGCGCGCGTTTGCGATGAGGTGGCAGGCTGGATTGCAGGGCAGGGGTGGCACGTTCAAGGGATCGTGCCCAGTCCGATTACGGGGCCTGAAGGGAATATTGAGTTTTTGGTGGCTGCGGCATTATTCTGATGCCTGATTCTGGGGGAGACGTCGATGTTTCGGTTTTCTCAGGCGACGATGGTGGCGGTGATGTTCGGCCTTGGCGCCTGTTCGCCGTCCGCGATGATCGATAAAATGGTAAGCGCTCAAGACAAGAAGATCGCCTTCGCGCTAGCTGATATGGTTTGCGCGCCCGACAAAGCCCCGCTCAAAGCGCGTTTTGCGCCCCAGTTGTGGGCCGAAAGCGAGCAGCAGCTCAAACAAACGGCACCCTTTTGCCCGAGCGGCCCAGGCAAGAAGCGCCTTGTTGGTTATAACTGGAATATCAATAAAAGCACAGATGGCTCTCTGTCTCAAAAGTCATTCGCTGTGATGACGCAGAGTGCGGGCAAATGGACGATGACAAATTTTTCGCTTGAAGCCCGCAATGGTGGGCCGGAGCAAGTGGTGCAGTGGAGCCTCAATAGCAGCCGCGACAAACCAAAAGATGTTGCCGCGCTCGATGCGTTTGAAGAGCAATTGCCTGTGATGCGCGTGGTTGCCATTGCCGCGCTGGTCTTGCTCATCGGTTTGATTATCTGGGCTGCGCGCAGGAAACCTAGCAAACGCGCTTCCTGATAAGCGGTCAGCTTAGCGGTTCTGACGTTTGGTTCAACGCGTCGCAGCACCGGCTGTGCACTGGCGGAACAGCTTTGCTTTGCCTAAAGGGAGCAAACAGAAACCTTTGGAGTATCAGCGTGGGTGAATTAGCGTCACAATCTCAATTGCGAATGTCATTCCTCCGCTGGGCGCTGGTGACGGTGCCGCTCATTCTCTTTCTGGGTTTTTTGATGGGCTTTGTTTCGGGGTCGGGGGCGGATAATCGCTGGTATTCAGCACTTGAAAAGCCGTCATGGACGCCGCCGGGATGGGTGTTTCCGGTGGCGTGGACGTTGCTCTATATCGCCCAAGGATTGGCACTTGCGATGATCCTCCATGCGCGCGGTGCAAAGGGTCGGGGACTGGCTATCGGTTTGTTTGCCGCGCAATTCTTGGTCAATCTTTTGTGGAGCCCGACTTTCTTCCTCGCGCATCAAGTGACGGTAGCGCTGATCATCATCATCGTGATGCTGATACTCGCTGGCGCGGCGACGTATGTCTTTGCGCGGATTCGTGCGACGGCAGCCTATTTGATGCTGCCCTATCTTGCGTGGCTTTGCCTCGCAATGGCGCTCAATTTCACGATTGACCTTGCCAATCCTGATGCTGAAACGCTGGTGCCTGCGGCGTCGAGCACGACGATCCCGCTAGAGTGACCAGAATTTGTGAAGCGGCATCGCGCCGGCTTTGATCTCATGCCCCCAAATTCGCTTGAGATCGGCGAGCAGGCCATAATCGCCAAGCATCGCGCGCACTTTGTCGTGCGATAAGTCGCGATATTCCTGATGTGGGACAGCGCCAATAACGACATCGAAGGTGCGCTCAAGCGCGGTTGGATCTAGCACGACGCCATATTCATGCCGCGCCTCAACCGGATCAGCAATCGGATCATGCACCGTGACATGATGGCCAAGCCATTGCAGTCGTTCGATGACATCGATGACTTTTGAATTGCGCAAGTCGGGCACATTTTCTTTGAACGTGAGCCCAAGGATCAGCACGCGGCTGGGGCGGCTGTTGCGTTTAGTGTGGATCTGATCGGCAATCCACGCACCCATGCCATCATTGATTGATCGGCCCGACAGGATGACTTGCGGATCAAGCCCCAGTGTTTCGGCGCGGTAGCTGAGATAATAAGGATCAACGCCGATACAGTGCCCGCCGACGAGACCCGGCTGGAATTTGAGGAAGTTCCACTTGGTGCCCGCCGCATCAAGTACGTCCCAGATCGAGAGATCGAGCTTGTTGAAAATTTGCGTGACTTCGTTGATGAAGGCGATGTTGATGTCACGCTGCGCATTTTCGATCACCTTGGCGGCTTCAGCGGCCTTGATTGACGCGGCGCGGAAACATCCTGCCGAGGTCACCTTGTCATAAATCGCTTCGAGCCGATCAGTGGTTTCCTCGTCTTCGCCCGCAATCACCTTGATGATCCGGTCAACCGTATGTTCGCGGTCGCCCGGATTGATCCGTTCGGGCGAATAGCCGAGCACGAAATCGATGCCGTGCTTGAGCCCGCCTTCGCTTTCGATCAGCGGCGCGCAAATATCTTCGGTGACGCCCGGATACACGGTGCTTTCATAAATGATCACCGGCTTACGCGCGCCGTCGATCATCTTGGCAACCATTTTGGTTGCGGAAATGACGGGGCCAAGGTCGGGTTTGTTGATCGCGTCAATCGGCGTTGGCACGGTGATGATATAGGCGTCAGCAGCGGGACAATCGGCGGCGCGGGTGGTTAGGGTGATGGTCGAGGAGTCAAGCATATCCTTTTCAACTTCGCCCGTCCGGTCATAACCGTCCATAAGCTCGGCAATCCGCGCGGCGTTGATATCAAGGCCCCAGCAGTCAAAATGCTTGGCGATTTGCACTGCAAGCGGCATGCCCACATAGCCAAGGCCAATGACAACAATCTTCATCGCAATTCTACTTTCGTTGGTTCGACGCCGCGCTTAACGCGTTCTGTTTAGGATGCGGTTAAAGCTTGTGATAAGTTTTATACCAAGTGACGAAGGCGGGAATACCCGTGGCGATTGTTGTTGTCGGGCGATAGCCTAGGTCAGACGAAATCGCGCTGATATCGGCATAGGTTTCCTTGACATCGCCGGGTTGCATTGGATGCATTTCCTTGATCGCCTCTCGGCCGCATGCCTGTTCGATGAGCGTGATCATCTCGGTCAATTCTTCTGAGCGGTGATTGCCGATATTATAAACGCGGTGCGGGCTTACACTGCCACCCGCCTTGACCGCATTGTCATCTGGCGGGGGATTGTCGAGGCACGCAACGACGCCGGAGACGATATCATCGACATAGGTAAAGTCGCGGCGCATTTCGCCTTGATTGAACACTTTGATTGGCGTGCCTTCAAAGATCGCTTTTGTGAAAATCCACATCGCCATATCAGGACGGCCCCACGGGCCATAAACGGTGAAGAAGCGCAAGCCTGTGAGTGGGATACGATACAGATGCGCATAAGTTTCGCTCATCAGCTCGTCAGCCTTCTTGGTCGCTGCATAAAGCGACATGGGCTGATCAACGCGGTCTTCGACGCGGAAAGGGAGCGTCTTGTTGCTGCCATAGACGGACGACGATGACGCATAGACCATCGGCACGCCGCGTGCCCGCGCGACCTCAAGCAAATTGACGTGGCCAACCAGATTGGCTTGCACATACGCGCGCGGATTTTCAATCGAGTAACGCACCCCGGCCTGCGCACCGAGATGCATAATCCGGTCAAACGAATGCGGTGCCAGTGCCGTTTCAAGCGCGACATGGTCGGCGAAATCGACCTCAAGACATGTGAAGCGATCACCATAATGCGCGCGCAGATCAGCGATTCGGTCACGCTTCAATTGGGGGTCGTAGTAATCGTTGATGCAATCAACGCCAACGACAATGTCGCCGCGCGCGAGCAACCGGTGCGCAAGATGGAACCCGATGAACCCGGCGACCCCGGTTATTAATATTGACAAGATGTAACCCCACCGATTCGATCTGCGCAGCGTATAACGCGCTAGGTCTCAAAATGCAGTAAATCTTTGCAACCCTTGCGCTGCCGGTTGGTGATGCCCACTTGAGGCGCTAAGGGATAGCCACTTATTTTTGACGAAAGAGAGCGCGATGCAATCCGAAAATCGATTCTTTGATGACATAGCCAAGCTGATTAATGGCGCTGCCGGAACAATTGCCGGGGTTGGCCGCGAGGCCGAATCATCGGCGCGCGAGCGGGCACGGGAATGGATCGGTGGCCTCGATTTTGTGAGCCGCGATGAATTTGAAGCCGTCAAGGCAATGGCCGCCGCTGCGCGCGATGAAGCTGAGGCATTGAAGGCGCGGCTTGATGCGCTTGAAGGTGCGCCGGCCAAGGTAACGGTCAAGAAGGCGGCGAAGCCGAAGGAGTGATATCCACAGCTTTTTGCTGGGCTGCCCTTGAAGCGTAACGCATATCGCGCGCAATGATGATCTATGGATATTGATCATCAGGAAATGACGCAAAATAGCGGATCGCCTATCGACGTGCTCGAACAATGGTTTGCTGCG
The DNA here is from genome assembly GCA_046153565.1 of Sphingomonadaceae bacterium. Classification (GTDB taxonomy): domain Bacteria; phylum Pseudomonadota; class Alphaproteobacteria; order Sphingomonadales; family Sphingomonadaceae; genus Aquisediminimonas. The sequence continues at coordinate 31,555 of JBJXDU010000005.1, forward strand.
CACAGCTGGAGCCACGAGCGCGTTGGCGACGAAGAGATTGTCGCCGGATGCGATGGCAGCTGGGGGCAATATGAACTGCGCGGCATCTGGCGCGATGATGACCGCGTGCTGCAGTTTCTCGCATTCCCAGACATCCGCGTTACTGAGGCGCAATATAGCGCGATCTATGAAGTGATTGGCCTGATCAACGAACAATTATGGCTTGGCCATTTTGAGCTGTGGTCAGGCAATGGCTCGCTCGTGTTCCGGCACGCGGCCTTGCTCGACGGGCAGGACGAACCAACGCTCAACAGCGACCAGGCCGATTTGCTGATCGATACTGCCGCTGGCGAGCTCGACCGATTCTACCCAGTATTCCAGTTCGTGCTGTGGGGCGGCAAGACGCCAGCCGAGGCAATCGCCGCCGCCATGGTCGAAACGCAGGGCGAAGCGTGAGCGGAACCTTCTGGATTGTCGGCTGCGGCAATATGGGCGGCGCAATGCTGCGCGGCTGGGTTGATGCTGGGCTTGATCCCGCAATGGTCACAGTGATTGATCCCGGTGCCCCGATGGTGCCTGCTGGCGTAACAATTGTCGCGTATCCGCCAGAAGGCGTTCCCGACACAGTGATGATCGCCGTGAAGCCGCAAATGCTTGGACTCGTCGCGCCGCAGATTGCGCCGTACCTTGCTGCGCATACGCAGCTCTTGTCGATTCTGGCAGGGGTTGAAGTGGGCACATTGCGCGATCACTTCGGGGCGCCCGATACGATTGTCCGCGTGATGCCCAATACGCCCGCCGCGATTCGCAAGGGCGTGCTGGCCTTGTTTAGCGATAGTCAGGATGGATCGGCACTCGCTGAGATAGAAGCGCTGATGGCTCCGCTTGGCCTCGTCGAATGGATTGGTGAGGAGCGGATGTTTGATGCTGTGACCGCGCTTTCCGGCAGTGGTCCTGCTTTTCTATTCCGTTTCATTGATGCGCTGGGTCAGGCGGGCAGCGCTCTCGGCTTGCCCGCCGATCAAGCGGCTCGCTTTGCGTTGGCGACGGTGGAAGGGGCAGCACTGCTGGCAACGGCTTCGGACGAATCGCCGTTCGCGCTCGCTGAACGTGTTGCCAGTCCGGGCGGATCAACGCGCAAAGGGCTAGATGTTCTTGATCAAGACGGCGCGTTAGTTGCCCTGCTGACGAAAACGCTAATCGCCGCTGAGCGACGCAATGCGGAAATGGCGGCGACGGCGCGGGGTTAATCGTTCGCCTGCAATCCGATCACGCGACTCCGTTCGCTATCGGGAATCAGGCCCTCAAGCACTTGCCAAAAACCAGTGACCGATGTTTGGCCGGCTTGAACATAAGCCACGGACAATCGGTCACGCAGCGCTTCGAACAGCGTAAGTTCAAGCGCGGCACCTGCATCGGTTAACCGCAACAGTTTTTGCCGCCGGTCGATGCGGCCGCTGCTCGATTCGACTAAGCCTCGGTTTGTCAGATCAGTGATTACACGGCCGAGTGATTGTTTGGTGATGGCGAGCAGCGCCAGCAATTCGCTGACCGTTAAATTGGGCTGGCGTGCGATAAAGTAGAGTGCGCGGTGGTGAGCGCGGCCTAGCCCCTGACCATCCAAAATGGTATCAGCGGACTGGGTCAGGTGGCTATAACCGAAATACAGCAATTCAACCCCGCGCCGGATTTCGGCCTCGCGCAGAAATAGCGGCGACGCGCCGGTTGAGAGCGCGGGAAGAATTTGGACAGCCATATTGACGTATTTTGCCGCACTGCTAAGGCTTTGGCAAGACAATCCCGCTAAGCCTGCAGCTGCCAGTCCAAAGAGTGTGATGTGATGACGCCGTTTTTGATCGAGCCCAATGCCAATCCAGTTGCCGCCGACGCGCGCGCTGCGATGATTGCTGATCCCGGCTTTGGGCGCGTTTTCACCGATCATATGGTGATGATCCGGTATAGCGATACGCTTGGCTGGCATGACGCGCGTGTGACCGCGCGGGCGCCACTTTCGCTCGACCCTGCGTCTGCGGTGCTCCATTATGCCCAAGAGATTTTCGAAGGGATGAAGGCATACCGATTGGCCGACGGCGGGATGGCGCTGTTCCGCCCCGATGCCAATGCAAAACGGTTTGCCGAATCAGCAAAGCGGATGGCCATGCCTGAATTGCCGACCGACATGTTCATCGAGTCGGTATGTGCTCTTGTTGATATTGATCGTGATTGGTTTCCAAGCGTTGAAGGCGGCTCGCTCTATCTGCGCCCCTTCATGTTTGCGAGCGAAGTGTTTTTGGGTGTGAAGCCTTCTGCGGAATATCTCTATCTTGTGATTGCTTCGTCGGTCGGCGGGTATTTTAAAGGCGGCGCACCAGCCATTTCGCTTTGGGTGAGTGAGGATTATACACGTGCCGGACCCGGTGGCACCGGGGCGGCCAAATGCGGTGGCAACTATGCCACAAGCCTTGTCGCGCAAGCCGAAGCGATTCGGAAAGGCCATGATCAGGTCGTCTATCTTGATGTGGTTGAACGGCGCTGGATCGAAGAGCTGGGCGGCATGAACATATTTTTCGTCTTTGATGACGGATCAATTCAAACGCCGCCGCTTGGCGGTACGATCTTGCCCGGAATTACACGTGATAGCGTGCTAACGCTTGCCCGTGCGCAGGGAATGACAGTTCGCGAAGCGCCTTATTCGCTCGATGAATGGCGCCGCGATTCGCATAGCGGTAAATTGGTTGAGGCATTTGCGTGTGGTACGGCGGCAGTTGTCACCCCGATTGGGTCGGTGGCAAGTGCTGAGGGTCAGTTCACGATCAGTGCGGGCGGCGCAGGACAGACCACCCAACGGCTCAAATCACTGTTGATCAATATTCAAAAGGGCATTGCACCTGATCCCAATCAATGGGTGCACCGAATCGGTGCTTAGCGGCGATTGGTGATATTGCCATTCATAAGCGCGCTGCTATAGGGCGCTGCTCAATCGCGCGATGGGGCGTAGCCAAGTGGTAAGGCAGCGGCTTTTGATGCCGCCATTCGCAGGTTCGAACCCTGCCGCCCCAGCCAGCGAATCGCACTATCTTTCATTTTCAACAAAATCAGCGTTAATAGTGTTAATTGCGTGTGTAGATTGTCACTGATCGTTATCGTCGCCACCACCTGCCGGACAAAAACTATCATCCTATCGATAGGTTAGCATGATTTAACAAATCTTTCACAAACCTAGGGCAGGGAGATCTAGCGGTTGAAATAGACAGATTCGAAAATGAGTTTTTCTGTTCATCGTAGGAACGGCACGGTTAGTGGAGTTTCGAAAGTGCGTCTGCCAAAATGTCGACAGGGTACTTGATTAATGCGGTGATTGGTGCGAAGCAGCAATCGCCGCTAGGCTAAAGATTAAAGGGAGTTGACCATGAACCTTCGTAAGTCAGTTGTTACAGCATCGGCTGTAATCGCTATGATTGCCGTGCCAGCTATTGCTCAGGCAGCTCCGGCGAAAGAAACTGCAGCAAGCAAGCTGTCGGTTCGTGCCGCTCCAGCTGTTCGCCAAGGCGTAGCTGTTAAGTCGGCAAGCAAGCAAGATGGCGGTGGCGGCGGTCTCATCATCGCACTCATCGCGGCCGCGGCTGTTGTGGCAGGCATCATCATCGCTGCAGACGGTGGCAGCAAGTCACCCTAGTCATCTGGTGGTGATAGCCAAGGTATAGAGAGGGGCGGTCTTTGGGCTGCCCTTTTTTGTGACTCGCGATTATGCCGCAAACGATCCCGAAAATCGTACGTTTCGCGTCATGCAGGCTGAGTTACAGCAAGACTTTTTTGCTGCGCCTGCGAAAACAGTGCGGCGGCACTTGATTAATCGATAGGATGATGCCAATAGCATCGTCGACGTAAGGCAAAAGCAGGTTAAGGAGTTATCCATGTCTCTTCGTAAGTCAGTTATTGCGGCATCCGCTGCACTTTCGATGATTGTTATCCCAACAATCGCCCAAGCAGCGCCGACGGCCGCAGTTAGCAAGCTTTCGATTCGCGGTGCCGATGCCGTTCGCCAGGGCGTGCGCGTGAAGAAGGCAAGCAAGCAAGACGGTGGTATTGGTACTATCGTTATTGCCGTTTTGGCTGCAGCTGCCGTTGTTGGCGGCATCGTAGTCGCTGCTGACGGCAGCAGCGCTCCTGCAAGCCCCTAGGCTTGTGGACCTTACAGGGTATTAAAGGCGGCCTCTGTGCCGCCTTTTTTGTGTCTGATCGCCTTGGGATATGAGGCCGAAGCAACCGCCGCTTGATTTTTGGCACGTACGACCCATGTTGGTGTCAGCACGCGCAGCGCGAATAAGGGATTGAACGACTATGACTGAAGCAGCGATTATCGCCGGCGGGTGTTTTTGGTGTACTGAAGCGGTCTTCACGTCGCTGAATGGCGTCATATCCGTTGAAAGCGGCTATATTGGTGGTGCTGTCGCCAATCCGACATATAAACAAGTCTGCTCTGGCACCACTGGCCATGCCGAGGCGATTCGGGTGGTGTTTGACCCCGCCCTTATCGGTTATAGCGACATTCTTGATATCCACTTTGCCACACATGATCCGACGCAACTCAATCGCCAGGGGAATGACGTAGGCACCCAGTATCGGTCTGCGCTATTTCCGGACGGTGACGAACAAATGGTCGCCGCCAAGGCTGGCATTGCGCGCGCGCAGGAAGATTGGCCTGCTCCGATTGTGACGACGATTGAACCGCTAACCACATGGTATCCGGCAGAAGACTATCACCAGCAATATTGGGACGGCGAAGGGCAGCGCAATGGCTATTGCCTTGCGGTGATCCCGCCCAAACTTGCCAAATTGCGCAAATCTTTTGCCGAGCGTGTGAAGGCTTAAGCCGCCGCGCGGGACAGTCGGTCGTTGATGGCAATCCCCAGCCCTTTACGGGGCACCGGTGCCACCGCGATAGCGTGCGCTGTGCTACCATCGGCCTCATGCAAGAGATCAAACAAGCGCGCGGTGGCTTCCGTAAGATCGCCTGAGCACGACAAATTGCTGTCACCATCTATTGTGCCAAAGCCTATCATCCATTCGTCTGCTCGTCGGTCGATTGCTTCCAATCGGAGCAGTTTGGTGGGGGCGTAGTGGCTCGCCAATTGTCCGGGCGCCTCGATTATGTCGCTCTGCTCAGGGATCAAGCCGAGATCAATTGGTCCGGGACGGAGCAAACGCAACCCCTCCGCGCTGCTCGCAACGATGGTTGATTCGATCCCAACGGCACATGCACCACCATCGATGATCATGGGGATAAGTGATCCGAGACTTGCCAGAACATGCGCGGCGCGCGTTGGGCTGATTGTGCCGCTGGCATTGGCGGACGGCGCGGCAAGGGGTCGCGCAACGGCGTCGATCACCGCGCGCATGGCGGGGTGGGCAGGCACGCGAATGGCAATCGTCGTAAGCCCCGCTACCACAAGGCTCGCAATCCCGCTCGTTTCGCGCAGCGGCAGCACCAAAGTAAGCGGACCCGGCCAATGCGCCGCCGCAAGCGCGCGCGCGCGATCATCAAAAACGGCAATGTGCTCGGCGGCGGCTAAATCAATCACATGAACGATCAGCGGGTTGAAACTCGGTCGTCCCTTGGCGGCGTAAATAGCGGCAACGGCTTCGCCATTGGTGGCGTCCGCAGCCAAGCCGTAAACGGTTTCCGTGGGCACGGCGACAGGATGACCCGCCCGGATCAGCGTCGCCGCTTGCGCAATCGCCTCGGGGCCATCGGGGCAAATGATCGTATCAAAAGGTGGTTTTGCGACCGACATGAGGCGGGGCTATAGCGAGGCACCGAATCAAGCAAGAGCGGACACAAAATGACATTCACGCCCCCCATCGCCGAGCAACGTTTCGTCCTCGATTCCGTCACAAACATATCCGAACTTGCCGCGCATCCGCGCTACGCGGCCGCGTCATCAGATATGGTCGATGCGATCCTTGAAGGAGCAGGGGCCTTTGCGGCGGGCGAATTTGCGCCGCTTAATTGGCCCGGTGATACGATTGGTGCGCAGTGGAATGACGGTGAGGTCACGATGCCGCCGGGGTTCCGCGCGGCATATAAGGCTTATGTCGAAGGCGGTTGGGGATCGCTTGATGGGCCAGAAGCGTTTGGTGGGCAGGGGCTTCCTTTCGCGCTGGCCACGGTTGTGCTTGAGGATCTAGGCGCCGCCAATATGGCGTTCACCCTATGCCCGATGCTGACCGTGGGCGCGATTGAGGCGCTGGCGACGCATGGTTCCGATGAGCAGCGCGCGCTATATCTGCCCAAACTGGTGACCGGCGAATGGTCAGGCACAATGAACCTGACCGAGCCGCAGGCGGGATCCGATGTCGGCGCACTGCGGACGACGGCAACGCCGCAAGCCGATGGCGGCTTCCTGATCAAGGGCACCAAGATTTACATTACATATGGCGAACATGATTTGACCGATAATATTATCCACCTCGTCCTCGCACGCACGCCCGGAGCGGCAGCGGGAACGCGCGGCATTTCGCTCTTCCTCGTGCCCAAGGTGCGCCCCGATGGCAGCCGCAATGATGTGCGCTGTGTGTCGATTGAACATAAGCTTGGGATCAACGCGTCGCCCACCTGCGTGCTGGCGTTCGGTGACAATGATGAATGCACCGGGCATCTGATCGGCCCCGAAATGGGCGGAATGCGTGCCATGTTTACGATGATGAACAATGCGCGGCTCAACGTTGGCCTCCAAGGCGTTCAGATTGGCGAGCGTGCGACCCAGGCCGCGCTTGCCTATGCGCGTGACCGGGTGCAGTCGGCACGGGCAAATGGCAGCGGCCCCGCGCCGGTGGCGATTATCGAGCATCCCGATGTGCGGCGCATGCTGATGCGCATGAAGGCACTGACCCAAGCCGCGCGTGCGCTCGTTTATTATGCCGCTGCACAGGTGGATCGCGCGCATCTGGGTATTGAGGGTGCGAAGGCGCGGCTCGATATATTGACGCCACTCGCCAAATCATATGGCACTGACGCGGGCTGTGAGATTGCGTCGCTGGGCGTGCAAGTCCACGGCGGAATGGGCTTCGTTGAGGAAACCGGTGCGGCACAGCATTACCGCGATATCCGGATCGCGCCGATCTATGAAGGTACCAACGGCATTCAGGCGGCTGATCTGGTCGGGCGCAAACTGACGGGCGATGGGGGCGCGGCACTTGCCAGCTTGATTGCCGATATGCGGGCCGAGGCGCAGGATAGCGGCCTGATTGCGCTCATCGATGCGGTTGAAACGGTCGCACAGTGGATGCTTGGCAGCGACGTCGACGACCGCCTTGCGGGTAGCACGCCGTTCCTGACGATGGTGTCAGTCGCCGTGTCTGGCTGGTTGATGGAGCGTATGGGCCGCATCGCGGCGGCGGGCGGGGAGGGTGATCCGGCCTTCCTGCGCGCCAAGGTGGCGACGGCGGCATGGTATCTCGCGCATATCGTTCCCGAAGCGATTGGCCTCAAGTCAAGCGCAATTGCAGGTGCCGCTGGTCTCTATGTGCTAAGCATCGAGGAAATGGCGGCCTGATCCTCCTCACGCTCGGCCCACTCAATTGTGAAACATTGCGTGCAGGCTATATGAACATCAACCAGAGAATCGTGTGGAGATAGCCAGTGGCATTACGGGGCGGCAGTGCGGCAACGCGGATCACGTTCCGGCTTTGGATAGCCTTTTATAAGTCTATCTTTGCGGCGTCGCGGCCCTTTTTTGATTTGGGTATTCGACTTTATCTCGCGCAGGCTTTCGTTATGTCGAGCGTCATGGCGGTGGCATCGGGCGATGCCATGGCAAGCGATAGCATGATGAGCGCGTCAGCAATGGCGGCTAGCGGCGGCCTTGGCGGCTTGTTCATCAGTTTAGGGCTGTTCACCCGGCTGTCGTCGGCGGCGTTGCTCCTCTCGATCTTGGCGCAACAAAGTGCGGGTGGCGGCGGCGATTCCAATCTGCTCGTGATCGCGCTACTCGGCTGGTACATCTTGCGAGGGCCAGACGCTTTGTCGATTGACCGTGCGCTGGCGCTCGGGATGCGCGCCAGCGCCCTGCCGCTATCGAAACCGGTAATGCGCGTGCTTGATGGCCTGCGAGAGGTGGTAGCGCCTGCATATTTGTTAGTCGCACGGCTTTGGCTTGCCGCTGCGCTGGCGGGATTTGCCATCTTGCCTGACTGGGTGCCGACTGACTCGTTTGGCTGGCTGCCGCGAGGGTTGGCACTCGTAACGGCTTTACTGGTTGCCAGCGGTTTCGGCTTGGCTGTCATTCTGCCTTTGCTTCAGGCGGGATTGGCGGGGATGCATGTCATGGGTCATGGCACGCATCTCTACCTGATCCTGTTCCTGATCATCCTTGCTTATCATGACGGCGGGTTGCTCACGATTGACCGCCGGATCGCCGAATGGCTCCACGCGCATTTCCTGTTCGACCGGCCAAAAGATATCGTGCCAGCAGACTGGCCGCATGTCGTGATCGTTGGTGCTGGCTTTGGGGGTCTGGCGTGTGCGGCAAAGCTGCGTGCGCTGCCGGTGCGGGTTACGCTGATTGATCGCCATAATTATCACTTGTTTCAGCCCTTGCTCTATCAAGTTGCAACCGCTGGGCTTTCGCCTGCGGACGTCGCGACGCCGATCCGGGGGTTGTTCCTTGACGACCATAATATCAGCGTAAGGCTCGGCACGGTCACGAGCGTCGATACGGCGGCCAAGCAGGTTGGTATCGGCAGAGACCGGCTTGACTACGATTATCTCGTCCTCGCGACCGGGGCTGCGCATAGCTATTTTGGCCGCGATGAATGGGCACCCTTTGCGCCCGGCCTTAAGCGCATTGAAGACGGCGTGGCGGCGCGTAGCGATATCTTAACCGCCTTTGAGCGCGCCGAAGCTTGCGCGGATAACGCCGAACAGGCCCGATTGCTGACCTTCGTCGTGATCGGCGGCGGGCCAACGGGGGTTGAACTCGCCGGGTCGATTGCCGAACTCGCGACCGCTGGCCTCAGCAATCATTACCGCGCCATTGACCCGGGAAGGGCGCGTATCATCCTTGTGCAAGCGGGTGACCGCGTCTTGCCATCCTTTCCCGAAACACTGTCCGCGCGCGCCAAAGCCTCGCTTGAGGATTTGGGCGTTGAAGTGCGGCTGGGCGCGCGCGTGACTGGCATTGATGATGACGGCGTGATGATAGGCGACGAGCGGATTGGAGCCGCCACAGTGTTGTGGGCCGCTGGTGTCGTCGCCTCACCCGCCGCCGATTGGCTCGGGTCTGATAAGGATCGGGCAGGTCGCGTGGTGGTGGGGGAAGATCTCAGTGTTGCTGGTCATCAGGATGTATTTGCCATTGGTGATACGGCGGCCAGCAATGGATGGAAAGGAAAAGCCGTCCCCGGCCTGGCCCCTGCTGCCAAACAAAGCGGGGCCTATGTGGCAAAGGTCATCCGCGCGCGGCTTGAAGCCAGCCAGCCGCCGCCGCCATTCGCGTATCAGCATATGGGCAGCCTCGCGACCATTGGCCGGAAGAGTGCAGTTGCCGATTTCGGCTTCATACAATTCAGTGGTGCCCTTGCCTGGTGGCTATGGGGCGCAATCCATGTCGCGTTTCTGGTCGGCGTGCGCAACCGGGTGGCAGTGATTGTCAACTGGATCTGGTGTTATCTAAGTTTCAGATTGAGCGTTCAGCTGATCACCGGTGAGCTTGACATGGCTCAAGAGCATGACCGGGAGGTTACCTAAGCGCCTCGTCCAGCAATCGGGCGAGGCGCAGTCCGGCTTTGACGATTTGGCTGCGTGTCGGGGATATCGATCGTGCGATAGCGGCGTCGTCAAGCGAAGTGCGCGGCGGCACCGGGCCGCACGGGTCGCCAAGTGCGGCGGTGTAGGCTATATCATGGGCTACGCCCCAACTCTCCCGCGACCAATCTTCGGGCGTTCCCGCACTGAGTTGCGCGCGTTCGCCAGTATTCATTCCAGCCAGCAATCCTGAAACTGAAGCCGGCGGCGTCGATATTGCGCGTTCGGCAAGCGGGCCATCCCAGAGCCAATGCAGATTCATCCGCCCCTCAACCACGCCGTAAGCTGCCTTGACATCATTGCCGCCGCGATCACCCCGATCCCCGCCGTGGAGCGGCATGTGCAGATCGCCGACAAAATGGGTGAGGAAGGCCAGCGCCATCAGCCGTTCACGCGGGGGGATGCTTTTGTCAGCGAGGAGCTTAACCGCTCGGTCGATCTGGCGGGAGACGCAATTGCCGTCCTTGCACGCGGCCTTGAGGTCAAAAGGCTTGCAGATATCGACATTCTGGTAATGCCAGCTTGATGTATAATCGAAGCGCACGCCCAGCCCGCGCACACAATCGGGCCAGACCGATGCATCAGCAAGCGTCTTGAGCGGACAGGTCGGGGTTTCAACCGAAGGCCAAGCGCGCAGCAGGCGATCAATTTCGCCGCGCGTTCTGGACGAAACACTTGCTTGCGCAATGCCCGCAATCGTTTCATGCCCAAATGCGCCCCATGCAAAAGCGGGCGAGGCCGACAAGAACGTGATCAGGATAAGTAAAAGTCGCATAGTTCATTATCCCATTCTGCGGATGTGCGCCGCATTTAGCAGGGCATTTGAAGCACGCAAATCACCATTCTAGTGGCCGCGACGTCTTGGTTAACGCGCTCTTTACTTTTGTGCCGCTATGACCGTAATCGAGCAAGATTGGTTCGATTGGGATGAGATGCGATGGACGGCAATCACGATATGCCAGCTGCGAATTTGATCCATCGGCTGTTTCCACCGCCGCCGCAAAGCGTCCGGCTAGCCGCAGAGCAGGTCCAGATCGAGCGGCTGAGCCGACAGGTGCCCAATCTATATGCCGTGGCGATGTTCAACACGCTGATCATCATACTTGCGCTGTGGCACGATCATGCAAGCTGGGCCGAACTTGCCATACCTTTCGTGCTGATCCTGTTTTGCGCGACCCGGATCATGATGTGGGTTAGGCGTGATGTGTCAAAGGTTACGTCAAACGATGCGGGGCGTTGGCTTCGGCAAGTATCGATGGCGGCGGCGAGTGGGGTGAGTGTTGCAGCGCTCTGGTGCTTATGGTCGTTGCTGACTAAGGCAACAGCCTATCCGATGCTGGGCCCGATTTCGCTTTCGCTGGGCGTAATTTGCGTGGCGCATTGCTTGGCCATAGTGCGCATTCCGGCGATTATCGCGCTAGTTTTGGGCATATATCCTACGGGAATTGTCATGGTTCTGACCGGGGATCAACTGTCGATCATTTTGGGCCTAACCTTTATGACATCGGCCTTGCTTCAGGTGCGATTGGTCAACGAACAATATGGCGTGATGATCAATGGGCTTATTCTAGAAAAGAAAATCCTTGATCAGGCAAACACCGATGCATTGACGCAATTGCCCAACCGGCGGGCCTTCATGGAAATGCTTGACGCTGAACTCGCTTCAGGTGCGGGGTTTGGGCTCGCCTTGCTTGATCTTGATGGGTTCAAGCAAGTCAATGACCGGCTTGGCCATCTTGCAGGGGATAGATTGCTGCAGATCATCGGTGAACGGCTTGATGCGCACCGGGGTAAAGACGATGTTGCCGCGCGGCTTGGCGGCGATGAATTCGTCGTTTTGATGCGCGGTACCGACGATCCTGTGGTGATATCGACCAAGGCCACCGGTATCATTGTCACCCTTTGCCAGCCAGCGGTTGTTGGAAGCGAGCGCATCGCGGTATCGGCCAGTCTTGGATTTGCGATCCATCCGCGCGATGGAACGACTAGCACGGCCCTGCTCGCGGCTGCCGATGTTGCGCTTTATGCGGCAAAGTTCTCGGGCAAGGCGCAAGCGAAAGCCTTCGAATCCAACGAAATCGCGCAACAGGTCGCCTGACCGCATAGAAAAAGCACCAAAGCTTCACCGAACAAGATTTGCCACCGCGCGCCGCGTCCCCTATATAGCGAGCATGACTTCACTCCGTCCTTGGCGAGATATCGTCCGTCGCAAATCCCGTCAGATCATGGTTGGCAATGTTCCCGTTGGGGGGGATGCGCCCATCACCGTGCAGACGATGACCAACACGCTGACCAGCGATGCCAAGGCAACGATTGAGCAGATCAGGCGCTGCGAAGAGGCGGGCGTAGATATTATCCGCGTTTCTTGCCCCGATGTTGAAAGCACTGCCGCGCTCAAACAGATTGTCCGCGCGAGCCGTGTGCCCATCGTGGCCGATATCCATTTCCACTATAAACGAGCGCTTGAAGCGGCGGATGCCGGTGCAGCTTGCTTGCGGATCAATCCGGGTAATATCGGCTCGGCAGATCGCGTTCGCGAAGTGGTGAATGCGGCCAAAGCCAATGGCTGCGCGATCCGGATTGGCGTTAATGCGGGATCGCTCGAGCGCGATTTGCTGGAAAAATACGGCGAACCTTGCCCCGAAGCTCTGGTCGAAAGCGCGCTTGACCATATCCGTGTGCTCGAAGATCATGATTTCCGCGAATATAAGGTGGCGGTGAAGGCCAGCGATCATTTCTTGGCGGTCGCGGCGTATCAACAGCTCGCCGAAGCGGTAGATTGTCCGCTTCACTTGGGCATCACTGAAGCGGGCGGCCAGCGCGGTGGGACAGTCAAATCAGCCATCGGTATTGGATCGCTGATATGGTTTGGCATTGGCGATACGATCCGTGTCTCGCTATCGGCCGAACCTGAAGAAGAAGTGCGCGTTGGATATGAGATTTTGAAAACACTTGGCGTGCGCACGCGCGGTGTCCGCGTCGTCAGCTGCCCCTCATGCGCGCGACAGGGCTTTGACGTGATCCGCACCGTGCAAGCGCTTGAAGAGCGGCTTCAGCATATCAACACGCCGCTCTCACTCTCGGTGCTGGGCTGTGTCGTTAACGGCCCGGGCGAAGCGCGCGAGACCGACATTGGCCTGACCGGCGGCGGCAATGGCAAGCATATGGTCTATCTATCGGGCGTTACCGACCACCATGTCGAAGACTCCGATATGCTCGACCATATCGTCAAACTGGTCGAAGCCAAGGCAGCCGAAATTGAGGCGGGGACGAGCGTTAGTGCCGATGCTGGACACGGGATGGTGGCGGCTTGAGGCACATCCTTGCGCTTATTCTAATCGGCACAGCGGTGCCTGGCGCAGCGCAGACAGCGGCAACCTCACCGTCAGCCGAAGTGGCACATCCGCAAGCGTCGCTTTACGATCCAGCGCGCGGTGCCAAAGCCGACGTCGACGCGGCACTCGCCCGCGCCAAAGCCGCCAACAAGTTCGCTATCCTCGTCATGGGCGCAAATTGGTGCCATGATAGCCGAAGCCTCGCGGGCCGGTTTGAACTGCCGCGCTTCAAGGCGATGATGGGGGCACGTTATGAGATTGTCTATGTCGACGTTGGCCAAAAGAACCGCAATATCGATATTGCGCGGCGCTTTGGCATCCGCAAGATCAAGGGCACCCCGACTGTATTAATCGTCTCGGGTGATGGCAAATTGCTCAACAAGCAGGACGCCCCGACCTGGGCCAATGCCGACAGCCGATCAGATGATGCGATTTTTGCCTATTTCGATACATTCGTCGCCCCCAATGGCTGAGCGCCCGCTGGTAGGCCGCATCGCGCTTGTCACGGGCGGATCACGTGGAATTGGGCGGGGAATTGCGCTGGCGCTTGCCGAGGCGGGGGCCGATGTCGCGATCAATTATCGGTCGGCTGCCGATGAGGCTGACGCAGTTGTCGCGGCTATTGCTGCCATGGGCCGCACCTCGCGTGCCTATCTGGCGAGCATTGACGATTATGAGGCATGCGCGGCAATGGTTGAAGCGGTCGTGCGTGATTTTGGTGGGCTTTCGATCCTGATCAATAATGCCGGGATTGCGAGCCGGGGCAAATCCGTCGCCGATACCGACCCAGCCGAGTTTGAACGCGTGATGCGCGTCCATGCTTTCGGGCCGCATTATATGTCAAAATGCGCGATCCCGCATCTGCGCACGGCAGGGCGCGGCGATATCATCATGATTTCGAGCGTCGCCACGCTCAGCCATAGCCCCAACGGCGCGCCCTATTCGATGGGGAAAGCAGCGAGCGAAGCGCTGGCGCTCGTGATCGCCAAAGAGGAACGCCGCCACGGCATCCGCTGCAACATTGTTAGCCCGTCGCTCACTGTTTCCGACATGGGCGATAAACTGGCCAAGGCGGTGATGGGTGTCGCAGACATACACGAACTTGACGCGCGATCACCCTTTGGCCGCGTTTCGACGCCAGACGATGTCGCGTCGGCTGTCGTTTGGCTCGTCTCGGATGCCAATCCTTATTGCAATGGTCAGAAGATCAATGTCGATGGGGGTGGGTCTATCGGCGCGGTCTGATGCGTCGCAGGTGGGTTGTGGGTATCAACCACAATGCGAAACATACTAACTCCCGGTGAACAGGCGCAAATCTGGGTTCAACCGATCCCGCCGTTGTGCGCCATTCATGTGGCGAAGGGCATGATCATCATCCCAAGAGGAGGAATTTGCTATGCGTATGACCATGACAGTTGCGAGCATCGCCACAATGGTGGCACCGTTGCTGATCGCCTCAGCCCCAGCCTCAGCCCATGGGCGCTACAAGACATTTCGCGGAGCAGATGGCCGGACTTACTGTCGCAAATCCGATGGCACGGTTGGCGCTATCGTTGGCGCGGTTGGCGGCGGTTTGCTCGGCAATATCATCGGTGGACGTGGCGATAAGACCATCACGACGCTGGTTGGCGCTGGGGCGGGCGGCCTTGCGGGGCGAGCGGTTGAGCGGCGACGCAAAGTACGCTGCGGCTGATCGGCTGACTGGTTTGCGGCTTATTAACCACAGCGTTTAGGGCAATCTTGGTGGTGGCACGTTAGGCATCTTCGGATGACAATTGCCACACATTCGCTTACCTTCTTCATCGGCGGAGCCTTTGGTCTGTTCATCGCAAGCGGATCTCCTCAACCAGCCCCGCCTGCCCCCCGCCATGCACTGGTCAGTAACGCAATTGATACCGTTCTAGATCGTCACGAAGATGGCCATTTCTATGTTGATGCGATGGTCAATGGCCAATTGGTTCGCTTCGTTGTCGATACCGGCGCGTCGAGCGTTGCGCTGACCGAGGCAGATGCCGAACGCGTTGGCCTTACCGTTGATCCGCGACAATTTACCGTCGTCGGTATGGGCGCAGGTGGCCCTGTCCGCGGTGCATTCACGACGCTAGAAAGTGTTGCAATTGGCCAGAAGGAAGCGAACGGCGTTGAAGGGGCGATCCTCAAAGGGGCATCAATTTCGCTACTCGGTCAATCATTCCTGTCGCGCGTTGGCAGTGTGCGGATTGTTGGTGACCAGATGATTTTGCGCTGACTTTATGGCGTTTGACCCAAATTAACACGTCCTGATTCAATGGCTTGCTCAAACTGAAAAAAATGTTAACCCTCCACCAGCGTCTAGTTCTTTTGGGGGAATAAATGAAAATCATTAGGCTTTTGGCGGCAATTGTCGCCTTGTTTGTCGTCGTGCCTGCACATGCCGTCGTCGTTATCGATCAAGATAATATCATAACCATCACGCGGCCCGGATTTCAACAAGTGCAGGGCATTGGTGGCCCGCTTGATCGCCGACAGGCTCAGGTCGTTGTCGCTGGACAGAGCGGCACGCTGACACGCGTCGATTTGCAGATTGGTTTTGTTGGCGTCCGGTCAATTGTTAATCAACTGTTCGTCGAAATCTTGCGGGGTGGTGAAACGACTCTGCCCGGGGGACCAGGGCCATCGGCTTTTGCTGTATCAAGCAATGCGTTGCCGTTTTTCTTTGATCTGGATCAAACTAACTTCACATCAATTGATGTTTCGGGCCTTGGATTTCAAACTGTGGCTGGCCAGCAATTCAGCATCTACGTTTACGCGCAGTTGCTCAATCAGCGGTCACGTTTCGGCTTTCTGTTTGGTGAAGAAATTGGCTTGGATGATGATGGCAATGGGACGTCGGTAATATCGACGCGGAACTATGCGCCTGCGGCCAACTATATCACTGACAATAGCGGTAGTTTACCTTGGCAACAGACCATCTTTGATCGCGGCTTTCGCACATTTGTTGACGTCACGGCAGTTCCTGAGCCTGCGACGTGGATCATGTTGCTAGTCGGCTTTGGGTTAATCGGCGCAACACTACGCCGGCGGAAACATCTGCCTTTGGCGGTCTAGCAGCGGCGGGGGATCATACCCCCGCTGCCTTGGCGCGCGCGATACTGTCGATGATAATCCGCTTGGCCTCATCCGGGCCGGCCCAGCCGCTGAGCTTCGCCCATTTGCCGGGTTCTAAATCCTTATAGTGCGCGAAAAAATGCCCAATCTGTTCGAGTACGATGGGTGGCAAATCCTCATGTGATCGTACTTTGGAATAGTAAGGAAAAGTACTATCAAGCGGGACGGTCAACAGCTTTTCATCGCCGCCTTTATCATCTTCCATCAGCAATACACCCACCGGACGCACTTTGATCACAGCGCCTGCAATGATCGGAGACCGCGTCATCACCAGCGCGTCGAGCGGGTCGCCGTCATCACCCAGCGTATGGGGGACAAAGCCGTAATTCGCCGGATAGCGCATCGGCGTATGGAGGATGCGGTCGACGAAGAGCGCCCCCGAGGCTTTATCAAATTCATATTTAACCGGCTCACCGCCGATCGGAACTTCGATCAGGACGTTCAGGGTTTCGGGCGGATTATCCCCCGCCGGGATCAGGTCGATTCTCATGGACGCGCGCTTAGCAGCTTATCGATGCTCCCGTCACCCGTTCCGATCTTTTCTAGCTTGGGATACCGCAGGCCGCCATTCCACTGCACCGCCACGTCGCGGACGCGGTCGCCCGATTTTACGATCAAGCGGATTGGGTCTTTGCCACCCTTGGCCGCCGTTATCGCGTCCTTGATCACCTCATCGCTATAGGTGCGGCCATTTACCCCGATAATCTCGGACCCAATAGTGAGTCCTGCGTTGAACGCCGGGCCATCCCAAACAACGTCGGTTAGTTTTGCGCTCTTGTTGATGCTTAGGCCGAGCGAATAGCTCAAGCCAGTCACCTTGCTGCGTTTTTCGCCGTCCTTGGTGAATCCAGAGGGCGTATCGCTATAGACCAACTTATAACCGCCTTCGGTCAAACCACTGAGCGGCGCGCCGCCAGCCTTTTCGGTCAGGCGCTTGGTGAGGAAGCTATTCCAGTCATAGGGTGTAACGCCGTTGAGCGTCGCGACCACCTCGGTAAAATCATAGGGTTTGGCGCTATAATCGCCGTCTTTGGTGCCAAAGAAGGCGCGCGCAAAATCATCCATGCCTTTGGTGCCATTGGTCTGTTTGCGGATGATGGCATCGGCTTCAAGCCAGATCAGCAAGCCTTCATTGTAATAATCTTCTGACCGCTGATAGGTCGTCCAGCCCTTGGGCCGTCGTGCCGAGATGACCGGATCGTTGGTCGTATCGTCCAAACTACGCCAATCGCGCGCGCGGCGGACGTCAAGGTTGGCGGCGATGCTTGCGTAAGCGTCTAGCGTGTCTTGCTTGCTGAACAAGCCTGACCGCGCGCCGAGCACATAGCCCCAGAATTGGGTCTGTCCTTCATAAACCCACAGCAAATCATTGACGAGTGGTGTGCGGAAATCACCAACTGCCTGGCCTGCCGGTCGGCGATGTTTGCCATCCCAACTATGCGTCAGCTCATGCGGCAAGAGATTGCGGCGCCCTGGCCCCGCTGCCCAATCGGTGAAATAGGCAGGATCAACGCCATTTTCAGAGGATCGATGATGTTCAAGCCCGATACCGCCCATCTTTTCAGTGAGCGCGAGCAGGAAATCATAATGATCAAATTGCCGTGTGCCGAATGTTTTGACTGCTTGGTCGACCAGCTTTTTATGCGCATCAAGCTCGGCAGGCTTGATCACGAGATTTTTGGCATCGTCAGCAACGATGTTTAGCGTCACACCCGCGCCAAGTGGTTCCGCGCGGAAATACTTGCCCGCAAATACCGGCGAATCGATCAAAGTCTCATAATCGACCGTCTGATAGGTAACCGTGCTCCCGACGGTCGAGGCAGGGCGCAGCGCCGTGCCCGCTTTCCAGCCCGCTGGATAAGTGACGCTCGCACTGATCGGAATCCGCGACGTCCGCCATCCCGCTGGATAAAGCGACACCGAATTCCACTGAATATTGAGCATCTCTTGCGTCACGACAACGCGCCCCTGATCTTCGGCGGTGGCTGAGATAAATTTGAACGCAACATCAAGCGACTTGGTACCGGCTGGCACATCGACTGTGAACGCGAAGATATCAAGCGAATCGCGCTTCCACGTTAGCGTCTTGCCGCCGGCTTTGATCACCAGTCCGGCAAGCTTCTCAATCTCGCCGCGCGGTGCGTGGTTGCCGGGTAGCCATTTGGGGAAGAGCAGAGTGGTCGGCCCCGATGTCGTGACGGGAATGACTTGGTTCACCTTGAAAATTGCCCGATCCAGGTCGGTTGCATCTACGGCTAACATCATCGTGCCCGGATAGGGCGTATCACGCAGTGCGGGTTGAGCATGGGCAGCGCTGGCCATAATCAATAACGACGCAATCATAAGGCGCATATGGGACTCCCTGTTCGATCCTTCCCTAATTTATGCTAGCGATTTTGGACGGCGTCTAGAGGGTCAGATAATCCTTTAGCGCATGCGCCGTGTCGGCGGCCTGAGCTTCGCTAAGGCTCTGGCGCGCTTCAACCAGTTTACGCCCCTGCGCATAGTCGCGGACATTGTTGACGCAATCGAGCGCGATGACTTTGCCGCCCTTTAGATAGACAATCGAAAAGCTTCGCGTGGCTGGATCACCGCGTAGCACAGCCCGTTCGTGCCCGGTCGATAACCCCACCGTTTGGAGCTTCAAATCATATTGGTTTGACCAGAACCACGGCGTCGCGCGGTAGGGTTGAGGATCGCCAACGATGTGTTGCGCGACAATTTTCGCCTGATCATTAGCATTCTGAACCGATTCAAGCCGGATCGTTGCGCCTTCGGCAAAATCATTGGCATGCGCGGCGCAATCGCCAATCGCATAAATATGGGGGAGTGAGGTGTGGCAATGGTCATCAACCAGAACACCGTTGCCGCCGGTCGCACCCGCCGCGATCAATGCCTCAACGCAGGGAATAATGCCAATGCCGACGATCACCATATCAGCGGGCACGATGTTATCATCGGCGAGCCGCACGCCCGTCACATAACCATCGGCCCCTTCGATAGCGACGACGCCTACGCCCGTGCGCAAATCGACACCGTGCGCGCGGTGTTCAGCCTCATAGAAGCTCGACAGCGCCTCACCTGCTACCCGTGCCAGAACGCGCGGTAAGGCTTCGAGCAAGGTCACGGGCTTGCCAAGCTTGGTCAGGACTGCTGCCGCCTCAAGCCCGATATAGCCACCGCCCACGATGGCGACGCGCGATACACCGTCCAGTTTGGCCATGATTGCATCAACATCAGCGCGTGTCCGCACCGCGTGAATGCCCGCTAGATCGGCACCAGGGCACGACAGCCGACGTGGATCGCCGCCGGTTGCCCAGATCAGGTCACCGTAGCGAAGCACACTGCCATCCGACAGCGTGACGCTGCGGCCTGCCGGATCAACGCTGATCACTTCGGTCGATAGCGTCATGTCGATGTTGCGCTCTGCCCAGAAGGCCGGTGGACGCAGATACAGACGGTCAAATGGCTTGTCTTTGGCCAGATAGTCTTTGGATAAGGGGGGGCGCTCATAAGGATAATCGGCTTCGCGTCCGATTACCGTAACGCTCCCCGCAAACCCCAATTGGCGAAGCATCACCGCAGCTTGCGCACCGCCATGGCCTGCGCCTACAATCACAACGTCTGAATGGCTCATAGTGTTCAGTTGCAGGTTTTGCGCGCCGAAACAAGATGCCCGGTGCGCGTGAATTGCATC
Source organism: Sphingomonadaceae bacterium (assembly GCA_046153565.1). Taxonomy (GTDB): domain Bacteria; phylum Pseudomonadota; class Alphaproteobacteria; order Sphingomonadales; family Sphingomonadaceae; genus Aquisediminimonas. Next base: position 51,518 of record JBJXDU010000005.1, read on the forward strand.
GCAATCAATCGCGCCTTAAAGCGCCGCCCATGGCAAAAATTCAAACCCCCCGCCCAGTTCGTGGCACGCAAGACATGCTTGGTGAGACTGCCGACCGCTTTCACCATGTGGTTGAGACCTTTGATAGAGTGCGGCGGCTTTATGGCTTCAAGCGGATCGAAGTGCCGGTTTTCGAATCAACTGCCGTCTTTGCGCGCTCGCTGGGTGAAAGCACTGATGTCGTGTCGAAGGAAATGTATAGCTTCGAAGATCGCGGTGGCGAAAGCCTGACCTTGCGGCCCGAATTTACCGCGGGAATTTGCCGGGCGTTCATCACCGAAGGCTGGCAGCAATATGTGCCCTTGAAGGTCGCAACGCACGGGGCGTTATTCCGCTACGAAAGGCCGCAAAAGGGGCGTTACCGCCAATTTCATCAATTGGATGCTGAGGTTATCGGCGCTGCTGAACCTGCTGCTGATGTTGAGCTGCTCTGCATTGCCGATCAATTACTTAAGGAACTCGGGATATCAGACGGAGTGACGCTGACGCTCAATACGCTGGGCGATGCGGCGAGCCGCGACGCGTGGCGCGCGGGGCTGGTGGCGCATTTTGAGGCACACCGCGATAGTCTGTCTGAGGATAGTTTGACGCGGCTCGCGGTCAATCCGATGCGTATTCTAGATAGCAAAGACCCGCGTGATCGCCCCGTGGCGGATTCAGCGCCCGATATCGACGCCTATCTGACTGATGAGGCGCAGGCATTTTTTGATGCGGTGACGAGCGGGCTGGATGCCGCGGGCGTGGCATGGGAACGTGACGCAAGGCTGGTGCGCGGCCTCGATTATTATCGCCACACCGCGTTTGAATTCGTGACTGACCGGCTCGGCGCGCAGGGGACAGTGATTGGCGGCGGGCGCTATGATGGGTTGATCGAGACGCTGGGTGGGAAGCCAACGCCTGCAGTTGGATGGGCTGCGGGGATTGAGCGGTTGGCGATGTTGATTGAGGCTGCACCCGATGCGGGCGATTTGATCGCGGTGATCCCTGCCGACACAAGTTGTGAAGGGGACGCGGCAATTGCACTGCGGTTGCTCCGCAATGCTGGCCTAGCTTGTTCGATTGCGTTCAAAGGCAATGTAAAGCGTCGTGTGGAAGTGGCGATCAAGGAAGGTGCCTCGGTTCGCCTTTTGGTGCGCTCACCCGCTGATCCGATGGGTCGATTACATGCGTCGTATTTTGAGACTTTTAAGACGAATGAAGAGCAGGATGACTTGGATCGGCGTATGTCAAACGCGCTCAGTGAATTTTTTGGCTCAGAGTTTTCGAGCTCGGGTTGGAATCGTTCATGATAACTTTTGAATATTTAGTTCAGAGTGTCGGCGCGGCGCTCACCAAAATCCTCCCCGGGACGGGGAGGTGGCAGCCGCAGGCTGACGGAGGGGGCAGGTCGAGAGTGGCTCGCTTTTTGGACATTGATCTCTGCTCCCGCCGCCCCCTCCACCACCCTTCGGGCGGTCCCCCTCCCCGTTCCGGGGAGGATTTTGCGCGGTCGCTAACGCCCCTATCTTGACAATCTAGTGAAAAACACTATTTTTCTACCATGGATCGTATCGTCACAGCAACTGAAGCTAATCAGCGCTTTTCCGAGCTTTTGCGCGAAGTGAGTGCGGGGGAAAGCTTTACGATCACGTCGCACGGTAAACCTGTGGCCGAAATTACCCCGCCTAAGGCTGCGAAACGCCCTTCGAAAGAGGACCTCAAGGCCCTGTGGGAGGAAATGGATCGCTATCCCCCGCTTGTCACTGGCCCGTGGACGCGTGATGAGCTTTACGAGCTTTGAGGGTCGCCATTGATAGTAATGTTCTACTCTATTCAGCTGGGCTTGCAAAAGTGGCATCTGATGCTGCTAAGGGCAAATTAGCTCGTGTTATTATTGAGCAAGTGGCGCAAACCTGTGAGATTATTTGTCCGTTCCAAGTCTTTGGCGAATGTTATCAGGTTTTGCGCCGGAACGGTCGGCAGCACGAAGATTGCCGTTCAATTCTGGAAAGCTGGCGCAGGCGGTTTGCGGGCGCTGGTAGCGATGAGGCTGCGTTCCTTGCCGCCATTGATTTAGCAACTGATCACAATCTGCAGTTTTGGGACTCGTTGATATTGGCCGTATCAGCGCAAGCGAATTGCGAGCTGCTGCTGTCTGAAGATATGCAGGATGGCTTTACGTGGCGCGGTGTTACGATTGTCAATCCGTTCGCGGCGACTATAGACGCTCGCCTTGCACGGCTGTTAACGGAATAAGGCATGACCACCATTTCCCCCCAACGCATCGCCTCGCTTCTCGCGCGGCTCGATGAGGTGCAGGCGATGCTTGCCACTGGCAATTTGCCCGCTGACAAATTCGTTGCCATGTCAAAGGAATATGCCGAGCTTGAACCCGTTGCCGCAGCGGCTGGTGAGCTTCAGCGGTTGCGCGGCGAGCTGACCGATCTCGAAGTGATGCTGACCGATCCTGACATGCGTGAGATGGCGCAAGAGGAATTGCAGCAGATTCGCGAAAGCTTGCCGCTTGCCGAACGGGCGCTCGCACTGTCGCTCCTTCCCAAAGACGCGGCCGACGAACGCGCCGCCATGCTCGAAATCCGCGCCGGGACGGGCGGGGATGAGGCTGCACTCTTCGCGGGCGATCTGTTTCGCATGTACCAACGCTATGCCGACGGGCAGGGCTGGAAGGTTGAGCTCATCTCCTCAAGCGAATCCGAAGCGGGCGGGATGAAGGAAGTCGTCGCATCGGTCACCGGCAAGGGTGTGTTCGCCAAATTGAAGTTTGAAAGCGGCGTGCACCGTGTTCAGCGTGTCCCCGCAACCGAAGCCAGCGGACGTATCCATACGTCAGCCGCGACCGTTGCGGTTTTGCCTGAAGCTGAAGAGGTTGATGTCCAGATTGAGGATAAAGACCTCAAGATCGATATCTACCGATCATCGGGCGCAGGTGGGCAGCATGTCAACGTGACTGATTCAGCGATCCGGATCACGCATTTGCCCACCGGCCTTGTCGTCATTCAGCAAGATCAGCGCAGCCAGCACAAGAACCGCGCCAAGGCGATGCAAGTGCTGCGCACGCGGCTATATGAGCGTGAACGCGAAAAACTCCATGCCGAACGCGCGGGTAATCGCAAATCAATGGTGGGATCGGGGGATCGCAGCGAGCGCATCCGCACTTATAATTTTCCGCAAGGCCGGGTGACTGATCACCGGATCAACTTGACGCTTCACCGTTTGCCCGAAATCCTGGTGGGCGGGCTTGATGAACTGATCGGCGCGCTGATGTCAGAGGATGAGGTGTCGCGGTTGGCGGCGGCGGATGAATAAAAAGCCCCTCCCCTTCAGGGGAGGGGTTGGGGGTGGGGAATGCCAAATGCGCAATGGCCCAACATTTGCTTCAGCGAACACGCCCCACCCCAACCCCTCCCCTGAAGGGGAGGGGCTAGTTGTCCGACTTACTTTATTGGAGGCGACAAGGCACCTATCTAGGGTCAGCGCGACCCCCCGCCTTGATGCTGAATTGCTAATGGCGCATGCGCTGGGGTGTAGTCGTGAGGCGATGTTACTTACGCGGCTCGACGAAGCTTGCCCAGATGCTTTCGCGGCGCTGATTGAGCGCCGTGTGTCGCACGAACCGCTTGCTTATATCATAGGCACGCGTGACTTTTGGACGTTCAGCCTGAAGGTCACGCCCGACGTCCTGATCCCGCGCCCTGATAGCGAAACACTGATCGATGCGGCTGTGTCTCATTTTGGTGCAATAGGGCCGAAGCGAGTGCTCGATCTTGGCACCGGATCGGGCGCGCTGTTGCTCGCTGCCTTGGCTCAGTGGCCAGAAGCGTCGGGTATTGGTGTTGATATGTCATCGGCTGCCCTGGCAGTGGCGGCCGACAATGCATTGGCGCTTGGTCTGGCCGATCGGGCGACGTTTCAGACGGGTGATTGGGCGAGCGGGATCGGGGCGAAATTCGACTTAATCTTATGCAATCCGCCCTATGTCGAAACGGGAGCGGCGCTGGCCACCGATGTGCTGAAAGAGCCGCATGCCGCGCTCTTTGCCGGGGTGGATGGCCTTGATGATTATCAATGCCTTATTCCACAGCTTCTTGCGCTTATTGCGCCGGGCGGGTTGATCGCTGTTGAAATCGGCCATAGCCAGCGCGAAGCCGTTATGTCGCTATTTGCTCAAGCAGGCATGGCAACAACGTGTCGAACGGATTTGGGCGGCAGAGATCGCGCCATTTTGCATTTTGCGCTTGGTTTTGGATCGCAACCTGCGTAAAGACGATCCCAAGGGGCGGATAGGCATCTTCCGGCTGGTTCAGCGAATGCACCTCCCACCCTTACCCCCACCATCTGAAGCGCGGAGTTTTGGCCCCCGCTTTGGCAGGCGGCGGATGCGATAGCGTGCATCCGGGTCCGCGCGTGGTGATCAGGGGATGTGATGTCGACACAGAGATGGAAAACGCTTTCACCCCAATGAATAAGGGACGCACCTTTTGCTAAATAATCGTCAGGCCGGCCGCCGTCGCGGTCGGGGCAACCAACGGCCACAAGGTAATAATAATGGTGGGCGCGGTGCCGAACAAGGCAACCGCATTGATAATCGGGCTCGGGGCAATGCGCCGCAGATGCTTGAAAAGTATAATATGCTTGCGCGCGATGCCCAGCAGCAAGGTGACCGGGTGATGGCCGAATATTATCTGCAATTTGCCGATCATTATTTCCGCGTGGTCGCCGATAGCCGTGCCCGCTTTGAAGAAAATCGCCCCCGCCAGAATGAAAATGGCCGCGATGAAAATGGTCGTGACGAAAATGGCCGCGATGATTGGCAAAATGACGATGCTGTCGCAGGCGAAGGCGACGAGTCTGAAGATCAAGTCGAAGCGACTGACGACAGCGATCAGGCGAATGAGCGCCAGTATCAGCAAAATCGTCAGCGTGATCGCCAGCAGCCACGTCAAAACAATTATCGCCGTGATGAGCGTGACGCTGCGCCGCGAGACTCTGCAACGCGCAATGCCGAACCGCGCGAAGACCATAGCGAGCCAGCGCCGGAACCAGCCACCGAAACAGCAACGCCGCGCCCCCGCCGTGGCCGGGCGCCCCGGATTGATACAGAGAGCAATGGCTTTGACGTATCAATCTTGCCCCCGGCTATTTCAACTTCAGAGCCGGACGAAAAGCCTGCGCCAAAGCCACGCGGTCGCAAGCCCAAGCTGGTTGCTATCGAAGGCTAACCGACAGTCTCCGGTTTAGGCTGGTTAATCAGCACAAGCTTTCCCACTAGGCAATAGTGACAATATCGGGCAGTCTCCTGCAAACAAATAGGAGGGTGCCCATGCTGCGTTATAGTCTTTTCATCGCCACGCTCTGCTGCGCCACTGCCGCGAATGCGCAAAGCGCGCAGGGCGATGTGGCGGTGACGATTTATAATAATAATCAGGCGCTAGTGCAGGATATTCGTTCGGTTAACCTACCCGCCGGTGTTACTCGACAAGAGTTTCCCGACGTGTCTGCGCAAATTAGGCCTGAAACTGTGACGCTTTCGGGTGATGGCTTCACGATCATGGAGCAGAATTTTGACTATGACCTGCTCTCTCCCGCCGCCCTGATGCAAAAGGCGGTGGGGCAGACGGTGACATTGCTGCGGACCAATCCGGCGACCGGCGCGGAAACGCGCGAACGGGCCAAGGTGCTGGCCGTCAATGGCGGCGCGGTGCTCCAAATTGGCGACCGGATTGAGGTACTCCGCGACGATGGCCTGCCGGTCCGCGTGATCTTTGATTCGATCCCACCTAATTTGCGCGCGCGGCCAACACTGAGCGTGACAGTCGATTCTCAGCGGGCAGGGGCACGCCCTTTGACCTTGAGCTACTTGACGCCCAGCATGGGTTGGACGTCCGATTATGTCGCTCTGTTCGATGAAAAAGCGGGCAAGATTGATGTGCAGGGCTGGATAACGCTCAACAACAATACCGGCACCAGCTTCATCAATGCTAAGGCTTTGCTTGTCGCGGGTGCGGTAGGCAATATCGATCAATCGCCGCGCTATTATAGCGGACGAGGATCGCGCCCGCGGGGTAATACGCCCGGAACCGAAACCGGATCGCGTGAGCGGCTCGGTGATTTCTATGTTTATCCGATTGAAGGTCGCACGACGATTGCCAACGCACAGCAAAAGCAGGTGAGCTTCCTCGACGTTCACGGTGCGGCAGCGCGCAAGGGTTATGAATTCCGCAATGGCTGGCTGGCGACAGCTGATCAAGCCGAGAGTGCATCGTCGATACTCAAATTTTCAAATGCCAAACAAGGCGGGTTGGGCGATGCGCTGCCTGCAGGCACTGTTCGCGTTTATATGCGCGACTTACGGGGACAAGCACAGTTCATTGGCGAAAGCGGTATTCCCCATACACCGGGCGGGTCGCAGTTGGCGCTCAAAACCGGTGATGCGTTTGACGTCAAAGTTCAGCCGACGCTTGAAAGCCGCAATGAGATCGCATTCATCGAATGGGAGAGATATCTGAGGTTCCGCGTTGTCACTGCCAACGGCAAAACCGAGACTGTCGAGACGATCTATTACGAATATCCCAAGACATATTACCGAACGAAGATGAAATATATTGTCACCAATGCCAAACCCGTTCCTGTAAAAGTGGATGTGATCCAAGGCGGGCTTCAGTATTGGTGGTGGTGGCGCGATATCCGCATACCCGAGGAAAGCATTAAAGGCACGCAGCTAGACGCCGATCAGCGTTTGTGGGAAGTTGACGTGCCCGCCAATGGCAAAGTGGAGCTTAGTGTCACATTCCTGACACCTTGGTGATGCGCTCCATGCGGCGCTTGATTCGGATGCTTCTGTCATTGCTCTTGGCAAGTTACGCAAGTGCGCTTGCCGCAGAGCCGACAATCATAACATCAGCGAAGCCTGAAAAACTCGGCGTCACAATTTATCGCGCGCCCGACCGGCGGCCTGATAGTGCGATGCAACTCGACGATCTTCAGGGCTTTGCGCTGATCACCGAGACGCGAACGGTCGATCTGCCGCCCGGTATCGTCACGATTCGCTTTGAAGGGGTGGCGAGTGGGATCATCCCGCAATCAGCGATCATCTTTGGTTCGGATGTGCGCGAGAAGAATCGTGATGCCGCCCTGTTGTCGCAGCGTGGATTGATCGATGCCTTTACCGGGCAGAGTGTTACCCTCAAGCGCACTGATCCTGCGACGGGCAAGGTAACCAGTGAGGCCGCGGTCATCCGTTCGCAGCCCGACCGGCTGATCGTCCAGACTGCGCAAGGCTTTGAGGCGATGTACTGCTCTGGTCTGGATCAGACGTTGATCTATGGCGGCGTGCCCAAAACGCTCTCAGCGACGCCAGTTTTATCGATGACCACGCACGACCAACCGGGGGGCAAGCAGACGATTACGCTGGCCTATTTATCAAGCCGCTTTGATTGGGATGCGACCTATGTCGCCGAGCTTTCGGAAGACAGCAGCGAAATAAGCCTCTTTGCCTGGCTGACGATGGCAAGCGCGGACGACACCAGTTTTCCGCAGGCACAGGCCGGAGCGATTGCGGGCAAGCTCAATCGTTCGGAAAATACAGTAGAGCCAACAGTGCCCGAAGATCAGGATATCCAATACCAATGCTGGCCAAGCGCGACAACGTTGAGTGTCGAGCTGCCACCGTTTGCAGCGGCTCCGGTTTCGTTGCAATTGCGCGGGAAATTTGCAGATGCTGCGGAAAGCGTTCAGGAAATCGTTGTCACCGGAAGCAAGCGTGCCGAACTCGAAGCCATTGGCGATCTCAAATATTATCGCATTCCCTTCCCAACGACAGTCGCGGCGCGCGCCCAAAAGCAAGTCGCGTTCCTTTCTAAGCCCAAGGTCAAAGGAAAGATCATCTACCGAAGTCGAATATATGGTGAGGATGCGAGCGATATGGAGATGCTTTTCCGTTTCAAGAATGACAAAGGAAGCGGCCTAGGTGAGCCGCTGCCAACGGGCAAAGTGGCGGTGTTTCAGCAGACCAGCGGACGGCGGATGCTGGTGGGCGAAACGCAGATTGCGGACAAAACGGTCAATGAAGAGGTCGATTTTGTTTTCGGCGAAGCATCAAACGTCACCATCGAAAGCGAAGATGCTAAGACATCAGGCGATAACTGGAACGACCGCATGCTGACAGTGCGCAATGCTAATCCTGTCGCTGTCAACGTCGAAGTCGAATTCTCCAATGATCAACGAGACCGCCGAATTTCCGGGGTCAGCAAAAGACTTGTGGCGCGCCCCGGCAAGCAAGTCTGGGTTGTTACCGTTCCTGCGAACGGCTCGTCGGTGTTCAGATATCGGGATACAGAGGTTGAAGAGCCTGAATAGGATGCAATGCCAAGGCTTCACCTTGGCCCATGCCAACTCTTGCGGCCTTGCCCGGAACCACGCTATCCCCCACTCATGACCATCACACCAAACCCGCTCGCCCTGATTGGAAACACCCCGCTTGTCCGCCTTGCCGGGCCATCAACCGAAACGGGCTGCGAAATTCTGGCGAAGTGCGAATATGCGAACCCCGGCGCGTCGATCAAAGACCGCGCGGCGCTTTATATTGTCGAGGATGCCGAAAGCCGGGGGTTGATCGCGCCCGGTGGCACGATTGTTGAGGGGACAGCAGGGAATACGGGGATTGGCCTTGCGCTCGTCGCCAATGCGAAGGGGTATAAGACGATCATCGTGATGCCCGAAACGCAGTCACGCGAGAAAATCGATACGCTGCGCGCGCTTGGTGCGGAACTTGTGCTGGTGCCCGCCGCGCCTTTTTCCAATCCCGGCCATTTCGTTCACACCTCGCGGCGGATTGCCGAGGAAACACCCGGCGCCATATGGGCCAACCAGTTTGACAATATCGCCAATCGTAAGGCGCATATCCTGGGTACGGCTGAAGAGATTTGGGAACAGACTGGCGGTGTGATTGATGGGTTCACATGCGCAGCCGGCACCGGCGGCACGATTGCGGGCGTTGGCTTGGGCCTTAAAGCCAAACGCAATGATATTGTGATTGCGCTCACTGATCCGCACGGTGCCGCGCTTTACAATTATTTTGCCCACGGCGAACTCAAAGCCGAAGGGTCATCAGTGGCAGAAGGCATCGGGCAGGGGCGGATTACCGCCAATCTTGAGGGTGCGCCAATCGATACGCAATTCCGCATATCGGATGCCGAAGGCATTGTTTGGGTCGAGCGATTGATGAAGGAAGAGGGGATTTGCCTTGGTCTCTCATCGGGCATCAACGTCGCCGGGGCAATTGCGCTCGCGAAGCACCTCGGGCCGGGCAAAACGATTGTCACGATCCTGTGTGATACCGGCTTCCGCTATCTGTCATCGCTCTACAATGCAGAGTGGTTGCGGGCGAAGGGTTTGCCGGTGTTCCCTTGGTTGCAGGAATAACAGTATTCGACAGCGCTAGCCCGTTGGTATATAAGGATGAAATGCTTGGGTTCACCAAACCACCTTCATCGCCGAAGGAAGATCGGATGCACCGCGTTCGGGTTGGTCTCACGGGATTGGCAGCGGTTGGCCTGCTTGTCCTGCTTGTTACCTTCGTAGTCAGTCGGATCGGGATTGGGACGCCTGCAGCAAAGCAAGCCGTCACCGCAAAAACGCCCAGCGATAAAACAAAAGATCAGCCGTTGGCCGAACTTGGGATTGCCCCTAGCACACCCGCCAACAGCAATAAGTAAATGAAAGAAGCCTTACCTTTACACAAATAGAACAAAAAAAGAACATAAGAGGATCATATACACTACATTATTTGTTTTTGATCAATCTTCCCGTAAAAAACCCAAATTTACCGTAAAAAACCGTTGTTATCCGCTCGAGCCGCTGTTAACCAGTTGTGCAATTCGAGGGCGGGGTAGCCCGAACTATGGGCCTTTGATTCGGAAATGTTCAGTCGGTTTGACTGCGATTCCGAAGTGAGGAGAGCTTTGCCCCGATGTTGTGAGGTAGGGCTGCGTGAGCGACCGGGAGCTGTTCATTGGTTATGGGTTAAACCCGATTGACGGCAAAGGTCGCGTCGCGATCCCGACCGATCTGCGCAGCGCGCTGGAAGTCAACAGCGAAGGGCGGCTGCTGTTCTTGGCACAACATGATTGTGACCCCTGTCTCGTTGGCTATGACCGGGGGTGGTCAAACTTGCTCAACGCCGAAATTCAGGATGACGAAGGCTTTGAGCGCAGTGCGGGGCGCAGCTTTGACCGGCACAATGCGCGCCGCCGCGCATTTTCGATCTCTGAACGCGTTCCCTTTGACAGCAGTGGCCGGTTCATCCTCACGGGCTTCTTGCGCGAAGAAGCGCAGCTGGGTGAACATGCCTTCTTCAACGGTGTGGGCAATGTGTTCGAAATCTGGAATCCGCAGACCTTGCTTGATACGCCGGGTGTCGAAGATCGTGTCAAGCGCGCGGCCGCTTGGCATATGAAGCAACGGGGTATCGGCTGATGGCTGCGACCCCGCATATCCCCGTCCTTATTGATGAGGTCATCGCATCGCTCGCCATTACCCCGGGTGAGCACCATGTGGATGGCACATTTGGGGCGGGTGGCTATTCACGCGCAATGATCGCGGCTGGTGCGCGCGTGACTGGCTTTGACCGGGATCCGTCGGCCATCGCGGCGGCACAAAGTGACAAGTCAGATCAGCTAACGCTCGTCGAAGCGCGCTTTTCGCAAATGGCGGCGCGGTTGGGTGAGACTGTCGATGGCTTGACTCTGGATATTGGCGTTTCATCAATGCAGCTTGATCAGGGCGAGCGCGGCTTTTCATTCCAATATGATGGCCCGCTTGACATGAGGATGGAGCAGGCGGGCGAAAGTGCAGCTGACTTCCTCAATAGTGCAGATGAAGAAGAGATTGCGCGCATAATCTATCATTATGGAGACGAGCCAAAGTCGCGCCGCATTGCCCATGCGATTGTCGCTGCGCGGCCGATAACGCGCACTGGTGAGCTCGCACGCATCGTCCGCCGCGCGACGGGTTGGCGTGACGGTGACAAGAAGGATCCCGCGACGCGGACATTTCAAGCGATCCGCATTCACATAAACCGCGAACTGGAAGAACTTGAAGGCGGCCTTGAAGCGGCCGAGCTTGCTTTGAAGCCTGGCGGGCGCTTGGCGGTCGTGACATTTCACAGCCTCGAAGACCGGATGGTCAAGCGTTTCCTGCGCGAACGCAGCGGCAGCTCACCCGCCGCCTCGCGCCATATGCCAATCGCGCGCGCCGCTGGGCCTGCCGCTACATTTGACCGCGTGGCCAAACCTGTTCGCGCTAGTGCGGCTGAAATTGCCCATAATCCCCGATCCCGCTCAGCAACCCTCCGCGTCGCGCACCGCACCGCCGCCCCGCCCTGGGCGCTTGTAACGAAAGTTCAGTCATGATTACGCAGCGTTTTCGCCCTGTTGGATGGGTCGTTGGTGTGGCTACCGCCGCTACCATTCTATACCTAATCTCGCTTCAAGTTGCGATTGAGCGCGGCCGACTTGAGCAAATTGACCGCCGAATTGCGGACGCCAAACATGATATTCGCCAGCTGCAAACCGAATTGGGCACGCGCGCAAGCCTGCGTCAGCTTGAGCGCTGGAACGTCGATGAACTGGCGTTAAGCGCGCCCCAAGCGAAGCAATTTCTTGCTAATGAATCAGGGCTTGCGACGGCAGGGCACAGTGGCCTTGGCAATGAAGTGCCGCCGCCGCTAGCGGTGATGGTGGCCGCAGAAATACCTGAGGCGATCAAGGTCGCCCCAGACAGCGGGGACACTGAAGCTCCGAACCAAGCCCCACCAGTCACCTTGACGAAGCAAGACCGCGCACTGCAGCGCGCAATCGCACCCAAAAAGCCAAAGCTTGACCGTGTCGCTTCGCTTGATACGGACTTGGCACAGCGCGCATCGTCTGACGGTTCACAATCAAAAGGGAAGGCTCGACCGTGACCGCGCTTGTCGCTCGCCCCCAACGCACGCGTCATGCCGGCCGACGTCAGCAAACGGTCGCGCTTTCGCATCAGCGTTTGATGATGCTGATGCTCTGTTTCATGGGTGGCGGCACTCTACTTGCGGCTAAGATTTTGATGCTGGGCGTCGCTGGTGGACCGGCAAGTTCACAAAATATACTTGCGCAGGCGGGATCAACGCGCGGTGATATTGTTGATCGAAATGGGCAAGTACTGGCGCGGACGATTGAAGCGTGGTCCGTCGGTATTCACCCTCGTAAGCTGCTTAGCAAGCCGGAGGTGATAGCACCGCGCCTTGCCGAATTGATGCCCGAGCGCACGACTGAGCAATATCTGGCGATCCTGAAGTCGGGCGAGAGCTTCACCTATTTGCGACGACGCGCAATGCCCGAGCTTGTCGCTGCGGTGAATGCGCTTGGCGAGCCTGCCATGGCCTATGCTCGCGAACCTGAGAGGCTTTACCCACAAACTACGCTTGCGGCGCACGTCATCGGCTACACTGATTTTGACGGTCGCGGTGTGATGGGGATGGAGCGGGTTCTCGATAAACGATTGAGTGATGCAGATACGCGTGGAACGCCTATCGCGCTGTCGATCGATAGCCGGGTGCAAGCGGCGATGGAGAGCGAGCTATCGGCGGCCATGTTAAACTTGCGGGCGCAAGGCGCAACCGGCCTTGTGCTTGATGTCCGCACGGGTGAAGTGATCTCGATGGTATCGCTGCCGGTTTTCAACCCGAACAAGAGCGGTCAGGCAACACCCGAAGCACGGCGGAACAACGTGACGCAAAGCGTCTATGAGCTTGGCAGCACGTTCAAGCCAATTACGATGGCGACAGCGATAGACACGGGATCAATCACCAATCTTGCCCGGCGCTATGATGCGACCGTTCCCATCACGATTGGCAAATTCAAGATCAGTGATGATCACCCGCAACGCCGCTGGCTCAATGTGCCTGAGACGCTCGTTCATTCGTCCAACATTGCAACCGCACGAATTGCAGATGAATTGGGCCAAACGCGCACTGAGGCGGCGTTCAAAAGGCTTGGCTTTGGTGATCCGGTCGCTATCGAACTCCGTGAACGGGGGCGGACATTGTGGCCGCAATATTGGGGACGGGCGACAACGATGACGGTTGCCTATGGCCACGGCATTGCGATCACCCCGCTGCACTTGGCATCGGCCTATGCTGCGCTTGTCAATGGCGGCATCTGGAGACCCGCAACATTGCTAAAAGTTGCGTCTGGAACCAATGTGCCAGGCCGGCGCGTCTATTCAGAACAAACCAGCGCAACAATGCGTAAGCTGCTGCGTTTGGTTGTTACTGAGGGTACGGGGAAAAAGGCCGAAGCTGTAGGATTCAGGGTTGGCGGAAAAACGGGAACGGCTGAAAAGCCCGGAATTGGTGGCTATTCCAAGACCATCAACGTATCCACATTCGCCGCTGCCTTTCCTATGGATGCGCCGCGTTACATCGTGATCGCGATGCTCGATTCGCCCATTGGCAGTGCCGAGTCAGCGGGGCAGACGACGGCTGCCTGGACCGCCGCACCCGTTGTGTCCAAAGTTATTGCGCGCACGGGGCCAATGCTTGGGGTGTTTCCGGATACATCGCGTGAGGTCGATTTTGGTGATATGGTGTCACTCCTTTGGAAACCAAAGGGGGAGCGTTGATGCGGCTTGGCACTTTATTGGGCACCAATGATCAAACTGCCATAAGCGGCTTCGCGATTGACAGCCGTAAAGTAGCGCCTGGAACCATATTCGGCGCGTTTGAAGGCAGTGTTGTCAATGGTGAGGATTATATCGAAGCTGCCATTGCCGCTGGTGCCATTGCGGTAGTTGCGCGTCCTCAAGCGAATGTGGTGGGGGCACAGCATATCGTTTCAGACGAACCACGCCGTGCTTTTGCGATGCTAGCTGCATCATTTTTTGCACCTTTTCCCGAAACGATTGTGGCGGTCACCGGGACGAACGGAAAAACCTCATGCGTCGAACTGACGCGTCAGCTGTGGCGGATGGCGGGGCATCATGCAGGCTCGATTGGTACATTAGGGGTGACGACGTCCGATGAGAGTGTGACAACCGGATTGACGTCGCCGGACATTGCGACATTTCTCGCCAATGTGGCGGGCATGCGTCGCGAAGGCGTTTCGCACGTCGCTTTTGAGGCATCTAGCCACGGTCTCCATCAATTCCGCGCCGAAGGACCGCGTGTTGTCGCGGGTGCTTTCACTAACCTAAGTCGCGATCATCTCGATTATCATGGCGATATGGCCAATTATTTCACTGCCAAACTGCGGCTCTTCTCCGAAGTTATCGCCGATGACGGTGCGGCGGTGATTTGGGCCGATGACCCGAAGGCGGCACGAGTTATCGATTTGGCGCGCGAACGCGGGCTCAGACTGTTCCGTGTTGGCGAAGCAGGTGAAGAAATTCGCCTCAAATCACGCAAAACTTCGCAACTCGGGCAGACGCTCGTCGCTGATGTGGGTGGTCAGACCTATAGCATTTCGTTGCCCCTGATTGGTGCGTATCAGGCGGCAAATGCGCTGGTTTCAGCGGCATTGGTTATTGCATCGGGCGGCGACATCGCAACGACGTTTGCCAATTTGGGGCGGGTACAGCCAGTCCGCGGTAGGCTTGAGCGCGCCGTTATCAACCGCGCAGGGGCGCCGGTCTATGTCGATTATGCCCACACGCCCGATGCGCTTGAAGCCGCGATTGCCGCGCTACGCCCCCATACCAAGGGGCGTTTGATTTTGGTTTTCGGCGCAGGCGGGGATCGCGATACCGGCAAGCGCATTGAAATGGGCAAGGTAGCGGCGCAACATGCTGATATTGCCCTTGTTACCGATGACAATCCGCGGACCGAAGACGCGGCGCTGATCCGGCGAGCGATTATGGAAGGATGCCCCGAGGCAACCGAAATTGGTGACCGCCGCACTGCGATCGCCGAAGCAATTGCGATTGCTGGCGCTGACGATATCGTGATCATCGCGGGCAAGGGGCATGAACAGGGTCAGATTGTTGGCGACCTGATTTTGCCTTTTGATGATGTAAGCATTGCCCGGGACTGTGCCGCGTGAGTCCGCTTTGGACATCAACCGAAATTGCGGCGGCAACGGGAGGCACTGCGTCTGCACCGTTTGATGTCACCGGTGTTGCCTTTGATAGTCGCGAGGTAGGGTCGGGTGATTTGTTCATAGCGCTCGCGGGAGACGTGACTGATGGTCACCAGTTTTTGGACGGTGCGTTTGCAAAAGGCGCGGCTGGCGCAATTATTTCATCACCCTGTAACTTTCCACATATCCGTGTCGAACACACCTCCGAGGCCTTAAACGCCCTCGGCGTCGCAGCGCGGTGGCGCACCACAGCAAAAGCTGTGGGCGTCACCGGTTCTGTTGGCAAAACCGGCACGAAAGAGGCGCTGGCCGCTGCCCTCGCCCGCAGCAATTGCGGGCCGGTTCACCGCTCAGTCAAAAGTTACAACAATCACACAGGTGTGCCCCTCAGCCTTGCGCGGATGCCTGCAGATACGGCCTACGGCGTTTTCGAAATGGGCATGAACCATGCGGGTGAGCTTGCCGCGCTGACGCAATTGGTACGGCCCCATGTCGCCCTCATAACCGCAATTGCGGCAGCCCATATCGAGTTTTTTGACTCGATTGAGGGTATCGCCGACGCCAAGGCGGAGATTTTTCAAGGCCTCGAACCCGGCGGCACGGCGATCATTCCCTTTGATAGCCCGCACCGCGACCGCTTGGTTGGGCATGCGCAAAGCTATGCGAGCCGGATCATGACCTTTGGGCGCGGTGATGGTGCCGATATCCGTGCGATTGAGGCAATCAAGGTTGATGCGGGCACGGTGCTGACCGTCGCATTGCTCGACGCCGAACTCTCTTTCACCTTGTCGCAGCCGGGCGACCATTGGGTATCAAACGCGCTGGCTGTGATCGCAGCTGTTTCAGCTCTCGGCGGTGACCTGGCTGCCGCTGGTTTAGCGCTGGCAGATTTTGAAGGATTGGCCGGGCGGGGTGCACAGCATTCCATTCGCATCGGCGACGGGGCGGGGCTGTTGATTGACGAAAGTTACAACGCCAATCCAACATCAATGGCAGCGACGCTTGCGGTATTAGGCGCAGTGGCCGGACTGCGCCGCATTGCTGTCCTTGGTGCGATGCGCGAACTTGGGGCTGATAGTGACGCGTTACATGCCGGTCTGGCCGAACCAATCATTGCGGCGGGCGTTGATTTGGCGCTGCTCGTCGGATCGGGGATGGAGCCGCTTGCGAAATCGCTTGAGGGACGTGTCAACTTCGCGCATGTGGCTGACGCCGCTTCGGCGCAGGCGATGCTCTTCAAGTTGACCCAGCCCGGCGACGCAATTCTCATCAAAGGGTCGAACGCGATTGGCCTCAGCCAAATCGTTGTCGCGTTAACCAGCGGACTATCATAATGTTGTATTTGATTGGCGAGTATTTGGGGTTTCCGGGGCCTACCAACCTGCTCCGCTATTTGTCATTTCGCACTGGTGGTGCGGTGGCAACCGCGCTCATCATTGGGTTATTGATAGGCCCGAAATTCATTGGCTGGCTCCGCGTTCGCCAAGGCAAAGGACAACCAATCCGCAGCGATGGCCCGCAAACCCATCTCGCCAAAGTCGGTACACCGACAATGGGCGGCCTGATGATTTTGACCGCGATTGGCATTGCGATGTTTTTCTGGATGGACTTGAGGAACCAATATGTCTGGGCGTGCTTGTTCGTCATGAGCGGCTTTGGCCTTGTGGGCTTTCTCGATGACCGTGACAAAGTGATGAAGCGCAGCGCGAAGGGCGTATCAGCACGGGCACGTTTGATCGCCGAATTCCTGATCGCAGGCGTCGCCGTGGCGGTGATTGCGCATACGGCGGGCACGGACCTCTATCTGCCCTTCATCAAGGGACCGGTGGCGGATATCGGTATTCTCTATTACATCTTTGCGACGACCGTCATTGTCGCGTTTGGCAATGCAGTGAACTTGACTGACGGCCTCGATGGGCTGGCGACGATGCCGGTGATTATCGCCTGCGTCGCGTTCATGATGATCGCTTATCTGGTTGGTAACGTAAAATATGCCGAATATCTCGGCATCCCCTATGTTGCCGGTGCGGGCGACCTAACGATATTGTGCGGTGCCATCGTTGGCGCGGGGCTGGCCTTCTTGTGGTTTAACGCGCCGCCTGCTGCCGTATTCATGGGCGACACGGGCAGCCTAGCGCTTGGCGGCGTGCTGGGGACGATTGCGGTGACAGCACGGCATGAATTTGTGCTGGCCATCATCGGTGGCTTGTTCGTTGCCGAAGCCTTGTCAGTCATCATCCAGGTTTTCTGGTTCAAACGAACGGGGCGGCGCGTCTTCAGGATGGCACCGATCCATCATCATTTCGAACAATTGGGCTGGTCAGAACCAACCGTCGTCATCCGTTTTTGGATCGTCGCGTTTGTGCTGGCACTAGCCGGACTGTCGACGCTCAAGCTCAGATGATCACAAGCCCTGCCTTTCGCGGAAAACGCTACGCAGTGCTTGGACTGGCGCGCAGCGGGCTGGCGACTGTCCGCGCGTTGGTGGCTAGCGGGGCAGAGGTGGTCGCGTGGGATTCGAACGAGGCGGCTCGTGATACGCTCAGAAAAATCCTCCCCGTAAACGGAGAGTTGGCAGCGCCAAGCGCTGACGGAGGGGGGCATCAGGAGGCACCATTTCTGGACACCCCCCTCCACCACCCTGCGGGTGGTCCCCCTCCCCGTGCCGCGGAGGATTTACAGATTGTCGACCCCCTCACCATTGATCTTACTGGCTTTGACGGGATGGTTGTGTCCCCCGGTGTGCCGATCAATCGCCATCCGATTGCCGATCATGCGCGCGCGGCGCAGGTGCGGTTGATCGGCGATATCGAACTCTTTGCGCAGGCCCGCGCAAACCTGCCGCCGCATAAAGTGGTGGGCATCACCGGCACCAACGGTAAATCGACGACGACGGCGCTGATCCATCATATCCTCCAAACCGCAGGTGTGCCGAGCCTCATGGGGGGCAATATCGGCTTGCCAATTCTGGGCCGCGATCCGCTTCCGAGCGGCGGCGTTTATGTGCTCGAATTATCGAGCTATCAGATTGATCTGACCCAAGGTCTGGATTGCGACATAGCGATATTGCTCAACATCACGCCCGATCACTTGGACCGTTATGATGGATTTGAGCATTATGTCACCAGCAAGACACGTTTGTTTGAAATGCAATCTTACGGGCATGTCGCGATCCTTGGATATGAAAATGATGAAGCGCGGCGTATCCACGATGCGCTCTATGCCGAACGGTCAGGCGGTCAGATTTTTGGTATCACGTCGCATGACTTTGATTTTTCGGCTGATGAGGAAGCAGTCGAGGTTAATGACTTCCAAGCTCACTGGCCAAGCCTGCAAGGGCCGCATAATGGTCAGAATGCGGCGGCCGCTATCGTCGCCTGCCAAAGCCTTGGTCTTAGCGCGACTGTCATATTGAATGGCCTTGCGACATATCCGGGGCTGCCACACCGGATGGAGCGCATTCGCGAGCTCAATGGCATTCTCTATGTCAATGATAGCAAAGCGACCAACGCGACGTCGACCGCGCCTGCGCTTGCCGCCTATCCCGCAATCCATTGGATCCTCGGCGGGCAGGCGAAATCGGATACACTCGATGCCTGTATGCCGCATATCAATCATGTTCGCGCAGCCTATACGATTGGTGATGCGGGACCGATGTTTGCAGCGCTTCTCAGCCCCCATCTGCCGGTGGCCGAATGCGAAACACTCGCCAAAGCCGTGACCGACGCACACGGTGCTGCGCGTCCCGGAGACACTGTTCTGCTCTCTCCCGCATGCGCCTCATTTGATCAATTCAAGGATTATGAAGCGCGCGGCGACGCCTTTCGCGCGGCTGTGGAGGCTTTGAAATGACGAGCACGACGGTTTCGACCAATATTCCCAAATCACGCCGTCGCGCGCGCTTGGGCCGGGCAGACCGGTCTTCGTTTGGGCTTTGGTTTTGGGAGATTGACCGCGTTCTGCTGCTGCTGATCACCGTGCTTATCTCAATCGGGTTGATCGCTGTAGCTGCCGCCTCGCCTGCAGCGGCGCAGCGATATTCGGGTGGGTCAGTAACAGTCTCGCCGCTATATTATTTCTGGCGTCAACTCGGATGGGTGGCGCTTGGGATTCCTGTCATGATCTTTGTATCGATGTTGCCCAAGGATTTTGCGCGGCGTGCATCGCTTGGGGCTGCCTCATTCTTTAGTGTGATGCTTGCAGCGATCCCGCTTATCGGGGTGGAAGTGAATGGCGCATCGCGGTGGATTGGTGTCGGCATGGCGCAATTTCAACCATCCGAATTTCTAAAGCCAGTGTTTGTCGTCGCGATTGCCTGGATATTGTCGTTGAAGGCTCACGATAAGGCGCTGCCCGTAGTGCCAATCACCGGTTTATTGACAGGCGTCATTGGCCTGTTGTTGATGATGCAACCCGATTTCGGGCAGACGATTATTTTCTGCACGGTGTGGATGGCAATGCTGTTGATTTCCGGGATGCCGATGCGCGTGATTGCGATCTTATCGGGTCTTGGTTCCATTGGCGTGGTCGCAGCCTATCTCTTCTATCCCGTCGCCACCCAGCGGATCAACAATTTCTTGTTCGCCAGCGGTGACACTTATCAAATCGACACCGCGAACGCGACGCTCACAGCTGGCGGCTTTCTCGGCACTGGTCCGGGTGGTGGCGAACGCAAATTCAGCCTTCCTGAAGGGCATACTGACTATATCTTCTCAGTGATAGGCGAAGAATTTGGCCTGATCGCTTGTATCGCCATTGTTGCGCTGTTCGTTGCGATTGCAGTGCGCGTCTTCATCAAGTTGCTTGATGAAGAAGACGGATTTCTGGTGCTTGCGGCTGGTGGGCTGGTGACGCAATTCACTGTCCAAGCCTTCATCAATATGGCCGTCAATGTTGGCATCGCACCATCAAAGGGCATGACACTGCCGTTCATCAGTTACGGGGGATCATCAATGATTGCGCTGTCGGCGGGCTTTGGCTTGCTCCTCGCTTTCACGCGCCGAAACCCCTATTTGACCCGGTCACCTTATGTCGTGAAATGGGGTAGTCGATGAGCATCAAGCGTCACTTCGTCCTCGCCGCGGGCGGCACTGGTGGGCATATGATGCCCGCCCATGCGCTAGCGGCAGAACTAACCGAACGCGGACATCATGTCGCGCTCATTACCGATGAGCGCGGTGCCAAAATTCCCGGTCTGTTTGATGGCATTCAGACGCACATTCTGCCTGCCGGGCGGATAACCAAAAACCCGCTTAGCTGGCCGGGTGGCGCTGCCGCGATTGTGCGCGGGCGATCAATGGCGATTGAGCTATATAAGAATTTTCGGCCCTCCGCCGTCATCGGTTTTGGCGGCTACCCAGCGTTTCCAGCACTGATCGCGGCGCATAGTGCCGGTGTGCCAAGCGCGGTACATGAACAGAATGCGGTGCTTGGCCGCGTCAACCGGATGGTTTCCGGGCGCGTTAGCCTGATCGCGACGGCCTATCCCGACGTTCAGCGGATCGCTGACAAAAACCGTGCCAAGGTGCATCTCGTGGGCAATCCAGTGCGCGAAGACATTCTGGCGCTGCGCGATAAGCCATATCCTGCGATCGACGGCGAAAGCGTGTTTCGCGTATTGGTAACCGGCGGTAGTCAGGGCGCATCGATCCTTTCGACGGTTGTCCCCGATGGGCTGGCGATGCTGCCACCAGCCCTGCGTCGGCGTTTGCAAGTAACGCAGCAATGCCGCGCAGAGGATCTTGAGGCCGTGCGGCGGCGCTACGCCAGCCTTGAAATTCCCGCTGATTTGGCAACCTATATCGGCGATATGCCCGACAAGATTGCATGGACGCATCTCGTAATCGCACGCGCAGGGGCTTCAACAATTGCCGAGCTGACGGCTGCGGGCAGACCCGCCATCCTGGTGCCGCTGCCCAGCGCTACCGACGATCATCAGAGTTATAATGTGCGCGAAATGGTCGCGGCAGGCGGCGCGCGGTCGATTGCGCAGGATATGTTCACTCCCGTTGAACTCGCCAAGCAAATGCAAAAATTGGGGCTCGAACCGCAGGGTCTGATGAATGCTGCAATTGGGGCTCATAGTTGCGGTCGTCCCCATGCCACGCGCGATCTTGCCAATCTAGTCGAAGCGCTCGGGCGCCCGCCGGTGGTAGACGGGATCAAGTCCGACGTGTGGCCACAAGGCGCCGTGGGGGCAGGCGCGTGAAGGGCGTTGCGACTGACATTGGCACGATACACTTCATCGGCATTGGCGGCATCGGCATGTCAGGCATTGCCGAAGTGATGCACAATCTGGGCTATACCGTCCAAGGTTCGGACGTTGCCGATGGCTATGTCGTTGAAGGGCTGCGCGCCAAAGGCATCAAAGTGATGATTGGCCACGCGGCCGAAAATCTCGGCGATGCCGTGGTTGTCGTCACCTCAACCGCGATAAAGCGCGGCAATCCCGAAGTCGAACGCGCGATCGAAACGCGTGTGCCAATCGTGCGCCGTGCCGAGATGCTCGCTGAACTGATGCGGCTCAAATCGACCGTCGCGGTGGCGGGAACGCACGGCAAGACGACGACAACATCGATGGTCGCTGCCATGCTTGACGCAGGCGGGATTGACCCGACGGTGATCAATGGCGGGATTATCAACAGCTACGGCTCAAACGCGCGGCTGGGTGCGTCCGAATGGATGGTGGTTGAAGCTGATGAGAGCGACGGCAGTTTCTTGCGGCTTGACGGCACGATTGCGGTGGTCACCAATATCGATCCCGAACATCTTGATCATTATGGCAGCTTTGATGCGGCCAAAGATGCTTATGTTGAATTTATCGAAAATGTGCCGTTTTACGGCGTCGCTATCCTGTGTCTCGACCATCCTGAAGTGCAGGCAATCATCGCGCGCATTCGTGATCGTCGGATTATGACTTACGGCTTTTCGGCGCAGTCGGACGTGCGCGGCGATAATGTTGTTCCCATTCCGGGCGGCAATCGCTTTGACGTGACGGTTCGCGCGCGTGATGGCTCGGCGCGGGTGATTGAGGGCATCGAGCTGCCAATGCCAGGGCGGCACAATGTGCAAAATGCGCTCGCGGCGATTGCAGTCGGGCTTGAAATGGGGATTGACGACGGCGTCATTGCGCAGGGTTTTGCCAAATTTGGCGGGGTCAAACGGCGCTTTACCAAGGTTGGCGAGGTCGACGGGGTTACGATCATCGACGATTACGGCCACCATCCCGTTGAAATAAGAGCGGTTTTATCGGCAGCGCGTGAGGGTGCGGGCGGGCGTGTGATCGCCGTGTGTCAGCCACACCGTTATTCGCGGCTTGGCGGGTTGATGGATGACTTTGCGCAAGCTTTCAACGATGCCGACATCGTCTATATCGCGCCCGTTTATGCCGCAGGCGAAGCGCCTGTCGAGGGCGTTGATGCCGCGCACTTAGTTGCGAATATGAAAGCGCGTGGCCATTATTCGGCGCATGAAATTGCGGGGGCGGATGCCTTGGCGCAGGTGCTGGCGGGTGAAATTCGCGACGGCGATATGGTCGTCTGCTTAGGCGCTGGCGATATTACCAAATGGGCGGCAGGTTTGGCGAAGGCGATTGAGGTGATGCAATCATGACCTTTCGCGGAAAGCTAACTCCCAATGCACCGCTTGCGCCGCTCATCTGGTTTAAGAGTGGCGGCGCTGCGGAGAAATTATTCGAGCCTGCCGATGTTGCCGATTTGCAAGCCTTTTTGGCTGCGACGCCGCTCGAAGTGTCGGTCTGGCCGCTCGGGCTTGGATCGAATTTGATCATCCGCGATGGCGGCATGCCCGGTGTTACCGTTCGTTTGGGCAAGGCCTTTGCGGGTATTTCGGTGTTTGAAAATCCTCACCGGGACGGGCGCAGCTTGCCGGGTGGCTTGCCCCCGGCAACCCATCAAGCTGAGTCCGTCCCGGGGAGGACCATTAGGTGCGGCGCGGGCGCGCCCGGTATTTCGGTGGCGAGTGCTGCCCGGGATGCGGGGATTGCGGGGCTTGAATTTTTGCGCGGCATTCCGGGCACGATTGGCGGCGCTGTCCGCATGAACGCCGGGGCTTATGGCCGCGAGGTGCAAAATGTGCTGGTGAGCGCTGACGTCATCCTGCGAACTGGCGAAGCGCGCACGTTGCTGCTGCGCGACATGGGCTACACGTATCGCCACTCCATGCTGCCGCGCGAAGCGATTGTGGTGGCAGCAACCTTTGTCGGGACACCCGGCGATCCCACCACCATCGGCGCGGAAATGGACCGTATCGCTGCAGAGCGCGAAGCATCGCAGCCGCTGCGATCAAAGACGGGTGGATCGACCTTTAAAAATCCCGAGGGTCATAAAGCTTGGGCGCTGGTTGATGCCGCAGGGTGTCGTGGGCTGACCATTGGCGGCGCACAGGTTTCGGAAAAGCATTGCAACTTCCTCCTCAATCTTGGTGATGCGACCAGCGCTGACATTGAAGCGCTGGGTGAAGAAGTGCGCAAGCGCGTGTTGGCGCATTCGGGCGTCGAATTGGAATGGGAAATTCAGCGGGTGGGCCAAGCATGAGCGATAAACTCCACATTGTCGTCCTCATGGGCGGATGGTCGGCTGAACGCGAAGTCTCGCTGATGAGCGGGCGTGGTATTGCTGACGCGCTAGAGCGCAACGGCCACCGTGTGACGCGGATCGATATGGGGCGTGATGTTGCGCAGAAGCTTGCCGAAGCCAATCCCGATGTCGTGTTCAACGCGCTCCACGGCACGCCGGGCGAGGACGGCACGGTGCAGGGCATGCTTGATCTGATGGGGATCAAATATACCCATTCAGGCCTTGCCACTTCAGTCGTTGCAATTGACAAGCAACTGACCAAGCAAGCGCTCACCCCGCACGGTATCCGGATGCCGGGGGGGCATGTTGTGCGCAGCGAAAGCCTTTATGTCAGCGATCCGCTGCCACGCCCCTATGTCTTGAAGCCCGTCAATGAAGGCTCATCAGTCGGCGTCGCGATTGTGACGCGTGGTGGTAATTACGGCGATCCAATTGGCCGTGATGTGCCCGGGCCTTGGCAGCAGTTTGAGGAGTTGCTCGCCGAACCCTTCATTCGGGGTCGCGAACTGACCGTCGCGGTACTGGGCGATCGCGCGCTGACGGTGACTGAGCTCCAAACCAACAAGGGCTTCTATGATTATGAAGCCAAATATACTGACGGCCTCACCACACATATCTGCCCCGCCAATGTGCCCGCCGACATTGCGCAGGCCATGCTCGACATGGCCTTGAAGGCGCACCGTGTGCTTGGCTGCAAGGGCGCGTCACGGTCTGATTTTCGTTGGGATGATGAAAAGGGGATCGAAGGCCTATATCTTCTTGAAACCAACACACAGCCCGGCATGACGCCGCTTAGCCTTGTGCCTGAACAGGCCAAGGCGATGGGGATCAGTTATGACGAGCTCGTCGAGATTATCGTGAGAGATGCGCTATGAGCACGACGTCATCAATCAAACGGGCGGGCCCCGCGCGCAAGCGACCGGCAGTGAAAGCCAAATCACGTCGCACGTCCCCCAAACAACAATCGGTATGGTCGCAAGCGGTTGACGCGTCGCCTTTCTCACAAGCAACGATTGACCGGGCCATCACGCTGGCGATGCTGGGCTTGTTTGCGGTGGCGCTGATTGCTGTGGCGATTTTTGCGGGTGTACCCGGATTTGTTGGCACGCAAATCGCCACAGTGGCTGGACAGGCTGGTTTCGCGGTCAAGCGCGTTGAAGTGAACGGTATCAATCGCATGGAGCGGCTGACGGTTTACGCCATCGCGCTCGACCAACATTCGATGGCGATGCCGCTGGTTGATCTGGATAAAGTGCGCAACCAGCTAATGGGCTATGGCTGGATCAAGGATGCTCGGGTTTACCGTCGCCTGCCCGATACGTTGGTCGTCGATATCGTTGAACGTAAACCAGCCGCCGTGTGGCAGCATAATCAGAAATTGTCGCTGATCGATGAAAGCGGGGTTGTGCTTGAGCCCGTTTCGTTAAGCGCAATGCCCGCTTTGCCGCTCGTCATTGGGAAAGATGCCAATGCCCATGCGGTTGAGTTGAGCGCGCTTATCAATCGTGCGCCTTCGCTTCATCCCCAAATAGCGTCGGCAACGTGGGTCGGGTCGCGGCGGTGGGATATCATGTTCCAATCGGGCGAAGTGCTTGCGCTGCCCGAAGGCGAAGACGCCGCTGGCAAAGCCTTTTTGCGATTTGCGCGGATTGACGGGGTGCAGCGCTTGCTTGGTGGCCGCTACGTCCGCTTTGACATGCGTGACCCGACCAAATTCGTCGCGCGTATTCGGACCGCTCAACAGGCCGGAAGCGACACCAAAGTAGAAAGTGAGAGCCATGGCCCAGCCTAACAATGATCGCTTAATCACCGCCCTCGACATCGGGTCGTGGAAAGTCTCCGCGCTGATTGCTGAACGGACGCCGGGCGGAGACATCCAGGTGCTTGGCACAGGTCAGCGTGAAAGTCGCGGCGTCAAGCGTGGCTATATTGCCGATATGAATGCGACCGAATCCGCGATCCGCGATGCCGTGGAGCAAGCCGAGCGGATTGCTGAAACCAATATCGAAAATGTCTGGGTCAGTTTTTCGGCGGGCGGGCTCGTGAGCGATATTGCATCGGTTGAAGTTGAACTAGGCGGGCACCGCATCGAGCAGGAAGATATTGACGAACTACTTGCCGCCGGTCGGTCATCGCTTGATCCCGACGGTCGCATGATCCTCCACGCGCAGCCCACACTTTATACGCTTGACGGGTTGACGGGCGTCAAGAAGCCGCTTGGTCTGCATGCTGATCGGCTTGGGGTTGATATTCACGTTGTCGCAGCCGATGGTTCGCCCGTGCGCAATCTCGATCTGTGCGTTCGCAGCGCGCATTTGGAGGTCAAGTCGATCATCGCATCACCTGTCGCGACCGGTATGGCCTGTCTGTCCGATGAGGAACGCGAACTCGGCGTGGCGCTTGTTGAATTTGGTGCCGGGGTTACCACTGTATCGCTTTTCGTTGGCGGTATGCTCGTCGGCTTGACGTCGATCCCCTTTGGAGCGGGCGACATCACCGATGACATTGCGTCAGCCTTTGGGACGCGCCGCGATCAGGCCGAGCGGATGAAGTGCTTCTTCGGATCAGCTACCGCTAGCCCGCGCGACAATCATGATATGATCGAAGTTGCGCCGTTGTCCGCCGAGGATGATAGTGGCGAAGTTCACCGCATTACACGCGCGCAACTAATCTCGGTCATCCGTCAGCGGCTTGATCATCTTGTTGGCGAAATTGGCAAGGCGCTTAAGGATTTGGGCTTTACGGGCCCTGTTGGCCGACAAGTTGTCCTGACCGGCGGCGGCGCTGAACTCAAGGGCATTGCGGATTATATGCAAGGCGCGTTGGGTCGGGCTGTGCGGATTGGGCGTCCCCGCGGGCTGATCGGCTTACCGGAAGCCCATAGCGGCTGCGGCTTTACGACGCTGGCCGGGTTGATCCATTATGCCGCTTCGGACCCAATTGACGTCCGTGCCATCTTCCCCGCCGAACAAACTGTCCACAGATCTGTTGGTCGGGGCATGATGAGTCGCTTGCTTGCGGCCCTCAGATCAGGATATTGATGGTGTCATAAATGTTAAACACTCCATATCGGGGTGAACGATTCTAAAAACGCGGTGAGTGGTGCCGCAATTGCGTGATCAAAGTGTTTAATTGATTCATAGTGAAACAGGGGCATTTCTCGCCCGATTGAATTCATGGGGAGACAGCGAAGTGAGTATCGAGTTTTTAGCGCCAGAAGTTGATGAGTTGCGTCCAAGGATCACCGTAATCGGTGTTGGCGGCGCGGGCGGCAATGCGATTGCCAACATGATCGCGGCCAATGTGCAAGGTGTCGACTTCATTGTCGCGAACACCGATGCGCAGGCGCTCAACACATCGGCGGCTGAACGTCGTCTGCAACTCGGGCTGAAAATCACGCAAGGTCTGGGTGCCGGATCGCGCCCTGAAATCGGCCGCGCGGCTGCCGAAGAAACGATTGAGCAAGTTGAAAAGGCGCTCGACGGCGCGCACATGTGCTTTATCGCGGCAGGTATGGGCGGCGGCACGGGCACTGGCGCGGCGCCGGTCATAGCGAAAGCGGCACGTGATCGTGGTATCCTGACGGTTGGCGTCGTCACCAAGCCGTTCAGCTTTGAAGGTTCGCGCCGTACAAAGTCCGCCGAAGCCGGGATTGCAGAACTGCAAAAGCATGTCGATACATTGATCGTCATTCCCAACCAAAATCTGTTCCTGATCGCCAACCCGTCGACGACTTTCAAAGAAGCCTTCCAAATGGCCGATGAAGTCCTGCAACAAGGCGTGCGCGGGATCACCGACCTGATGGTGATGCCTGGCCTCATCAACCTCGATTTCGCTGATGTTCGCTCGGTGATGGGTGAAATGGGCAAGGCGATGATGGGTACTGGCGAAGCTGAAGGCGAAAATCGCGCGATTGAAGCTGCGGAAAAAGCGATTTCAAACCCGCTTCTCGATGGCGTTTCGATGCGCGGCGCGAAGGGTGTGATCATTTCGATCACGGGTGGCGACGATATGCGCCTGATGGAAGTTGATGAAGCGGCAAGTCACATTAAGGAGCTTGTCGATCCCGATGCCAATATCATCTGGGGTTCGGCCTTCAACAATGCGCTCGACGGCAAAATCCGGGTATCAGTTGTGGCAACAGGGATTGAAGCTGATGCTTCGGTCGTGCCCGAACCAGCGCGTGTCTTTGCTTTTCCCGCCACACGCAAGAGCGAAGAAATTGTTCGCACGCCCGAGCCTATCATCGCGCCAGCACCCGTTGCCGAGCCAGTAATTACGCTTGAGCCTCCGGTGCAATCGCAACCAATCGAAGCGCCGGCGGCTCTTGATATGCCCCAGGCAATCAGCGCCACTGACAAAACGCCGCTCGTTCTAGAGCAACCAGTTGCTATCGATCCGGCTGCTGAAGATCCGGTGATTGATGAATTAGTGCTTGGGCCGCAGTCGATGCTTGATGGTCAAGTGGAAACAAATCCGCTGCCTCCGCTTGGCGAGGAAGAGTCGCCGCGTCGGCGCTGGCTTGTCAGCGAAGAGCCAGCCGCTGAAGCGCCTGCGCTTGCGCCACCTCCTCGTGTGGCGACGCAGGGCGCGACGTTGTTCGAACGCATGTCAAACATTGCGCGCGGTGCGGCCAAGGCAGACGGCGACCCGACGGCACCAAGCGATCCACTGGATATTCCACGTTTCTTGAACCGTCAGAACAATCAATAGGGATTTTGCGAGCGCGCCGGGTATGAATGGGCAACCTTTCGTTCCCGGCGCGTCGTCGCACTCTGTCCCTAACTGACACCATTTTGCCGCAGCGCTGCCAAACTTAGCTTGCATCGCTGCGGTTCAGGCGGTTTACACATAGAATCATGTTTTTTTCGCCGTCAGTTCATCGCTGCGTCGCGCTGTTTATCGCGCTGAGTGCGCCTGTTGCTGTCGCGCAAGTCCCACCATCCGCTGCGCCAATTCCGAAAGCTGAAGGCAATGTGACGCCTGATCCTACTGATCAATTGGCGGCAAACCTCGTTATTCTCTCTAAGCGACCACGCGACGTTAACGCGCTAATCGGCGCAGGGCTAAGCGCAATTGCGATTGGTGATGGAAATGCGGCGCTTGGTTTCCTGGCACGTGCGGAAGAGATTGCGCCGACTAACGGATATATCAAGTCTGCGCTAGGATCGGCGCTTTTATTGGTCGAACGGCCTACCGAAGCATTGAAGTTATTTGGTGAGGCGGCATCGCTTGGCGTTGCTGAAACCCATTTCGCCCGTGATCGCGGCCTTGCCTATGACCTTCGCGGGGAATCGAGGCTCGCTCAGCGCGATTATGCCGCAGCACTACGTACCGGCCCTGATGATGAAGTGACCCGGCGCATGGCGCTGTCGCTAGGGATTACCGGCGACGCGACGCGCGGGCTTGCTTTGCTTGACCCGCTTTTGATCAAGCAGGATCAAGCGGCGTGGCGTGCACGCGCCTTCATTCTGGCGATGAGCGGCGATTGGCGCAGCGCGGAGCGAATTGCGCTGCAAGTTATGCCAGCGGGCAGCGACGCGGTGATGGGGCAATTTTTGCGGCGCTTGGCGTCGCTGTCGCCTGCCGAACGCGCGCTCGCGGTGAATTTTGGGACCGTGCCAAGTGATGGTCAGCGGCTTGCCTCGTTAGCGCCAACCGAGACATTTCGCCCGTTCGGTGTGTCGCCAAGTGACGGACTCATTCCTGCGGGGCGACCGCTTTCGGCTAACCCGCCCGTTGCCGCCCCGCCGTCAGTTGCTAGCGTTACGGCGCCGCGCCGTCGACCGGGCGGCGATGCGACCGAAATTGTAGCGGTGCCAAGGCCAAATACTACGTCGGTGCCGTCCCTAACTGCGCCAATAGCGCCAAAGCCTGATGTCAAAGTGGCAACGGCCGCAACGACAACAAGAGTGGGCGCGCGCGTTGCGCCGGTGCCGCCGCAACCAGAGCTGCCTAAAACGACGCAAGTCACTTTGCTGAAGGGCGTAACCAGCCTGCCTGTGCCAGATGGTGTGCGGCCACCGGTAAAACTCGCGTCTTTGCCAGCAGCGGCAGCACCCGTTCAAAGCCCTGCACCGTCGGCTACAGCCGTGGTCAAACCAAGCGCTGCGCCAACACCGGTCTTTGAAATTCCGCCCGTGGGGGCGGCAGCGCCCAAGCCGATTGAAACAGCGGTGGCTTTGGCGACGCCAGTGCCCCGTATCGTGACCGCCCCTGCGGCAGTTGTCACGCCTCCAGCGCCGCAAGTAGCGCTCGCTTCACCGCCCGCGCTAACACCGTCCACGCCACCTGCAGTTGTGACACCGGTGCGTGTGGCTGAACAGTCAGTCTCAACTGGCTCCGCTCCTACGCTGTCGATTGCACAAAATGCGCCGCCGCCGACAATTTTGCCAACACAAGTCGGGCTCGCCACTCCAGCTATCGTAGCCGCGCCTGGCCCGGTCGTCGGGCCGACGACTCTGGTCGTTGAAACTGCAACACTCGCCCCTCCTGCTGTTCCGGTTGTATCCCCCTCCCAAACGCCAGAGGCTGCGCCGGGCGTGACGCAACCAGCGCCAGTGCAAATAGTAAGCGCGGCCCCTGCGCCGCCCATTAGCGGGCTTGGTTCGATCATCGCGACCATCGAACCAGAAGCTGAAACGGCGATCGCATTGCCCAGTGCGGTCGAGCTGCGCACGATCCGGTTGGCGGCCCAGCGCAAAGCGGCAGCGGCTGCCAAAGCTGCCGACAAGCTGGAGGCAGACGCACTTGCCGAGAAAGAGCGGTTAGCCGCTGAGAAGGCAAAACGGGAAGCCGAGCAAGCTGAAGCGGCAAAGCATCCGGCACGCATTTGGGTTCAAGTGGCTGGCGGCGCGAACAAGGCCGGATTGCCTGCGACGTTCAAGCGATTGCGCGAAGCCAATGCCGAATTGTTCAAGGGGCTATCGGCCTGGTCAGCACCGCTCAACCGCACCAATCGATTGCTCGTTGGGCCGTTCAAATCCGCCAGCACCGCGCGAGACTTAGTCAATAAAATGGGCAAAGCCGGGCTATCAGTCTTCACCTATTCGAGCGCACTTGGCCAAGAGATTGAAAAGATTGGGGTTCGATGATGCCACCCGCGCGCTGGGCATGCGACCCGGCGGCTAGCCGCGGCAGGCAATTTGATGAGGATGGCGGCGCGACACGGGGGCCACGCACTGCGTTTCAGCGTGACCGCGATCGCATTATCCATTCAATCTCCTTCCGGCGGTTGCGGCACAAGACGCAAGTCTTTGTCGCGCCTGACGGCGATCATTTCCGCGTGCGTCTGACGCACAGCCTCGAAGTCGCGCAGATTGGCCGAACGATTGCGCGCGCGCTTGGGCTTGACGAAGATCTGACTGAGGCGCTGTGCCTTGCGCATGATATTGGGCATCCTCCATTTGGTCACGCGGGCGAGGATGCGTTGCAAACCGCGCTGAGTGGCAAGGGCGGCTTTGACCATAATGGCCATACGCTCAGGGCACTAAGCGTGCTTGAAACGCCCTATCCACGATGGCCAGGCCTCAATCTCAGTTGGGAAATGTTGGAGGGTCTTGCCAAGCATAACGGGCCTGTAGTGACGCCGGGATGGGCAATGGCGGCAGTCGACGCTGCTTATCCCCTTGATCTTGCCAGCCATGCGTCGCTCGAAGCCCAGGTGGCGGCAGTGGCCGACGACATCGCCTATGACAATCATGATATTGATGACGGGCTGCGCGCAGGACTTTTGGATTTTAGCGATCTGCTTGACTTGCCGATGGTGGCGCAATTGTGGGTCGGCATTTGTGATCGCTTCCCGGGCGTCGACCCTTTGCGACTGCGGCTGGAACTGGTGCGTCAACAGATTGGCGTCATGGTCAACGATGTGATCGAAACAACGCGGGCAAACGTGGCGCAGGCGGGCGTCGCGACTGTTGCCGATGTGCGTGCTGCAGGGCGTGCTCTCGCGACGTTTTCGCCAGATATGATCGCCAGTGAGGCGCAGCTCAAAACGTTTATGTATGCCAAGCTGTACCACCATCCCCGCCAGCGCGAAGCGGCGAGCGTTGCGCGTGATATCATTTCGGGGCTATTTGCGGCGTATAGCGCCGACCCAACGTCACTCCCGCCATTTTGGCGCAGCACGCTGCCGACGCCAGAGCCTGACCGTGCTCGTCACATTGGTGATTTCATTGCGGGCATGACTGATCGGTATGCGATCACTTGTTATCGTAACATCATCGGCGCGATCGATTTGCCCGAAGGGTTTTGATCAATCCTGCGTTGATCCAAGTGAAAGGAGCAGATTATGTCCTCACTTGCGATTGCTCTCAACCGATTTGGCTATGGTGCGCGGCCCGGTGACCCGGTGCCTGCCGATCCGCGTGGTTGGCTAAAGGCGCAACTATCACGCTTTATGCCGATGCCTGCCGCGATCAAAACGCTCCCCACACGCGCTGAAATTGCGACCAGCCTTGCCGACTATCTTGAAGAGATAAAGAGCATGAAGACAGAGGCCAAAACGCCCGATGCTGAGGACAAGCAGGCAGTGCGAGCCGTGGTGCGAAAGGGGGCACGTGAGCAGCATAGCGCACAAGTTGGCGCGCGCGTTCGCATCGCGGTCGGCAGTGACACGCCGTTTGCCGAACGGCTCGTTCATTTTTGGGCAAATCATTTTGCCGTGTCAGCGCAGAAACTGACCACAATCGGCCTTGCCGGGATGCTCGAATTTGAAGCCATTCGACCCCATGTGATGGGCAGGTTCATCGATATGCTGTTGGCTGTCGAAACGCATCCGGCCATGTTGCTCTATCTTGATCAGGCGCAGTCGATTGGGCCAGACTCGCTTGTTGGTCAGCGCACGGCAGGCCGGGGGAAAGCGCGCGGGCTCAACGAAAATCTGGCGCGTGAGATATTGGAACTACATACACTCGGCGTCCGTACTGGTTACGGTCAGGCCGATGTTACCGAATTTGCGCGCGCGCTAACGGGATGGTCGGTGGCAGGGATTGGTCGCGGCCCCGCTGCGCGCTTGCTTAGTCGTGGTCACCAGCCCGGCGATTTCGTGTTTGTGAATGCAATTCACCAGCCCGGCGAGCGGACAATTATCGGCAAACGGTATGGCGACGATGGCGAGCGGCAAGCGCGCGCCGTGCTTACCGACCTCGCCCGTCATCGCGCAACCGCCATGCATATCGCCACCAAGCTAGCGCGCCATTTTGCAGGTGACACCCCGCCGGCGTCGCTGATTGACCGGTTGGCGGCGGTGTTTCTTAAGACTGATGGCGATTTGCCCAGCCTTTATGCGGCCCTCATCGACGCCCCTGCAATATGGTCGACCGACTTTGCCAAGTTCAAATCGCCGTGGGACTGGGGCATATCCGCATTTCGTGCCGTGGGCGGCGCGTTGCCAGCTGATCAGATCGTGGTCGGCATGATGACGCAGCTTGGTCAGGCGGTATGGCGGCCAACGTCGCCCGCAGGCTATGACGATATCGCACAAAGCTGGGCAGGCGCAGACGCGCTTGTTCACCGGGTTGAAGTTGCCGAGCGGATGTCGCGGCAAACCGCAGGAGCCGTTGATGCCCGTGCGCTCGCCCCCGCACTGATGCCCGCTGTGCTCAGCGCGCAAACGGCACAGGCAATTGCACGTGCTGATAGCGCGGCACAGGGCCTCGCGCTCATGCTGGTATCGCCTGAATTTTTGAGGAGATAGTCATGATCAACCGGAGACAATTATTCGGCACCGGCGCGTTCGGTGTTGCAGGCTTGCTTACTTTCCCGCGGATATCGTTTGCCCGAACCGGCGGCTCGCGGCGGCTAATATTCATAATTCAGCGGGGAGCCGCTGACGGCTTGAGCATTTTGGCACCAATCGGCGATCCCGGATTGCGCGCGCAGCGCGCGGCGCTGGTCGATGAAATGGGACCCGCGACAAAGTTAGACGCGCTATTTGCGTTGCATCCGGCAATGACCAATGTCGCGGCGCTCTATACCAGCGGCGAAGCGCTGTTTAGCCATGCGGTGGCTTCGGCTAATCGGGATCGATCACATTTCGATGCGCAGAATATTCTTGAAACAGGCGGCGCTGCGGCTTATGCTGAAAAGAGCGGTTGGCTTAACCGGCTTCTGACATTGCTGCCGCCGAGCGAGGCGCGCGCCCTTGCGATTGCTCAAGCGGTGCCGATGGCGTTGCGTGGCAGTGCGGCGGTTGATACATATGCGCCGTCGTCACTGCCGGGGGCGTCGCCCGACCTGATGGCGCGCGTGACGAGCCTCTATGCGGGCGATCCCCAGCTGCACGCACTGTGGGAATCTGCACTTAAGACTGAGGCACTGACCAGCGATCTTGCGGCTGACAATGGTAAAAATGCCGCCGCAACGGGGGCGCTCGCCGCAAAGCTTCTCCTGCCCACCGACGGCGCGCGGGTGATGACGATTGAGTCCAATGGCTGGGATACACATAGCGGCCAAAAGGGCCGATTAGCGGGCCAGTTGGGTGGGCTTGACACAATGATTGGCGCAATCAGCCGAGGACTTGGCGCAGCGTGGCGCGATACGCTGATCATTGTTGCCACTGAATTTGGTCGCACCGTTGCGGCCAACGGCACCGGGGGCACAGACCATGGCACTGCCAGCGCGGCGATGCTGATCGGAGGGAGTGTTAACGGCGGACGGGTCATTGCCGATTGGCCCGGCTTGCGCGGCAGCGATTTGTTCGAGACGCGTGATCTAAAGCCGACCACGCAGCTCGAAAGTCTGTTGGCGGGTGCCATCGCTGATCACTACGGACTTGATCCTGTGCGTGTGGCGCAGACCGTATATCCGGCGCTCGGTATTAAACGCCCCGTCAACGGGCTGATCCGCGCGTAATGGCTGGCGGAGGCAACGAGTTTGCCAATCACTCCCGATAATTGCCCGATCCAACGCTATCAGCTAGGAGCGGCGCATATCACCGGTTGATGGGAATGATAAGTGACGCTTTACGCTGCCTTTGCTGCGCATTTGAATGAGATTTTGGATAGCCTTGAGTCCGAAGGCGCGTTGCCGCTCGGGCTTGATCGCCAATCAATTACGGTCGAGCCGCCGCGCGATCCCACTCACGGTGATTTGTCGACGAATGCTGCGATGGTGCTCGCAAAGGGGGCGGGAACGAACCCGCGCGCGCTTGCCGCATTGCTGGAGCCGAAACTGGCTGCCCTTGCGCCCGTTTCGGCCGTGTCGGTCGCAGGGCCGGGCTTTGTCAATGTGACGCTAACGCCCGCCGTGTGGCGCGATGAGCTCGTCACCATCCATGCTGAGGCCATAGCCTATGGTCGGTCAGCTATGGGTTCTGGCAAGCGCGTCAATGTTGAATATGTATCGGCTAACCCAACCGGCCCTATGCATATGGGCCATTGTCGCGGTGCCGTCGTCGGTGACGCTCTTGCGACTTTGCTTGAATATGCGGGCTATAGCGTGACTCGCGAATATTACGTCAACGATGCCGGCGGCCAAGTCGATACGCTCGCTCGCTCGGCACATCTGCGCTACCGCGAGGCGCTGGGCGAAGATATTGGTGAGATACCAGAGGGCTTTTACCCCGGTGAATATCTGATCCCGGTTGGGCAGATGCTTGCAACCGAACATGGCGACACGTTTGTCGGAAAGCCTGAAACTGTCTGGCTGATCATGTTTCGCGAACGCAGCGTTGCGGCGATGATGGATATGATCCGTGACGACCTTGCGTTGCTCGGCATCCATCACGACGTGTTTTCATCCGAAGCCGCAGTGCAAGCGGCAAAATTGCCTGAAGCCGCCGAAGCGACGCTGCGCGCCCGTGACTTGGTCTATGATGGCGTGCTCGAAGCGCCTAAGGGCGAAACGCCTGACGATTGGGAGCCAGTCGAGCTGCCGTTGTTCCGTTCCACGGCGTACGGCGATGATCAGGATCGTCCGATCAAGAAATCGAACGGTAGCTGGACCTATTTTGGCGCTGACATGGCCTATCATTATCAGAAAGCGCAATCAGCCGACATGCTGATCGATATCTGGGGTGCCGATCATTCGGGAACCGTCAAGCGGATCAAGGCGGCGGTGGCGGCGCTGACCGAGAACCGGGTCGGTTTTGATGTGAAGCTTGTGCAAATGGTTCGCCTGCTCCGCGCGGGTGAGCCTGTCAAAATGTCAAAGCGTTCGGGCAATTTTGTAACGCTGGCTGACGTTGTACGCGAAGTCGGCAAAGATGTCGTCCGCTTCACAATGCTGACGCGCAAATCCGATGCGCAGATGGATTTCGATTTTGCCAAGGTCGTTGAAGCGTCAAAGGATAATCCTGTCTTCTATGTTCAATATGCCCATGCGCGTATTCAATCGATCAAGCGAAAGGTTGCCGAGGCCGGGATAAGTGGTGAGCCTGACCTAGGCTTGCTCGACAACGATGACTTGGAGATGGCCAAACTGGCAGCCCAGTTCCCTCGGATTGTCGAGGCCGCTGCGGCGAATCGCGAACCGCATCGGATTGCCTTTTACCTCTATGATCTCGCCGCACGCTTTCATGCTTACTATAATCTTGGTAATGACAAGCCCGATCGACGGATATTGGTGGTTAATAACCCGCCGTTAACCCTCTCGCGGCTTTTCATTGCCGCTGCGATAGGGCAGGTGATAGCTAATGGCCTATTAATTATGGGTGTGGCTGCTGCGGAGGAGTTGTAAGCGATGACTGATACAGATCGCGAATTGAGTTTGCAGGACGAGGATCGTCTGCCTTGGCTTGAAGCCGTCGAAACCGACGATCATGATGAGGGCGCATCTTCAACCAAGACAATCGGCTTCGTGCTTGCAGCGCTCGCGCTATTGGCGCTTGGCGTTCTGGCGTTTAGCTGGATTAGCAGTCAGCCTGCAAAAGGGCCGCGAGGTGATGGTACGCTGATCGCCGCACAGGAAGGTGACTATAAGGTAAAACCCGATAGTCCAGGCGGTATGAAAGTTGAAGGGCAGGGTGACGCTGCGTTCAAGGCATCCGAGGGTGCAGAAGCCAATGGCAAGATTGATAAATCTGCAAAACCGGAAGCCCCTATGGCGGGCACCAAAATGGTGGCGAAACCAGCGCAGCCGGTGGCGACCGTTGCCAAGCCATCGGTTAACACGACACTTCCCGCCCCGGGTGGCAAATTAGTCGCCCCGATTGCGCCTGTTGCCGGATCGGCGACGGGCGGTGCGTTGGTTCAATTTGGAGCCTATGCCTCCGAAGCAAGCGCCACGACGGCGTGGGCTGCGCTGGTTGCCAAGAACCCTTCGCTTGGCAAATTGTCGCGGACAATTCTGCCCGCGGCGGTTGGCGGCAGCACATTGTACCGCTTGCGCGCCAATGCGGGCACAGCAGCCAATGCTGCTGCCATTTGTGGTCAAGTCGGCAATTGCATCGTCGTTAAATAGCCTTGTCTATCCCCGTTCGCCGACGGCGGTGGACGGGGCGCGGCAAAATGCGTAACACGCGCCGCCATGGCACCGATTATCTTTGGTCTGGCGGGCACTGCGCTTAGCGAAACCGAGCGCACGATCTTCCACGATATTGAACCGGCGGGCTATATCCTGTTCGCGCACAATATCGCTGATATCGCGCAACTCCGCGCGCTGACTGATGACCTGCGCAGCCTTTCGGCGCGCGATGATTTGCCCATTCTGATCGATCAAGAAGGCGGGCGGGTCGCGCGGATGCGGCCACCCATTTGGCCTGACTTTCCCGCAGGTGCGCGATTTGACGCACTTTATAGCATAGCACCAATGACCGCGATTGAGGCGCTGCGTTGCAACATGGCGGCGATAGCGCTGACGCTGGCAGAAGTGGGCATTAGCGTTAACTGCGCGCCACTGCTCGATATTCGCCATCCCGATACGCATGAGGCGATTGGCGACCGTGCGTTTGGCGCTGATCCCTTGCGTGTTGCGTCGCTCGGGCGCGCTGCGCTTAGGGGGTTGGCGGAAGGTGGCGTCGTTGGCGTCATTAAGCATATGCCGGGGCAGGGGCGCGCCGTTGTCGATAGCCATCATGCCTTGCCGGTTGTGAAAGCGGCCAACGCCGTGCTTGAAATCGATCTCGAGCCCTTCATCAAACTGTCTGACGCACCCATCGCGATGACGGCGCATGTCGTCTATCAAGCGTGGGATGCGGCGCGGTGCGCGACTTTGTCACCCCATGTGATCGGAACAATTATCCGAAACCGGATTGGCTTTGATGGGTTGCTGATTAGCGATGATCTGCACATGAATGCGTTACGCGGCGATGTTGGCGCGCGCGCCGCCGATTGTTTAGCGGCGGGTTGCGATCTGGCCCTTGATTGCTGGTCGCGTGGCAGCGACGTGACGCAGGTGGCTGAACAATTACCCGCGATGACCGAGGTAGCGGCAACCCGATTGGCCGCCGCAATGGCTTTCGCAAAACCGAAATCGGATACCGCCCCGCTTGCAGAGTTGATTGCAAAGCGCGATGAGCTGCTGGCTTATGCTTGAGTCCGAAACCGATGATCTGACGCTTGAATTGGGCAGTTGGGAAGGGCCGCTTGACCTGCTGCTTACCCTCGCTCGCTCGCAAAAGGTTGATCTGCGGGCGATTTCGATCCTTGCGCTCGTCGATCAATATCTCTCCTATATCAACAGTGCCAAGGCGCTGAAACTAGAGATTGCGGCGGATTATCTCGTGATGGCGGCGTGGCTTGCCTATCTCAAATCCTGCTTGCTTTTGCCGCGTGAACCCCATGTCGAGCCAAGTCCTGAAGAGCTGGCGCTGCGGCTGCAATTGCGGCTTGAGCGATTGAACGCTATGCGCGAGGCAGGGGCGCGGCTGATCGCGCGTGATCGGATTGGCCGCGATGTGTTCATGCGGGGCGCGCCCGAGGGCCTGCGCACGATCCGCATGACAAGCTGGGATGCAGAGATTTTTGACCTGATCCAGGCTTACGGTCAAATCCGGGCGCGCACGCAGCCGGTGATGCATGTGGTGGCGAAGCGCCACGTGATGACGCTTGAAGATGCGATGGTCCGCGTTTCGGCGATGATTGGGACGGCAGTTGAATGGACCGATATTGCGCGCTTCATCCCGCCAACCGACGATGCAGAATTTGCGCGGTCGTCGCTGGCGTCAAGCTTTCTCGCCATGCTTGAGCTCGCGCGGCAAGGGCGTGTTGAACTGCAACAGGAAGCGGCATTTGCGCCCCTCAAGGTGCGCGCGGCATGATTGACCCCGCTAATGATCTAACCCGCGCTGTCGAAGCGGCCTTGTTTGCGGCCGACACGCCGATGACGACGAATGATATTGCCGCCTATGTTGGTGCAGACGCAGATGTGAAGGCGGCGCTTGCCATGCTTGCTGATCTCTATGCACCACGCGGCATTAATTTGGTCGAACGCGGCGGACGGTGGCATTTTCAGACCGCGCCTGATCTCGCTCATATTTTGCGCCGCGAACGCGATGAGCCGCGCAAGCTAAGCCGCGCTGGTATCGAAACGTTAGCGATTATCGCATATCACGAACCCGTCAGCCGCGCCGAGATTGAGGCCATTCGCGGCGTGCAGATTTCAAAAGGGACACTTGATGTGTTGATGGAAGCAGGTTGGGTGCGTCCGGCAGGACGAAGGGAAACGCCCGGGCGTCCGTTAACCTATGCAACGACGTCGGGGTTTCTGGCGCATTTCGGCCTCGAAAATCGCCGCGATTTGCCCGGCATTGATGATCTGAAGGCGGCAGGTTTGCTCGATCCGGTCGATTTGGCGTTTGAATCGCTCGAAATGCTGGCCGAGGAACTGGATAATGTTGATGAGAGCGCCTAAATAGAAACATCCAAGGAGATTGAATATGGGTTTGAGCCTTCCACATATCCTGCTGCTCGCGCTCGTCGTGTTGCTGCTGTTCGGCGGTGGCCGCATTTCAGGCCTGATGGGCGATGTTGCCAAGGGCATTAAAAGCTTCAAGAAAGGGCTGGCTGACGAAGACGAGCCGCTGAAGCCAGCTACCCGTATTGAGGGTCAGGCGGTGCCAGTCGCTGACGCTGAAAAGCAGCCCGACAAGCAGGCGTGATCGACCGACGGATGTTCCCCCGCGAAGGCGGGGGTCTAGGCGGGCCGGATTTTTGGGGCTTCGCCGCGTCATTTGTGCAGGGACTGGGCTCCGGCCTTCGCCGGAGAACTCTTTGCCGATATAAAGCAGGACTCTTCGATGTTTGACGTTGCCCCCACTGAATTATTGCTGGTGGCGATTGTTGCTTTGGTTGTGATTGGGCCAAAGGATTTGCCGGTGGCGCTGCGCGTGATTGGCAAATGGGTTGGCAAAGCACGATCGGTGTCGCGCCAATTTCGCGCAGGCTTTGACGATATGATCCGCGAGGCGGAACTCAAAGAGATGGAAGAAAAATGGGCGGCGGAAAATGCCCGAATCATGGCGGAATTCCCCCTTGATCCTGCGCCGTCGCCGCCTGCCCTCGATGCCCCTAAACCTGATCTAACGAAACCTGAAGCTACGTGAGCGACATTGACGAGTCAAAGGCGCCGTTGCTTGATCATTTGATTGAGCTGCGCAGTCGCCTCATTTGGAGCTTTGTCGCGCTCGGGATCGCCTTTGGGGGATGCCTCTATGTGGCAAAGCCAATCTTTGCGTTTCTGGTGCAGCCATTGCTCCGCGCTGGCCAAGGCAAGCTGATCTATACCGAGATTTTTGAAGCCTTCTTCGTCGAAATCAAGGTCGCCTTTTTCGCCGCGTTGATGATTGCGTTTCCTGTTTTTGCAACCCAGGTCTGGCGCTTTGTCGCGCCGGGGCTTTACTCGAAAGAAAAACGCGCCTTCCTCCCTTTCCTGTTGATGACGCCGGTGCTGTTTTCGGCAGGAGCCGCGATGGCCTATTATGTGGCCATCCCGATAGCGCTGAAATATCTGCTTGGGTTCAGCGGCGACGTTGGCGGCGTGCAGCAAGAGGCGCTGCCGGGTGTGGGCAATTATCTCGACTTTGTGATGAAGTTCATGTTCGGCTTTGGCATTGCCTTCCTTTTGCCAGTGATCCTGATGCTGCTTGAAGCGGCGGGGCTCGTTACCCGGGCACAGCTTGTGAAGGGGCGCCGCTACGCGATTGTCGGGATCGTTGCGATTGCGGCGGTGCTGACCCCGCCTGATATCATGTCGCAAGTCTTGCTGGCCGTGCCGCTCTATTTGCTGTTCGAAATGTCATTGATTGCGATCTGGTTTACCGAACGCCGCCGCAAACGCGAGGCCAACGCCGAGTGACACCGCTGGCCGATGCGCTCTCACGCGCCGATCGCCATGCGCCCTATTTGCGGTTGTTGATGCGACGAAATCCCGATGTCACCGCGCGTATTGCCGCGGGAAACTATGGCGGCGTTGCGCCCGCGATCGATTGCAACCTGCCTGTCGCTACTGCGCTTCGCATAGCCAAGGGCGAGCTTGCCCTGACCCTCGCCATCGGTGATTTGGCTGGCGACCTGAGCCTTGACGAGGTCATCGCGCATCTTTCACGCTTTGCCGATGAAGCGCTTGATCTCGCGATCAAAGCTGCCTTTGCGGCGGTCGTTCCGGGTGCTGAACCGGCTGGTTTTGCAGTCATTGCCTTAGGCAAACATGGCAGCCGCGAACTCAATTATAGCTCTGACATTGATCCAATCCTCATCTTTGATCCTGCCACCCTGCCAACGCGCGCGCGCGATGAGCCCGTGGAAACGGCGGTGCGCATTGCCCGCAAGCTGGTTGATATCATGCAGGCGCGCGACGGTGACGGTTATGTTTTCCGCGTAGATCTGAGGCTTCGGCCTTCGCCCGAAGTGACACCGCTGGCAATTCCCATCGATGCGGCGATTGCTTATTACGAATCAAGAGCGTTGGCGTGGGAGCGTGCGGCGTTCATTCGCGCGCGGGCTTGTGCCGGGGACCTGGCACTGGGGGAGCGGTTCCTCGCAACGATTGAGCCCTTCATTTGGCGGCGCGGGCTCGATTTTGGAGCAATCAGCGAGATTCGCCATATATCGCGCCGCATTCGCAGCGCTTACGCTGCGGGACAGATATTTGGTCCGGGCTATGATCTAAAACGCGGGCGCGGCGGCATTCGCGAGTGCGAATTTTTCGCGCAAATCCATCAAATGATCCACGGCGGACGCGATGGGACAGTGCGCGTGGCGGCAACACAAGGCGCGCTTGCGGCGCTGCGCACAGCGGGATGGATTGATGCCGACGAGGCTATGGCACTTGGGCAAGCGTACCGGCTTTACCGCACGATTGAGCACCGCCTGCAAATGGTCGATGATCAGCAAACACACAGCTTGCCGACTAACTCTGACGCGCTCGATGGCGTCGCGCGCCTGCACGGGCTTGATAGCCAGCGCGATCTGCTTGATCTGCTGCGGCCCCATATTGAAGCTGTGGGGGAAGTCTACGACCGGCTCGACGGCGATAGTCAATCCGGCCTTCCGCGCGACGGCACGGCACTGGCAGAGGCCCTTGGCCACGCCGGCCTTGCTGGCCAGCACGCGGTCGCGCAGCGCATCGGGCAGTGGCGGAGCGGCTCAATTCGGGCACTGCGCAGTATAGCGGCGCAAGAAGCATTTGAAGCGGTGCTTCCTGCCATCATGAGCGCGTTTGCCAAAGCGCCCGATCCCATGATGGCCATCAACCGATTTGATCAGCTGATCGAACATTTGCCGAGCGCCATCAATCTGTTTCGCCTGCTGGAGGCGCGGCCACCACTGCGCGCTTTATTAACCGAAATTTTGTCCCACGCACCGGCGCTCGCCGATGAACTCGCGCGGCGGGCCGACTTGCTCGATGGGCTGATTGATGCCAGCGCACTGGCTCCGGCAAGTGACGTTGACGCGATTGTGGGGCGTTTGCGGCATCACGGAGATGTTGAGGCCCAGCTCGATTGGCTCCGGCGCGTCGTTGGCGAAGTGCGCTTTTCGCTTGGGGTGCAGATTGTGACGGGCGTGGCTGATCCGATTGACGTTGCTGCGGGCTATGCGCGCGTCGCCGAAGCCGCAGTGCAAGTTGTCGCCGATGCGATGGTGGTCGACTTTCAGCGCACCCATGGCAGCGTGCCCGGCAGTGAATTAGTGATCCTTGCACTGGGTCGGTTGGGCGGTGCGGCGCTCACCCATGCCTCAGACCTTGACTTGATCTATATCTTTACAGGCGATTTCACGGCGGAGTCTGACGGTGCCAAGCCGCTCGGCGCGGTGCATTATTACAATCGCCTTGCGCAGCGCGTTACAGCAGGTCTGTCGGTGGCCACTGCCGCCGGGCGGCTATATGACGTTGATACAAGGCTGCGACCTTCAGGCGCAAAAGGGCCGCTTTCCGTCTCACTGGACGGATTTGCACATTATCAACGCGAAGAGGCATGGACATGGGAGCATATGGCGCTGACCCGAGCGCGCGTCATCTACGGCTCAGCGGCTGCGCGTGATGCAACGCGGGTGACGATTGCCAACGTTCTGACCAAGCCGCGCGATCAAGCGGCGTTACGCGCCGACGTCATCAAGATGCGCGCTGATATAGCAACGCATAAGCCGCCTAAGTCCGATCTTGATGTGAAAATGGGCGGCGGTGGCCTCGTCGATCTCGAATTCTGCCTTCATCTGCGCCAATTGCAGAGCGGCAGCGGTCTTGATCCTCGGCTTGGGTCTGCATTGGTTGCCGTTGGCCTTGGCCATTTGTCAGAAGCGCATGCATTGCTCACTCGTTTCCTTGTGACAATGCGGTTGGTCGCCCCAGACTTGGCAACACCGGCGCTCCCGACCCAACCCATCGTCGCGCGCGCATGCGGGGCGGATGACTGGCAAACCCTGCTTGTGCGACTCGCTGATGCGCGGCAAAGCATTGCTCACGAATGGCGGACGATCAAAGGAGACTGATGATGGTAGATGTTGGCGATATGGCCCCCAATTGCAGCTTCACCGCCCTCGACGGCAGCGCAAAGGCCATGGCCGACTATCGCGGCAAAGCATTGGTCATCTATTTTTATCCCAAAAATGATACTAGCGGCTGCACCAAAGAAGCGCAGGAATTTACAGCGCTGATGCCCGCATTTGCGGCGGCTGGAACAACTATCCTTGGCGTTTCGCGCGACAGCGAGAAGAGCCATGCGAAGTTCATCGCCAAATATGATTTGGGCGTTGAGCTGGGTTCGGATGTTGAAGGCGGCGTCAGCGAAGCGTTCGGCGTATGGGTTGAAAAATCAATGTACGGCAAAAAATATATGGGCATTGAACGGTCAACCTTCCTGATCGACGCCAGTGGCAAAATCGCTCACGTGTGGCGCAAGGTGAAGGTGCCCGGCCACGCGGCTGCGGTGCTCGCCGCCGCGCAAACCGTGGGGGGATGAGCGGCGTCGGAGCTGCGCTGCTGATCGTTACGGCTTTCCTCACCGCGACGCTGTCGGGCATCTTTGGGATGGCGGGCGGGCTTGTGCTCATGGGTGTGCTGGCGCTGATTTTGCCAGTCTCTGCCGCCTTCGTGACGCACGGCATATTGCAGTTGGTCGCTAATGGCTGGCGGGCGATATTACACCGCCAGCATTTGCAATGGAGCATCATCAGCTATTATGCGCTGGCTTCGGCGGTGGCGGCTGCGCTGGTGCTGGCGCTGGCTTTCGTGCCGTCAAAGCCCGTGTTGTTTTTCATGCTGTGGCTGGTCACTTTGCTCGTCTGGTTGCCTAAATCATGGCTGCAGCTCGATGCGGCACGGCCGCCGCATGCGTTGATTTCGGGTCTGTTGGTGACCGGGCTGAACCTGTCGGCGGGGGTGGCGGGGCCATTGCTTGATATATTCTTCGTCCGCACGGCTTTAACGCGCCACCAAATCGTTGCGACCAAAGCCGCGACACAAGTGTTTAGTCATATGGCGAAAATTGCGGTCTACGGTGCGCCACTGGCTTTGGCGGGCGCGCGTGACATGCCCTCCCTGCTTCTATTCGGCCTGGCCATCCCCCTGTCGATGCTGGGTACGGTCGCGGGTGGGCGTGTGCTTGACCGAATGAATGATGTCGATTTCAAGCGCTATACCGCGTGGATCGTGACGGTGATTGGTATCGTCTATCTGGTCAAGGCCATTCAGCTATGGATACAGTGAGCCGCCGCCAGCGTTACACGATCGCTGAATCGCTAAACAGCGATTCGACAAACCATTGGCAACTGTTGATTTTGCGATAGGCATAGCGTGCGACAAAGCCGTCATTCAACGACTCAGCGCAGGA
The DNA here is from genome assembly GCA_046153565.1 of Sphingomonadaceae bacterium. Classification (GTDB taxonomy): domain Bacteria; phylum Pseudomonadota; class Alphaproteobacteria; order Sphingomonadales; family Sphingomonadaceae; genus Aquisediminimonas. Next base: position 96,469 of record JBJXDU010000005.1, read on the forward strand.
CTCAGCCGCTTTAACTCAGCACTGTGACGCTTCTATTGCGCTGGCATGATGGTTACCGCAGTGACCCTCATCACAGGTCGGCTTCGTTACAAACGAGGAACGGCTAACGGGTTGTCGGGGGTTGTGAATGGTAAGCGTATCGAATTCTGCGAACGGTGTCCTTTTGCCTAAGCTGCGTAAAGCATTGCGCTCGCGCGAGGTCTTCATTCATGATGGTGCTGCGATGCGGCGCGTTCACATTTCATCGCGAGCTCAAATTATGGCGCTTTCGGGTGCCTTCGCTGTCACTGCGGTTTCGTGTCTGGGCATAGCACAGCTTGTTGCTGGTTCGGTCTCAGCATCGCCTTCTAGCACCACTATTGCTGATAATCATGGCACGTCTGCTGATTTGGCAACAAAGCTCGCCAAGCTAGAAAATCAGGTCAAATCAATCAAGTCAGCGGCGCAGCGCTACGCGGAGCGGCTCGATGCGCGGCAGAGCGTGCTCGCTGCGATGCTCAAGGGTGAAGCAACCGAGGAGCAGCTTGGTGCGATAATGCCTGCCAAGGCTGACGCAATCGATCCAGCCGCCGCCGATGTTGTGGCGATGTTCAGCGCGGTTGATCAAAAGCAGCATGATCTTGCTGACAAGGTTCGCCAGATTGCCGACGTCCGCTACCAAGCGACGGCGCGCGCGGTTGCAAATATGGGCATTTCGACCGACCGGATGCATCGGGATTCGATGACTGGTGTTGGCGGTCCCTATGAACCCGTCGGGCCTGAACCGAAACATATCATGCCCGCAACCAAGGCCGACCCACAATTCCGTGCGCTGTTCAACAGCTGGCGTCAGCTTGATCAGCTCAACAAGGGTATCGTTGCCATCCCTTCGGCTCAGCCTGTCGATAAGATGGTTTATACCAGCACATTTGGTGTGCGCTCCGATCCGTTCCGTGGTGGTCGCGCGATGCATGCTGGTGTTGATATTCCCGGCACCTACGCCTCGCCAATCTATGCGACAGCCGACGGTGTTGTCGGGCGTTCGGGATGGGTTGGCGGCTATGGCAACCTTGTCGAACTTGAACATGGCAAGGGCATTCAGACGCGCTATGGGCATTTGTCATCAATCGTCGTCGCGCCCGGCACGCGCGTGAAGCGGGGTCAGCTGATCGCTTTGATGGGCTCAACGGGCCGGTCAACGGGCAATCACCTTCACTATGAAGTCCGCATCGATGGCCATGCGGTCAATCCTCGCCCGTTCATTCAATCGAACGATTATCTTGTCGAACTGCAAACGCGGGTGAACGGCAATGCGCTCACCCCCGTCACGCAAAGCGCTTCGGCCAAATAAGCAAGGTTGCGAGTCGAGCTGGTTGCGCCTATCTTTGGGGCATGACTGTTGAATTGACCCCATCAGCCGCGTCGCGCGTGGCGATCATCGCCGCCAAGCAGGGCAAGCCTGCTATCCTTCGCTTATCGGTTGAAGGCGGAGGTTGTTCAGGCTTTCAGTATAAGTTTGAGCTTGCTGAGACGGTGGCGGATGATGATGCGGTCGCGCAGTGCGGCGATACGCGGTTGGTCGTTGATCCAATCAGTCTTGATCTCGTCTCCGGGGCTGCGGTTGATTATGTCGAATCGCTGGGCGGTTCGGCGTTTCGGGTGACAAATCCCAACGCGGCGTCAGGCTGTGGCTGTGGTTCGAGTTTTTCGATCTAGTGAAAATCGCGACCTATAATGTGAACGGCATCAAAGCACGCTTGCCGCGCTTGATCGAGTGGCTGACCGAGACGCAGCCCGATATTGTCTGTCTGCAAGAACTCAAAAGCAGCGATGAGACGATCCCCATCGCCGATGTTGAAGCCGCTGGCTATCACGGCGTGTGGCATGGTCAGAAGGGGTTCAACGGGGTTGCCATTCTCGCGCGCGGCGAAACGCCTGCGCTGGTGCGCAAGGGCCTCGACGGTGAACCTGAAGATGAGATGAGCCGTTATATCGAAGCCGATGTGATGGGCGTCCGCGTGGCCAGCATCTATCTGCCCAATGGCAATCCGCAGCCCGGCCCGAAATTTGATTACAAACTGCGCTGGATGGAGCGATTGCGCCAGCGCGCGGCAGAATTGATCACGCTTGAACTGCCGGTGGTGCTGGCGGGTGATTATAATGTGATCCCCACTGACCGCGACATCGCTAACCCAAAATCGATGGCTGACGACGCCCTGATGCAGCCCGAAAGCCGTGCTGCGTTCCGCCGGTTGTCAGCGCAAGGCTGGACCGATGCGCTCCACGCGCAGCATCCGCATAAGCCGCTGTGGACTTATTGGGACTACCAGGCCGGCGGATGGCAGCGTGACGCCGGGTTTCGTATCGATCATCTGCTGCTGTCACCCGAAGCTGCTGATCGGCTTGAGGGAGCGGGCGTTGATAAAGATCACCGTGGCCGCGAAAAGGCCAGCGATCATGCCGCGACGTGGATCACATTAAGCTGACACGAAAAGGGCCGCCACTGGCATATCCGCGACGGCCCCATCCTGCATTCCTATTTTCAAACTATCGCAAATCTAACGGTCGTGCGCGTCTTGCGGCGCATCGTAGCCCCGATCAAGCCAAAGCCAAAGATCATCATGCCCCACGTCGATGGCTCAGGAACTGCCGTAAAGAACGACCTGTAGATCGATGCGGTCGATGTGTCCTGATAGGTTAGCGCATCAACGCGCAGATTATAACCAATGGCGTCAAACGCTGCCAAATCGAGCCGTGTGACGACGCCAGTCTGCCCAAAACAGAACGTTGGATCCAAAATACCAAGCTGCCGCTCACAACCATCTGGGCCATTATTATCCCGGAAATGCGAGGCTTGGTTACCATCACCATTGAAGGTGCCGGTTGAAAGAAAGGCACCAAACAAGGCAGTTTGACCACCATCAATCGAAAAATAAGGGCTGCCACCCACGCGGAAATCAAGTTGACCCGGCGCGCTGTAGCGAAACAGGTCAAGCGCGCTGAAGACTGACGTATTGTTGAGGTCATAGCCAAGCGCGCCTCTGTTTGGCCCGTTGGGCGCGCCGAAGACATCGAAGAAATCAACACCGGACACAAAACCCAGAGCGTGGCCGATTTCGTGGATCGCAACACCGATGAAATCGAATGTATTATTAGAAATGCCATTGGTTGGATTAAAATCAAATCCGAATGTGCTGCTAAACGTTACGTTGCCGTCAAGCCCATTTGGATTTGCAACGGTTCCACCAACGGCCTTGATCACTGAGGAATTGGCAAAGAGCACGCGTGACGCAGTTTGCGAACCATCGAGGGTTGCCGTCACGCGCGTATCATTATTGCCGGTATCATCGACGCCTGTCGTCAAGCCGCTGACGCCGCCAGTTGTCAGCGCTGGCAAGACAAGCGCGGTATCAAGCGCCGAGTTGCTCCGCGTGGCACCGAGCCGACGTTCATATTCGGCAACCGAAAAATCCTGCTGAGTGCTGCCAGTTGATCCAATGACGTTTGGAGCGAGGGGCGCAAAACGCACGCCCAAATTTATCGTGATATCGTTGCTGATAATGCTAGCCCAATAATTCGCGGCAATTCTGAAGCCCAAATCGGCTTGGCTTCCCGTCACGCCACCCCGATCAATCAGGTTGATTACAGCAGCGTGTGCACTGCTAGCGGCAAGGCTCGCCATAGCGGTGCCAATGAGGAGGGTCTTTTTAATTGTCATACAATGCTCCCTGTGTGCCGATTCTCGACCAGCTATATGGTGAGTGTGTCAATTCTTCCTGACATGTCAATCGTTGATTAACTGAAAATAAAGCATATTCAGATGCTTGTTTCGAACCGTCCCATCGTGATGCAGATATGCATCAGGTTTAGCGTTTGTGGGGTCCTTGTTTATGTCCTGAACGCTGCGCTATTAGCAACGAATGAAGGTGCCTGAATGGATGTCGGCGGTTGACGCGTTAAAGGCCGCACTCGCGCAAAAAGATCGCGCACGCGCAAACGCAGCCGTTGCTAATCTGCTGGGCAGCGGGGCAAAACTTGGCCAACATTGGCATAGTATTTCGCAGTTGATGCAAGTGAGTGGCGAACTGACACTTGCACACCGTGCGATTGATGCGTTTGTTGCCGAAGCCGGCAACAATCCCCGCGCTCGCTATGCCAAAATAGTATTGTTGACGCAGTCAAACCGCCTCGCTGATGCTTATGATATGCTAAAAGCCTTGCCGAGGGATGTGCCCGATGTTGGGGGGCGTGCTTATGTGCTGGGCAATATAGCGGTTACGCTCGGCCGGGTAGACGAGGCGCGGGACCATTTACTGATCGCGCTCAAAAATCGTCCCGGATGGGGCCCTGCTTGGCTGACGCTTGCCAACGCGGTCAACTTAGCAAGCGATCCAGTTGGTGATCAATTGCTGAGCGACAGAGACATGGCGATGCGACAAGCGCCGGGTGATCAAGCGCGGTATCATTATGCGTGCGGAAAGCTGCATGTTGATCGCGGTGATCATCAGGCTGCTTTCGCGGCGTTTGCGACCGGTGCGCAAATTCTGCGAGCTGAGACCCCGTATAGCCGCGCGGGCAATGCTGCCAACGCTGATGCTGCGATGACAGGTTATAGCGAAGGCTTCTTCGAACGCGCCCGCACCAGCGTTACGCAAGACACCAGCCGTCCGATCTTTGTGACGGGGTTGCCGCGTTCAGGTACGACGCTCGTTGAGCAAATTCTAGCAAGCCATAGCGACGTTCATGACGGCGGTGAACTCAACATAGCTCAACATGTTGCCGTCGCGGCGGGCGGCGTTTCGGGTGCCAATATTGATGGCTTTGTGGCAGGCGGCGGTACGCTGGATGATCTTGGCACGCTCTACCTCCATTTGTTGACCGAGCGAATGGGGAGCGAGGGGCGGATCGTTGACAAAACAATTGATGTCAGCCGCTTCCTCGGCCTCATTGCCGCCGCTTTGCCCGATGCGCCGTTGATCTGGATGCGGCGCGATCCTCTGGACAGCGCATGGTCATGCTTTCGCACATTCTTCATCCATGGCGTTGGCTGGAGCTACGACCTGTCCGATATCGCGCTTCATTTCATGCTTGAGGATCGCTTGCTCGCTTTTTGGAAAGATCAACTGGGTGATCGCCTGCTTGTCGTGCCTTACCGCGAATTGGTTGAACAGCCCGTGCTATGGACGCAGCGCTTGCTGACGCACTGCGGCCTTGCTGAAGAAGCTGCTGTTCATAAGTTCCACGAAACCAATCGTGTTGTCGCTACCGCCAGCGCGCTGCAAGTGCGTCGCCCGATCAACCGTGATGGCCTCGGGGTAGCCGAGCCATACCGCGCGATGATGCAGCCCTTTATCGAGGCGTACCGGGCCTAATGCACAAAGCGCGCAACGACGTCGCGGTAGCTGCGGCTGACCTTCACCTGCGCGCTTGATTCGAGCACGAGGAAACACTCGCCGTTTGTATGTGGTTTGACTTGTTTGACGAGATCAAGATTGACGATTGTTGAGCGGTGCACGCGCTGAAACTTGCGGGGATCCAATCGTTTTTCGAGGTCTTTCATCGTCTCGCGCAGGATCAAGGTTTCGCCACCCGTGTAGATGCACATATAGTCGCCCGCCGCATCGATCCGCTCAATCGTGTCGACGTCAACGCGGAAAATCTGGCCTTGATCCTTGATATTGATCAGCTTTTCAAAGCGGTTTGCGGCGGGGCCATCGTTCGCATCGACCAATTCGTCATGGACGTCGGGCGCATGTTCGGCGAGCGCTTCTTTGAGCATCTCAGCCTCCTCCACACCCTTTTTCTCAGTCAGGCGCTGGCGAACCCGGTCAAGCGTCGCGGCAAGGCGATCTTCTTCAACGGGCTTCATCAGATAGTCGGTCGCCTGCGCTTCAAAGGCACGGATCGCATGATCGCTGTATGCCGTCACAAACACGAATAGCGGCGGCTCTACTTCCATCAACCCGGAGACCACCGAAAAGCCATCAAAGCCCGGCATCTGAATATCGAGGAAAACAAGGTCGGGCTTGTGCGTTTTGATCGCCCGCAGCGCCTCTCTGCCATTTAGGCAGGTCTCGATTATTTCTACATCTTTGTGCGCTTCAAGCCGCAATTGCAGCCCTTGGATCGCAAGCTTTTCGTCATCTACGAGGATCGTCCGGATTGTCATAGTGTAACCTCCTGATCGCGATAGGGAATGTCTATCGTCACTGCAAAACCGCCCCCAGTTTGGTCTCCAAATTCAATCCGCGGCTCCTCCCCATAAGCCTGGCTAAGTCTGTCCCTGATATTGGCCAATCCAACACCCGTTGAGTCGCTGGGCGCTGGCAGGTTTCCGTTCAACCCTTGTCCGGTGTCTGATACGGTAATCCGAACCCTATCCCCGATCAACCGTGCCTCAATTGCGATATCGGCCCCGTCTTCTTGCGGGGTCACCGCATATTTGATCGCATTTTCAACCAGCGGCTGAAGCAAAAGCGATGGCAATCGCGCCGTCGCCGCAGCCGGATCAATATCGAAATTGGTGCGCAGCCTTTCTTCAAATCGCATCTTTTCAATATCGAGATATAGTTTGAGCGTATCCACTTCCTGCGTCAACGTCACCTGTGCGGTCGGATCATAAACCAAAGTATAGCGCAGGAATGATGCCAGCCGCGACAGCATCGCATTGGCGCGCTCGGTTTGCTTTAGCAGCACCAGCGTCGAGATAGAATTGAGCGTATTGAACAGAAAGTGGGGATTAAGCTGATAGCGCAGCATCGCCAGCTGCGCCGATGTCGCCTGATTCTCTAGCGCAATCACTTGATCGGCTTGTTTCTCCACAATGATGTAAAAATTGATCGCGTAATAGAGCGCTGACCATGCCCCGATCAGCAAAACGTTGATCGTGATCGAACCGAGGAACAGGAAGCCGTCGAATGCGGTATCACCGCGCGCCATGATCGTGAACATCCACACATCGATCAGCGAATAGATTGCTACCGCAATCGCAACGGTGATCACTGATCCCGTCCATGTCACGATCGGCGTGCGGGTTAGCAACCAGCGGAATGCGGCACCCATCACCAGCGTGATCGAATATCCTGCCGCCGCCGACACAAGCACAGGCACGAAGAAAGACAGCGTCATCCCGTTGCCGATGCCACTCGCAATCCGCAGCAACAGATAGAATGTCCATCCGGTCGATTGCAGCGTCCAAAAGGCACGGTTCTTGTCGTTAAAAAACGGCTGCGAGCGGAGAACGGGTATATCCATCAGATGATGGTAGACGAATGTTGAACGCGATTGAAGCCGTTCGCGCGCTGCCCTATGCTATGCGCATAAAAAGGAGAGACACGATGGCCGACGCAGATCATATTCAAGCCCAGTTTAGCGACATGAGCGAAAGCACCAAGGAAGATTGGGCGGCAATCATGACGCACCTTGTACCCTTTTCAAAAGCAGGCGGCGCGCGCGTGCTTGATCATTTGCGCTTGCTCGACGGCGATTTTGGCGGCTTTCCGGTGGATCGGCTGACCCACTGTTTGCAAACCGCCACGCGTGCGCACCGCGATGGGCGCGGCGACGATTATGTCGTGATGGCGCTGATCCACGATATTGGTGATACCTTGGGTGCCTATAACCACCCCGATATTGCCGCCGCGATCATCAAGCCCTTCGTGTCAGAGGAGCTTCATTGGATCACGCAGCATCATGGCATTTTTCAGGGCGTCAACTTCTTCCACCATATCGGCCTCAATCCCGACATGCGTGAGCAATTCAGAGGCCACGAACATTTCGCCGCGACCGAAGAATTTATCGACAAATATGATTGCCCATCATTCGACCCCGATTATGATACGCTGCCGCTCAGCGTTTTTGAGCCAATGGTGATGAAGCTGTTCGAAAAGCCGCTCAACAGCATTTACAAAAAGGCGATGGATTAGGCACAAAAAACCGCCGCCCCTGAGCACAGGGACGGCGGTGATTTTGGGTGGCGCTTGGCTTAGAAAGAAGCGCGAACGCCCAAGCGCAGTGTCCAGAGCGACTGGCGTGGCTGCACGGCAAGGTTTGGTGCCGTGAAGTTGCTATATACATAACGTGCGCACGGTGTCGCCAAGCTGGTAACCGCAGCGCCCGTCGCCGTCACGCAGCTTACCTGAGCGATTGATACCGTGTCGCCAAATTGGCGGAACGCATATCGGTCACTGAGCAGGTTCAGGAAATTCTCCATATCGGCAAAGACCGTGATGCGGCTTTTGCCAATGAATGTGGGGATCTCTTGGCTCAAATGTATATCGACTTGACCGAAGTTGGGGTTACGTCCGGTTCCCTTCTGCACGATCGTTCCCTGCGCTCTTGCAAGTGGCGATGACAGAACGAAATCCCGAAATGCCGTTAGCTGCGCAAGTGTGCCATTGAAACTGGTAACATTATCAATTCGTGTCACCGCAGCCGTGGGTGCCGTTGGGAGGACTAGACCCGAGAAGTCAGGAACATAAACCTGATAGCGCCCGTTGCTCGTTGTTCCAAACACGTTTCCGCGTCCGCCTGCCGCGTCAGCGAATGTATAGGTGAACGGACGGCCTGCACGAATAGAACCAAACAGCGAGAAATTCGTCTCATAGTCACCAAAGAATGAATGACGATAACTAATTTCCGCGCGTCCCTGATCGGCAATTTCAAGTGACGACCTTCCAACCACAGCATTGTTTGGATCAAGTGTCGCAACGCCATAGCCGCCGTTTGCGGTTGTATTGTTAACGTTCGAATTGACATCGTAGGCACGAGTGCGTGTGTAGGCGCCGTTGATCGACACACCATTTTGCCATTCTTTCGACAGCCCAAGCGCGAACACGGCGCTGTAACCACCTGAGGTCGTATTAAGCCGAAGGTCATTATTGGCACTGCCACCTAAACCAATGTAGCGAGGGCGACCGTCGGGCAAAGTGCCGTTTGGAACCGCGCGCAAGTCAGTGTAAACATAGCCGAAGCGCGTCCGCGTGCCGGCGAAGTCGGCACGAATTCGCCAATCATCGCCAAGCGGCCCGAGGTTCAAGTTATATTCGGCATTGAGATTGAAGCGCCAAACCGAATTAGTTTCGAAGTTACTCGCCAGTGAATTGGTTGTTGCGTTGGCAATTGATCCCAAATTGGTGCTGAGGTAATTGTTGACCACGGCGTTGGTCTGGAGACCAGTGCCATTAACATTGTTGAGCGCAGCCGCACCGACAGCAGCGATTTGTGCCGTGCCATTGGCCGCCGGATTGTTTGCATCGGAGAAGGTGCCGTTCGCCACGGCACCGTTAAAATTGCGGCGAAGATCGATCGAGTTCAACCGTGTTCCGTCATTAGCGAAACTGTTTGAGAATAACACAATCGGCACACCGCCGCTGAGCACGCCAACACCGCCTGAGAGTTTCAAGCGATCAAGTGGTTTCCAGTTGAACCCAATCCGAGGCTGATACGAATCGCGCTTGTCCAAATTTTCTCTGTTCGTGAGGCCGGGATAGCGGAGCGCGAAGGCAGGGTTATTCGTAATGTCACCGCTCTTCTCGCTGTAACGATCATAGCGGGCGCCAAGGAGCACGGTCAATTCAGGCGTGACCGACCATTCATCTTGAAAACCAACGCTGTAATAGTTGAGCGTGAAGGCAGCCAAACCGTCGACGCGTGGATCGCCGCTAATGCCGTTGGTAAACGTCACGCGGTTTGCGTTGCCTGCGTTGAAATCTGCAATCGAGTCAAAATAGAATACACCACGCGATTGGGGAACGAAGATATTATTCACGCGTTGACGAGATGCCTCAAACGCAAATTTGGCGCGGTGATTCCCCACTTTCAGGCGAGCGATAATTTGCCCATTGAGATTGTCAGTCGCCAGCGCATTTGAATGGCGAAACGTATCCGTGCCACCACGAACCGTTGCGGTGGTTCCACAGCTAATGATAGTATTGCCGGTTCCGACAACCGAAGTCGGAGCAGTACAGATTTGAAATTCAGCAAATCCACGATCATTATAGCCTACCTGACCGCGGACATAGTCACGGTAGCTGACGCGGACTTCGGTCGTAAACGCATCGGACCATTTTGAGTTCAGCTGGCCCGTATAGATCTTTGTTGATTCGGTGGTTTCGTAACTGTTCGATTGCAATCCAAGATTAGGAGTTGCGGCCGAATTGCTCGATCCACCGCCCGGTGCCGGAACCGAATTAAAGTGATTAATATAGGTCAGCGACAATCGCTGATCGTCGGTGATGTTCCAATCGAGCTTACCCGATATCTTGCGATCTTGTTCAGGCAACTGAACAAACGAGTTGAGCGGATCATAACTATACCGTGTGTTAAATGTCTGGATGATACCATTTACGATCGTCCGGTCATCCGCGAAATCGGTGTTGCCGCCAATATTGGGAACCGCATTTGCCGCCCCCTCGCCCGCGATGCCCGCATTGATGATTGGATTGCCTTCGGTCAGCTTTTCATAGTTCAATGCCAAGAACAGCTTATCTTTGATGATCGGCCCTGAGACAAAAACGCCCCAGTCGCGAAACGCTGGTGCTTGTTGCACAACCGTCCCGCGCACGTTGCGCCCCGTGAGACCCTTACCACCTATGACATAATAGCCCGACGCATGATAATCATTGGTCCCGGATTTGAGGGTCGCATCGAGCGTGCCGCCTGTGAAGTTACCCAAGCTTACATCAAACGGTGCTGCTTTGACGGTGAACTGCTGAATCGCTTCGATTGAAACGATACCGCGCAGCGAGGGAAGGCCGCCTTGGTTCAAGCCAAAATCATCCTGCACCTGCACACCATCAATCGTGAAGCGGTTGCTGCGCGCTTGTTGGCCAGCAATCGACAGTGACCGGTTTGACGGGTCGAACGATGTCAACGGATCGCGACGCGCAACGTCGCGCAAATCGCGGTTCGACGAAGTAACCAAGGCAATTTCAGCCGCATTTGACGATGTTTCCGACCCTGTTTGCAGCAATCCCGAGCGCTTGAGCCGCGATGCGGTCACAACGATGGTTGTTCCTGCTGATGCGGGTTCAAGCTGAACGTTGACCGCATATTTGTCACCAGCGCCGACCGAAATGTCCGAAATCGTTTGGCCCTGGAAATCAGTGGCTTCAATCGACACGGTGTAGGGACCGCCGACGCGCAGGCCGCTGGCGTCGAACTGACCATTTTCATTCGTTGTGGTTGTCGTGCGTGTTCCGGTTGGCGTGTGGGTGATTACAACAGTCGCGCCGCTTACGGCCTGACCGGTCGAGCTCTGGATCGTGCCGTTAATGTTGGAACTGATTTCTTGTGCGTAGACCGCAGCTGGAAACATGAGCGCAACAGCAGCCGCACTCGCAAAAAATTTATGTCGCATTGAAACACCCCTTTGTCAGGTCACCGGCACGCAATCCGCGCTCTGGAATGCCATCGCGACCTTATGTTGCGCGCGTGTGACACCTTTCATAGTTTTGCACCGAAACACATTCTTAACTTTTGTGCGTTGCAAAAAAGTCACAGTGGCGGTTGGTGACCCCAATCAAGGTGCGCGGCGCGTGGGCACCGGAATATTGCAGATATCGGCGCCGCCAGCCGGACGTATGAAGAAGGGATCACGGCGGTTCGCGCGAGCGTCGGCATAGCGCGCGAATGTCGCGCTTTCGGTGGAGAGATATTGGTAAGCGGCAAGCCCTGCAATGTCACTCCCCAATCGCACCGAGAGGATTGGCACCCGCTCTTCGGCGCTCGTATAGAAGCCAAGCGCCCCCGTGCCGCGCGGCAGGCTGGAGAGATACTCCATCCCCTCAATCACACGCCCGACGAGCGCAATATTGCGATCCAGATGGCGCGGGGCATGGCCGATGACGGTGTAAAGCTCTGCGCCAGAGCCGGTATCGGGGGAGAGATTGCGGCCTACGCCGACCATGCCGTAGCAGTGGACGGGCCAAGCTTGTGTGCCGTTCAAAGCTAGTGGCCAGCCAGACGCGTGCATACTGATGCCGTAAGGATCCTGCCACAACTTTCCCGTGGAAAAAACTTGAAAACGAGACAAACTGCGCGGCAGTTTCACTTGCGGAAATTGAATTTTGACCTGATTTAAGAGGCTTTCATAGTCACCCTCTGGCACACTCACCAATCCATCCGGCAGCGCCTTCTTCTCGGTCACATCACCCCATTGCGCGACATAATTATCCTGCACGCGGTTGACGCTCAGCCCGTCCCACCAGTGCGCGGCGGCGAGTTTGCGGATGTTGCCGACCCAGCCTTGGCTGAACGGCGCAGGGATTAGCTGAATAACGACGCGCCGCGCTTTGCCCTTCGCGTCTGCCGCCAAATCCATCACTAACAAATCGGCGGGCGCAATCGTGACCCACTCGTCGGCCTTCGCGCTCGCAACGATTTCGGCGGGGCTGGGGGCCGCAGGCTTATTGGCGGCGGCCAGCGCCGCGCCGCTGGCGAGCAGGCCCATCAGCAACACTGACATCAAGTCCCGGATCATCTTCGTCATCAGCATTGTTCACCCTTTCTTCTCGATTCGGATGACAGCTAACCGATTCGGCATGCTGTAGGACAGCGAAAACTTGCGCGCTGCGATTAGCCTCCCTAAACGACCCCATTCCAGAGCATGCGGAGCGGTGGCCGAGTGGTCGAAGGCGCTCGCCTGGAAAGTGAGTATGGGTCAAAAGCTCATCCAGGGTTCGAATCCCTGCCGCTCCGCCACACTGTCCGTCGCCCCCAAAAGCGCGGACGTGGAGCATGATTGCTCCGCAAACGAAGAGCGGCCGATCCGGCTGGACCGACCGCTCTGTGAGCGTTTAGATTATGCTTGGACAAATCAGAACCGGATAGCCGCCCCGAGCGAGATTTTGTTCTGACGAAGATCGCGGCTGAACTTGGTGCGGTTAAATTCTGCGCGTAGCGAGAAGTTTGGTGACACGGCATATTCCGCGCCGCCGCCATAAGTGAAGCCCTTTTCGGTGACTTTACGGCTGAAGTTGCCCAGCGTCTGGCCGGTGACCGATTGTTCGGTTCTCAGCCAGCGATAGCCAGCACGGCCATAGAGTGCGAACCCGCCGCCTGGCGCAATCCCCAACCGCGCGGTGGCATCATAGGTTATACCCGGGTTTACCCGATACCGTCCGCCGGCAAGCGAAGCCTGATCGACTGTGCGCCCTCCCGTGCCAATGCCAATTTCGGCACCGATCAGCGCGATATCGCCAATGACAGCGTCATAGCCTGCGTTGATTCGCCCGCCAAAGCCCCGGCGACTGGCATTGCGCGTGCTCGTCGGCTGATTGGCTTCGAGCGCGTCGCGAACGACGTCAACGCCGATATGTGGCCCCGCAAGCGGGTTGCGCTCGGTTTCTTGCGCCTGCACCGCGACGGGAGCGAGAAGCGTGACGGCCATCATCCCTGCAAAAATTCTTTTCATGATCTAACTCCTTGAGATTACTCCGCGATGCAAAATGCCTCGCGACAAGTGTGAGTTAGGCGGCGGTGATGGAGTCTTTGTCTGGCTTGTGTTGAGGGCATGTCGAGTTGTTGGTGCTCGGTATTACTTGTTGTAGCGCGGCAACCGCATCTCGAACATCGTGCCCCCGCCGGCATGATTGGCCAGAGTCGCACTGCCGCCGTGCGCCTCGACAATGGCGCGGACGACCGAGAGACCAAGGCCTGATCCGCCACTATTGCGGCTGCGCGACGCTTCGCCGCGCCAGAAGCGATCAAAGGCCATGGCTTCTGCGCCTTCGGGCAGACCGGGGCCGTGGTCGACAATTTCCAAGATCGCCATTGCCCCGTCAAATCGAGTTGCGATGCGAATGATGCCTGAGTGCGGCGCATAGCGACAAGCGTTGGTGAGGACGGCAGATATAATCTGCCGCACACGCGCGCCGTCGGCAACCAGCCGGGCTGCGTTTAATGACAGCACTGGCTCTAATCCGGCTGCTGCCAGATCGGGCCCCATTGACGCCAGTACGCGTTGAACTTCGTCGCCCAGAGTGGTGCGTTCAAGCGCGAGAATGAGGCGCTGAGAATTGGCGAGGCTGAGCGTCTGAAGATCATCAACCAGGCGCCCCAATCCTTCGACCTGATACAGAAGGCCCTGCACCTCGCGCGGTTCAAGCGCGAAGACCCCGTCTGCGATGCCGTGGAGCCGCCCGCGCAAAATGGTGAGCGGTGTGCGCAATTCATGCGCAATCGACGCAGTGCTCTCTGCCAGTTCGCGCTCGGCTCGTTGGAGCGCCACTGACATGCTGTTAAAATCGCCGATCAGCTGCGTCTCTTCGCGCGACGCAAAGCCGACTTGGGTGGCGCGCGCGGTAAGGTCACCGTCTGCAATTTGGCGGGCCGCCGATGCGACGCTGTTGAGCCCGCGACCCAGACGCCCCAAGATCAGATAGCCGATGCCGATCGTCAGCAATCCGGCGAGCGCGATCATCACATAGAGTGCCGTATTTACGTCACTATTCAACTGGTCTTGGATGGGCTGGAACTCTGAATTGAGTTCCTTAAGCGCTTCGGCAGTTGGCAGGCCCTTACCCGTCTCTATCTGCCGGTAAGCCCGTTGAGCCTGCGGTGACATTTTCGCCAGCGCAGATTCAATCTGATAATTGCCCCAGTAATCGAGCGCCGTCGAAATCAGCAGACCATTGGCGACCATCAAGACCGCAAACAGGATAGCAATCTGCCGTGTGAGCGGCCAGCGACGGCGGGTGCGGTGCCATCCTCTCAATGTTCGTGGTATGAAAGACCATGTCATTCGGCGAGCAACCGATATCCAACCCCGCGCACCACTGCACAATGACCCGCTGCGCCAGCATCAGCAAGCTTGCGCCGCAAATTGCTAACATGGCTATCAACTGTGCGTTCAAGCGCATCGCTTTCGGGCATGCAGGCATCGACGAGTTCGGCCCGACTGAAAACGCGGCGCGGCGCACGTGCCATATGCTCAAGCAAGCGATATTCGGTGAGCGTCAGATCGAGCCGGATATTGGCGCTGCCTTGATTGACGTCGACCATATAGCAGACCGTGTCGATCTCGACATTGCCAACGCGCAGGATGGCCTGATCGCCTTGGCCGCCGGCGGTGCGTCGCAAAACCGCTTTGACGCGTGCCACCACTTCCATCGGGTTAAATGGCTTGACGACATAATCATCGGCCCCAACCCGAAGCGCGGAGAGTTTATCAAGATCTTCGGCGCGCGCGGTGGCCATGATGACGGGCGTATTCCCCCGGCGGCGGATTTCAGTCAGCACCGAAAAGCCGTCGCGCTTGGGCATTTGCACATCGAGCAGCACGAGATCAGGTTTCAACATCTGATGATGGATCAACGCAATTTCGCCGTCAGCGGCGGTGACCGTCCGAAAATTGTCGCGCTCAAGATAAGATGTCAGGATCGCCGCGATTTCGGGCTCATCTTCTGCAACGAGGATCAGGGCATTGTCCATACTGTCACTTTGGCCTTTGAGTCTGTATCTATGTCAATTACGACACTGCTGCGACCCAAATGTTGAGATCATGTTGAGACAAGGTTGAGGGGGTGCTGAGTTCATCTCGCGCTATCGTCAATCCAATCTCCATACGGGCTGCACAAGCCGCCGCCATAGACCACCCCGAAAGGAGTTTTGTGGTGGCCAATATCAAATTTATGCGCGTGAAAAGAGTTTCGCTCGGTTGGGCTTTGGTGGGGGGAATCGGCGGGGTCGCGGCTTTGCTTGCAAACCCTGCGCTTGCCTCCACCGACGCCCGCAGCGCCATTCTGTGGTCTATCCTGAGCGATATGCAGGATTATTTGCTCTATGCCTGCGGGGCGTTTGGTCTATTCTGGATCGTCATCCATCACTGGATGAAGCGCCAACAGATTGCGCGGCACCGCTGGCCGCGCCTGTCGCAAATCGGGCGCGAACTGACATTCAGTATTTCAAGCCAGATCGTCATGTCGGCAGTCGCGATCTACATCGTCATCAATTCAAGCCAGATCATGACCAATATGACCCCCGCGACCAGTGTCGGTGGATGGGCGTGGGCGGTGGTGCTGACCGTCCTGCTCTTCGCCATCGAAGACACATGCTTTTATTGGACGCACCGCGCGATGCACCATCCTGCACTGTTTCGCCATTTCCACAGCCTCCATCATGAAAGCCACGATCCTACGCCTTTCACCGCTTATTCGTTCCATCCGCTCGAAGCGGTTGTGCAAAGCGTCAATGGCTTGCCGACTTTGTTGCCGCTAATGTTTCTTCCCTGGGATCCAACCGCGCTTGCCGTATACGGTTTTGGTCAGATTGCTTTCAACGTCATCGGGCATCTGGGGTATGAGGTTTACCCCGCCAACTGGAACCGCATGCCCGGACTGCGCTGGAAGACGCCGGGGCTTCACCATTATCTCCATCACCAGATGGTTGGCGGCAATTACGCGCTCTATTTCCGCTGGTGGGACAAAGCGTGTGGCACCGAATTTGTCGACTTCGAAGCGCGGTATGACCGGATATTCAAGGCGCGCTCGATATCGTCTGAAGCCAGCCTCCACACAGCCTCGACACGCGTTTGAAATAACG
Organism: Sphingomonadaceae bacterium; assembly: GCA_046153565.1. Taxonomy (GTDB): domain Bacteria; phylum Pseudomonadota; class Alphaproteobacteria; order Sphingomonadales; family Sphingomonadaceae; genus Aquisediminimonas. The sequence continues at coordinate 112,990 of JBJXDU010000005.1, forward strand.
ACTTCAGTTAAAAAATCGAAAGGACAGTCTTATGAACAAATCATTATCCTCAATCGCGCTCGCAATTGCAGCGCTGGGTGCAAGCACCGCACTTGCCCAATCAAGCCCAAAACTCGATGGTATCTGGCGCACAGAAGATCAGAGTGCGACCGTCCGCGTCGGCAAATGTCCGGCTAGCGCAAATTGGTGTGCGACGGTCATTGACGAACGATTGGCCCAAGGCGAACCAAGCAAGCTCAACCAGACCATCGTCCGCGACATGCGGCCAAAGGGTACGCAAGGCTGGGTTGGCCAATATGTCGTTGATGGTCAAAGCATGAAGGCAAGCGCCAAATTGGCCAATCCGACGACGCTTGCCTTCAAAGTCTGCGCCTTTGCCTTCTTGTGCGATACGATCCGCCTCAACCGGGTGCGCGGTGAGTGACGGGATTGACCTTGGCTTTGCATTTTGGCGTACGCTCGATTGAAACCTATATGCCGAGCAGCACTTCGACGATCAGATCAGCGGCCTGATCGGGCGACAGGCTGGTCGTATCAATCCGCACTTCGGCGGCAGTGGGGGCTTCGTAGGGGCTATCGATGCCGGTGAAGTTTTTGAGCTGGCCACTGCGTGCCTTTTTATAAAGGCCCTTCACATCGCGCCGCTCGGCTTCGGCGAGCGGCGTGTCAATGAACACCTCAATGAACTCGCCGGGAGGCAGCATGGCGCGCACCATTTCACGTTCGGCGCGGAACGGCGATATGAACGCGGTGATCACGATCAGCCCGGCATCGGCCATCAGCTTGGCGACCTCACCCACCCGGCGGATGTTCTCGATCCGGTCAGCCTCGGTGAAACCCAGGTCCTTGTTGAGCCCGTGACGCACATTGTCGCCATCAAGTAGAAACGTGTGGCGGTTCATCCGGTGGAGTTTCTTTTCAACCAGATTGGCAATCGTCGATTTGCCCGACCCAGAAAGCCCTGTGAACCACAATATGGCGGGCTTTTGATTTTTGAGGCTGGCATGTGCTTCGCGGCTGATATCGAGCGCTTGCCAATGGACATTTTGTGCGCGACGCAAGCTGAAATTCAGCATCCCTGCTGCAATTGTCGCATTGGTCATTTTGTCGATCAGTACAAAGCCGCCGAGCATATGGTTATCGCCATAAGCTTCAAATACCAGAGGCTTTTCGGTCGAGAGTTCGGCGACACCGATCCCGTTTAGCTCAAGCGTCTTGGCCGCCAGCCGCTCCATCGTATTGACGTTGATCGTATATTTTGGCTGCTGCACTGATGCTGACACCGTTTGCGTGCCAAGCTTGAGCCAATAAGCGCGCCCGGCAATCATTGGCTCGTCGGCCATCCACACCAGGTTTGCTTCAAATTGATTGGCGCATTCGGGAGGATTGTCAGCAATGCTAATCACATCTCCGCGTGAACAATCGACTTCGTCAGCAAGGCAGAGCGTCACCGATTGGCCCGCAACGGCGCGCTCACGATCGCCGTCCAACGTTACAATCCTCGCGACGCTCGACGTTTTTCCCGATGGCAGGATGCGGACGGCATCATCTACGCCAATCGACCCGGACGCGATCAGTCCCGCAAATCCTCGGAAATCGAGGTTGGGCCGATTGACCCATTGTACCGGCAGGCGGAAAGGCTTGGCCTGATCAGCGGCGACGTCAAGCTCGACCGTCTCAAGATGCTCGATCAAGCTCGGCCCGCGATACCAGGGTGTATTCGCTGAGTGCGTGGTAATATTGTCGCCCTTGAAACCAGATATCGGTATCGGCGTGAATGATGTGATCCCGATGCTCTCCGCAAAGCAGCGATAATCCTCAACAATGGCTTCGTATCGCAGCACATTATAGTCAACCAAGTCCATCTTATTGACCGCGAGCACGATGTTATGAATGCCGATCAAATGGGCGAGGTAGCTGTGCCGCCGCGTCTGCGTCAAAACGCCCTTGCGAGCATCAATCAAAATGATGGCAAGGTCAGCGGTCGATGCCCCGGTGACCATATTGCGGGTATATTGTTCATGACCGGGCGTATCGGCGACGATGAATTTGCGTTTTTCAGTCGCAAAGAAGCGGTAGGCGACATCGATGGTGATGCCCTGTTCGCGTTCGGCGGCCAACCCGTCGACGAGGAGCGCAAAATCAATCTCCTTCCCCTGTGTGCCAACCCGCTTGCTATCGGCCTCCAGCGCCGCGAGCTGATCTTCAAAGATCATCTTTGAATCATAGAGCAAACGCCCAATAAGCGTCGATTTTCCGTCATCGACTGAGCCGCACGTGATGAAGCGCAACAGCGACTTGTGCTGGTGCCGGTCAAGATAAGCATCAATGTCAGACGCTATTAGCGCATCGGTTGTGTAAGTGGGCCTATCCATCAGAAATAGCCCTCCGCCTTCTTTTTCTCCATGCTGGCCGACTGATCATAGTCAATCGCGCGACCTTGGCGTTCGGATGTGGTGGTCAAGAGCATTTCCTGAATGACCTGCGATAGTGTCGTTGCCTCGCTTTCGACCGCGCCTGTCAGCGGGTAGCAGCCCAACGTACGAAAGCGGACCGAGCGCTCAACCGGCACTTCACCGGGCTCAAAGCGAAAGCGGTCATCATCAACCATCAGGAGCATGCCATCGCGCTCAACGGTGGGGCGGGGGGCCGCGAAATAGAGCGGCACAATCTCAATCTCGTTCAGGTGAATATATTGCCAAATGTCGAGTTCGGTCCAATTTGAAATCGGGAAAACCCGGATGCTTTCGCCCTTCGCCTTGCGCGCATTGTAGAGGTTCCACAGCTCGGGCCGTTGGTTCTTGGGGTCCCAGCCATGCGCTGCGCTGCGGAAGGAGAAGATGCGTTCTTTGGCGCGGCTTTTTTCCTCGTCACGCCGCGCGCCGCCGAAGGCCACGTCAAAACCGTAATGATCAAGCGCCTGTTTTAGCCCCTGTGTCTTCCACATGTCGGTGTGAAGCGGGCCGTGATCAAACGGGTTGATGCCTTGTGCTTTGGCTTGTGGATTTTGCCAGATCAGCAACTCCATGCCCGCATCGCGCGCGGCTTTTTCACGCAGGTCATACATGGCGCGGAACTTCCACGTCGTATCGACATGCAGCAGCGGGAAGGGCGGGGGTGCTGGATAAAATGCCTTGCGCGCCAGATGCAGCATCACCGCGCTATCTTTCCCCACGCTGTACAGCATTACGGGCTTGTCGGCGTCGGCCATCACTTCGCGCATGATGTGAATGCTCTCAGCTTCGAGCCGCTCAAGATGGGTCAGGGTCTTGGACATGATGCGTATCACCTTCTGGCCCCACGCGTTGTCAGAAACGGCGGCAGGCGGCAACCAAGACATTCTTCACCGGGCTATCGATCAAGTTGGCGCGACAGGCGCGCGACGCTCTGCAACCGATTGTCTCGACTCTGTCATGCCAAATCGATATCCGACGGGGGCTTGCGGAGCTTTGGGGGAAGTAGGTTGCCAACGGAACGAATGATAATCGAGGAATCAGACGTTCGACTTGCGGCCCGTTTGGCGGGCGAAGCGGGAGAAATTCTGCTTGCACTCCAACGTTCTGGCAACTTTTCTGGGGACGGGCTCGGGGATGAGGGCGACCGCGCGGCCAATGCCTATCTGATTCGCGCGCTGCGTGAGGCACGACCCGAAGATGCGCTGCTTTCCGAAGAAGAGAAAGATAGTGACGCCCGTTTATCCGCGCGCCGGGTGTGGATCATTGATCCGCTAGACGGCACGCGCGAATATCGAGAGGGGCGCAGCGACTGGGCAGTACATGTGGCGCTCGCTATCGACGGCGTCGCGATTGTCGGCGCGGTGGCGATGCCCGCGCTTGGCAAAACCTATTCATCGGGTGACCGTAATCGATTATCCAAGCCCAACAAGCCACTCAAAATGCTCGTCAGCCGAACACGCCCCGCGCCGGAGGCTGTCGCAGTTGCCAAGGCGCTTGGCGCTGAATTGCTGCCCATGGGATCGGCGGGGGCAAAGGCGATGGCAGTGGTGCGCGGTGATGCCGATATCTATCTGCACACTGGTGGCCAATATGAATGGGATAATTGCGCGCCCGTTGCGGTGGCGGTGGCGGCGGGGCTGCACTGTTCACGCGTCGATGGTTCACCGCTGGTGTATAACAACCGCGACACTTATCTGCCCGACTTGCTGATCTGTCGCAAAGACCGGGCGGCGGAGATCATTGCTTTGGCGGCGCGGCCTGTATCGTCGCTGTTACTTTAGCTTCGCCTTGAGCTCAACAATGGCGGCCTCATATTCGGCCTCAAGCCGGTCAACCCGGTCGGCAACGCTTTCGACCGCACTCACCGCGCCAATGCCTTGGCCAGAACCCCAAATATCCTTCCATGCCTTCACCTTGGTATTGCCGCCCGAACCAAAGTTCATCGTCTTGAGATCGCCTTCGGGCAGATTGTCAGGATCTAGCCCTGATGCCTCAATCGAGCTGCGCAGATAATTGCCGTGGACGCCGGTGAACAGGCTTGAATAGACGATGTCGGCGGCTTTCCCATCAACAATGCCCTGCTTATAGCCTTGGTCAGCATTGGCCTCGGTCGTCGCGATAAAGGCTGACCCCATATAGGCCAGATCAGCACCCATAGCGAGCGCGCCGAGGATTGCATGGCCATTGGCAATCGCCCCTGACAGCGCGACCGGCCCATCGAACCACTGCCGGATTTCCTGAATGAGCGCGAAGGGAGACTGCGTGCCCGCATGCCCCCCCGCGCCGGCGGCAACAGGGATCAGGCCATCAGCGCCCTTCTCAATCGCTTTGCGCGCGAATCGATCGTTGATCACATCGTGAAGCGCAATCCCGCCCCAGCTATGCACCGCTTGATTGAGTTCCTCACGCGCGCCGAGCGAAGTGATCGTGATCGGCACCTGCCATTTGGCACACGTCGCAATGTCCGCTTCAAGCCGATCATTTGACTTGTGAACGATCTGATTGACTGCATAGGGCGCGGCGGGGCGATCAGGATTATCGCGGTTCCACGCGGCCAGCTCTTCTGTAATCTGATGCAGCCATTCATCCACCATCGATTGCGGCCGCGCGTTTAGCGCTGGGAACGAGCCGATAATACCGGCCTTGCACTGAGCAATGACCAATTCCGGGCCTGAAATGATGAAGAGCGGGGAGCCCATCACTGGCAGGCGAAGGCGATCGAACAGGGGGGAGGGGAGAGTCATATGGGTTTCCTAGTGAAACGCATATGACTGTCAAGCTGGACAAGCGAAGGGATGTTGGCGGGCGTTGCCGCATGGTCATTTTTACATCCCATCGCCTTCGACGAATTCGAGTATGTCCCCCGGCTGGCACTCCAATGCCGCACAAATTGCCGCCAGTGTCTTGAATCGCATGCCCGACACTTTGCCCGATTTAAGCAGCGACAGATTTTGTTCCGAAATGCCAATGATCGCCGCCAGTTCTTTCGAACGCATCTTCCGCCGGGCGAGCATGACATCCAATCTGACCACAATCTCCATGATCAGATGAACGACTTGTTTTCAGCATCCACGCGGCGCAGTTCGCGCACGATCATCACGAAAAGCCAGACGAGTATTGTCGCGAGCGCTTTCAGAAGATTGTCCTGCGTCAGGGCGATCCCCCACCCATGCGGCCCCGGGACACCCGTTAGCACCGCGACGAGCGTGTAGAGTGACCGTGCGACAAAAGCGAAAAAAGTACCGACAGCAGCAGCAAGGCAAAGATGGAGCAGTCGGCGTTCCAGCCCATCGCCCATGATTTCGCCGCGTCCGAGCGCACCAAATAGGCCGAACAGCGCCATCATCACCCACGCCGTAATACCAAAATCAATGAAGAAGAGAACCAGATCGAAGCCAATCCAAGTGTGCATGCTGATCAAAGGTGGCAGGTTCGGCTCGAGCCCGCGTATATAGTTTCCCATCAGTTCGCGACTCGAGCCAAGTGAGACTGCAAAGACCCCGCGCGTCAAAATGATAAACAGGCAGAGCGATTGGCCGATGCGCGCGAAAATGGTCGCGCGCCGGCTGGTTGGTGCCGATGGGGCTGAAGTGTCGGTCATCATGGATTTACCCCTATGCAAACCGACATCATTTTTCTCCTAAAATCGAAAACCGACCCCGGTCAGAAATCGTCGATCCTTAAACGTCGTCCGCCCCAGATTGTTTAGGCCGCCGACATCGAACCGAGTAGCGATATAGCGCGACTCCGCTTTTACGAAAACGCGCTTTGAAATGCTGTATTCAAGACCAATCGCACCCACGCCGCCGTTTTCGGTATGAGTCACTTGGTCTAATCTCCCTCTAGAATTGGCTATTCCGCCCAGAAGGTAAAGCTTGACGTCATTTCCAATTTTGACCCCAAAGCGAGCAGCCAACGTGAATTGTCGGGCATTAGAAACACGGGCGCCGAGGACGTTACGCTGAGCCGTCGTGAAATCGACACTGGCTTCCGGCCCGATGAACAGATTTTTCCCCAGATCAAAATCATAGCCCAACGCAGCCCCAATGTTCGCACCTGTGCCGGTATCAAGGCTGCCGACGCGACCAACTCTGAGGTTCGTCTCGACATATCCCGTTCGCGCCTCGATCCGGGCTTCGCCTGCCCATGCGGGGGCGGTGGCCAGCAAAGAGAACGGAAGAATGAGGCAGAGTGTGCGTTTGTGCATAATATATTTTCCTTGTGTTGGCGGTTGACATTGCCCATCAATCGCTACCGAAAATTAGCTTTCAATGCGATATAATTCATGTAATACAATAATTAGATCATGTCAACGAGGGTTTTGATGCGCCTGACTCTATGTTTCTTTGCTATCCCGCTGCTCGCCGGAACACCTGCCAGAGCAGCCAGCGATGAATTCATCATCGGTCCGGATGGAGCGGTTGACGCGATCGTCAACGGCAAGCCTGCGCATATGCTGTTCCGGGGTGTGGGCAGCTCGACCGCCATCCTCAATCCATCAAGCGCTGAACGCTTCGCGATCAAGCGGGGCCTCATCAAATTTCCAATACGCTATCGGATTGGCCCGATCCGCATCAACGGCAAGAGCGGCGTCACCCGCTATGCTGTCGGGGGACGTGAGGTGAAACGTCGCGTGGGCTGGTTTGAACGCGATGTCGCGTCGGGGTTCGATGGGGTTCTGGGACCCGCGGCGATTGAATATCCGATTGTGACGCAGCGTCTCCGTGCACCGGTAACGAACGAAAAGACCATCACATTCTATGCGTCGAGCTTTGGCTATAATGGTGTCGGGGCAGCTTGATTTCTGGTTTGATAAGATCTCAGACGTTGGTTAACCCGTGCCGGCGCCGTGAGAGTGGACATTTTAGATCCTCGCCGTTCCGGGGAGGATTTCTGATTCCGACAACATTGCGGTCGTTTGTTTAGCTTATCAACGTACCTGAAAGCGGCCATCTTCCCGTTGGATGTCTCACTGGGATCGGGAAACTAAGGATTCCAGCGACCTTGCTCTCGTGCCAACATAGTCATGGAATATGCTGGGGTGCGTTGCATCTTACCGATCATGGCTATAGCACATTGCTATGCTAACTCGTATAGAAATTGACGGATTCAAGACGTTCAAAAACTTCTCATTGGAATTCGAACCGCTGACGGCCATCGTTGGCCCCAATGCGAGCGGCAAATCTAACCTTTTTGACGCAATTCGTTTCTTGTCAAGATTGGCCCAATCGGACATTCGCTCAGCTATGGCGGAGCTGCGCGGTCAGCCTGAAGAGCTGTTTCGCCAAACCTCGGCGGGCGCAAGCGAAACGATTAAATTTGCAGTTGAGGTTTTCCTTGATCCGACTGGCAAAGACTCGTTTGGCACCTCCTATGAGGTAAAAGCACAGCGACTTCGATATGAGCTGAATTTGGGCCTCCTGCGTAGCTCTGACGGACATGCGCGCAGCGTAGTTGTGACACACGAGCGTTGTGGGCCAATAAAAAAGCCCAATGACCGGGCGAAATATCTCCGTGGTTTGAAAATTAGCTACAACGCCAACGTTTCTGATTTTATCAGACGAAGCGAGGATGGGTCTGCAATTGAAGTAAAACAAGACGGTCGTCAAAAGCACGGCAAGCCGATGAAATTTTCAATTGAGCAAGCCAGCCGTTCTGCCTTGTCTACGATCACGACTGCCGAGTTTCCGCACCTGTATGCGCTGCGGGAGTTTCTAGGCAACATCAAATTTCTAGAAATTAACCCCCAATCTGCGCGACGCTCAAATGATATATTTGAAGAGCGCTATCTAAAACCGGATGCCTCCAATTTGTCAGCTGTTCTTGCGCGGCTAAAGGATGAAACTGGCGATGCTGATAGGCCAGATGGCGTCCTTGCAGATATCGCCGCGGACCTTTCAGCGCTCATACCGGCGGTCACGACACTGGATGTTCAAAATGACCCGACAAAAAGACAATATGCATTTTCGATCGGATTTGCGGGTGACCTTTCTTTTAGTTCCCGTGTCATTTCGGACGGTACGTTAAGGTTGTTGGCGCTGCTGACTTTGTTGAATGACCCTGACCGCAAAGGCACCCTTTGCTTTGAGGAACCCGAGAATGGCGTGCACGAAGGCCGCATCCCAATGCTTGTCGAAATTCTTCGCATGGCTGCAAATTTTTGGCTGGAGAAAAAGGACATGGGTTCCTTTCAAGTCCTGATTAACACGCACTCGCCCAAGGTTATGCACTGCCTTGAAGCTAAAGAGATTGTAGCTGCCGACATGGTCGTCGACGTAGATGCGAACAACCATAGCAGGGAAGTGAGGACTCGTATGAGGTCTGGGCTAAGAGATGAATTGGACCTCTTTAGCGCTGAGCGGGACCTTACCCGCTTTGAAATAGATCGATTGCTCCAAGATAGCACGGCGATGGCGTGACCTACGTTTGTTGGGCAGCGCTTTATGAGGGCAATTCAGATCGCGCCTATTTTAACATACTGATTCCGCGCATTATCGAAAATCTGCTTGTCACCGAAGGCATCAGAAATTCTTCAGTTACGACAAGTCCTTCGGTGGAGCTCGGCGGGGATGGTAGATCTGTAGAGGCCGTTGCTGTGGAGGCGTGTTCCGCCCAAGAGGCTTTCCATCTCGTCGTAATTCACGCTGATACCGGTGGTCGAGCTCAGAACCAGAACATTGCGGGAAGGTCAGTTAAGTATTGCGAAGCAATGCGCGAGCGTTGCAATTGGCCGAAAGAGCGGTGCATTATCATGAAGCCTTCCCATGAAATGGAGGCTTGGGTACTGGCAGACCCGTTAGCTATAACGTCAGCGTTTGGGTATCGAGGAAATGCAAAAGATGTCGGACTGCCCGACAACCCTAAAGAGGCCGAACGCCTTGTCGATCCGAAAGCAACTCTTTCAGCTGCTGTTCAAAAGATTAGGAGGAGGCGATCGCCAAATCGAATGGAACTTTTGCTGCCAGCGATTGCCCAGCGGCAGACTATCGCGTCCCTGCGGCAGTCCAAGTCGTTTTTGGAATTTGAGACAGAGTTGCGCGTTGGTTTGTCGAGCCTCGGCTGTCTCCCGTAGTGAAAAGGCAATTCCCAGGACACTAACTCCGGCGACAAAATACTAAATTGGCCGAACGTCGGCTTTAGCACCTCTTGCAACAAAACCCGGCAGTCCGCTCACCCGGGCAAAGCAGTCATCACCTCAAACCACCCTAGACACACCGCATCTAAAAATTTTTTACAAAAGGCACATCCCTCGCAGGTGCCTCAAAAGGCCGTCTTCGATGTTATCGCGATTCGGCGTCGCGATGGGTGTTTGGTACCCATTATGTTCCAATGTGTCAAGTCCGAAATTTTAGGTGTTAGCAATTTGTTCTGCAGTTTCAGAAAGCGCTAAAACGAGCGTTCAAGCTGCTTTTGTAACGACCGTGCAGGGTTCGCACTTGGCGCGACGCTTGCGATGTCGCCATCTAGGCGGCGGACGCGGGCGTAGAGGTCGGTGCTTGATTCGATCAGCGCGCGGGCGTCGGCAGGAAGGCCTTCGAGGGTTGCGTCATCGGACGGGGCTGCGTCGCCAAGCCGGAGCGTTGGGCTGAGCGATTCGGTGGGATCGAATTCGCCCGAGGCGAGGCTGCGCTGGGTGAGCAGCCACGCAATGACGTGCATCAGCCGCGTCGTCACCTTGAGTGATTCGCAACTGAACGACACGCGCTGCATCGGCGTCAAATGATCGCGATCAAACTGGCCGAAATTATCAAAATATGATCGCGCTTCATCGGCGAGGACCATGGTTTCGGTATAAAGCGAATTGATCACGCGGCTGGTTAGCAAATGGGGCGAATCGGGTGCGCTCATCCCCCTCATTTGCCACAAGCGATCGCCTGCGAACATCGTTATTCGCGGTAAATTTCGACGGTTAAGTGGTTATCACGCAATGATATCGGGGATCAGCCGGTCTTCGATCATCTGGATTTCATCGCGTAGCCGCAGCTTCTGCTTTTTAAGGCGCATCATCATGATTTGATCAGTCGTGCCAATACTGAGCAGCGCCGAAATACTGGCGTCGAGATCGCCATGCTGCATGCGGAGTGCCGCCAGTTTCTGATTCAAATCTCGTTGCTCAAGTTCATCCACGCGGGCGATCCTTTTGATCAATTCATCGATTCTGATCGTAGCTCGTCGCATTCACCATAGCGAGTAGGAGACAGGCAAGACTTTTGGTGGTTAACTTGCGGACTCACACTGACGGAGGATGCAAATGAATTCTGCTCATGTCCATACGCTTGAAACCCGCCATGCCGGGCTTGATCGCCGCATCTCGGATGAGACCCACCGTCCCCTGCCGAACACCGTCTTGATCGCGGCGCTAAAAAAGCAAAAGCTCAAGATCAAGGAAGCGCTTAGCCTAAGCTAAAGCCAGCGCCGCCAGCCTTTCAAACAGGCGTTTGCCATCGTCGCGACCATGCGCGCCGCCGATCATCCGTTCAGGGTGAGGCATCATGCCAAGCACGTTGCCGCGCTGATTGGTGATGCCCGCAATGTTCCGTGCCGATCCGTTGACGGGTTCGCTATAGCGCAACGCCACGCGCCCTTCGCCTTCAAGTTCATCAAGCGTTGCTTCGTCGGCAGTATAGTTACCATCATGATGCGCGACGGGAAGGGTGATCGTTTCGCTCGGCGCGTAGCCAGCAAGGAAGGGGGGGCGGTTGCTGGCTACGGTCAATGCGACATCGCGGCAGACGAACTTGATTCCAGCGTTGCGCATCAGCGTGCCGGGGAGCAGCCCGGCTTCGGTGAGTATCTGGAATCCATTGCAGATGCCCAGCACCATCACACCGCGCGCCGCCGCTTCGATTACGGCACGCATCACCGGCGACCGTGCCGCCATCGCGCCCGAACGCAGATAATCACCATATGAAAATCCGCCCGGTATCGCGATCACGTCAATCCCGGCAGGTAAATCGGTTTCGCTGTGCCACACCATCGTCGGGGCAGAGCCGCAGACATCGCGGATCGCCACCGCAAGGTCACGGTCACAATTTGAACCGGGGAAGACAATGACCGCTGATTTCATCGGCTTACCCTCGTTCAATCCGGTAATTTTCGATCACAATATTGGCGAGGAGCTTGCGGCACATATCGTCAAGCATTTCATCGGTGACGCGATCGTCATGTTCGATTTCAATCAGCTTGCCAGCGCGCACATCGGCCACGCCTGTAAATCCTAACCCCGTCAGTGCCGTTTGAATCGCGCGCCCTTGTGGATCAAGCACACCCGATTTGAGCGTTACGAAGATTTGCGATTTCATAAACGTCACTTTCTCGGTCATGTCGTATCGCCCCTATGCCGCCGGAGCGGGGGCAGGGCAAGGTTCATGATTCTTTAAGTGGCTGCGCCTATGAAGGGGGCGAAGTAAGCGTACGTTCGAGCCAAAAGGAGTCGGTGGATGGGCGCCCTCGCACTAGTTATGTTCATTATGCTGTTCGGGTTCGGTGGGCAGATGTTTGGATGGAGCGATCCAAAGGGTCAGATCCAGCTTGCGCTGTTTGCGACCTTCGTTTTCGGGATAATTTGTGGTTATCGCTCGAGCGATTCCTAATGGCGCTTAAAAATATCGCGCCAGGGCAAAGCGGAAGCGGTGACGATGGGTGTCGTATAGGCTCAGCGATGAGGCATTTTCCGCATAAGTATAAGTGACTGACGGCGAGAAGCCCAGCACGCGAATTGAGCGCAAGCCCATGTTAACGCGCGCATTGTAGCGCCAATCGCTGCGCGGCTGGCTTGAAAATAGGCTCAGCGGGCCGTCGTTGCGGGCGCGCGAAATGCCACCTGAAACGCCCGCGGTAATGCCAAGAGGCAGTTCACCACCGATACCGATATTGGTTCCAAATTCGTAGCCAGCAAAGGCCGCCGCGTTCAGCGCATCGCGGCGCGCAAACAGACTTGCCGACGCAATCATCGAGCGCGCGATAACCCGCTCATAGGTGCCGTATGCGCCGATTTGCCACCCGCTGTAAAAGCCGCTCACTGCTGACTCGGTGCGCCGCGCATCAAACGACATGCCGATCCGGTCACGTGTTGACAGTGAATGCTGGACAGCCCCCTTGATGCCGCCGGTGGTATTGGCCGCCTTTCCGCCAAACCAGCGCTGTGCGACGACGGCCTGGACCGCCAAAGTGGTTGTGTCAGATAAGCGGAACTCGGGGCCTGCGGCGGCCTGCACTGCGAAATCGTCAAAGGCAGTGCCAGCATAGTTGACGAATTGGCTGTCCCCGTCGATCACCAAAGCAGTTCCTTTGGCCAGCTTTAGTCGCACTGACCCTGAGACACCGGCGATCTGCCCGGTGCCCGACTGCGCGCGTGCGGCGGGATCAAGCCTGAGCGCGACTGTCTGATTACCAAAGGCGACATCGACCGATTCAGCATTAGTGCCGTTGGTGATGTTCGAATCAGGCGCGACACCAAAGTCGACGTTAAAATTCCACTGACGCTGATCACGCAAGATGCCCCGCGTCGTGCGGATCGTCGCCACGATATCGGGGGGGAGCGATTGATCCTCCTGCGCGAGCCGGTAGTGATAGTCTGCGCCACCAGTCTTGCCCTTGATCATCAGCGCCCGGGCGAGCTCGAGCCGCACGCGTGTTTGTTCGGGGTGATTGTTGAGGATTGCCCTGAACTGTGCGATCGCGGTATCGATGTCGCCGGTTTCGATGGCTGAATAGCCAGCCAGAAACCGACGCTCCATCGCGTATTGCGGCGCATTTTCAAGCGCTGCGATCAACGGTGCCGCATCAGCAAACGCATGCTGCGACACCAGCAAATCGGCCTTCGCAAGTAACTGTTCTGCCGTCAGGCGAAATGTGCAGACGCCGTTTTCACAGACTGGCTCTGCCGGCGCGGCGGCCATCGCAGGGATTGACGCGAGCGCTAGCCACGACGCAGCCACGATATGCAGCAACCTTGTCATCGTCGCGGTCGCCTATTGCTTGCCGATGAAGGCACCCAGAATATCAATACGCTCGTCAGGCACGCCCCCAACGATACGGAAACCGCCGCCCACTTCTTGTGCTGCGGGGCCGAAGAAGGCGCCATCCACGCTTGAGCCGGCAATGTTAAGGCCAAGCTGGGTGCCGTTTGGTTGCGTAAACCCTGCCCGATTAATCGAGCCTAGGAAGCCGCCCGCACCAACAAGATCGATTCGGCCGGAACCAGCTGCGGAAAATGTGGCGCCACTTTGCAGGGTGAATTGCCGCGTGGTGTAAAGATCAAAGTCGGGCGCGCGAACGGTGCCAGCTAGGTCGATTGTGAAGGTATTGGCCGCAAAATTGACGATTGTGCGCGAAGTGCCGTCCAGCCACTGAAAATAAGTGGGTGCATTCGCGGTTGTATCGGGCAGGGGATTGTAGATCAACGTTGCGATCAGGTCACCGTTAAAGGTACCCGTCCCCGTTTTGGGGACTGCCGAATTAAGCGTGCGTTCGCCAAAAGCGAAGGCCGCACGTTGAAGGGTATAATCATATTGCAAATAGGTCGTTGCGGGTGTTGTTGTTGTTGCAGGTGTGATTGTGACAGGAACAATTGATACCGCGTTGCGTACATAGCCTGCATAGGTCACATATTTAGTCGTTGTGCCTGGTTGTTGGTAAAAGAAAGTGGACTGATCAAGCGAAGAACTAGCCGCGCCCACGGGGAATGTCGTCGACTCGGCCGGATCAAATTGCAATTGTCCGTTGGCTGATCCACTTTGCAGATATTGAATGCCCTTGCCAGAAATGTTGGGCACGCCGCTCTGTGGTTCGCTCAGACCGCCAAAGGCAGTGCGATGAAGCGGGTCTTGAAAGCGGTAGGTTTGATCGACTCCGCCAAGGGGCGCGCTAAGAGTGAAACTGTAGATGGCGTCGCGAGGATTATAGTTTACTGTGATTCCGCTGTTACGGGCCGTTGACGCGTCGCCTCGATATAGCTGCCCATATTGGCTGCTGGCACCGGGATTGCGATTATCGGTTGAATATTGAAAACTATGTGCCCCGCCGATTGCGTTGTAGGTTCTCACTTCGGTCGGGTTTACGAATGTATGACCTGACGCGGGCACGGCGGGCGTCCCACCAGTTGCGCTGGCAGATACGGCGCTGCTGCCAACCGTTGTAGGGCCAGCACCGCTGCATGCTGATAAAGCGGTTGTTGCTAATAGAATCAATGTGAAGCGCATGACAGATATCCTCGGTGGCGTTGTGATTGGAATAGTGGCGGAATGGTTAAGGCCGCGTAAACTAACCGAAAAAAAATGGGGATCGGTGACTATCTTTATTTCTTTGTTAACCACGTTATGGGCAAGAGTTATCAAGGATTGAATTATGGGGACTATGATGGAGATGCAGGCGAAATCAGCTTGCGGTGCGCTTGTCATTGCGGAGCTTAGGGAATTTGCAAGCTTCGAAGCGGAAGAACAGCGCTATATCCGGCGCGCGCTTGATATTGCCTTTGAGCGCGCGGATGCCGAGTTGGTCTGGGCCCGCAATGAAATTGAGGCCACGAATATTCGCCTCCAGATATGCGTCTACCGATCGCTTCCCTATCTCCGCAGCGCCGTACCGCAGGACATCGGCATAGCCATGCTTGTGCCCTTCATGGCACCGCTTGTGCGCACCACATTGTTTGACTTGGGACAGGGGCGCATTTGCAGCTTTAGCGCTTACCGGTTTCTCTATGAACGGTTGATTGGCGCAAAGGCACGGCCCTGGCTTCCATCAGCCTTCTGCGCGGCAGCGTCACTGCCAGACCTCAGCCCGCGCAAGCGCGCGGACCTCATTCAATCTATTAGCGAATCCGCCATGACAGCACCAGGCTGGTCTGACATCGAACCAAATGTTTACCCTGGATCGATTGACGAAAGCTGATCGCCTTCGCGCACTAACAGCCATGCTAACCAAGCGGCGATGATGCACCCGCCTGCGATAATCAGCAGCGAATTGGCGACGGTCAGACCATAATGAACCGAAGCGCCAACCAAAACCGTCGAGGCAACCATTGCTCCTGAGTTGACCAAGCTATTGGCTGCCACCGTCCGTGCGGTTTCCGCTTTGGCAACAGTTGTCGTCAAGAACGCATAAAGCGGAACGACGAACATGCCCCCCGCAATAGATATCCCAAGCAAATCGATCAGAACCCGCCACGCGCCGGGCAGCGCAATGAATTCCCAGATGCTCACAAACTTGCCAGGAACGGTTTCCCACGCCGAGACGCTCCACCATAAATCGATCACAAAGACGCCCATCACAAGCACTGAAACAGGAGAATATCGCGCCGACACGGTTCCCATCAGCAAGCGGTTGACCGCAATTGACCCAATCGCAATCCCGATTGAAAACACGGCAAGAAACAGCGAGGCCACTTCCTTGTCAGCGCCAAGCTCATTTTTGACAAGCGGCGGAAATTCTGCGGCCAGCACGGCACCAATTGCCCAAAAAAAGCTGATTGAAATGATTGCGAGATATAGTTTTTTGATGTGCATCGTTTGGCTGACGAGGCGAATTGACGCGCGGATGATGTTCCAATCGATCGCCAGCGTCTCATTACCCTTTTCGGGCGGTGCCGGAGGTATCATAGCGCTAGCAATCCGCCCGATCACCGCAATGATCATGATAAAAATTATGACCATTTTCGGTGGGATAATGCCCCCCGCGATGGTGCCGCCCAGCACAGCCAGATAAGTGCCAGCCTCGACAAGGCCGGTGCCGCCTAACACATTATCGCGGTCAAGATGCTGCGGCAAAATGGCGTATTTAATTGGCCCGAAGAAAGCGGAATGGGCACCCATGGCGCACAATGCTGCAAGCATGATGGGAATATTGCTGAGCCAAATGCCGACCGAACCGACGGCCATGATGCCGATTTCTGCCGACTTGATGGTCCTGATGATGAAGGCCTTGTCATAGCGGTCAGCAAGCTGCCCCCCGAGTGCAGACAGCAGGAAGAATGGCAATATGAACAAAGCGCTGGCAATCACGCTAAATGAAGTTTCTTGCGCCGGGTTATTCAAAATTTCGTAGATGACCAGCAGGATCACCGCGGTTCTAAACAGATTGTCGTTAAACGCGTTCAGAAATTGGGTGGCAAAAAGCGGGCCAAAATAACGCTGGCCCAACAGCCGGATCGAAGTTTGCATGAAAGGTAACGGCTTTCCAGATGCGAGTGACGAATTTCCAATGTGCCTTAGCCTACCGTTTTGCGCGCGTCCAACTTGATCAATCCTTAAGACGGCAGCCAGCGATATCGCCCGGTGATTTGATGCGCGAACAAGACGTCTTCTTCCTGCGTGCCGCGGCCAATGTTGTGGATCACAAGCGGACGACCAAATAACGACCGACGGTCAGATACAATGCCAATATGGGGCAGGGTGCCGCCCATCAGCGTCGTGATGATGTCACCGGGTTGCCAGAGCGACGCTGTGCCGGCTGTCGGCAATTTCGCGCCGCTCCTGCTCCAAAATGTTTGCAGATTGGGCACGCGGCGATGGTCGATATTGCGGTCGGCTTTCGTGAGGCCCCATCGTTTAGGATAAGCAGCAAACGCACGTCTCATATCGGCGTTGACCAGCGCTTGGAGGTCCAAGCCAAAGGCGTCGCGATACGCCCGAATGACCACATCAGTGCACACGCCCTTGCTGCGCGCCACGTCGCCACCCGGAAAGGCGAGACGGGTATAAGCAGGATCATAGGTCAATGTGACGCCAATCTGACGACGCGCTGCCGCAATCAGCTTTCCCGCGGCATTTGGTTGGCCAAGGGCCGGGCGCGCGATAATCAGCGCCGCGCCTCCGACCAAAAGCTGACGCCGATCAATCATATCAAGCCCATCGCCCGCATACTTGAATGACCCTCAGCCCCGATAATTACATGATCGTGGACGGATATGCCAAGCTTTTTGCCCGCCTCTGCAATGTCTCGCGTTAACGAAATATCTGCGCGACTCGGTTGCGGGTCGCCGCTGGGGTGATTGTGGACAAGGATGATCGCCACTGACCCTAGATCAATCGCGCGACGTATTATTTCGCGAATATATATGGGGGCTTGGTTGACCGTACCTTCGGCCATCACCTCATCGCGAATCAGCATATTTTTGCTATTGAGATGGAGCACGCGAACGCGCTCAACAGTCAGATGGGCCATGTCAGCCCGCAAATAATCAAGCAAAGCCTGCCAGCTGGCGAGAATCGGTTGCTGGATCACAACATCGCGCAACATCCGCAGCGAAGCCGCTTGGACGATTTTGAGCGCGGCAACCGCCGTTTCGCCCATTCCGTCGGTGCGTGAAATGGCCTCAGCATCGGCGGCTAACAATCCTGCTATGCCCCCAAAATCATGGAGCAATTGTTTGGCCAGAGGCTTTGTGTCGCGCCGTGGGATGGCAAGCGTTAACAGATATTCGATCAATTCATGGTCGAGCAGCGCGTCACCGCCATTTTCGATCAAGCGTTTGCGCAATCGGGCACGGTGGCCTGTGCCGCTCGTATCTGCGTCGCTCATGGCGCAACGCTAACGGGATGGCGTGCCCAGTGCAATTGCGCTTGATCGAAAGCGGTAAAGCGAGTTGTGTAACATTGTGTCGATGATCAAAAACATATGGGTGCGTGCGCTGCTTGTTTTGCTGGTGATTGCACTCGTCATAGTCGGTGTGCTTTGGTTTGAACGGTTCGCCATTGCGCGTCGCTTTGCCGAGAATGAGCTTGCTATTCGCAAAGTCAAAGCGACTTACGAAATTACGCAGATTAGCCCCAAAACACAGCGGATCGAGCATATCGTCGTTGGTGATCCGACTGATCCCGATTTGGTCGCGGACTGGGCCGAAGTAGATGTCGACCTGCGCTGGGCAACCGCCGAGATAATCGCGGTGCGCGCCGGCGGCGTGCGACTGAAGGGAAGTGTGAACGACAATCAATTTCGCTTTGGCGAAGTCGACAAACTCCTCCCCAAGCCAAGTGGCAAACCGTTCGCTCTGCCTGATTTGATGGTTGAGGTGGCAGATGGTCGCCTTGATCTGTTGTCGCCCTACGGCGATGTGCGCGCGATCGTCAACGGGCGCGGCAATCTCGCTGATGGGTTCACAAGCAAGGTTGCGTCCACAATGACGTCGATTAAAATCGGTTCGTGCGCGGGCACTGGGGTGACCGGCAATAACGAACTGTTGATCCGGCAGCGTAAGTTTCTGCTCGGCGGTGCATTCATGCTGGGGGAGATGCGCTGCGGCGCTGCTGTCGCTCGCGATATCTTGGTTTCGCCGGAACTCACAGTCCCTGAATCGCTAGCCGGGTGGCAGGGTAAAGTCTATGCACAGGCTGGCGACATTAGGGCTGCGGGCTATCAGGCGAGGCCTGGGACGTTCAGCGGTAAACCGCTCACTTACGCGGTATCAGGAAGCGGGAGTTTCGCGGGCAATTGGGAGCAGACGACAGGCACATTATCGCTCTTGACCAACCATCTGTCGGGGCCAGCGCTAAAAGACGGTGCTTTTGCCATGCGCGCCGGATTTGTCGCTTCGCCTAAAGCGGGGACAATGACCGTGTCGCAAGGGCAGTTCGAATCGCGGCGGTTCGTGATGGCACCCGCTGCTTTGGCACCGCTCCAATCGCTTTTGGTGCAAGGCGCGGGCACACCGATCGCGGCGCTCGCTGACGCGCTTGGCAAAGCGGCGCGTGACGAGACTCGCGCCAATAGCGGATCAGCAGCCTTTAGCGCCAGTTTTGCGGGCGGACGTGGCACGATCACCGCCCGCAATCTTCAACTCAAGGGGGCTGACGGCATTTCACTGAGCGCTAGACCGCGTGATGCCCTCCTCATTACAGTGCCGAGCGGCAAATTCGCCATCGATGCGCTTGTTACGCTTGCGGGCAATGATCGATTGCCGCGTGGTACGATCAAAATCGCGGCTGACCCGCAGAGCGCGCGCGGCGAGGCCAACTTTTTGCCGCTAAAGGCAGGTGACACAGCGTTAACGCTTACGCCGCTGTCATTTGCCTATCGCAACCGACGCTGGACTGCGGCAACCTCAGCGATTTTTGATGGCCCGTTTGCGGGCGGGCAGGTGCGCGGCTTGCGGCTGCCGCTGTCGGTGACGGACGGTCGGCTCAGCGCGTCGTGCCTGCCGGTTAGCTTTGACGAACTTGCGCTGCGGGGTTTCACGCTTGCGGCCACGCGAATCGGGTTTTGCCTTAGCGGTGACCGGCTTACGCTCGGGCCGACTAGCCTTTCGGGCAAGATTGGCAGCACGCCTCTGGCGTTTTCGGTGGCGAAGGCAAATATTGGGCTCTCCAGACAGGATTTCGTTACCACCGACGTAAAGGCAATGCTCGGCGCAGGCGACTCGGCCAGTCGGTTCACGGCAGCGAGACTTGACGGCGTGATTAAGGGCGGCAGCGCGAACGGGCGATTCGCAGGCGCAGCGGGCACGATTGGAACGGTGCCGCTCTTGCTCAGCGAGGCGGGGGGAAACTGGCGATTTGCAAGTGACGTGCTGACGCTGGGTGGTGGCCTTCGCGTCGCCGACCGCGATCCAGCCCCACGCTTTTTGCCGCTGATCAGCGACGACATTGCGCTGCGGCTTGCTGATCAAAACATCAAGGGAACGGCAACGTTGCGAACGCCTGAGACTGGCGTATCAATCGCGCTCGTCACGCTCACGCATAAGTTGCGGTCAGGCGAAGGACATGCAGATTTGGATGTGCCCGGCATCACCTTTGGGCAATCGCTCCAGCCTGAAGCGCTGACGTCACTTACCAAGGGGAAAATTGCGATTGTTTTTGGTAGCGTTAAGGGTGGGGGCAAGATTAACTGGAATCGCGAAGGCGTCACAAGCACGGGCGGTTTTGAAACCGACGGTCTCGATTTTGCGGCCGCATTTGGGCCCGTCACTGGATTGAAAGCGACGATTAGCTTTTCCGACTTGCTCGGCCTTGAAACACCGTCAGCGCAAAAGGTGCAGATTGGCGGAATCAATCCAGGCATCCTCGTTCGCGACGGGGAGGTGTCATACCGACTATTGCCTGGTCTTAAAGTGCAGATCGAAGGCGGGCGCTGGCCCTTTTCTGGAGGGAGCCTCATCCTTGAACCCACGACGCTTGACCTGAGCGAAACCGCGGTCCGGAACCTCACCTTTCGCGTTGAAGGGCTTGATGCCGCCAAATTCATCAATCAGCTTGAATTTGACAATATTGCGGCCACGGGCATTTTTGACGGCACATTGCCAATGGTGTTTGACAAGTCCGGTGGACAGATTGTGGGCGGGCGTATCGTAGCGCGCAGCGGTGGTACGCTCTCCTATGTGGGTGAGGTCTCAAAAGAAAATCTGGGCTTCATGGGTCAATTCGCCTTTGATGCGCTCAAATCGATGAAATATGATCGACTGGCCATTGATTTAGGCGGGGCGATTGATGGCGATATTGTAACGCAAGTCAGCTTTGCCGGCGTCAATCAAGTGGCGATCACGCCGCAGCGAACCCGCTTGCCGATTCCAGTCCGCGGGATTGATAATATCCGCTTCATCTTTAACGTGACGATCACTGCCCCGTTCAGGCAGCTCTTCGAAACAACGCGTTCGTTACAAGATCCCTCGATCTTGATTCAGCGCATCGTCCCGCAATTGCAACCGCCCGCCCCCAAACCTCCCGTTCAGCCTTAAGAAAGCGATCTTATGCGATTACACCCAATGTTGTTGACGAAAGCGCGATCTGGTGCGACGTCGGGAGCCATGAAAGGTTCTGCATCCTTGGCTATCCTCTGGTTGGTGGCGGGGTGCGTGACCATCAAGGTTCCTGACAAACCCATCGAGATCAATCTGAACGTCAACATCAAGCAAGAGGTCATCCTCAGCCTGAAAAAGGATGCGAGTGACCTCATCAAGAATAATGAGGATTTGTTTCCGAAATGACACGCAAGATGAAGATGATCGCCACCCTTTCCGCAGGGTTCCTTTTCGCCGCGGGCATTGCTGGCATGGCGGTAGCGCAATCGGCTAGCCTCGTGTCAGCCGCGCTTGCTGATGGCAGTGTTGGTGAACAAGCCGATGGCTATCTGGGTTTTCGCACCACGCCAAGCAGCGCGCTGCGCGCCGAAGTTGACGCGATCAACATCAAACGTCGTGCGGCTTATACCGGACTCGCCGCGCAAAAGGGTGTGACAATCAAGGAAGTGGCCGCTGCGATTGGCTGCGAAACGCTCACGACGCGGGTCGCCGCTGGGCGCGCCTATCAGCTGCCTGATGGTCTGTGGCGCGTGAAGGGCGCGAGCGAAATCAAGCTGCCCGATTATTGTGCAACCTGATCATCGTGGAGGGCGCCGGTGCATTCCGCCGCACTGCACCATCACCCTAGTTGACACTGCTCCCCCCCTTTCCTAAAGCGCGCGTGCCTTGGCGGGGTCGCCGCTGATTAACATGGCTTGTCCCGTTCATAAGATTGGACAATTCATAATGAGCAACAGTGACCATGACGAGGAACCCGATGGTGTTGAAGATCCTCGTTTGACGTCGCTTAATGAGCGACTACGTGTGGTTAAAAGCGCTGAGAAGGTCAGAATTGGCGATCCCGGCGCTGAGCCCCCTGCAAAGGGATATTCTCAGGGCAATCGCGTTCTGGCTGAATTGATCGGGGGCATTGCAGGTGGCGCGCTGATGGGCTGGTTGGGAGACCGCTTGTTTAACACGTCACCATTGTTGCTGTTGGTGTGCATGTTCCTAGGAATTGCAGTTGCCTTCAGGAACATAATTCGGATTTCAGGCGAGCGGCCGGAATAATCGGTCGCTCGATTTTAGTAACTAGGGGCTTTGACGCAACGTGGCGGCAGAATCAGGCAAGATTGATCCCATGCACCAATTCCAGGTTGAGGCACTCGTGCCGTTCAACTTTGGGGGCTATGATCTGTCATTCACCAATTCAGCGCTCTGGATGGTGCTTACTCTGTTGGTTATCTGGGCCTTCATGTTGGGCGGTATGAAGCGTGAGCTCGTGCCGGGCCGCTGGCAGGCAGCGGTTGAAGGGCTGTCGGGCTTTATCAACTCGATGATGAGCACCAACATCGGCCCCGAAGGCAAGAAATATGTGCCTTTGGTCTTTTCGCTGTTCATGTTTGTTCTTGTCGCCAATTTGATGGGGATGCTCCCTGTCGGTATCATTCCCGGCGTTCACGGTTTTACCTCGACTAGCCATTTTACCGTGACTGGTATTCTTGCAATCCTGAGTTTTGGCACGGTGTTGATCGTCGGCTTTTGGAAGCATGGCTTTCACTTCTTCTCGCTGTTCGTTCCGCACGGCACGCCGATCTGGTTGATGTGGCTGATCCCCGTGATCGAGCTTTTTTCGTTCCTCGTCCGCCCGTTCAGCCTCGCGCTGCGACTGTTCGTCGCGATGACGGCGGGGCATATTCTGCTTAAGGTGTTGGCTGGTTTCGTGATAAACGGGCTCAACGCTGGCGTTGGCGTCGCGGCGATTGTTAGCCTGCCAAGCTTCATCCTGATGATTGGCATCACCCTGCTCGAACTTCTGGTCTGCGCCATTCAGGCTTATGTTTTCGCGCTTCTCACGTCGCTCTATCTGAACGATGCGGTCAATCTTCACTAAGTTTTCTCAACCACCACAACTAAGATATTAGAAAAGGAATTTAACATGGACGCAGAAGCAGCAAAGCTGTTGGGTGCTGGTTTGGCCGCTATCGGTGTTGGCATGGCCGCGCTGGGCGTTGGTAACGTTTTCGGATCGTTCCTTGAAGGCGCACTGCGCAATCCAGGCGCCGCTGATGGCCAACAGGGTCGTTTGTTCATCGGCTTCGCGGCTGCCGAGCTTCTTGGCTTGCTCGCATTCGTTGTCGCGATGATACTGCTTTTCGTTGCTTAAGCGATAGCGACGAAGGACTGCCATGCCCCAGATTGCTCAAATCGTTGAGACATATGCCTCGCAGGTGTTTTGGCTGCTGATCGTGTTCGGCCTGATTTATTTCGGGATCGGGCGCGGGATGCTGCCCAAGATTGAGGCAACGGTCGATGCGCGTGATCGCAAGATTGCTGACGATCTGGCGGCGGCAGAAGCGGCACGTGCGGCTGCGGATGCGACTGAAGCCAATTGGCGTAGTCACATGAACGAGACCAAAGCCGAAGCGCAATTGGCCACCGCCCGGGCAAAGGCAGATGCAGCGGAGGCAGCGGCCAAACGAGTTGCTGAAGCTGACGGTAAGATTGGCGAAACTCTTGCTGCGGCTGAAGCCACGCTCAGCGCCGCTAAAGCACAAGCCATGGCATCGGTCACAGACATTGCTGCAGAAGCGGCACAGGAAATGGTTACTAAATTGTCAGGTGCGAAAATCACCGCTTCCGCGGCGACAAAAGCGGTAAAAGCGGTGCTGACCAATGGCTGAGACTCCTGATAACCAAGCCGGAACCGAAGCGTCGGGCGCAGCGCATCACATCGATCCCTCTGCACTAGGGCTTGACGCAACGATGTGGGTTGCGCTCGCAATGCTCGTCGTGATCGGCATCTTCATTTGGCAACGCGTGCCCGCAATGATCACCAAAGCTTTGGATGCTAAGATTGACGGCATCCGATCGCAACTTGATCAGGCATCGGCGCTACGGATAGACGCCGAAGCGCTGAAGGCAGAATATGAAGCCAAGGCCAAGGCAGCCAATGACGATATTGCCGCCATGCGTGCTGGTGCTCAGCGTGAAGCCGATGAGATTTTAGCCCAAGCTAAAGTCGATGCTGAGGCGTTAATTGGACGACGGACAGCAATGGCTGAAGCAAAGATTGCGGCTGCTGAGATCGCTGCTGTCGCTGATGTGCGGGCAGCAGCGGCAAATGCTGCTGCGCGTGCCGCCGCGCATCTGATCGCCGCCAATCACGATGCTAGTGCCGACAAGCCACTAATCGATAGCGCTATTGCAGGGCTTGGGCGGCTCAACTAAACATTTGCCACGTCGATTCGAAAGGCAATTCAATGAAATATGTTGTAGCGTCCCTCGTCATGGCTGCGATGGCAGTACCCCTCGCGGCTCAAGCGCCAGCACCGGCTCCGGCTGCAGCGCCCGCAATGATCACGATTGATTCGCCTATTGAAGCGATTGTGGCTGATGCAAAGGGCAAGGCTGTGCTCGACGCGACCTTCCCCGGGATGACCGCACACCCTGCTTATGAACAGTTTAAAGGCATGACGCTCAAGCAATTGGCACCGCTGTCGCAGGGCGTGATCACTGACGAAGCGATTGCTAAGGCTGAAGCTGCTCTCGCTGCGAAGTAAGCGCGCCGCTCAATATCGCAGCATTACCATCCGTGCTAGCGCGGGTGATAGGCTGTAAGCGGTTCGCAATATTTTCACCATTCCCACATTGGCTTCGTTCGCTCCGCGCTCGATTGCTGAAACGATTTGTCGGGCGCATTCCTCCGGCGGCAATTTGCCGCGGCTAATGTCGGCTGTCATTTGCGTGTCAACGACAGGCGGGAGCACCTCGAGCACGTGGACGTTTGTGGCTTTAAGCTGCGCGCGGATGGCCATCGTAAAGCTGCGCAGCGCCGCCTTGGTCGCGCAATAGACCGGGCTTCCCATATTGGGGGCAATCGCCAACCCCGACGTGACATTGACGATCATCGCCTCAGGCCGCGCGCGTAATGCAGGGATCAGGCGGGTAATCAGGTGGATCGGAGCGTTAAGATTGAGGAAGATTGTCGCATCATGCGCGGCTAGATTGATCGAACCGGGATCAGTGATATCGAAGGTTTCACCCATACCCGCATTGTTGATCAATATGTCGATGGGCTTATCGGCCAAAGCGGCCACCAAGGCATCGACCCCAGCCTGATTGGCGAGATCAACCGCAATCACCTCAAACCCTTCGGCGCGCGCGGCATCGATGCGGCTGGCTGTCCGGCCAGTGATCGTCACGGTCGCACCCTTCGCTTTCAATTGCCGCGCCAGGCGCAGCCCAATGCCATCGGTGCCGCCAGTGATGATGATAGACTTGCCGCTAACCCGCATTTAGTGTCTCCCTGATCGCACCCGATTTCCGTATTTGATTGCAACTGAACCGCCATAATGTCCACCCCCGACGCGCCTGATCGTTTTCATGAGGAAAAGCAGACCTATACCGTGCGCGGTTCGGAACTGCCCGATCTTGATGCGGGCGTTGCGGCGATCCGTAATGTGCTCGCGACACTACCTGCCAAGCCCGGCGTTTACCGAATGCACGATGCCCGCGGCGATGTGCTTTATGTGGGGAAGGCGCGCGCGCTCAAGAACCGCGTAACCAATTATACGCAGGTTGATCGCCTGCCGCGCCGCCTTCAGCGGATGGTCGCGCAGACGCGGAGTATGACGATTGTCACGACCAACAGCGAAGCCGAGGCGCTGTTGCTTGAAGCGCAGCTGATCAAGCGGTATCGCCCGGCTTACAATGTGCTGCTCCGCGATGATAAGAGCTTCCCCTTCATCCTGTTGCGCACCGATCATGATTTTGCACGCATCCAGAAGCATCGCGGTGCCAGGCGGCACAAGGGGCATTATTATGGCCCGTTTGCGAGCGCCGGTTCGGTAAACCAGACGCTCAATGCGCTTCAGAAACTATTCCTGCTGCGATCGTGCAATGATACGTTTTTCAGGAATCGTGATCGACCCTGCTTGCTCTACCAGATCAAGCGCTGCTCGGCACCGTGTGTCGGACGCATTGGTACCGATGATTATGCCGAACTGGTGAGCGACGCGAAGGACTTCTTAGGTGGCAAATCAACCGGCGTTCAGGCCAAATTAGGCGCGGAGATGCAAGCCGCCGCCGAGGCGCTCGATTTTGAGCGTGCGGCGATCCAGCGTGATCGGCTCCGCGCGTTGACCTTCATCCAAGGGTCTCAGGCAATCAATGCCGAAGGCGTTGGCGATGCCGACATCTTTGCGTTGGCGAGCGGATCGGGGGTGATGTGCATTCAAGCCTTTTTCATTCGCGGCGGTCAGAATTGGGGGCACCGCAGCTTCTTCCCCGCGCACACCGCCGACGTGCCCGAGGATGAAGTGCTCGCCAGCTTCCTCATCCAATTTTACGAAGATGTGCCGCCCGCCAAGACGATCCTGCTTGACCGCGAACCCGCCGAGGCAGCTTTGCTCGCCGAAGCGCTGAGCGAGCGGGCCGAACGCAAAGTGAGCCTGTCAGTGCCGCAGCGTGGCGACCGTGTTCGCTTGATCGATCAGGCCAAGCGCAACGCCGTCGAGGCGCTTGAGCGGCGGCAAGCCGAAAGCACGACGCAGGGCAAATTGCTGCAAGAGGTAGCGGACTTGTTCGAACTCGCCGAACC
>JBJXDU010000006.1:0-7331 GCA_046153565.1 Sphingomonadaceae bacterium
CCCCGACCATATGATTGTTGCGAGCATTTGGGTGCCGTTTTTTGCTGAACCCCGCGCGATGGATGTTCAGTGTTTCACTCACAAACCAGATCGCACTCTTGTGTTTGCCGATCCCTTATTCCTACTGTCACCACCTTTGCTATGTTTAGGGCTGGCTGCGCTGGCTGCGGCTGCCGATAAGTCATAGCGCTCTTGGTGCGCGGTCAGCCATTATGCGGCCTCCGAACAAGCTTGCATCGGCTTACGAACGCGGGAATAGGGCGAACACTATGTGGATTTCATTGTGGGCGTGCAAAAGATCGTGACTCGGTTTGACCAACGACTGATGTTTCAGACTGTAACATATTTTGTGGTCGCCATCCTTGTTGTCAGTTTTTGCGCATCTGCTGTTGCTGATGCCGAACCGGCCGCTGAGCTAACCGTCCGTGTCAGCGACGGGCGCGAGGCGCGCGGCACTATCCGAGTCGAAATTTGCACCGCCGCCACGTTTCTCAAACCCTGTTCCGTTAAGGGTTCCGCCCCGGCACTTGTTGGTACAACCACAATTGTCATCCGGGGCTTGAAACCGGGCACTTATGGCGCGCAGATTTTTCACGACAAGAATGGCAATGGCAAGGTGGATCGCGGCTTTTTCGGGATCCCGACAGAAGGCGTCGGATTTTCTAATGACGCCCCTATCCGGCTTGCCCCACCCAAGTTCAGCGATGCCGCTTTTGCCTATGAGGGCGGCGCTCAAACGATCAATATCCGCCTAAGATATTTCTGATTGATGCGGGGGATCATGGCATGACATTTGGCAAGACAGTGCGGCATATCGTTGCCGCAGCCTGCACATATCCGCGTACGATCCTTGCCGCCATATTAGCATGCGCAGCGCTCGCCGCGGCTTATGCCGCGACGCATTTTGCGATGACCACCAACACGGTCGAACTGATTTCGGCTTCGGTTGATTGGCGACGCGATGAAACCGCGCTTAACCGCGCCTTCCCCAGCAATGCCGACGTCAGTGTCGTCATCGTTGACGGGGCGACGCCCGAGCTTGCAGAAGCGGGCGCTGCCCGTCTCCTCGAACGGCTTGCCGCCGACTCACAGCGGATCAAAAGCGTGCGTCGCCCCGATGGCGGCGATTTCTTTGCGCGCAATGGTCTTTTGTTCGGATCGACCGACGATGTCAAAAAGGCGATGGCCGCGCTGATTGAAGCGCAACCTTTGCTTGGGCCGCTGGCGGCCGATCCGTCGCTGCGCGGAATCGCTGATTCGCTTGGCACGGTGCTCACGGGCGTTGAGGCCAAACAAACGTCGCTTGACCAAATCGTGCGCCCGATGGACGCACTGTCAACCGCGGTTGAAGCCCAAGCGGCCGGCAAACCAGCGCATTTTTCGTGGATACGGTTATTTGCTGATAGGCCAGGTGCGCTTGCCGCCCCGACACGGCGATTGTTGCTCGTTCAGCCTGCGCTTGATTTCCAATCGATCATGCCCGGTGTGCGCGGCAGCGACGCCGTCCGCGCCGCGGCTGCCGCACTCGCGCTTGACTCTGCCCACGGAGTCTCGGTGCGACTGACGGGCGCGGTTCCGCTTGCTGATGAGGAATTTGCCTCGCTCGCCGACAATATCTCGATCGTCGCGTTGATTATGCTTGGGGCGATGCTTGGCACATTATGGGTGGCAACGCGCTCGGTAAAAACGGTACTGGCGATCTTTGCAACGATCATGATCGGCCTTGTAATCACTGCTGGTATTGGCCTAGCCGCCGTCGGCCAATTCAATCTGATCTCGGTCGCGTTCATCCCGCTGTTTGTGGGGCTTGGCGTTGATTTCGGCATTCAGCTAGCGGTCCGTTTCAACGCAGAGCGAGGCGACGGCGAACCGATTGCCGATGCGCTTGGTCGGGCTGCCGAGGCGCTGGGTGGGCCGTTGACGCTCGCCGCCGGGGCTGTTTTCCTTGGCTTTGGCGCATTCCTGCCGACGGCTTATGTCGGGATTTCCGAACTTGGCATTATCGCAGGATTGGGGATGATTGTTGCGCTATTGCTCACGCTGACGTTGCTCCCGGCGCTGCTGACGCTAGTGCCACCGGATATGCCAACGGGTGAGGTCGCGCTCACCAGCCTTGCACCGGCAAGTCGCTGGCTTGAGGCGCGGCGGATGTGGGTTTTGGCGAGCTTTGTCGTCGCGATGATCACGAGCATCATTACGCTCCCGCTGGTCAAGTTCGATTTCAATCCGCTCCATCTTCGCAATCCAGACGGACAAGCCATGGCTGCGCTTGCCGATCTGTTGCGCGATCCGCTGCGCACGCCAAATACAATCGACGTTGTGACCAAGGACGCCGGTGCTGCCGCCGCGCTCGCCGCCAAATTGCGCGCGCTGCCGGAGGTTGTACAAACGATCACTATCGACAGTTTTGTGCCCGCTGACCAGGAGGCGAAGCTCGCCGCGATTGGCGATGCGCAGGCGTTGCTTGATTTCACGATCAACCCGTTCGAGACCAAGCCAGCGCCCACAGACGCAGAAGCCGTGGCAGCGCTCGCTGACCTCGCCGCGCGACTTTCGACCAATGGCGAAGCTGTGGGCGGCCCGGCGGGAGCAAGCGCCAAGCGACTTGCCAATGCGCTGTCCCGCCTCGCTCAAGCCCCTGAAGCCGCACGGAGCGCGGCGACGACGCTGCTGGTTGCCCCGCTCGGCACTATGCTTGATACAGTCAGAGCCTCATTGCTTGCCGAGCCAGTGACGCGCGAAAGTCTGCCCCCTGAGTTGGCACGTGACTGGATCGCTGCTGACGGTCGCGCCCGCGTGGCGGTGTTTCCGCGCGGTGATAGTAACAATAATGATGTCATAGCACGCTTCACGGATGCGGTAAGCAGGCTTGCGCCACATGCGACTGGCTTGCCTGTGACGGCCCAGCGCGCAGCGGGCACCGTAGCAGGCGCCTTTGTGCAAGCCGGACTGCTCGCCCTCGCCCTTGTGAGCCTGTTGCTATTTGCAGCACTGCGCAGCATCCGCGAAGTTGCGTTCACGCTTGCTCCTGTGGTGCTCTCTGGCTTTTTAACACTCGGCACGTGCGTGCTGATCGGCCAACCAATCAATTTTGCCAACATCATTGCCTTTCCTTTGCTCTTTGGCGTCGGCGTTGCGTTTCACATTTATTTCGTCATGGCCTGGCGCGACGGCGCGACTGGCTTGCTTCATTCAAGCCTGGCGCGCGGCGTGTTGTTCAGCGCGATTGCGACAGGATCGGCATTTGGCAGCCTATGGCTATCATCGCATCCTGGCACGGCGAGCATGGGCAAAATCCTGATGCTCTCGCTCGCGTGGACATTGGTCTGTGCGCTGATCTTCGAACCGGCACTGCTGGGCCCTCAGCCTCGTACCAACAAAGCGCGCTAGCCGACATCGCCAAGGTCAAGCGACGATTCCGATGCTTGCGGCGGCGATTCGGGCGGTGGCTGGGGCAGGGGTGCGGGCGGAAGCGCCTCCGCGCCTGGATCATCAAGCGGCGAATCGAGGATATTGGGGGTAGCGTCGACTGGCTCGCCCTTGAGCTCGCGCACCTCTGCCTCACGGTTTTGCAAGTAAGACGAGCGCAAAGTCGCATAAGGATCAACCGCGCCTGAGAGCAAAGCATTGAGCGCGGCATCTTGTTCAATCCGTTGATCAAGGCCAGTCAACACCGCTTTCCCGACATTATAATCAATGCGGTTAAATGGTTTTCCGACAGCGAATGGCAAAACCAGCCCCTCGGCTTGCCCGCCGAGCAAATCCCGAAGCGTTGTTGGCCCAGCAAAAGGAATGAAAAGATAGGGGCCCGGCCCAACGCCCCAGCGAGCAAGCGTGCCGCCAAAGCTGTTACTATGTGCCTTCAGCCCGTCCTTGCCGGCAACATCGAACAAACCGCCAATACCCAACACGCTGTTCACAAACAGCCGCGTAAATGATTGGCCTGCTTGTTTGAAACGAAGCTGAAGCAGGTCGTTAATGATCACGAATGGTTCACGCAAATTTCGGAAAAAATTGCGAATCGCGTCGCGGAAAGGACGCGGAAGGTTTTTCGCGCCTCTCGACAGCGGCCTGAAAATGGCGCGGTCAAGCTTGGTGTGGAGCGCAAACATTCTGCGGTTGAATGGTTCGAGTGGATCGCCCCTTGTCGGCGCTACGCGACTGGGTTCAACAAGTGAATCTATGGCTGGTGCTGGATCAGTTGCTACCGCTTCCTGCGGCCCAAATGCCCCTCGTTCAACCACGAGCGGCAATGGTGCCGAAGCGATATCCACGGCGATCGGTGCGACAGCAAGGTATGCGATATCCGCATCATTATCGGGAAGGGTCGCCCATGTTGGCGCAGCCCAACTTATCGCGCCGAGCCCGGCAGCAACGCGCAGTAACGTTTTGCGCCGCAGCAATTTAGTTTGCCAATCGCGCGGTCAGCGTATCGAGATGTCCTGCCAATGCTTTGGGACCTTGCTTTGCCAGCGTCGTCGCAAAATCGGCGCGTCTTGTCGCAAGCTGGCTAATTGCATTATTATAGAAAACATCAACGATCTGCCACTGTCCGCCTGCCCCGCGCAAGCGGTACCCAATCGGAATGGGTGGCTTGCCCACTTGGTTGATCGACGTTCGAACGAGCCGATCAGTTCCGCGCGTTTCGACTTTTGGATCGACTGTGAACGACTGACCACCAAATTCATTAAAGTTATTCGCATATTGCGCTACGGTGAAGCGGCTGAATGCGCTGACAATTGTCGCTTGATCAGCTGCGCTCATCTGCGTCCACGATGGGCCAACGATCAGTCGTGTCATCAAAGGCAGATCGAAGCTACGCGCTACAACGGGCTTGAGCAACGTCACGCGTCCCTGAAAGCCAAGTCGCTTGCCGCCCTTCATTGACGCAATCAGCGCACCGTTGAGCGCCGCGACTGGGGCAATCGCCGCATCCGGGCTCTGCGTAAACCCAGATGACGGAAATGCGAGCACCGTAACCCCGGCTGCTAGCAACGCGAAACGAACAAAAGCCATGATACCTACTCCAGAATCGCGAAATCCCACCCGTCGATATCGATGCACTGCTCCCTCCGCGCCAGCAAGAGCTATTGTAACAATTTTGACATCTCAGCGAACTACGGTTGACGCCTTTCTGGTGAAGACCGATAGCCTTTCGCCATGATTTGGCATAGTTATATGGCATAGATAATAGTCCAGTTCGATTGCATGCGAACAGATCATGTGGTTGACAGCAGCGTGAGACGAACCAAGAGTGCAACGAGAAATTCGGTCGAACGGACAGAAAAGGGTAAACCGCTTGCAAGTCATTCTCGCCCAGCCGCGCGGTTTTTGCGCAGGCGTTGTCCGTGCTATAGAGATCGTCGAACGCGCGATTGAGCGTTATGGCGCGCCAGTCTATGTTCGCCATGAGATTGTCCACAACCGCCATGTCGTCGATAAATTGCGCGAAAAGGGTGCTGTGTTCGTTGACGAACTCGATGAAATCCCCGCAGGCGCGCTTACCATTTTCAGCGCACACGGGGTCGCGCGTGCGGTTGAGGAAGATGCAAGTGTACGCGGCCTGCCGGTAATTGACGCAACCTGCCCACTTGTCACCAAAGTGCATCGTCAGGGGCGGCGCTATGCCGCGCTTGGACGCACCATCATTCTCATCGGGCATGATGGCCACGCCGAGGTTGAAGGCACAATTGGCCAAATTGATGCAGACGTGCACTTGGTATCGACCGCCGCACATGTTGCCGCCCTTCCCATCGCGAACGAGACGCCGGTTGCCTATGTGACGCAAACGACGCTCAGTGTTGATGACACCCGCTCGGTGATTGCGGCGCTCGAAGCGCGGTTCAGCGATATTGCTGGGCCGGAAATTGATGATATCTGCTACGCCACGCAAAATCGGCAGACCGCGGTGCGTGACCTGTGCCGTGTCGCCGACATGCTATTGGTCGTGGGCGCGGAAAATAGTTCCAACTCTAACCGTTTGCGCGAAATCGGGATCGAAGCGGGGCTGCCAAGTTATCTGATTGCCGATGGCAGTGCGCTTGACCCGGCTTGGGTTGTCGGCCACGAACGCATTGGATTGACAGCGGGGGCATCGGCACCTGATGAGTTGGTGCTATCGGTGATTGCGGCGCTTCGGGAGATTGGTCCGGTAACGCTGTCGCAACTTGACGGCATTGAAGAAAAGATCGAATTCAGCTTGCCGGTGCAGCTGCGCGATAGCGCGCGGGTCACGGTCCAAGTAGCAGCGGAGTAAAGATTGTGGGACTTCCTTTTACACAAATCGCGCGCATCGGCGGCTATGTTGTTGGCAAGCATCTGCGTGGGGTAAAGCGTTATCCACTTGTGCTCATGCTTGAACCCCTGTTCCGCTGCAATCTGGCATGCAAAGGCTGTGGCAAGATCGACTATCCAGATGACATCCTCAATCAGCGGCTGTCTTATGACCAGTGCATGGATGCGATCGACGAATGCGGCGCGCCCGCTGTCTCGATTGCGGGCGGCGAGCCTTTGCTCCACCGCGATATGCCGCGGATCGTTAAAGGCTTCATCGCGAAAAAGAAGTTCGTCATTCTGTGCACCAATGCGCTGTTGCTCAAGAAAAAGATCGACGATTACCAGCCGTCGCCCTTTTTCACGTGGTCGATCCATCTCGACGGCGATCAGGCAATGCACGACAAATCAGTCTGTCAGGACGGGGTGTTCGAGATTGCGCGCGACGCGATTTTGCTGGCCAAATCGAAGGGGTTCCGCACCCAGATCAACTGCACGGTGTTCGACGGTGCCGATGCTGACCGGCTTGCGGCATTTTTTGACGAGATGCAGGCGATTGGGCTGGACGGGATCACCGTCTCACCGGGCTATGCCTATGAGCGCGCACCCGATCAGCAGCATTTCCTCAATCGCCAGAAGACCAAACAATTTTTCCGCGACGTGCTTGCCAAGAACAAGGGCAAAAAGGCTTGGGAATTCACCAATTCTGCGCTGTTCATGGATTTTCTCGCAGGCAATCAGCGCTATGAATGCTCGCCCTGGTCGATGCCAGCGCGGACCGTTTTTGGCTGGCAAAAGCCCTGTTATCTGATTGGTGAAGGTTATGCCAAAACCTTCACTGAAATGATGGAGGGCACCGATTGGGATCAATACGGCGTCGGCAAATACGCCAAATGCGCTGATTGTATGGTTCATTGCGGGTTTGAGGGCACAGCGGCAGCGGATGCGGTAAAAAAACCGTGGAAGCTTGCAAGCCTTGCCATGAAGGGCATCCGTACCGAAGGGCCGATGGTCGAAGATATTGATCTATCCAAAGCACGGCCAGCCGACGCGGTCTT
>JBJXDU010000007.1:0-9174 GCA_046153565.1 Sphingomonadaceae bacterium
TTGCGAGTCTGTTTCATGGCGAATCGGGTAACCGATTCGGCAAACTGTAGGACAGCGGTTTTTTGCCTTTGTGAACAAAAAATATCCGCGCGCTGCTTCATTGCGCGAGCGCGCGGGCAAGGCGGGCTGGGTTGTAGAGCGATTTGGATTGCGCGCGCGCAATCGCATCAAGCATCTCGCCCGCCTGCGCCGCCAAGGGCGCGCCTTCGATTGGCTCGCCGCTGCTGAGCTTGGTCTGTGCCGCTTGCAACGCGCGATCAAAGCCTATGATGTGTGCGCGCGCCTTGGCGAGTGCGGTGCCTGCATAACGCTCATGGATGTGACCAAGCGACGCGCGCGCGGACATGATCATGAGCGCCGCTGTCGCTTGGTCGCCGCGCGCTGACGCGGCTTGCGCCAGATCGAGTGCTGATCGCAGATCGTCGGCGGCGTCATCGAGGGTGATCGGCACGGGCTTTGCTGCGCGACACGTGGGTGCCGCCATCGAGCGCACATAGGTGGTGAGGCCATCGAGGATCGCGGCGGGTGGCTCAGCACCGTCAAATTCTTCGACAATCTGGCCGCGAATGAAGGCGCGCAGCGTTGCCACATCGCGCGCGACCTTTGGTGGATCAAGCGCGAGATCGGGGATTGGTTTGGGGTTGAAGATCAAATCGCCGCGCTTGTGGCTCATGATTGATGAGGTGACGTCGGCAGTGCCCGGCGCGGCCGACAGGCCGGGAAAGACGAAGGCCTTATTCGCGCGGCCACCCGGATGGCATGACGCGCAGCTCAGCCCCGCGCGCGCCGCTTGCCCGCCGAGCAGAAGCGGGGTGCGGAAGGCCGCTTCGCCCAGCGCGAATGACGCAATGGCGGCGCGCTCTGTGGGCAGGGTCACGCACGGGGCGGGTTGCGTGCTGAGCGCTTCAAGACGCTGCGCAGGCACCAGCCACCGTGCCTCACGGATCGGAAAATCAGCCCGCGCGCCAACGCACGCGACGAGGATCAGGAGTGCGGCGAACGGCCGAGCGCGATCCACCGGCGCAGCTCCTCTGACTCGGCACATCCGAAGCTGCATGTCGCCTCCAGCTTTGCCAGCATCTTGGTTGCGCCGCCCAAATCGCCGCGTTCAACCATCAGTTCGCCAAAATATTCAGTCGCTCCCCGGTGCGTCGGCGCAATGGCGAGCGCCGCGCGGTAATAGCCCTCCGCTACGTCAAACCGCTTCATCTTGCGGTTGGCAAAGCCCAGATAGGTGAGGATATCGGGATGCGCGCCAAAGCTGGCTTGCGCGGTTTTGAGCGAGGCAATTGCGTCGTCATAACGCCCTTGGTTGATCAGGCTGACCGCATCAAGATAAGCGCTATCGCCTGCCGCGCTGCTCGCGAACAGTAGATTGGTTGGCTGATCAAGCCGCGCAGCGGGTGACATCGTCATCGCCTCGGTCATCGCGTCAATCGCTGTTTTGAGCGAACTGGCCTGCGGGCATGTTGTCGCACATTTGGTTGATAATGTTTGCAACTGCGTCATCACGCCCTGCGCCTTCACTTTGTCGGCAAGCTTGAGGTAGGTGAGCCCAAGCTGCTGATGCGCGGGGATGTGGGCGGGATCAATCTTCACCGCTTTTTCAAAAAACTTCCGCGCGCCTTTATAATCGTTCAGGCCAAAGCGCGCGGCTCCAGCGAGATACTGGCTGTTGGCATCGCGCGGTGCGGCTGAAATGACGCGGTCAAATGCGGTCTTCGCCGCCTTATAATCCTTTGCCTCCATGGCCGCGACACCGTTACGATATTCGACGGCAGGATCATATTGCGGCGTGGTTTCGCTCGGTGTGAAACCGCCACCACCACCTCCGCCACCGCCTGCGGCAACGGCGGGCGCTACGACGATTATCGACAGCAATAAAGCGGATGCGAAATACGGGGCTTTCATGGCGACACTCTCCGATTGATTAGGCAAAAGTTACGCCTCTTCCACGCGACCGGCAAGGGCTAGCGACATGTGCTTTGTGCCGTGCGGTCGAGATCAAGGCACCGTCCGTCGACCGAGCCCGGCGGCACATCAAGCCCGACCAGACTGCCGAGCGTGGGCAGGATATCAACCGTTTCCACCGCCATCGGCTGTTCAAAGCCTTTGATCCCCGGCCACCAGAACAGGATCGGCACGCGGCGATCATAATCCCAAACGGTGCCGTGGGTAGACACATAGCCGCGCCCGCTTGCCGGAATGCCGATAATGCCGTGGTGGAGCACGACATAGATGTCGCCTGAATGCCCCGCACGGGTCTCATTACCGGCATCGTATGACGCGCGGACGCGCTGCGCGACGCTCCATAGCGACGGGTTGCCGCTCGGCATTGGCGTTGCGGCCATATCGGCCTTGGTGAAGACAGCCTCGATTTCGGTGCTGCCGCTTTTGCCCAGCTCGCCCTTTAGCCAGGCAGCGGCTTCGGCGCGGCGCTCTTTGGGAACGGCGGGGGTGAAATAATAATCGCCGCCAATCCCGCGATTTTCGATCAGGCTGCCCTGCCATCCGAATTGGTCGCCGAGCATTTTGGTCAGCTTGGGTGCGGCCAGCGCGAGTGTCACTGGCTTGGCACCCGGATAACTGCGGATTTTATGCCGGTCAGGCGCATCGAACCCGCCGTGATCAGCGGTCAGCACCACGGCATAATCAACTTTGCGCCTGTCAAGTAGCACGAATAGCTGCTCAAGCTTTTTATCGATAGAAATTATCTGCGCGCACATTTCGGGGCCTTGGGGGCCATAAGCATGACCGATATAATCAGTGCCCGACAGACTGATCGCGAGCACATCTATGCCTTTGCCTTGACCAAGGCCGTTGGCGCTGACCATGCTTTCGGCCAGATCAAGCGTCGCGACGTCAAGCGCGCGCGAAATGCGGAAATCCTTGGCGGTATTATCAACCTTATCAACGCGCGGCAGGATTTCGGTGCCGGCGCCAATCGTGGTGCTTCCTGTGGGCAGCGCCATAATGTCGGCCATGCAAGTGGCGGGCAGCGGCGGGGCTGCCACTGGCTTGGCAATCCATGCGCCGATCCGGTCATTGACGGTCTTGAGCGCGGGGATGATCTTTGCCGACTGGCTGCGGTCAGCATTCACATATGTCGTAAAGCCACGCGCGCGCCAATCATACCACCAAGTCTGATCGGCGTTGCGGCCCGCCATCAACGTCGCGCCGCGATCCTTGCCCGATACGCCAAACACGCGCGCCTCTGATCCCGGTTGCGCTTTCAACCGGTCACCTAGCGTCTGGAATGTCGGCAGCAAATGGGTGAGCGAGACGGTGTAATTGTCATGGCTCGACCCAGCGACACTTTCATCTTCGACACAGTAAATTTCATCGAACTTGCCAGCGCGCATCCCGAACCAGTCATTCGCTGCCAAGCCTGAAGTCGTCGGGCGGACGCCGCTCAATATGGTTGAATGACCCGGGCAGGTTTCAGTCGCGGCATGGCTTTGATAGCCCGACGGAAAAACAACGCCGTTTTGCAGCCGCTTGAGCCCGCCGGTAACCTTGCTGCGATATTGGGCGAATAAATCAGCAGAGAATTGATCAACCGAGATAGCGACGATCAGTTTTGGCTTGGGCGGTGTCGTGCTTGGCTGAGCGCGCAACGGGCCTGCGATAAGCGCCAAGGCGACGACAAGTGCAGCATATCTCACAGTCAAAACTCCTTCTGTTATCCGATCCGTTAAAGGCTATAGACCGACATATGACTTATTACGATCATGTCTTGCGAGCAGTGCGTGTCATTCTCGTGACGGTTTTTGCATTGTTGTTCACGGGCTTGGCCGCGCAGGCCGCCGCACCAGTGCCGCCGACCAATATTGCGGCGAGTTTGGTGTCTGAATCGAACGCACCGGCTTATGGCCCGAACGCCACGATCGCGCTTTCGTTCAAGCCCAAGCCGGGCTGGCATGGTTATTGGTCGAATCCGGGTGAGGCCGGTTTTCCCGCGCGGCTTGAATGGAAATTGCCGCCGGGTGTGACAATATCGGCGCCGCGCTATCCCGTGCCGCAAAAGCTGGAGATTGCCGGGCTGATGAACCATGTGTTCAACGGTAATCATGCACTGCTGTTCACCCTCACGCTGCCGAAGGCGGAGATTGGGACTAAGCTGCCCATTGGGCTCACGGCGGATTGGTTGGCGTGCACCGATCAGATATGCGTGCCTGAACATGGCGAACTGTCGCTCGACCTGACTGTTGGTAATGGCACGATCAGCCCTGAGAGCCGCGCGCAGTTTGATGCATGGCGCGCAGCCCTTCCCCAACCGCTTGGTAGTCAGGCGCTGTTCGAACGCGATGGCAAAGCGCTGCGTATTGGCATTCCGTTCCCCGCCAGCCTAGCCATCAAGGATCCCTGGTTTTTTGCGGCAACCGAGAAAGCGATCAATCCCGCGACCATCCAGAAGGTCAGCCGCAACGGCGATATGCTGACCATCGAAACCAGCGTGTCAGACGCTGCCCCTGCCCGGATTGAGGGTGTGCTCGCAATTGGCGGGGGCAGGGGGCTTGCGGTTGCAGCGGTGCCGGGTGCGGTCGCAAAGGTGGCCGCTGCTGGCTCCGACTGGTCGATCATCCTGCTGGCGCTCGGCGGCGCGATTCTGGGTGGATTGATCCTCAACATCATGCCATGTGTGTTTCCGATTATCAGTTTGAAAGCGCTCAGCTTGGCGCGATCATCGGGTGACGAAGGGGCTGCGAAGCGCGATGCGCTGGCTTATAGCGCAGGTGTCATCCTTGTTTGCGTGGCGCTTGGCGGTGCACTGCTGGCACTGCGCGCGGGCGGTGCGAGCGTTGGCTGGGCGTTCCAGTTGCAAGAGCCGCGCGTGATCCTGATCTTGCTCATGCTCTCGGTTGCCATTTCAGCCAATTTGGTTGGCCTATTTGAATTGCGCAGCTTTGGTGGTGGGCAAGCCTTGGTTGATCAAGGCGGCGTCGCGGGTGCGTTTTGGACTGGCGCGCTCGCGGCGTTCGTCGCAACACCGTGCACCGGGCCGTTCATGGCGGCGGCGCTGGGCGCAGCACTTGTGTTGCCAACGGCGGCGGCGCTCGCAATCTTTGCGGGGCTGGGCTTAGGCATGTCACTCCCGTTCCTTCTGCTTGGGTTCGTGCCTGCGTTGCGGCGGATGATGCCAAAGCCCGGCGCGTGGATGGGCACGTTTCAGAAATTCCTGAGCGTCCCGATGATCCTGACGGCTGCCGCGCTCGTCTGGCTGCTATCGCGCCAAGCCGGGCAGGCTGGACTGATTATCGGGATTGTCGCGGCAATCGCCGTAACGGCGATAGCTTTGGTGGCCGGTAAATGGCAACGCGGTGATAAAGCGTTCGTTCTTCCTGCCTTAGGAACGGCGGCAATCGTTGCGGGCCTTGGTGCTATGGCGCTTGGTCAAACCGTTGCGCCGGTCAGCCAGATTGAGGCAGGCCGCTTGGGTGCCGAACCCTTTAGCGAAGCCCGCTTAAATGCTCTGCGCAGCGCGCAGCGTCCGGTCTTCGTCTATTTCACCGCTGATTGGTGCGTCACATGCAAGGTCAATGAACGCGTGGCGATTGAAACCGATCAAGTCGCCGCTGCGTTCAGGGCGAAAAATGTCGCGGTGCTGGTCGGCGATTGGACTAACGGCGATCCGGCAATCACCCGGGTGCTGGAAGCCCAAGGCGTTTCGGGCGTGCCGCTCTACCTCTATTATCCCGGCGGCTTTGATGCCGGGATGACGATGCCCACCAAATTGCCGCAAGTGCTGACCCCCGGATTGCTGGCGGGGCTCGCAAAATAGGCGACGCACGATTTTATCATCACGTCACGGGATGAAGGCAAGCGCCCTCGACATCAGCGCTTCGAACCGCGCGCTGTTGACCGCTGCGTCACCATTGTTCCAACTGCCCGTGACGCTGTACCAGGCGCCCGCTTTGGTCTGGACGAGGAAGTTCATCGCGAAGACGCCGATTTCGGAGCCGCCCTTATAGCCAACATAGGCAAAGCGCGCGGCCTCGCCGCTCGGAATGCCAGGTGCGATTGCCATGATCGCGCGGGCTTCTGCGCTGTTGGCGCGAC
Source organism: Sphingomonadaceae bacterium (assembly GCA_046153565.1). GTDB lineage: Bacteria > Pseudomonadota > Alphaproteobacteria > Sphingomonadales > Sphingomonadaceae > Aquisediminimonas. The sequence continues at coordinate 6,061 of JBJXDU010000007.1, forward strand.
GCAGCCAATCGAGCGTTGTCGCCATATCGAGCGCGCTGGCGAACCATTCGATACTGTCAATTGATCGCGGTGGCCCCGCCAACTGCGTGCGGTCGATCTTAGACAGGCCAAGCCGGTCACGAGCGGTTGTCAGCATGTCAAGGCGCGACGTCGGATCGCTCACCAACCACTGGGCGCGCAAATCAGCATTGGCGCGCATCTTGAGCGCAAAGGCTTCTACCGTGGAAAGGATGGGGAGCGTCCGTGCCGCGTCGCTATGCCCAATCCGCCGCACCATCGCGTCAACGCGCGTGCGACCAAGGCTTGCGAGCAACGTGTCGCTCGCAGTATTGTCGCTGATTGAAATGGCAAGTGTAGCAAGGCTGTGCAGCGTTATCGGCGCACCCTTGGGCCAGTCCTGCACCAGTCCCGATGGCAGTGAAGGCCCCCCGAGCGGTACCGTATCGCTCCACCGCCGTTCGCGGCGGCTGACTTGCCACACAGTTTCGGCGAGTAGCCAGAGTTTGAAGCTCGATCCCACCGCCATTTGACGTTCGGCATTATATGTGATGATCGGCGCGGCAGGGGTATCCAACCGCGTGACGAGCAACGCTGCTTGTCCGGGTAGCGCCGCCATATCGGCGCGAAGCTTTTCCACACTATCACCACGAACGGTCGCGCTGGTGAGCCACAGCCCAATCACCCGGTGCGGCGGCGCGGGATCGAGTACAAGGTTGAATCTGGTCAATGCGCGGTCATAACCGATGACAATCTCGGCCTCGCTTGCGTTGCGCGGAGAGATGCTCTCGACGCGGCCGACTTTGCCATATTGCGCATTCAGTTTTTCGGCCAGCGCGCGCACTTGTCCCGGTGGCACTTGTGCGATGAATGAGGGGGCGAAGACATCTGGCTCCCATGTCGTGCCGCGCAACACCCCCACGACGTCGTCAGCGCGGGCGACCATTTCGGGTGTTTGAGCAAGCGCGGCCACGCTGGCCATTGCGGCAAAGAGGGCGAGCCCCAATCGACCGAGCCAAAGCCGGGCCAGCCGCATCACGCGTCGATCGCTTCCTCATCCACCCGCGCGGCATTTTCCTGAATGAAGTTGAAGCGGTGCTCAGGGTTTTTGCCCATCAGCCGGTCGACAAGATCGCGCACCCCCGCGCGCTCTTCATATTCTTGTGGTAGCGTGACACGGAGCAAAGTGCGGGTCTTGGGGTCCATCGTGGTTTCGCGCAGCTGCCCTGGGTTCATCTCACCAAGCCCCTTGAACCGGCCAACCTCAACCTTCTTGCCCTTAAACTCATTCGCCTCAATCTGTGCGCGGTGCGCATCATCGCGCGCGTAGAGCGATTTGGCGCCAGCGGTCAGCCGGTAAAGCGGCGGCTGAGCCAGGAACAAATGCCCTTTGCGCACGATATCGGGCATTTCCTGAAAGAAGAAGGTCATCAGAAGCGTCGCAATATGCGCGCCGTCAACATCGGCGTCGGTCATGATGATTACGCGTTCATAACGCAGCAAATCGGCCTGACATTTATCGCGCAACCCGCAGCCAAGCGCGAGCGTCATATCAGCGATTTCGCTATTAGCGCGGATTTTGTCCGCCGTTGCGCTGGCGACGTTGAGGATTTTGCCGCGAATGGGCAGGATCGCCTGCGTCTTGCGATCACGCGCCTGCTTGGCCGAGCCGCCCGCGCTATCGCCCTCGACGATGTAAAGCTCGGTGCCCGCGGGATCGTCGTTCGAACAATCGGTAAGCTTGCCGGGCAAACGCACTTTGCGGCCTGATGTAGCGGTTTTGCGCTTAACCTCTTTCTCCGCCTTGCGCCGCAACCGGTCATCCATCTTGTCGAGCACAAAGCCAAGCAACGCCTTGCCGCGCTCCATATTGTCGGCAAGAAAATGGTCGAAATGATCCTTGATCGCATTTTCAACCAAGCGCGCGGCCTCGGGGGATGTCAGCCGGTCCTTAGTCTGGCTTTGAAATTGCGGATCGCGGATGAAGACGCTGAGCATAATTTCGCTGCCGGTAATCACATCCTCGGCAGTGATCCCTTCCGCTTTCTTCTGTCCGGTCAGCGCCCCGAACGCGCGGATGCCCTTCACGATGGCCGCGCGGACGCCTGCCTCATGCGTGCCGCCATCGGGGGTGGGGATGGTGTTGCAATACCAGCTATAGCTGCCCTCGCTCCACAGCGGCCAGCTGATCGCCCATTCGACGCGGCCTTGCCCAACACCATCAGGAGAGCCGGGGAAATCCTGACGGCCGCTGAAAAATTCGGTTGTTGCGCATTCACGCTCGCCAATTTGTTCGCGCAAATGATCGGATAGCCCGCCGGGGAATTGGAACACCGCCTCAGGCGGCGTATCATCGCTGATCAACTCGGCTGCGCATTTCCAGCGTATCTCGACGCCCGCAAACAGATAGGCTTTCGACCGCGCGAGCCTATGGAGCCGCGCAGGCTTGAAATGCATGTCAGGTCCGAAAATCTCGGTATCGGGGATGAACGACACGCTCGTCCCGCGCCGGTTGTTGACCGCACCGAGTTTCTCAAGGGCCCCAAGCGTAATCCCTTTGGAAAAGCTCTGGCGATATAATTCCTTACCCCGCGCGACCTCGACCACCGTGGTGCTCGACAACGCATTGACCACGCTGATCCCCACGCCGTGGAGGCCGCCGCTCGTTGCATAAGCCTTGCCCTCAAATTTGCCGCCCGAATGGAGTGTCGACATGATCACTTCAAGCGCCGATTTGTCGGGAAATTTGGGGTGCGGATCAACCGGAATACCCCGGCCATTGTCAGTGATGGTCAGGCGATTGCCAGGCTCTAATGTGATTTCAATCCGCGACGCATGCCCCGCCACCGCCTCATCCATCGCATTATCAAGCACTTCGGCGGCAAGATGATGAAACGCCCGCTCATCAGTGCCGCCGACATACATTCCGGGGCGGCGGCGGACGGGTTCAAGCCCTTCGAGCACCTCAATATCGGAGGCATTATAGCTTTCAGGCGTGGCGGAGGCGTTGGCGAACAAATCGGACATAGTAAGAACGCTATAGGGCGCGGGGAGTCGGTGTGGCAAGCCTTCTATCCAGTGGGTCGTGGGTTAGCCTGAGTGGCTTGATTGTTGGGG
>JBJXDU010000008.1:0-6815 GCA_046153565.1 Sphingomonadaceae bacterium
GTCTGCGCCTCGATCCCGCGCGCGGCGTCAATCACCATCACCGCGCTATCGACTGCGGTCAGCGTGCGGTAGGTATCCTCGCTGAAATCCTCATGCCCCGGCGTATCGAGCAGGTTGAAGGTGATCCCGTCACGCTCGAAGGTCATGACTGATGACGTGACCGAAATCCCGCGCTGCTGCTCGATCTTCATCCAGTCGGACCGCGCCCGCCGGTTCGCCCCGCGCGCTTTGACCTCGCCCGCCGAATGGATCGCCCCACCGAACAGCAACAGCTTTTCGGTAAGCGTCGTTTTCCCGGCATCGGGGTGCGAGATGATGGCAAAGGTGCGGCGATTGGGGCGGGCAGGTGAAGTCATAAGCGCCGCGCGTTAGCCGGTTTGTGCAGCGATGGCGAGGGGGTGGTTTTGGTGGCACGCACCGCGAAAAGGGAGGGGTCGCCGTTGCAGCGGCCCCGGTTCGACGCGCGACCGCAGCGAAAGGTCACACTAAAGTCTCACCTAAACGCGTTTTGACCAACATCTGTTCATCTGGTGCCGCTTCCGTCCCGTTCACAGCGACAGGAGCCGCTGCCAGCCCACGGGCAGCAGCGCTAAGATCACAAGGGGGCAGTGTTTCGTTCATTGAGTCGGCAAGACCATGAAATGATCGCTGTAGGACAGCACTTCTTTTGCAAAAACTGCATAATTGTCGTGGCGGTTGTCGATAACATTGCCGTCGTTGGTTCAGCTTGTCACCTCCCCAAAATGCCGTCGTTCGCACTGATATCGTCCCGTATTCTTCCTCCATTTTCAAGTAGAGTTTTCCGGTAGAGTAACTTGTCGAAAGCGAATGAAGATGTCCGATAAGTTGACACGAAATGCGGACAAAGGATGTTGCACGATCAGCGCAGCTCCGCCATCCTCGCGACAGCGTGAGATAAGCGGGCGTCCGGCAAGGCAGGATTGCGAGCGGATTAGCTGGAAAAATGCCGCACCCTCAGGAGCGCAAAGCGCGGGACAGGGTGCGACCGGCAGCGTTCCCGCTCAATCTATTCCGCTCCTGATCATCACCCCGATGGGACGGGACTAAGCGTCTGCAAAGACCTCGTCCAACTTCGCACGGGCCTGATCACTTAGACAGATATCGGTTCCACCAATTGGCGTCGTTAAAACTAGGCCCTCGCTTTCAGCATAACGTAAGCATCGCGCTAGCGTGATTTCTGAAAGCCCCAAGTGAATCCGCAGGTTGGACAAGGCCTTGCCCCTATCAGTCGGCGGATTTGCAAACAGATAGAGCAGAATTTGCCACCCTGCATCGAGTGAGGAAAAATTGCCGAAAGTAGCCGCTGCCTTGCCCCGGATACGCATATGCGACTGCACTGAGACGAGCACATTTGCGTTGTTGCTCAATTGATATGTCCTTCGCTACGAAAGCTGAACCAGCCTTTGCGCGCTATGATCAAATGATCGTGCATGAAGAGGTCGAGCTCTTTTGCAGCGAAGTTCAAACGGCGCGTTATTTCAATATCGCTACGACTTGGCTTTGGGTCGCCGGACGGATGGTTATGCGCAAGCAGAAATGCCGTTGCGCCAGCATCAAGCGCATGTTTCAAGATTTCGCGGGGATAGATGGGGGCGGCAGAAACAGAACCGCGTGTGATCAACACATCACGCAACAGGCAGTTGTTGGAATCCAGATACAGTGCCCGGACTTCCTCCACGCGCAAATGCCCCATCGCAAAAGCGAGATAGTTGATCACCGCATGCCCAGTTGAAAGGATGGGCCTATTGCTAACCTCGGCCTTTAGCAGCTGCTTGAGTGTCTGGTGGACAGCGCCTAGCAGCTTGCTGGAGGGCCTATCATCATTCAGACTACCAATTTCAGCAAAAATAGCGCCGAGGGAGCCGAAACGTTCGAGAAGCTCCCCCGCCACAGTTTCAGGTTCCCCGCCTTTTATGCAGGCGAGAAGTCGCTCCAGGACCTGTCGCTGCCGAAGGTCCGAACCCGTTCCCGATGCCGAACTGTGGCCCATGCCAATATGATCAACATCGGATAGACCCAGACCGTCACAATCGTCTCGTATGCTTTTGGAAGCATGTGCGGGATCAGCAATCGGGGCAGGTGCGAGAGTGTCTGAATTATCTGAAAACTGGCAATCCATATAGGCCAATATCTTTCCGCGAAAAGTGTTAGTACGACGAGAAAAATGAGCATCGTGGCGTCGACTATGAACACACCGATTTCTATGCTGAGAAATCTGGTTTCCAATGGCCCTTGCAATGTAATCGTTGAAATTACACCATAGCAGAATATTGCTGCTACGAGTCTTTCGGGCAATCCGCCTTTCCATGTCGCAAACGCAATCACTATAGCGAAAACTGCAAAAAAAAGGGCAAGCCGCAAATCCATAAGTGGCTACGATATCATTGGTGTATTCAATCAGCCAGACTGATGGTCGGTCTAAGCCGCACGAACGACGGATAAACCTGTTACACTATCCGCAGATGCAAGATTTGGGCAGCGTCCAACATCGCCGAAGCTCACGGTTCGCAATCCGACTGCATCCTTATCGGCTGCAAAATGCGCGTGTGCCTCAACTACCTGGCGATAGCTACGCGCGACGGAAACCGCGGCTTCAGCGAGGCTCTCCGTTGCGGCGATGCCGGTTTCGAGCGGAATGGTCTTGGACAGTTTCGCGCGCGTTGCCGGTATATCTGCTAGCATTTGCCCGATCAAGGCCAGCGATTGATTGAGCGATTGTTCGACCGCATTGATGTTTTTGGCAAAGGGACGTGCAGCTTCGAGTCTGTCATTCAACATGCTAATTCTCCGTTCGCGCCCTGCGGCACATGTGATGAGCAGAGACTTCAGAGCCGTTCTGTCAGCAGGTTGACCAAAATTGCTATCAGGCAAACCAAAGCAAAAATGCCTGCGAGCTTCGTTGATACATCTATGATTGCACCAACACGCTCGCGCTTATCCAACGAATTCCTGATCTCTCCATTCTTACGAAGAGGCAATCGATCCACGCCACCTGCAATTCCCTGAAACACGGCAAAACTTGCCTGCTGTTCGCGAACTGCAAAAGGAGCCGGTTCCACTGCCTCCGCCTGGACATCAGGCAAGACCAGATGTGGCTGATGAAATTGGGCATCGGCAATCCCAGAAAATCTGTCTCCAGAAAATCTGTGAGGGTCAGATTCGAACTGTGCGTACAATCGTGCGGCTTCCCGGCTGCTTGTCGCGCCTAGCCTCTTTCGGGCTTCGCGGAGTCGTTCCGTTACACTACCTTCGGAAATGTCGAGTTCGCGGGCGCAGGCTTTGACGTCAAATCCTTGAGAAAGAAGCCGAAGAACTTCCTTTTCCCTTTCATTAAGCGCAGCAAGTTGCGTCCGGTCCATCTTATGGAGTGCCCCACCTAAGATTAGCTCGACAACGGTTATAGCGAATTTTACGCTTCTTCGCCATAAAATGATGGATCGCTCTCTATTCCGTAATCAGACAACAAACCTTCGATCAGAGCCGACAAGTGCGCGGCATGGCCGATGTCCTTCGAGTCTTGCAACAAGATTGTGTCTGCTTGTTTGAGCAAGGCCAAGCAATCGGTAAGCGACTGAGTATCCATCAGATACATATCCTCTGGCGACTACACCGCGCCTTGAAAGGGGAGTTTTGCAATTTTTTGGACATGTGAAGCAGTTCGACATCGGTTTCAAGTTGTATTATGAAATCTGACAGGGTGAGCCAGAAATTCGCGCATCTGCGATTGATCGATAACTGGCAAAGCCCTTGGCGTTCCCGACTAGAGCGCCTGCGATCGTGCAAACACGGCACCCTTGCATGGCGCAACGCAGCCGGATGTCGTATATGTGCACGTGTTGGGCAGTTGATCCACTTTCCCCTGGCGGAACAAAATCGTCGTTGTGTTTTCGGTTGTTTCGGTAACATAATGGGGAGCGTTCGCTTTCCGGACGAAGGAGGCTTCGCTGGCGCGGCGGTCTGGTTTGATGCATTGTTGAATGCCGTGCGGCTTAGCGAGATGATAGCAAATAGTGGCAGCTTTGCCAGTTTCCAGCTTATTAGCCGCCTGTCCGGACTCCCCAACTTTGCTACCCAAACCCGCCGCACCCTTGCCCCCGTCACACACCCGGCTGATCGCTTGGCACATGCACCACCAGCCCGTCGAGCGCTTCGCTCAAATGGATTTGGCAGGACAGGCGGCTGGTGGGGCGCACGTTGACGCTTCCCTCTAGCGCTTGAAGCATGAGCGCTTCATCCTCGCCCGGGCCGCCGACGCGTTCGCTCCACGCCTCATCGATATAGCAGTGGCAGGTGCCGCATTGCATCACGCCCCCGCAGAGCGCGTCGATGCCGTCAACCAGATTGCCGACGGCGAGGTGCATCACCGTCATGCCTTCAAAATTGACGCAGGTGCGCGCCGCGCCGTCGGGCTGGATATAGGTGACTTTTGCCATCAGGCCCAACCTTGATCAAACATGCACCGGGCAACCAGCCGCCTTGGCAAGCGCCGCGACATCCGCCCCCGCTGCGTCGCCCCGTGCGCGCTTCTTGTAGTGAACCCGGCAGGGCTGGGCGGGCCAATAGGTGCCAGCCCCCACCATCGGCTTGACCTCGTCGATCAGCGCCATCTCATAATGCTGGAGCAGGATCGCGAGGATCACTTTCATCTCCATCCGCGCGAAGTTGACGCCGGCGCAGCGGTGCATCCCGCCGCCAAAGCCCACGAGGCTGTTGCTTTGGATCTGCGCATCAGGGTTCTCCGGATTGAAGCGCTCGGGGTTATAGGCATCGGGCTCCACCCAGGTTTCGGTCATGCGGTGCGTGACCGAGGGGGCGAGCAGCACGAAATCGCCCTTGGCAATCGTATAGCCATCGCGGACGATATCTTCATTGGCTTTGCGCGAGAGGATAAAGGCGACCGGGTGCAGCCGCTCGGTTTCGCGGAGAGCAAGATCCATCTTGGTCATCGCGACCGCCGCTTCCCAGCCCATGTCACGCCCGTCGGCGTCGCCGATGGTGGCTTTGAGTTCGCTGCGCAGCACCGCTTCATAATCGCGGTTCTGAAGGATATCGGCCAGCGCCCAGCTGACCTGCCCCGCCGTCGTCTCATGCCCCGCCCAGACGAGCAGCATGATCATGTGGCGGATCAGTTCATCGGCGATGGGCTTGCCATCGGGATATTTGCTCTCGACCATCCCCTGAAAGAAATCAGGCGGATCAAGCGGTGCCGCACGGCGCTTTTCGATCCAGCTTTGCAGGATGGCGTGGAGCTTTTTCTTGGCGCGCTGGCTGCGCAGCATTTTGGGCGTTGGCCACCAGAGCGGCAGGACAAACTCCATCCCGCCCGAAAAATCGCGGAACAGTTCGAAGAATTCATGGCCGAGCTTCTCGTGAAACTCGCGTCCCATGAAGCTATGCGCGGCGATATCCATGACGACAGGACCGAGTGTGGTGATCAGATCAAACTCACCCTCATCGCCGAGCCGGTCAACAAGGCTCAGCGTCTCTTCCGCCATGATCCCGACATATTGCTTCATCGATGCCGCCTTGAAGCGCGGCATGATCACCGCACGCTGGCGCAGATATTCGTCCATTTCGGCAAAGCTGTAAAAATCGGGCGAGAACATTTTGAGGAAGAAAGGCATCGATTCGCGGATCGAGAGCAGTTTGTCAGTCTCTTCGAAGAAGAATTTGTTATGCTCTGGCCCGAGCATCACGTTCATCCGCCGCCCCATGATCTTGAACGAGAAAAGCTTGCCCTTGGTCTGATACCCGCGGCGGAGCACGGCCACAGGATCGCGGAAGAATTCGGCGACATGCCCGATCAGCGGCGCGCCGCCTTCGAGCGCGGGGAGTGCGATTGAGGTCATAGCGTTACCTTTCCATCATCATCTTATGCAGCATCCCGGCGAGCGCAATCGCCGAATGATCCTGCCAGTGCGGGGTGATCACTTGAATGCCGATGGGCAAATGCCCGTCGCTTCCCACCGGCACCGAGACGGCGGGAAGGTTGGTGTAAGTCGCCTGACCTATCCAGCATATCTGGCCCAAGAACGGCGTGTCCTCTCCGTCCAACCGCAACGTCCGCTTAAACCAGTCCTGCTCCTCCATATGCGGGAAGGCGGAGGAGCCAAAGACGGGGGTGAAGATCGCGTCCACATCCTCGAACAGCCGCTGCCATTGCCGGATCATGTCGGCTTGCTTGTCGAGCAGACCCATCCATTCCTTCACGCCGATTTCGGGATGCGCCGGGTCTGGCGGCTGGCGGGCGGAGAGCGCGATGTTGAGAAGCTTCACATAATCCTTGTGCATCTCCTCCCGGTCTGGGAGCAGCGCGCTGCTATCGCTCACAATCGCACCGGCATTGGCCGCGGCATCGGCAGCCGCGCGGAGAGCGGATTTGGTGGCCGAGTCCGCGCCCGCAACCGGATGGTGATCGAGCACCAAAACCCGCACACCCTTGAAACTGTCATGGCGCGAACGGGGGAGCGGCATGGCGCTTGTCAGATCAAGCGCCAACGCCAGATCGTCGGTTGAGCGCGCCATCGGCCCGCACATGGACAATAAGGTTGGCGCGCCTTGAGCACGCGGGAAATAATGCCCGTCAAACGGGATCGCGCTATAGGTCGGCTTCAGCCCGGTGACTCCGCAGAAATGGCACGGCGTGCGGATCGAACCGCCAATGTCTGACCCCATTTCAAGCGGAACCATCCCCGCTGCCAGCGCCGCCGCGCCGCCGCCCGATGAGCCGCCGGGAACGCGGGTCAGATCATGCGGATTGTTAGTGCGGCCATAGATTGGGTTCACCGATTGCA
>JBJXDU010000009.1:0-89560 GCA_046153565.1 Sphingomonadaceae bacterium
GCCATCTGTGCCTTGAGCGCCTCAAGCTCTTGCCCGCCCTGAAGCCGGAGCAACTCCAGCTTCGCCGCCTCACGAGCGCGTGGGTCGGGGATCAGTTTATCAATCAGGTTCGCAATGGGGGAAATCATTCCATCAATAAGTGCCATATCGTATCTCCTTCGATTCGGAGAAATAACCGATGCGGTAACCTGTAGGACAGCGAAAACTTTCGCGAGTGGAAAAAAATTGGTCGGGACGATAGAATTCCCAACTGGCTAAATCTGATGACACCTAAAGTTTGAAAAACCCCAGAAATCGGTGATTTCTTCATTGAGAATCCCTTTTGAATCATTGTCGGAACACAGTCAAGGACACAATCAAGGACACAATTGTGTCCTGGGGCGATCCGTGTCCCACGCCGAATTCAAACCGACTGGATTTGGAACGTTCGATATGGTGCGGAAGGCTCCATTTGATCGAGATAAGGCCCCGCCTTTGCTCTGCGAGAAACGATAAGAGAAATAGCGCAAGCGGGAATATTTTGATCTGTCCTCCCCTTAGCGACCATATTATTCCTGATCGGTAATAATTGTCTAGTAAATGACCTTAGACCTCAATAATGTCCCGCTCGGTAATATGGATAGCAAGTCACTTGGATTGATTGTTCATCGCGAACGCAAAGCGCAGAAGCTGCGGCAGGCGGAGCTTGCAGCGGCGGCTGGCGTCGGTATCCGCTTCATTGTCGATCTCGAAGCGGGAAAGCCTACGCTCCAGCTAGAAAAGGCGTTGCATGTTCTGGCGACGCTTGGTTGTGATGTCACCATCGTGCCGCCAGCAGGTGACCTATGACCAACCGCCTTTCTGTCTGGTGGGATGGCCGTATTTCCGGCTGTCTCTTTCTCGGCCCCGATGACGAATCGTTGTTTGCCTACGACGCTGCGTGGTTGGCCGATGCCAAGGCACCCGCCTTGTCCTTCTCGCTTCCCAAGCAAGCCGAACCTTTCAAGCGCAGCGCGGTCCAAGCCTTTTTCGGCGGGATATTGCCAGAAGAAGGGCAGCGCACCGCGATTGCGCGCGCGCTCGGCGTGTCGGCAGACAATGAATTTCGACTGCTCGAATATCTTGGCGGCGAAGTCGCGGGCGCACTCACGCTGTTACCCGAAGGGGAAACGCCTGCGTCACCAAGCGACGCCGCGCCAAAACTGCTGGATGACGATGCGCTCGTGCAATTGCTCGACCATCTCCCGCTTCGTCCAATGCTGGCAGGCGAAGATGGATTGCGGCTGTCGCTAGCGGGTGCGCAATCCAAATTGCCCGTTCTCCTGATCGACGGGCAAATCGCGCTGCCTGCGCCGGGGCAACCGACAAGCCATATCCTCAAACCGCCCATATCGCGGTTTGAAGGCACGACGGAGAATGAATATTTCTGCATGTCGCTGGCAAGTGCGATAGGGCTTGAGGTTGCTGCGGTGGAAATGCGCGTTGTTGCGGATAGGTCATTCCTGCTCGTCACCCGCTACGACCGTGCGGTTAGCGCAGCGGGAAGCGTCACCCGTCTCCATCAGGAAGACTTTGCCCAAGCCCTTGGCGTCCCCTCGCACCGCAAATATGCCAGCGAAGGCGGGCCAGTCTTCCCAGACTGCTTCGCCCTTCTGCGCCGCATAGCAACGCGCCCCGCACGCGAAATTCTGAAACTGCTCGATGCCGCGATCTTCAACCTGATCATAGGCAATGCCGATGCTCATGCCAAGAATTTCAGCCTGCTGCATAGAGGCAACGTCATCACCCTCGCGCCGCTCTATGATCTGCTCTCGACCATCCTCTATCCCAATCTGCATGTGAAGCTGGCGATGAAAATAGGTGGCAAGGCCGTCCTTGAAGACATTGAGCCGCGCCACTGGGAAAGGTTCGCGGCCGATGCCGGACTCGGCGCGCCCTTCGTGCGAACGCGGATCGGTCAACTGTGCAACGCGGTCATTGCCGCAATTGATGGTGAATTTGCGAAAGCATTGCCATCCGATGCTGATTTCTCGGTGGTCAAAGCACTGGTTCGCGAACGCGCAGTGACGCTCAAAGACAGGGCCTGATTTGGGGCAGGCGCTTACGCGTCTGCCCGAGTATCGCTGGTGTTCACCGAAGGCTGGCGAAGAACGATGCGCCCGTTTATCGGCATGACGTCCAGTTGCAATGAAAGCCCTTTGCCGTCGTGATGTGGCCATGCGGCTCCAACTTTAGTCCAAAAGCCTTTGTCGCCCTTGTTGGTGACGTGCCATGCATGAAAGTCTGGCTGCTTAGGTTCGTTGGTAGATGCGGATGTTGTGCGGGTCATGTGAATTTCCTTTCGTGACTGCAACGCCTCGTTGCACCGGTCCAAAAGGCCGAACGGAAAAGGGAAGGCGTCAACGACTACACGGGTGAGCGCAGCGAACCGGCGCGGGCCGGACATTGACGCACGACCGCGAGCGGTCAGGAAAGGGAGAAGAAAACGAGTTGGGCCGGAACGGAAAATGATGCTCGCCGGCACAGTTCATGCCGCTGCGCGAATACGAACGATTTTCTGAAACTCTGCCAGAAGCTCGGGATGAAATTGGGCGAGATGGTGAACCACCCGCACATTGTCGAGCAAGCGACATATACGCCCGATTGGCCGGGGTCGATTTTGCCGGGGCGCAAATCTTGCTCGGTGATAATCGCCTCCTGCTCGACTGTCAGCACCGTCGATTTGGCATCCTTGGGGCCAGTCGGAATGTCTTCGACCGAGCTGCCCCGATGCCAAAACGCTAGCTGACGCTGGCGTCGCCCGAATCAGCCACGGCCACGGCCCCTGGGCAGCCGCGATGGCCGCACTCGAAGACCAAGCGCGGGCGGTGTTTGCCTGATCGTTAGCGGCGCCGGATCGGGTGAAAGCCGTGATTGCCTGCGTGCCGGTCAAAAATCCGGGTTTTGTTGAGATCGTCGCGGTCATAATAAGTGAAGCTGTCTTGCGCCACGCCTTCGCGTGAGAGGCGGCGAAGCCATAGCTGTTTGGGGTGGAATTCGAGCGCAAGCCGCCAGTCCTTCGCCGCACTAACGCCTTCGATGACGAGCGTGGTGAGTGCGCCGCGTTCTTCGAGCCATGCTCGCTTTGCGCCGCTGATCGCCGAGAACGCGCTATCGGGCAGACGCAGCGCCTTGCCATCTTGCATGACCGCGACTTTGCTGATCGCACCGTCTTTACCGCTGAGCGTGATATCAGCGGTGACAATTTCGTCATCGCTTTCGCCGCTTAGGCTAGTGACTTTGTCGGGGGCCAAAGCCGTCATCGGCGTGATCGCATCGCGCAGCAGGTTGGCGGTGCGCGGGGCCGCGCCTATCGTCGCAAGCGCAACGCAAAACAGGGTAAGGGGTTTCAACATGGCAAATCCTTTGGTGATCGAGTGACGCCTTCACAGTGGCTGCCACTGGTAAAGACGCGCTCAACAAGCGCGGCCAACCCGCTCCGAAATGGCGCGTTCAGACAAAGCTATAGGGATCAACGTCAACACTCACGCGCACGCTGCGCGGCCAATCAAGGCCACCAAGCCAATCGCGGATCACATCCTGCACATCAAGCGCGCGGCGCGCATGGACGAGCAGCCTCATCCGGTGGCGACCGCGCAGCATGGCGAGCGGCGCGGGGGCGGGGCCATAAACCTGCATCCCCTCCACTTTGGGCGCAGTTTTGCCAATCAGCGTGGCGGTGGCCTGTGCCACGTCAAGCGATTCGGCCGAAATGATGATCGCGGCGAATCGGCCAAATGGCGGTGCGCCTGCCTCTTTGCGTGAGGCGGTTTCGGCGGCGTAAAAGCCTTCGGTATCACCTGAAACGAGCGCGCGGATTACCGGCGCGCCGGGATCATGCGTTTGGACATAGACATGGCCCGGCTTTGTCGCGCGCCCCGCCCGCCCGGCAACTTGCGCGATTTGCTGAAAACTCCGCTCCGCCGCGCGCAGGTCACCGCCTTGCAAGCCCAGATCGGCATCGATCACCCCGACCACAGTCAAATTGGGAAAATGATAGCCTTTGGTGACAAGCTGCGTGCCGATGACAATATCAATCTCGCCCGCCTCCATCCGCGCGACAAAGTCTGCGGCTTTTGCCGGAGACCAAAGCGTGTCCGAGGTGATCACCGCGCGCCGGGCTTCGGGGAAGAGCAAGGCGACTTCGTCAGCTATTCGTTCGACGCCGGGTCCGCAGGCGACAAGCATATCCTCTTCGGCGCATTCGGGGCACGCGCGCGGGCTGGGCAGATGATGGCCGCAGTGGTGGCATTGCAGCCGCTGGATCAGCCGGTGTTCGACCATCCACGCCGTGCAATTGGGGCATTGAAACCGGTGGCCGCAGTGGCGACACAAAGTGAGCGGCGCAAAGCCACGCCGGTTGAGGAAGAGCAGGCTCTGTTCGCCGCGCTCAAGCGCTGTTAGCATCGCAGCCACAAGGCGCGGCGCGATCCAGCGGCCGCGTTCGGGCGGGTCTTGTGTCAGGTCAATCGCCTCGACGCTCGGCAATTGTGCCGCGCCGAAGCGACCGGGGAGTTTGAGTTCGGCATAACGCCCGCTCGCGACTTGCTGGCGCGTTTCAATCGCGGGGGTGGCCGTCGCGAGGATGACCGGCACGCTTTCAAACTGGCCGCGCATTACCGCGACGTCACGCGCATGATAGCCAACGCCCTCCTCTTGTTTGAAGCTGCTTTCATGCGCTTCATCGACGATGATGAGGCCAAGGTTGCGATAGGGCAGGAAGAGCGCCGAGCGCGCGCCGACTGTCACCAGCGCCTCCCCGCTTGCAATTGCGCGCCACGCCCGCCGCCGCTGCGACTGGCGCAGATCGCTATGCCAGGCCGTCGGCACGCAGCCAAAGCGCGCTTCGAAACGCTGCAGGAAGGGCTGGGTCAGCGCAATTTCGGGGAGCAGCACCAACGTCTGCCGCCCGTCACGCAGCGCCTGCGCCACCGCTTCGAAATAAACCTCGGTCTTGCCCGATCCAGTTACCCCGTTGAGCAGCACCGGCGCAAATTCGAGGGCTGCGACGCTGGCCATCAGGACGTCCGCCACGTCCTGTTGCGCGGGCGACAGATCGGGCGGCGCGAAATCGGGATCGGGCAGCGCGAAGGGCGTGTCAATCTTGACCTCATTGCCGATCAGCACACCGGCTTTGACGAGCCCCCGGATCACGGCTTCGGACACGCCAGCGATGGTCGCCAATTCGCGAATCAGCCCCTGTGCCGACCCGATCCGTTCGATGGCTTGCGTGCGCTGGGTGGTTAGCTTTTCAGGAACGCTGCCACTCAACCGATATTCAACCACCGTCGGCCCGCCTTCGAGCGCCGAGGCGGTCGAGAGCACCATGCGCAGCACGGCGGCAGGCGGGGCAAGATAATAAGCTGCGGTCCATTCGATCAACCGGCGCACGGGCGCACCGATCGGCGGCACATCATAGACCGACAGCAGATTGCGCAGCCGGTTATCGCCGACTTCGCCGGGCGAGGGCATCATCTCCGCCTCCCACACCACGCCGATCAGCTGCCTTGGCCCGAGCGGAGCAAGCACGATGCTGCCCGGTTCAACGATCATCCCGTGCGGCACACGGTAATCAAGCGCGCCGAGCGCGGGGTTGAGCAGGAGAACGCGAGCGCGGGTCATGCCCCTCCCTAACCATAGTTGCTATCGCCGCCAAAGCATGAAACACATGAGCCGCTTTTTTGAAGGGGAGATATCAGATGGTACTATCACGCCGTTCACTCATCGCATCATCGGCTATTCTGCCGATCCTTGCGCTGCCCGGTTGCGCATCGACAGGGGGTTTCAGTCTAGTCGAGGCGATCCGCCGCTTGCTCTCGCTCTCTGCGCAGCGCGCCTTTGCTTCGCTGATCCAGCAAAACGGGTTTCTTGATAATCAAGTCGCCAAGATCAGTCTGCCTGAACAATTCGGGGGCCAGCGGGCAAGCTCAATCCTCGGCGCGCTCGTCAATAGCGGAATTGTGCGCGACCGGCTGACCCGCCAAGTCAACCGCGCGGCGGAAAAAGGCGCTGAACTGGCAGCGCCCCTCGTGGCCGATGCGGTGCTCAAAATCGGGATACCCAATGCCGCCGCGATCATCAGCGGCGGGGGCAGCGGGGCGACCGATTTGCTCAAGTCGGCAATGGGAGATGCGCTGATCCGCACCATGGTGCCCGGCATCGATAATGGCCTCAAATTGTTCGACAATGCCATCGTGACCGAGGCACTACGCGGCGTGACCGGCATTGATTTTGCGGGGCTGCGCGATGATGTAACGCGCAAAGCCAGCGACGGCATCTACCGCGCAATTGCCAATGAAGAAATCGCGATCCGCGCCAATCCGGCGTCAACGAATGATCCGCTGATCATGGGGGTGTTCGGATTGGCTAGGTAAAATAAAATCTCCTATCTGGAATTTTATCCTTGACATCGTCACGCTGATTCGGTAAAAAACAACAAGCTCGAATCGTGTGCCCGCCCCACAGCGACTGAGCGAGACAGCGGTTGATCGGATGTGTCCCCGTGACTATGGGAAGCCTTCCCCCGGCAAAAGGCTTCCCGCTCATGAAATTCTTCGTTGATACCGCTAATATTGATGACATAGCCGAGCTGGCAAGCACGGGCCTGCTCGACGGCGTCACCACCAATCCGTCGCTGATCCACAAATCGGGCCGGCAATTCCTTGATGTGGTGAGAGAGATTTGCGCGATTGTGGATGGGCCGGTGTCCGCCGAAGTCGTGGCGCTTGATCACGCCACGATGATGAAGGAAGCCGAAATCCTGCGCAAAATTGCCGACAATGTCTGCATCAAGGTGCCGCTGACGATTGACGGGCTCAAAACCTGTAAAGCGCTGCGCGGCGATGACACGATGGTCAATGTCACGCTTTGCTTTTCGGCCAATCAAGCGCTTCTCGCGGCGAAGGCGGGGGCGAGCTTCATTTCGCCCTTCGTCGGGCGCCATGATGACAATGGCTTTGACGGGATGCAGCTGATCAGCGACATCAGGCTGATCTATGACAATTATATGTTCGACACCGAAATCCTCGTGGCGAGCGTGCGGCATCCGATCCATGTGCTTGAATCGGCGCGGATCGGGGCCGATGTAATGACCGCGCCGCCGGCGGTGATCAAATCGCTCTTCAACCATGTGCTGACTGACAAGGGCATCGAAGGCTTTATGGCGGATTGGGCGAAGACCGGGCAGACGATACTTTAGCAGCATGGATGTGGTCGGGTTTACCCCGGTCCGTCCATGGTGAGTAGCGACTGAGCTTGACGAAGGCGCGTATCGAACCACCCACCGTCCTTCGATACGGGCCTTCGATTTCACTCAGTCCCTACTCAGGATAGACGGAATAATATCATGACCGAACTTGTCGCTAAGTGGAGTGCTCACCTATCCACCAATCGGCGGCGATCACCACATACTGTGCGCGCCTATAGTGCCACCGCCGAGCGGCTGATCGCTTTCTTGCAAGGCCATTATGGCGGCCCACCCGATCTGGGCGCAGTGGCGGCGTCGGACCTGCGCGCGTTCCTCGCCAAGCGGCGCGGTGAAGGGATCAGCAATACGAGCGCGGCGCGGGAATTGTCGGCGGTGCGCGCCTTCCTGACCTTTGCGGGCGGCGAGGGGGCGATGCCACGGCTGAAGGGGCCGCGCGTCAAAAAGGGGCTGCCGCGCGCTATCTCCCCTGATGAAGTGATCGCGCTTGCCGAGGATGTATCGGAGCAAGCCCGCGCGCCCTGGGTAGCGGCGCGCGATTGGGCGGTGCTGATGCTGCTCTACGGCGCGGGCCTGCGGATCAGCGAGGCGCTGGGGCTGACGGGTGCGATCATGCCACTGGGCGAAACTTTGAGCGTCACGGGCAAGCGTGACAAGACGCGCATCGTGCCCTTGCTCGCCCCGGTGCGCGAGGCGGTTGAGGCTTACGCTGCGCTTTGCCCTTTTCCGATTGAGGCAGGCGCGCCGATCTTTAGGGGCACACGCGGCGGCGTGCTTGACGGCGCGATTATCCGGGGGTCAGTGCGCGCGGCGCGGGCGCGGCTGGGGCTGGGGACGAGCACCACGCCCCACGCGCTGCGCCATTCTTTCGCCACGCATCTGCTCGCTGGGGGGGCTGATCTGCGTAGCTTGCAGGAATTGCTCGGCCATGCGAGCCTCTCGTCAACGCAGATTTATACCGGGGTTGACGCGGCCTATTTGCTCGATGTGTATCGCAATGCGCATCCGCATGGGTAGGGTTAGCCAGGGATTAGCGCGACCTTCAACTTGAGTGCACTGGCGATTTTGAGCAAGGTATCGAGCGACGGATTGCCACGTTTGCTGAGCGAGGCGTAAAGCGCGGTTCGGTTGATCCCCGTCTCGGTCGCAATCTCCGCCATCCCGCGCGCGCGCGCAATAATGCCTAACGCATGCGCGATATGACCCGCATCACCACTTTCCACCGCATCGGCGATGAGCGCTGCGGCATCTTCAGGCGTTTCGATATAGCGCGCTGCATCGAATGGTTTGGTTTCAAGAGGCATTGTCACCGGCTCCTTCATAATTCTGCTGCCATGTCCTGCGCGCGGCTGATGTCGCGGCTCTGGCTTGATTTGTCACCACCGCACAGCAGCAGGACAATCGTTCGACCGATCCGGGCGAAATAAACACGGTAGCCCGGCCCTGTGTCGATACGCAGTTCGCTGACGCCGCCCCCAACGGGTGCAACGTCACCAAACAGGCCTGATTCGATCCGGGCAATTCGCGCAACCAAAGCGCGCCTGGCGACCGGATCGGTTATGCCTTCGAACCACGAATCAAAGCGCGGCGTGGTACGTACCTCATATTTCACTTGTCGGATATAGACGACATTTTGATGGTGAGTCTACCCTAACCGCGCGACCACAGCATCCCAGATCATCGCCGCTGTATCGCCCCCATTGAACCGGTCAATCGCGACGATGCCGGTGGGTGAGGTGACGTTGATTTCGGTCAGCCATTCGCCGCCGATCACATCGATGCCAACAAACAAAAGCCCGCGCCGCTTCAGCTCAGGGCCAAGTGCTGCGCAGATTTCGGCTTCGCGCGGCGTGAGTTCGGTCTTCGCCGCCGTCCCGCCAACCGCCAGATTGCTGCGAATTTCGCCTTCGCCCGGGATGCGATTGACCGCGCCTGCTACAACGCCGTCGACGAGCACAATGCGCTTGTCCCCCTTGGCGACGCTGGGCAGGAAGGCTTGCACCATATGCGGTTCGACATAAGCGGCGTTGAACACTTCGATCAGTGCCGAAAGATTGGCCCCGTCTGCGCCGACCTTGAAGATCGCCTTGCCGCCATTGCCGTGAAGCGGCTTGAGCACGATTTCACCATGTTCAGCGAGGAAGGTGCGCGCGGCCCCCAGCGAGCGAGTGATCATCGTCGGCGGCATGAAATGCGCATAATCGAGCACGAACAATTTTTCGGGCGCGTTGCGCACGCTCGCCGGATCGTTGAGCACCAGCGTTTCGCCTTGGATTCGCTCAAGCAAATGGGTGGCGGTGATGTAGCTCAGGTCAAAGGGCGGGTCCTGACGCATCCACACCACATCAACATCGCGGCCCAGATCGATCAGCACTGGCTCGCCCGCGCTGAAATGATTGCCGACTTCGCGCTGCACGGTAACCGGGGTTGCCATAGTGAAGAGCCGCCCGCCTTCCCATGTCAAATCGGGGGCGAGATAGGAGAAGAGCCGATAGTCCCGCGCCTGCGCCGCGAGCATCAGCGCGAAGGTCGAGTCTCCAGCGATATTGAGGCCCGCAAGCGGATCCATCTGAAAGGCGATTGTCAGTGTCATGCGCGCTCATTAGGCGACGGCGCGTCTCTTGTCATCCATGCCACACATTGGTCAGATGACGCGGCCAGCGGCGCGGGGCGATCAGCATGATGTCGATGCGGATATCGTCCCCGTTTCGCGCATATTTATGGCTGACGGCCGTAACAGCCGCAGCGACACGGCGGAGGCGATAGTCATCAATCGCCAGATCAAGGTCGGCGGGGTTTTTGCGCGCCTTGACCTCTATAAAAGCAGTCGTGCGCCAGCGCCGCGCGATCAAATCAATCTCTCCAGCGCGGACTTTGACGCGGGTCGCGATGATTCGCCAGCCGTGGAGGCGCAACCACCATGCCGCGCGGCGCTCGCCCCAGCGGCCAAAGGCTTCGGCGGCGGCTCTGCTCACTTGCCTTGCAGCGCCATAGCCCGGTCATAAAGCGTGCGCCGATCAAGCCGGAGTGCCTTGGCAACTTCCCCTGCCGCGCGCGCAGGCGATAGGCGGGTAAGCGCTTCGACAAGCGCGCTATCGGCATCGTCGGCGCTTGCCGGGGCAGCGTCACCGGGCGGGCCGACGATGATCACAATCTCGCCCTTTGGTGGCGCATCGGCATAGCGCGTGGCGAGCGACGTCAGTGATCCGGTGACGCATTCTTCGAACCTTTTGCTAATTTCGCGCGCGACGCCTGCCTCGCGGTCACCCAGTCCTCGCCCGAGCGCAGCCAGTGTGGCCCCGAGTCGCGGCCCTGATTCGTAGACTATGAGCGTCGCACGCACGGCCGCCACCTCGGCAATCGCGTCGGCACGCGCCTTTTCCTTCGTCGGGAGGAAGCCCAGAAAAAAGAATCTGTCAGTCGGTAGTCCCGCCAATGTGAGGGCCGCAATTGCAGCGCAGGGGCCAGGAATTGTCACGACATTATGCCCCGCCGCGCGCGCGTCGCGAACCAATTTAAAGCCGGGATCTGAGATGAGCGGTGTCCCTGCATCACTTACTAAGGCTATGATTTCGCTCCCCATTCGGGCAATCAAGCCTGGCCGGATATGGTCTGCACTATGATCATGATAAGGTAACATTGGCCGCTTGACGCCAATATGGGCGAGCAGCTTTGCCGTCACGCGACTGTCCTCAACCGCGATTAGATTGGCGGCAGACAGGATGGCGGCGGCGCGCGGGCTCAAATCGGAAAGATTGCCGATTGGGGTCGCAACGATGTAGAGGCCTGGTATTAGGTATGCGTTCATAGGGGTGGGATCATGACAGAGGCACTAGGGATCGAGCAAGTCAGCTTGTTCACGTCACGCGCGAAACACGCCATAGCGCTTGTCGCTATGGTCATATTGTCGGCTTGTAGTGTGGTGCCCAAAGGCCCGCCCAAAACAGTCGAGGCCCCGCCGGTTATTGAAACACCCACCACGCCTTCGCTGCCCACTGATACGGCGCGCCACCGCGTTGCCTTGCTCGTGCCGATGACCGGTACCAATGCTGGCGTTGGCGAAGCGATTGCAAACGCCGCCAATATGGCCGTGCTCGATACGGGTGGGAAGACAATCCGAATCACCACTTATGACACCGCAACCGGCGCAACCGCAGCGGCTCAAAAAGCCATCGCAGAAGGCAATCGCCTGATCCTCGGGCCACTTCTTGCCGAAGATGTGCGCGCGGTGGCTGCGGTTGGCCGCGCCGCGCGCGTGCCGCTGATCAGCTTTTCAAACGACGTGTCGGTTGCTGGCAATGGCACCTATGTGATGGGGTTTGTGCCCACCCAAGCGATTGACCGGGTCGTCAGCTATGCACGCGGTGCAGGGATGGCGCGCTTTGCCGCGCTGGTGCCCAACAATCTATACGGCCAACGCTCATCATCAGCGATGGTGCGCTCGGTCCAGGCGGCGGGCGGCACATTGGTGGGGAGCGAGAGTTTTGAGCCGACCGCCGCCTCAATCGCCGGCGCGGTGACAAAATTGTCCGCCGCAGCTCCCTATGATGCGATCCTGATTGCGGGCTCTGGCAAGATTGCGATCCAGACGGTGCCGCTGATTCGGCGCAGCCGTGGTGGCCAAGCGAAAATCCTTGGCACCGAACTGTGGAATACCGAAAGTGCGCTCACCAAAAGCCCGGTGATCCACGGGGCCTGGTTCGCCAGCGTTTCGGATAAGCTTTACGGCCAGTTAGCGGTCAAATATCGTACGCGCTTTGGCAAGGCACCCTACCGGCTTTCAAGCCTTGGCTATGATTCGGTGCTGTTGGTAACCAAGGTCGCGGCGGGATGGCGCGTGGGTACACCGTTTCCGGCGGGCGTCTTGTCCGATCCCGGCGGGTTTTCAGGGATTGACGGTGCGTTCCGCTTTGGTCGCGACAATGTCGCCGAACGCACACTTGAAGTGCAGCAAGTTGATGCCAGCGGGTTAACGCTGATTTCGCCTGCTGCGCGGTCGTTCGCGAAATAGTCTCACGCCGTCACAATGGCGGGCAGGATGCTGTCGAGCAGCAGCATCCCCGCCTCGCTAACGATTAACCGATCACCGGTAAGGCTGAGCAGGCCGAGCGCCGTCAGGCGATCAACCGCGGCGGCACTAACCAATGTGTCGCGCGGTGCCCCGGTGAGCGCCGCGATCCGCGCCAGATCAACGCCTTCACGCAGCCGTAACCCCATCAGCAACGCCTCGGTTGCGCGGTCAGCTGGTGTCATAGGCTGTTCGCTTTCGAGTCCGCTGGCGTTGCGCGCAATAGCGCTCAAAAAGTTTTCGGGCTTTTTGTGGCGGACGGTGGCCACCCCGTCGCGCCGACCGTGCGCGCCCGGCCCAATGCCGACATAATCGCCGTGCCGCCAATAGGTAAGGTTGTGTCGGCTTTGTTCGCCCGCGCGGGCATGATTTGAAATTTCGTAAGCGGGCATGCCTTCGCCTTCGGTCACCGCGCGCGTCAATTCAAACAGATTGGCGCCGTGGTCGGGATCAACAGGCAAGAGCTTACCGTGCGCAGCGAGGGTCGCAAAGCGTGTGCCGGGTTCAATCGTCAATTGATACAGCGACAAATGGCTTGTGCCCAAACTAAGCGCGCGTGACAATTCGGCGTGCCAATCGGCGAGTGATTGTTCGGGCCGCGCGTAGATCAGATCGAAGCTGACGCGTTTGAACTGGGCTTGCGCGGTGTCAAGCGCCGCCAAGGCTTCGGCGACACTATGCGCGCGGCCCAGAAACTGAAGGGCTGCGTCGTCAAGCGCTTGGAGGCCAAGCGACACGCGGTTGACGCCCGCGACCGCAAGATCGGCAAAGCGCGCGGCTTCGACCGATGACGGATTAGCCTCCAACGTGATTTCTACGTCGGGGGTAAAACTCCAATATTGCGCGGCCGCCTCGATCAAGGCAGCGACGGTTGCGGGGGGCATCAGCGACGGTGTACCACCACCAAAAAAGATCGAGCCGATCGGGCGACCGGCGGTCAGATGTGCTTCAAAGGCCATATCGATTAGTAAAGCGTGTGCCCAGGCCGCCTGATCAACCCCGTCGCGGACATGGCTATTAAAATCGCAATAAGGACATTTCGATACGCAAAAGGGCCAATGTATATATAAGGCCAAGGGAGTAGGTAGGGCAGACATGAAGCGGCTATAGCGGTGTCGCGCGGAAAAGAGAGGGACTTATGGTGCGCATGGTGATCTTCTTATCCTTATTGACGAGCGCAGCGGTGGCGCAGGCTGCGCCAACAAAAGCCGCCGGCGCGACGGTTGAGGAAAGATTGCTGAGCGCGCACAATGCCGAGCGCGCGCGGCTTGGCCACGCGCCGTTGCGCTGGAGCGTGGCGCTTTCAAAGGATGCAGCGGCATGGGCGGCAACGCTTGCCAAGACCAACAGCTTTGACCATGCCAAACAATCTGATCAGGGTGAAAATCTCTGGATGGGGTCGAAAGGCGATTATTCACCCGAGGAAATGGTTGGATTGTGGATCGACGAGCGTCGCCTTTTCAAACCCGGTCGGTTCCCGGCGGTGTCGACAACCGGCCAATGGGCTGATGTTGGTCATTATACCCAGTTGATCTGGCGATCCACTACCATGGTTGGCTGCGCCATCGCTTCAAATGCTGCTGACGATTATCTCGTGTGCCGCTATGATCCTCCCGGCAACTGGATCGGTCAGGATGTCCTACAGCCTGTTGCGGCGAATCAGGTCACAAAGCCTACGCGTCGCAAGCAGCGCTTGCCATAGCGAAAAATGAGGTATTGTAAGGGTTTACAGGAACTGGTTGCAATCTAATTCAATTTGGCGTTAACCAGCGCCTGTTGTTTAGTAAAGGGAATGAATATGCTTGCGCGCGTGATGAAATCGAAATTTGCAAAGCCGGCGATGATGGTCTCGACCGCGCTGTCGCTCATTATTGCCCCCGCCATTCTCTATGCTGATGCATCGGCACCGGGTATTGATCGCCCGAAAATGATGAAGAAGAAGCCGCATGCCCGCGTAAAAGCGAAAGCGCGTATGGCCAAACCAATGATGAAAAAAGAGCCAATGGCTGAACCGATGGCCGAAAAGCCAGCAATGGTTGAGCCTGCACCTGAACCAGCGCCTGCTGCGCCAGAACCAGTGGCTGTAGCCGCTCCCGAGCCGGCACCTGTACCAGCGCCAGAGCCAGCTCCTCAGCCAGTGGCGGCTGCGCCACGTGGCGGTGGCAGCACAATCTGGTTGGCCCTGGGTGCCGCAGCCGCGATCGCCGCAGGCGTGATCATTGCATCCGACGGTGGCTCAAAAAGCCCCTAGTCACGTCATCAAAAGCTTGCGGTGACAAGCTTTGCAAAGGCAAGCGCGCGGTGGTTCATCGCGCGCTTTTCTTTTGGTGCCATCTCGCCAAAAGTCAGTGTCTGGCCCAGCGGTTGGAACACGGGATCATAGCCAAAGCCGTAGCGCCCGCGCGGTGGCCACACCAATGTGCCCGACGCCCGCCCTTCAAACACCGCATAATCACCGTCAGGCCAGGCCAGCACGAGCGTCGATACAAAATGGGCGGTGCGCGCGGTGTCAGGCCCAAGTTCAGCGAGTTTTCCCTCAACCTTACCCATCGCCATATACCAATCGCGCCCCGGCGGCCCTTCATAGGTCTGACGCTCAGCCCAGTCCGCCGTATAGACGCCCGGCGCCCCGCCCAGCGCATCGACCATCAGCCCGCTATCATCAGCCAGCGATACCAGCCGCGACCCAGCAACCGCCGCCCGCGCTTTGATCAGCGCATTGCCCAAAAAGCTATCCTCGGTCTCATCGGGTTCGGGCAAGCCTAGGTCGGCCGCACAGATAGGCTCCATCCCGTAAGGCCCGAGCAATTCATCAATCTCGCTTACTTTGCCTTGGTTGTGGCTGGCGATAACGATCTTGCCGGGGCTGAGTTTACGCGTCACCGGCCGGTGGCCCGGTCCTGCGCGTCGAAAATCGCCTTGCAGCCAATCCGGGCGAGGCGCAGCAGACGAAGTAAAGCTTCTTCATCAAAGGTCTGCCCTTCGGCCGTTGCCTGAACCTCGGCGAGATTACCGTCCCCTGTCAGAACGAAATTGGCGTCGGCCCCGGCATTGCTGTCTTCGATATAATCGAGATCGAGCACCGGCGTGCCTTCATAAATGCCGCAGCTGATCGCCGCGACCTTTTGCTGGATCGGGTCGGTGGCAATCGTGCCCGCCGCCAGCAATTTATCAACCGCGATCCGCAGCGCGACCCAAGCGCCCGAAATTGACGCCGTCCGCGTGCCGCCATCGGCCTGGATCACGTCGCAATCGATGGTAATCTGTCGCTCGCCGAGCAATTTCATATCGACCACTGAACGGAGTGACCTGCCGATCAGTCGCTGTATCTCTTGCGTTCGTCCCGATTGCTTGCCCTTGGCGGCTTCGCGACTGCCGCGTGTGTGCGTCGCGCGCGGGAGCATGCCATATTCAGCTGTCACCCAGCCTTCGCCCTTGCCACGCAAGAAGGGCGGCACCGACTGTTCAACCGAGGCTGTGACGAGCACTTTGGTATCACCAAAACTCACCAGCACTGATCCTTCGGCATGGATCGTAAAATGGGGTTCGATGCTGATGTCACGCATTTGATCGGGGGCGCGGCCTGATGGGCGCATAAAGCGGTTTCCTTTTCGTTGGTTTGGGCGCGTCTAGCCTCAGGGGCGCAATGACGCCACCCCCCGGGCGAGCAAGGGATCTGAAAATCGTGAACTGATGGGCCTGATATGTGGCGTGCTGATGGTCTTGATGGGCGGGCTCGCTCGCATCTCTTGCTCGCGGCGCGCCGAGCCTATCTGATCCGCGCCCGCAACTGGAACGAAAATGTTGGTGACGGGGTACCAGCAAGTAACGTCCCCTTGGGATTGAAGCAGACATGCCTGATCGCTGGATCATAGCCCGAAGCGGCGGGATAATTACAGGCGGCAAAATTGACCGGCGCGGCCACTGCGTTCGAAAAGCGCAAATCAGTCGCAGGTGTGAATGATAGCCCGCTGCCCGTGGTCGAGAATATTATCGAGCCGGTCGCGGGCCCGGCATCGTCAATATCGCCATTGTAAAATTCGATGGTGGTGGGCAGTGAGTCGGTCACGAAAATGCTATCAAGCGTTGCATTACCAGCGCCGACATTGGTCGCGCTGAGCGTGTAAATGACATCACTTCCCGGGATATGAAACTGGTTTGGTCCGGTTGTCAGATAGGCGGTGCTGGTTTTTGAGAGCTGCACGACTGCACGACCCATTATGATGAGCGCATAATCTTCGACTTCGCCACTAGGCGCGACCGTTGTGGCTGAATCGCCCCCGCTTTGCAGCGACCACCGAAAGCGTGCGAAGGTTTGTGTCGTCGTGGCAAGCGGCGGCACGGCAAAGGCGACGGTAATGATGCCCACTGCCGGGTTGGTGTCGCCGGTTTGATTGTCACGGACATTTGTTGCCACTTGTTCGCCCGCATCGGCAAATGTGCCATTGCCATTCCAATCAATCCACGCCTGAAGAAATCCACCCGCGCCGAAAACTGTGGCGGTTGCTGTGCCATTCTGGCCCTGAAACAGCGGCGACGAAATGGTGACGCCATCATCACCGCTGTCGCCAGCGGCATTAGCGTTGGCATAACGGACGGTTTCAGCCGTGACACTGGCGCCGAGCCGAACACCGGCAACAATATCGTGGATCGGATTGCCATAGCTTGCGGGGGCATCGCTGAAATCCTGAGGCGTGGCTGTCGTTGGCACTGGTGAGGGAATGGCGGGGCAGCTGAAATCAAGTGACGTCAGGCGAACAGTTGCGCCTGTGCCAAGCGCCCCGATCCGGTAGCGAAATGAACTCGCTCCGGTATAGAGAAATTGAATGAGATTTTGTGCGGCTGTCGGATCGATGCCCGGTGCATTGGCCGCCGTGCGCGCTTCGAATCGTGAATTGGTGGGGATTGAAGGTCCGCTAGCATTGAGATCGAGCAGTGACGGATTATTGAGCGCATAAACCGCATAGGCATTCGAAAATTCAGCGTATTCACGAATGGATACGCCATCACCATCAATGTCGATTGCGGTGGCCGCCAAATCAATGGTGAGCGGATTGTTTGTGCCCGCCGCCACGAAAAAAATCGTGAAATCAACGCTACGCGCGTTAGCGCCGCCGAGTTCAGGTTGAAAATTATTGACGAGACCAGTGTCGCGGTCGATGAACGCAAGCGCGCCCGCAACTGACATAGCGTCAACCCTGACGCGCGCATCGACGCCGGGGGCGACGTTCGAAAAGCGGTAAACTGCGCCAACGCTAAGTGCCGTTCCGCTTTCAAGTGTCGGCGCGACGAAACTGAAGGTGCTTATTTGGCGATTGAGGCAAACAGACGCTTGTGCAAACGCAGCACTGCTCGTGGCCAAGGCACTCGCGATCAAGAACGCTTTGGTTAGCGCCATAACCAAGCGGCAAATTAAACTCATCAAGGCCCCCACGCCATTTCGAACCAAAAACCTACCGAAATGGAGTGAAAAATCGGTTAATCATCCCGTTTGACGGGCGCTGCCATCGCGGTGAACAGGCAATCGCCGCAAACACAGGCAGCCATCTATGATTTGAACCATGTGGCGTTCGTCCCTACACTGTTGCGTGATGAGCACATCTGTCCACGAATTGACTGACCGCGCGCGCGATGTGTTTCGCGTCGTGGTAGAATCCTATTTAGGATCGGGCAGCCCGGTGGGTTCGCGCACGATATCAAAGCTTGGCGCGATGAACCTAAGCCCGGCATCGATCCGCAACGTGATGCAGGATCTCGAAGAGCTTGGGCTTCTCGCCGCGCCGCATATTTCGGCGGGGCGGATGCCAACCGAAAGCGGGCTTCGCCTGTTCGTTGACGGCATGATGCAAGCCGCCGAACCGTCAGCCGATGAACGCGCCGCTATCGAAGCCCGCGTCGCGACGCCAGGGCCAATCGAAGATGCGCTTGCCGCCGCCACTTCGGCATTGTCAGGCTTGTCGGCCTGTGCCGGGATCATCCTTGTGCCAACGCGTGAGCCGCGATTGAAACAATTTGCGTTCGTGCCGCTATCGGCGGAACAAGCGCTTGCGGTGTTGGTGGGGGATGATGGCAGCGTTGAAAACCGGATTATCAAGATTCCGGGCGGCATGCCGCCATCGGCATTGAACGAGGCGGGTAATTACATGACAGCGCGGCTTGGCGGCATGACGCTGGCTGATGCATCGGCGCTGATGGCGCGTGAAATTGGCCGCGAGCGCGCGACGCTTGACCGCACCGCACAAACCCTGATCGCCAGCGGCCTTGCAATATGGACAACCGACATTGCCCATCGTCCCGTGCTGATCGTGCGCGGTGCGGCCAACCTGATCGACGAAAGCACCGCCAGCAATCTGGAGCGGGTGCGCCTCTTGCTCGACGAAATTGAGGGCAAGGAGGAGATTGCCCGGCTGCTCGATAGCGCGCGCGATGGCTCAGCCACCAAAATCTTTATTGGTGCCGAAAATAAAATGTTCGCGCTTTCGGGGTCATCGGTGATAGCGGCGCCCTATCATGGGCGTGATGGCCGGGTGGTTGGCGTTGTCGGTGTCATTGGCCCGACGCGCTTGAATTACGCACGCGTCGTTCCCATGGTGGATTTTACCGCACAAACCTTATCGAGATTGATGACATAATGAGTGACGAAGAGTTGAACGCTGATCTTGAAACCGAAACTGTGATCGAGGCTGCACCCGAAGCGGCCGTTGATCCGATTGCCGCCATGCAAGCCGAGCTGGCCGAAGCCAAGGCCGCAACGCTATATGCACAGGCCGAAACACAAAATGTCCGTCGCCGCCTTGAAAAAGACGCGCAAGATGCGCGCGCTTATGCCGCGACCAATTTCGCGCGCGATATGTTGTCGGTCGCTGACAATCTTGCTCGCGCACTTGATGCGATGCCGCAGGCGATGCGCGATGATGAGGCCAATAAGGGCTTGGTCGTTGGCCTTGAAGCGACACAGCGCGAACTAATGAGCGTCTTTGATCGGGCTGGCATCAAGAAGATCGATTCAGTGGGGCAAATGCTCGATCCCAATAAGCATCAGGCTATGCTCGAACTGGCGAGCGAGGAAGCGCCCGGCACCATCGTTCAGGAAATGCAGGCCGGCTATATGATCAAAGACCGCTTGCTGCGCCCCGCGATGGTTGCGGTGGCGAAGGCGGGTTAAACGAATGGATTGCGGATGGTGAGGCCGTTTTCGATCACCATCCCGTCCTGCATATCTTCGCTGAACAGCGTGTCGCAGCCTGCTTCGAGAGCAGACGCTATAACCTGTGCATCATAGATCGAAAAGTTGTGGCGCTTTGCAATGGAAATCGCGTGTAACTGCGTTGATGGCAAGATTGGATGGACAGCGACCGACCGGAGCGCAATGGCAGCAAGCGCGTCTTCGATTTCTATCCAGTCGCGCTTCAATTTTTTGCGCATCACATTGGTCAATTCATTCAGCGTTTGAACACTGATATGAAATGGATCAACAAGGATCGCGAGCGCCCGGTCAGTTCGTCGATCATCAATCGTGGCGTAAATGACAATGTTGGTGTCGAGGAATGCCGCCACACTCAGCGCTCATTTGCCTCGTCGCGGTCAAATTTGAAACCTTCGGGTACCTTCCAGCGCAGCGCGGCGATGTGGGCGAGTGCATCTTCCTTTTCATTGGCGCGCACGATCTCCATCTCTCCTCGATTGTGTTTAGTGACTCGAATGCCATCGCCTTCTTTCACTTCCAAGTCAGCGACTAAACGGGCAGGCAGCCGAACGGCGAGGCTATTCCCCCATTTAGCGACTTTCAATGTCTGCATGACCAAACTCCAAAATGATATACATTGGGTTGTGTATATCATTTCCCCCCAAACGGCAAGATTCCCCGGTAAACCTCAATGCCAGGCGAGCCGATGAGGGGATAGCCTTCGCGCACCATGAAATAATGGCGCACAATTTCGGCTTGTTGCTCAAGTCCGTAGCGTTTCAATCCCCAGCCGGGCTTCAAGCTATAATCATAGCGACAGAAGGGATGGCGTTTTATCAGAAGGTTTACGCCCGATTGATACTGCCACACATGCGTCATTTCGTGGATGAACAAACCTTGGTCAGTCAGATCACGCGCGCAGAAATCTTCGCAATAAAGGTCTCCCTTGGGGTGAAGCCAGATCGATCCGTTGGGGGCCATGGCGGTACGGCGTGGCTGGAAAAAGATGAATTTGCGATTGTTGATCCGGACACCGTCATAATCAATAGCGCGCCCAAACACTGACTCGGCGAGCGCGACTTCAGCCCGAGTGAGGCTACGTCCGGTCATTCCTGTCCGGCGGCTTTGATATCGGCCTGCGTTTCAAGCGTTGCGCCGCTGGCAAAGGTCAGCGTCAGCGGCAATTTTCGCCCGGCCTGTGCTTTGGGTGACACATCAAACAGCATCACATGCTTGCCCCCGCTTTCGAACTTTAGGGTCGTGCCTGCCTTGACCTCAAGCCCGGCATCAAGCGGCGTCATCGACATCATCGCGCCCGTCATCTTCATATCATGCATCTCAGCACGCAGCGCGAGCGGTGATGACACGCTCATCAGCCTGTCATCAACCGGCCCGGCATGCAATGTGAAATAGGCCGCCGACGGATTGCCCGGCACCGCCGCCAACCGCACGACGGCGCTTTCGACGCTGCGCGGGCGTTGTTCAGCGCAAGCCGAAAGGGCGACGAACGCAAGCGAAAGGGTAAGTAAAGCGCGCATTTAGGGACTCCATGACTCATTTCGTTATGCGCTAATCGCTCGCAAGCCTTGCGACAAGCAAAAGGCCACCTATATCCACATCAGCAAACGGGGTCAGGCTGGCGATAGGGCCAGCGCGGGCCTTTCATCTATTGTCTAACGAGGGAAGTTTATGGGCAAAGTTATCGGGATTGATTTGGGAACAACCAACAGCTGCGTTTCGGTGATGGAAGGCGGCAAGCCCAAGGTTATCGAAAATGCCGAAGGCGCGCGCACGACGCCGTCGATTGTTGCTTTCGCCAAAGACGGCGAGCGTTTGATTGGCCAGCCTGCCAAGCGCCAAGGTGTCACCAACCCCGAAAATACGATCTTTGCGGTCAAGCGCCTGATTGGTCGCCGCTTTGATGATCCGATGACGAAGAAGGATATGGGCCTGGTTCCCTATACTATCGTCAAGGGCAAGACTGGCGACGCTTGGGTGAAGGCCGGCGGCGAAGATTATTCGCCTTCGCAAATTTCAGCCTTCACGCTTCAGAAGATGAAGGAAACCGCCGAAAGCTATCTCGGCGAAACCGTAACGCAGGCTGTGATCACCGTGCCTGCCTATTTCAATGATGCCCAGCGTCAGGCGACCAAGGATGCGGGTCAGATTGCGGGGCTTGAAGTGCTCCGTATCATCAACGAACCGACTGCCGCTGCGCTCGCCTACGGCCTCGACAAGCAAGACGGCAAGACAATTGCGGTCTATGATCTTGGCGGCGGCACATTCGATATTTCGATCCTCGAAATTGGTGACGGCGTGTTTGAAGTCAAATCGACCAATGGCGACACCTTCCTTGGCGGTGAAGATTTCGATTCGACTGTTGTTGAATTCCTCGCGGCTGAGTTCAAAAAGGCTGAAGGCATTGACCTTACCAGCGACAAGCTCGCGCTCCAGCGGCTGAAGGAAGCCGCTGAAAAGGCGAAGATCGAGCTTTCGTCGGCCCAAACGACCGAAGTCAATCTGCCTTTCATCACCGCCGATGCGACCGGGCCAAAGCATCTCGTCAAGAGCATCACCCGCGCTGACCTTGAGCGGATGGTTGAGGGCCTCATCAAGCGCACGCTTGACCCCTGCAAAAAGGCGCTGGCCGATGCGGGCGTCAAGGCGAGCG
This sequence comes from Sphingomonadaceae bacterium, assembly GCA_046153565.1. GTDB lineage: Bacteria > Pseudomonadota > Alphaproteobacteria > Sphingomonadales > Sphingomonadaceae > Aquisediminimonas. Next base: position 22,148 of record JBJXDU010000009.1, read on the forward strand.
ATATTAGCGAAGTCGTGCTCGTTGGTGGGATGACGCGGATGCCGCGTGTTCGCGACGTCGTGAAGGATTTCTTTGGGAAGGAGCCGCACACCGGCGTCAACCCCGATGAAGTCGTGGCGATGGGTGCCGCTATTCAGGCAGGCGTCTTGCAGGGCGATGTCAAGGATGTGCTGCTGCTTGACGTGACGCCATTGTCGCTTGGCATTGAAACGCTGGGCGGCGTGTTCACGCGGATGATCGATCGCAACACGACGATCCCGACCAAGAAGAGCCAAGTCTATTCAACCGCTGACGATAATCAGAATGCGGTGACGATCCGCGTGTTCCAGGGTGAGCGTGAAATGGCGGCGGACAATAAGCCGCTGGGCCAGTTTGACTTGATCGGCATCCCCCCGGCACCGCGCGGTGTACCGCAGATCGAAGTGACCTTTGACATTGATGCTAACGGTATCGTGAGCGTTCACGCCAAGGATAAGGGCACGGGCAAGGAGCAGCAGATCAAAATTCAAGCTTCGGGCGGGCTTAGCGATGCTGACATTGATCAGATGGTCAAGGATGCCGAGCAATTTGCCGAAGAAGACAAGAAGCGCCGCGCCGCCGCCGAAGCCAAGAATAATGCCGAAAGCTTGATCCACACCACCGAGCGTCAGCTGGTTGAACATGCGGACAAGGTCGATAGCGCGCTCAAGGCCGAAATCGAAGCGGCTGTTGCCGAAGCTAAAACCGCCGTCGAAGGCGGCGATCCCGACGCAATGACCGAAAAGGCGCAGGCGCTTGCGCAAGTCGCGATGAAAATGGGTCAGGCGATCTACGAAAAGGAGCAAGCCGAAGCCGCCTCACCCGCCGCTGATGGTGGATCGGAAGATGTGGTCGACGCCGAATTCTCCGAAGTTGATGAAACCAAGGGATGAGCCTTCTCCCTCTCCCCATAGGGTTCCCATGAAAGTATTACTTTCATGGGTGCCTGTCAGGGGAGAGGGTCGGGGAGAGGGGACTGTAGAGGGCTGGCGGCTATGTTCAACATGCCCCTCTCCCAACCCTCTCCCCTGAAGGGGCGAGGGCTATTTGATGTCAGACGATTATTACGAACTACTCGAAGTCGAGCGCAGTGCCGATGAGGGAGCGATCAAATCCTCCTATCGCAAGCTCGCGATGCGCTTTCACCCCGATAAAAATCCGGGTGATGCCGCCGCTGAGGCCAAGTTCAAGGCGATCAGCGAAGCCTATGATTGCCTCAAAGACCCGCAAAAGCGCGCGGCCTATGATCGCTATGGCAAGGCCGCGTTCCAAAATAGCGGCGGCGCGGGGCCGCAGGATTTTGGTGGCTTCTCAGACATATTCGAAAACATCTTTGGCGAATTTACAGGTCAGGGCCGCGGCCGTCAGCGCGGGCCGCAGCGCGGCGCGGATTTGCGCTATGACCTCGAAATCAGCCTTGAAGACGCCTATCACGGCAAAGCGACCGAAATAACGGTAGATGTTTCCGCGCCGTGCGAGCCATGCGGCGGATCAGGCGCGAAAGCTGGCACCGGATCGAAGCAATGCGGCACCTGCGGCGGGGCGGGCAAAGTCCGTAGTCAGCAAGGCTTTTTCGTGGTCGAACGGCCCTGCCATGGCTGCCAAGGACGCGGTCAGGTCATGTCTGACCCTTGCAACAATTGTCGCGGCGAAGGCCGCGCTGATAAGCGCAAGACACTTGCCGTCACTATCCCGGCTGGGGTTGACGATGGCACGCGCATTCGCCTGACTGGCGAGGGCGAGGCGGGCGCACGCGGCGCGCCGCCGGGTGATCTCTACATCTTCCTCCACGTCACGCGCCACAGCTTGTATCAGCGCGAAGGCACGACACTATTCGCGCGCACGCCAGTAAGCTTTACGACCGCCGCGCTGGGCGGCACGATCACGGTGCCGGGGCTTGACCGCGTCGCGCATGAGATTCGCATTCCGGCAGGCATTCAATCGGGCAAGCAAATCCGCCAACGCGGCGCCGGCATGCCCGTGCTCAACGGGCGCGGCCACGGCGATATGGTGATCCAGATCGAAGTGGAAACGCCAACAAAGTTGACACCCAAGCAAAAGGAACTGCTTGAACAATTCCGCGCCACCGAGACCGGCGCCGAAAGCCCGCAAAGTGCTGGATTTTTCACCAAATTAAAGGATATGTGGGACGATCTGACCGAATAGGAGTCGCCCCTCATGCGCATATTTCCCGTCGTTGCCCTTTGTCTCGCCAGCCTTGCCAGCGTCAGCAGTGCGCAAGTCGCCGAGGTCGTAATTAAACCTGAGACGCTTGCCCCCGGAATTGCGGTATTGTTCGGCCAAGGTGGTAACATCGGCGTCTCTTTCGGCGAGGATGGCACCATCCTGATCGATGATCAGTTTTCGCCGCTAACCCCCAAAATTGAGGCCGCCGTCAAAGCGCTTGGGGCGACGCCGGTCAAGTTCCTGATCAATACGCACTGGCACGGCGATCATAGCGGCGGGAATGAAAATTTCGGCAAAAGCGGCGCAATCATCATGGCGCAGGATAATGTCCGCGCGCGCCTCGCCGCAGGGTCATCCACCCCGCCGCGGATCGTTGCCCCTGCGGCAAAAACTGCGCTGCCGGTCATTACATGGGGTGAGGGGCTGACGATCCATTTAAACGGCGAAGACGTTCGCACGCTCCATTTGCATAATGGCCATACCGACGGCGATTCGATCATCATTTGGCCCAAGGCGAATGTTATCCACACGGGTGATTTGTTTTTCAACAAAGTGACGTTGCCTTTCATCGATCTTAACTCAGGCGGCAGCGCGCTGGGCATGTTGGCTGCGGCTGAAAAAATGCTGAGCCTTACCAATGCGCAGACCAAAATCATCCCCGGCCATGGACCCGTCGCCAGCCAAGCCGATTTGATGGCTTACCGCGATATGCTCAAGACCGTCATCGGCAAGGTTCAAGCGGGGATCAACGCGAAAACGCCGCTTGCCGCTATCAAGGCAGCAAAACCAGCCGCCGCCTATGAAGTCAAAGGTGGGTTTATCAGCGGCGATGTTTTTGTCGAAACAGTCTACAAAAGCCTGACAGCACCGCGGCCAGTGGATCACAAGCACTGAGGGCATGCCAACACCGCTTATGCTGAGTAGGGACTGAGTTTATCGAAGGCCCGTATCGAAGCAGCTTGGCACGTTCTTCGATATGCCGTTTCGACAAGCTCAACGCGTGTCCTGAGCGCCTGCAAGGCAGTCGAAGGGGCTACTCAGGATTGGGCGGATTGAATAATGATTGCGGACGACATTGCAAAAAAGAAAGGCCCGCCGGATGATCCGGTAGGCCCTACTTTTTTCAACTGCGAACTGGCTTAATAGCCGAAGAGCACAGCCATCAGCACAAACTGCATGCCAACGGCAATGGCAAGGTTCGCGGTGCGTACAACGTTGGTCATGACGCTATCCTTTCACTTGCTGAAACGGGACATTCCGTTTCGATGAACAACTTATGCTGCAAACGCGAGATGATCGCAAACGCAAGGATGGGTTTTACAGATGCAGTATTTGCACTCGCTTGATAATAAATTAGTAACTTAGTGGGGATTAAAATTCATCCGCTACTGTCAATCCTCATTCGTCATGGTGAGCGAGCATCACAGGTTCACGCGCCGAAAACCCGCTCGAAGATCGTATCAACATGTTTGAAATGGTAAGCGAGATCGAACTTATCCTCGAGTTCGGCTTCGCTCAGCGCGGCGCGCACATCTGCGTCGGCCTTGAGCAGCGCGAGCAACGACAGGGCTCCATCGGATTCCCATACCTGCATCGCACTCCGCTGAACGTAGTGATAGGCATCCTCACGGCTCACGCCAGCCTGAGTGAGCGCCAGCAGCACGCGCTGCGAATGGACAAGGCCGCCCATTTTGTCGAGATTTTTAGCCATACGTTCGGGATAGATAAGCAATTTATCGATCACTCCGGTCAGCCGCGCGAGCGCGAAATCGAGCGTGATTGTCGCGTCAGGGCCGATATAGCGTTCCACCGATGAATGGCTGATATCACGCTCATGCCACAGCGCGACATTTTCGAGCGCGGGGGTCACATAACCGCGCACCATCCGCGCGAGGCCAGTTAGATTTTCGGTGAGCACCGGATTGCGCTTGTGCGGCATCGCTGACGATCCCTTTTGTCCGGGCGCAAAATATTCCTCGGCTTCCAGCACTTCGGTACGTTGCAAATGGCGAATTTCGGTGGCGAGCCGTTCGATTGATGACGCGATGACACCAAGCGTCGCGAAATACATCGCATGACGATCACGCGGGATGACCTGCGTAGACACGGGCTCAACGCTCAGCCCGAGCTTGCCCGCCACATGCGCTTCAACGCGCGGATCGATATTGGCAAAGCTGCCCATCGCCCCCGATATTGCACAAGTCGCAATTTCGGCACGCGCCGCCACCAGCCGCGCACGGCAGCGGTCAAATTCGGCATAAGCCTGCGCCAGTTTGAGGCCAAAGGTAACCGGCTCACCCTGTATTCCGTGACTGCGGCCGATGGTTGGCGTCATCTTATGTTCAAAAGCACGGCGCTTGATGGCAGCCAGCAGCGCATCAAGGTCTGTCAGAAGAATATCCGTCGCTTGGCTAAGCTGCACCGCAAGGCAGGTGTCGAGCACATCGCTTGATGTCATCCCCTGGTGCATGAAACGCGCTTCGTCTCCTACATGATCGGCTACCCAAGTGAGGAACGCGATGACATCATGCTTGGTAACCGCCTCAATCGCGTCGATGGCAGGCACATCAATTTCGGGATTGGTCGCCCACCAATCCCACAACGCCTTGGCCGCTGACGCGGGAACGACACCCAGCTCCGCGATCGCGTCGGTCGCATGCGCTTCAATTTCGAACCAGATGCGAAACTTATTCTCGGGTTCCCAAATCGCAACCATATCGGCGCGGGAATAGCGGGGGATCATGGGTGGTTCCTCGTCTAGCGTAAAGCGCGATCGCGTAGCAGGCGCACTCGCTGTCGCCTACCCCGTCGGCTTCATAAAGGGAGGATCGGCAATTTCCTGCCTCGCCTCGTTCATCAAGCGCCCCCAATTGGCTGAAAGTTCGTTGAAATAATAATCATCGTCATGAATGCGACGGCGGATGACGGGTTCGGCTGGATCATTGGCGATCACGATCAGGTCAAGTGGACGACCCACTGACAGATTTGACCGCATCGTTGAATCGAACGAGATCAGGCCAACCTTAACCGCTTCATCAAGCGGAGAGTCCCATTGGAGCGCGCGGTCGAGGATTGGCTTCCCGTATTTGAGTTCGCCGATTTGCGCATAAGGGCAATCGCGCTGGCATTCGATGAAATTGCCTTCGCTGTAAACGAGGTAAAGCACCAGTGGCTCCTTGCCGACACGGCCGCCGAGCAGGATCGAGACATCCGCATTGATCCCCGTTCCTTCAAGCGCCTTGCCAATGTCACGCCGTGCCTTGCTCAGCGCCTCGCCAACCAGTTGCGCGACGCGGAACATACTGGGCATATCTTTGACGAAGCGACGTGGCGCATCATTATCTTCGGGCTCGAGGCCCTCATGCAGCATCGACAACATCGATTGTGTCACCGAAAGGCTACCCGCCGAGGCCGCGACGACAATCCGCGCCTCATCTTCTGCTAAGGTGTGGAGCTTGTTGTACGTTGAAATATTGTCGATGCCCGCATTTGTCCGCGTATCAGCAATGATCACAAGACCCGCCTCAGGCCTCATCCCTACGCAATATGTCATCCCTCACCCCCCGTTTAACGACTCGCTTCGCTTACGGCTTTTTATCAGATGAATTTATATTGTCGCGCAATTGCCTGATCGAGTTCGGCATTTCGGTCGATAAATTTTTCGAGATATTCGTGGAGGCCTTCGTCGATGATCTGCGTGCGCGTAACTGCTTTGAAATGGGCATTGAGCGTGCGCGCAATGCCGTCGGGTTCGCCGTACTGGCCGGTCAGCTTACCAAGGGCTTCAAGGTGAATGACAATTTCTTCAGCACAACCGGCGAGCGAACGCGGCAGTTCGGGACGCAGGATCAGCAGTTCAGTCACCAGCCAGGGCTTCAAGCCTTCGCGGTAAAGCCAGCGATAGGCATTGACCGCTGACACGGTCTGGAGGATCGTTGTCCATTGATCGCGGTCGACCGCGCCGCCCACGCTTTCACCTTCTGGCAGCAGCAGATGATATTTTACGTCGAGCAGCCGCGCGGTATTATCAGCGCGCTCAATGGCTGAGCCAAGCCGGATGAACAGCGAGGCGGGGTTGCGCAGCATCCGGTGCGTCGCCCCTTCAAACCCCCGTGTCTCGGCCTCGGCACGCTCAACCAGTTCAATCACTTGTGCGGTTGATCCGATAATGATCTTACCTTGAAACAAAAGCCACGCCCGGTTGATCGCGCTCCACGCTTCGCGCGACAAAGCGGTGCGCACGGCCTTAGCATTATCGCGCGCAAAATTGAGGCATTGAACGACCGAGCCTGGATGATCGGTTGAAACCGTCAGGAACTGCGTCACGGTCTGCGGCGTGAGCGCACGGCCAGTTTTGGCAAAGGCTTCTTCGGCCTCAATGACTGTCATCGCGCTTACCCATGCTGCGTCGCCCGCAGGCCGCGTCGAGAGCGCATCAAGCCGCATTGTGGCTTCTACCAGCCGCGCCGTGAATTCGGCGCGTTCGACATAACGGCCAAGCCAGTAGAGGCATGAAGCGGTGCGCGCGAGCATCAGTGCACCTCCCCGTCATTGCTCAGCACGAAGCTATCCTTGGTGCCGCCGCCCTGGCTTGAATTCACGATCAACGATCCTTGCTTGAGCGCCACCCGGGTAAGGCCACCAGGCACGATCTTCACATTGCCAGGGCGGCTAAGCACGAAGGGGCGAAAATCGACATGGCGCGGCGCGATGCCCGCAGCTGTCAGCGTTGGCACGGTTGAAAGCGCCAGCGTTGGCTGCGCGATATAGCGTTCGGGATGCGCTTTTAGCGCGACACGGAATGTCTCGATCTGATCGCGCGACGCCATCGGCCCGACCAGCATCCCGTAGCCGCCCGATCCATCAACCAGCTTCACCACCAGCGATGCAAGATTATCAAGCACATAGGACAAAGCTTGTGGTTCGCGGCACCGCCATGTTTCAACATTGGGCAGCAGCGCCTCCCCGCCCGAATAATAGCGCACAATTTCGGGCATATAGCTGTAGATCGCCTTATCATCGGCAATCCCTGTGCCCGGCGCGTTGACGATCGCGACATTTCCCGCGCGGTAGGCCGACATCAGCCCGCGCACGCCGAGCATTGAATCGCTGCGGAAAACATCGGGATCTAGGAAATCATCGTCAACACGGCGATAAATGACGTCAACCTGCACCCGCCCGGTGATCGTGCGCATCCACACTTTCTTATCGGCAACGACAAGATCAGCCGATTCGACCAGCTCAATCCCCAGCGTATCGGCAAGGAAGCTATGCTCATAATAAGCCGAATTGTAATGGCCCGGCGTCAGGATTACGCAGATTGGATCGCTGCCGTTTCCCCGCGGCGCTACCGATTGCAGTGTTTCGTGGAGCAAATCGCTATAGCTATCGACGGGTTCGACTTGATAGCTCCGGAAAAGTTCGGGGCAGAGCCGGATCATCGCCTCACGGTTCTCAAGCATATAGGACACGCCCGACGGGGTGCGCGCATTATCCTCAAGCACCCAGAATTCATCAGCTCCGGTGCGCACCAAGTCGATCCCGCAGATATGCGCCCACACATTATGCGGGGGCATTGCGCCATCAATTTCCTTGCGGAATTGCGGATTGCCGAGGATCAAATCGGCAGGGACGATACCGTCGGCGATAATCTTTCTGTCACCATAAACATCACACAGAAACGCGTTGATCGCCTCAACCCGTTGCGTGAGGCCCGCCGACAGCTTGGCCCATTCACTCGCGGTGAAAATCCGCGGAACGATGTCAAAGGGGATGATCCGTTCGGCAGCGGCTTCGTCACCATAGACCGCAAAGGTGATTCCAAGCTGACGAAAGGTTGCTTCGGCGGCTTGTTGGCGGCGCGCAAGTTCAGCGGGCGGCGTTTCATCTAGCCAGCGGGCGAGCGCTCCAAATTCGGGGCGCACGCTCTGCTGGCCCGCCACACCCCGAATCTCATCGAACATCGCGCTCATCAATGGGCAGACTGCGCGCAATTGCGGCGGTGCACAAGAGGTTAGGCGACGACTATCTGCTAGCGCTAAATAAGCCCCGCGAGGGGTGACGAGGGATCAGCATAAAGCCGCCGCCCCATTCGGCCCGCGCGGTAAGCAAGCCGTCCGCTTTCGACCGCCAGCTTCATCGCGTGCGCCATCATGACCGGGTCTTTCGCTTCGGCAATGGCGGTGTTCATCAAGACGCCATCGCAGCCCAGCTCCATCGCCGACGATGCTTCGGAAGCGGTGCCGACACCTGCATCAACCAGCACAGGCACCTTGGCACCTTCAACGATCAGCCGGATCGTCACGCGGTTCTGAATACCAAGGCCTGAGCCAATCGGCGCGCCAAGCGGCATCACCGCCACCGCGCCTGCATCTTCCAACTGCTTAGCGGCAATCGGATCATCGACACAGTAAACCATCGGCAAAAAACCCTCTTTTGCAAGGATTTCAGTAGCGCGCAGCGTTTCGCGCATATCGGGATAAAGCGTTCGAGCTTCGCCCAGCACCTCAAGTTTGACCAGGTCCCAGCCACCCGCCTCACGCGCCAGCCGCAAGGTGCGGATCGCTTCATCGCCAGTGAAACAGCCTGCTGTATTGGGCAGATATGTGATTTTTTTTGGGTCGATAAAGTCAGTCAGCATCGGCGCTTTCGGGTCGGAGATATTAACGCGCCGCACCGCAACCGTCACAATTTCGGCGCCCGACGCTGCAACGGCCGCCGCATTCTGCGCAAAATCCTTATATTTGCCCGTGCCGACGATCAACCGTGAAGTGAAAGTGCGGCCCGCGACGCTCCATGTGTCTATATTCATGCCCGCGCCTTAGCCGCCGCCAACGAAGTGGACAATCTCAAGTTCATCCCCCGCTTCAATCAGCACATCGGCAAGCGTCGAGCGCGGCACAATCACCAGATTGCGCTCCACCGCCACCTTGGCGGGGTTAAGCCCAAGGTCGGCGGTGAGAGCTGCAATCGTTATACCAGCGGCGACATTATGTGGTTCGCCGTTGATAATGATTGAAAGGGTCGTGGACATATGATCGCAACAATCTTGACATATTAGGGAGTCAAGTATATAACTTTCCTCAAGTGGACTGGAAATGTCTGGTCGGCGTTAGGCTTCTGGGAAACTGGAGGCCTTTCGCTTTTAGGGCTTTGGAAAACTCCAAATTTTTCGATATATTTTTCTTTCAAGGATGGTGAAGGCTTGGTTGGGTTGGTCAGGCTTTAGAAAATTGCGTCCAATCGGTTGACCCACAAGATCGGCGAATTGAAGCCCCGCAGAATTGATTTTCTTTTCGACAAATTTGAGAGTGAACGGGGTTTCTTCAATAGGAAATTTTTGCGCGAGGCCCCAAGCGAAATTAGGATCTTGTATCCTGCGAAATTCAAGCTCAAGCTCACGGTCCTCCTTAGCTCCCCTTGATTCAGCAATAAGATGTGTCAGCTTTCCATTCTGGTGTTTCTCACGCAGCCATGAATTCAATTGTTCAAAATTCATCCTGAGTGCAATGTGATAAGGATCAAACGGCCTAGCATATTTTTTGAGAAGCTGCTTCTTATCGATCACGTGCGCAATGATTTTGAAGTCAGCGCCTTCTATTACCTCGTTCAATCTACCCATAAAAGTCTGTCGTCGTTTTGGGTTTAACAAAAATTCAAAATCTCCCCTCGGTTTCCGAATTTCGCTCCCATGAAGCACCGCCATATCATGACCAAAAAAGTCAAATTTCAGCCGTTTGATGGCGGGTTGTATCGCGTCGCAATACGCCGCCTTCGCAAAAACGCAGAAAACTAGCACGAAGATTGGATAGTCTGGATCCATAGGAGAGAGTGTAGGCGATCCACTTTCATCAATGAAAACGACATAATCACTGAAATTGGGAAGGCTGCTATCCACTCATTCGCCGCTTTGCGCTTTGTTTCAATCATCATATAGCGCGTTGATAGCAACCGCCGCAACCGAAAGTCTGCCCTTGTCCACCGTCTACGTCCTCAACGGCCCGAACCTCAACCTTCTTGGCACGCGTGAGCCCGAAATCTACGGATCTGATACGCTTGATGATATTGCGGGACAACTTGAGGATCAGGCGCGTCCGTTGGGCATTGAAATTGATATGCGCCAGTCGAACCATGAAGGTCATTTGATTGATTGGCTGCACGAAGCAAATGCCAAAGGCGCAAAGGCAGTGATACTCAATGCAGGCGCCCTAACCCATACGTCGGTGGCGCTCTATGATGCGATCAAGGCCATCGCGGTGCCGGTGATCGAAGTGCATATATCGAATCCGCATGCGCGCGAACCGTTTCGCCACCACAGCTATGTGACGCCGGCAGCACGGGGAATCATTGCCGGATTTGGCGTGCTTGGTTATTCACTAGCGCTAGACGCGGCGGCCAAGCTCTGACATTAACCTTTTGGATCACATATATGGGGCGCATATGACCGATAAAGCCAGTGGCACGATGCAAGTTGACGTAAAACTTGTTCGCCAGCTTGCCGAACTGCTTGATGAAACGAAGCTTTCTGAGATTGAAGTTGAAGACGGTGACCGAAAAATCCGCGTCGCGCGAACGATAATGGCGGCGGCAGCACCCGTTGCCACAGCGCCCGCGCCGGTTTCAGCGCCCGTTGCAGCCGTTACGCCACCCGCCGCTCCGGTTGGTGATCATCCTGGCACGGTCAAATCACCAATGGTCGGCACGGCCTATCTCACCCCCAACCCCGAAGCTGCGCCTTTCATTTCGATCGGGGCAAGCGTCGCCGAAGGCGAAACACTTCTGATCATCGAGGCGATGAAGGTGATGAACCCGATTGCTGCCCCGCGCGGTGGCAAGGTTACCCAGATCCTCGTCGGCAGCGGGCAGCCGGTCGAATTTGACCAGCCGCTCGTCGTGATCGAGTAACCGCCCGCAATGGCCATTGAAAAACTGCTGATCGCCAATCGCGGCGAAATCGCTCTGCGGATTCACCGCGCCTGTCACGAAATGGGGATCAAGACGGTCGCGGTGCATTCAACCGCTGATGCCGATGCCATGCATGTGCGGTTGGCCGACGAGGCGATTTGCATCGGGCCGCCTTCTGCCAAAGACAGCTATCTCAACATTCCTGCGATCATTTCAGCCGCCGAAATCAGCCAGGCCGATGCCATTCACCCGGGATATGGCTTTCTGTCTGAAAATGCCCGATTTGCCGAAATTGTTGAAGAACATCAGATCATCTTTGTTGGGCCCAAGCCCGAACATATACGGACGATGGGCGATAAGGTTGAAGCCAAGCGCACAGCAGGAGCGCTTGGCCTGCCGCTTGTGCCAGGCTCTGACGGCGCGATTGAGGATGTTACTGAAGCCAAAGCGATAGCGCGTGATATTGGTTATCCCGTGATTATCAAAGCGGCGTCAGGCGGCGGCGGGCGCGGCATGAAGGTCGTGAATTCCGAAGAAGAGCTTGAAACGCAAATGCAGCAGGCGGGCTCCGAAGCCAAAGCGGCCTTTGGCGACGCAACCGTCTATCTCGAAAAATATCTCGGCAATCCGCGCCACATTGAATTTCAGATATTTGGCGATGGCAATGGCAATGCCATCCATCTTGGTGAACGCGATTGTTCGTTGCAACGGCGGCATCAAAAGGTGCTTGAAGAAAGCCCGTCACCCGTCATCTCCCCCGCCGAGCGTGACCGGATGGGCGGCATCGTGTGCAAGGCGATGGCCGATATGGGCTACCGCGGCGCAGGCACGATTGAATTCCTGTGGGAAAATGGCGAATTTTATTTTATCGAAATGAATACGCGGCTGCAGGTTGAACATCCAGTCACTGAAATGGTGACGGGCGTTGATCTGGTACGCGAACAGATTCGCATTGCCGAAGGCCGCCCGCTCTCGGTGGAACAGGCCGATATCGAGTTTAAAGGGCATGCGATTGAGTGCCGGATCAATGCCGAAGATCCCCGCACCTTTGCCCCGTCGCCGGGTCTGGTGAAGGCGTTTCATGCGCCGGGCGGTATGCATGTCCGCGTTGATAGCGGACTCTATGCCGGATACCGGATTCCGCCTTATTATGATTCGATGATTGCCAAGCTGATCGTTTATGGCCGCACGCGCGAAGGATGCATGATGCGGCTACGGCGTGCGCTTGAGGAAATGGTGGTCGAAGGCGTCAAAACCACGATCCCGCTCCATCAGGCACTGTTGCAAGAAGCCGATATGATCAACGGCAATTATACGATAAAGTGGCTCGAACAATGGCTGGCACAAGAGCAGGAAAAGCAGTGAAGCGGAGCAACTGGGCGCATCTTGGTGTGGCGGGCCTCATTATCATGATGAGCGGCGCGACTGCACAAGCGCAAAAGGATCCGATATCAATTTTGCCGCCTGCGCCGCCGGTTGAGGCACCAAAATTGCCAGTTGAGCCAGTGGCCGTGCCACCGGTGGTGATGCCTGAGACGCCGCCGGTTGTTGCGCCGCACTGGACTGTGCGTGATGCCGCTGCGCTCCTTACTTTCATCAACAGCGTCAGCACGCTCGGCCTGATTCCAGCCGATTATGAACCAGCGGCGCTTGCCCCGGCGATTGTCGCAGGCGAAGGACCTGTCCTTGACGAGATTGCCGGGAAATTGTTCACACGGGTGGCGACTGACCTGCGCGACGGGCGCACCCCGGCATGGGCGCGTGCTCAGTGGCTGATCAAAGATAGCGACGCAAAAACGACGCCGATTTTGCCGCTGATGCAATCCGGACTCACCGCGCGCGATGTGGCCGGGGCGCTATCCTCGCTGGAGCCTGCCCATCCCGATTATGCCGCGCTAAAGGCAGTGCTTGCCGCAACGCCGCCGGCCAATGTGGCGCGGATCAAGCAGATCCGGGCCAATCTTGATCGGTGGCGCTGGATGCCCCAAACGCTTGGGTTCAAACATATTCTGGCTAATGTGCCCGAATATATGGCGCGATTGATGGTCAATGGTAAACTGATCTCGGCGCACCGCGTGATCGTTGGCAAGCTTGATACGCCAACGCCGCAAGTGTCTGCCGATGCCGTGGGCGTTGTCATCCATCCCCCGTGGTTTTTGCCCCAAAGCATCATCACCGAAAGCGTCGGCGCGCTCATCGCCAAAAGTCCAGCAGTTGCGCGCGCGCGCGGCTATACGTGGACAGGCAGCGGCAAGACGCTGGCAGTGATCCAACAAGCCGGCCCGACATCTGCGCTTGGGTTCATCAAGATTGATATGCCCAATTCTGAGGCGATTTTTCTGCACGATACGCCCAATCGATCCTTGTTCGATACCACTGTGCGGGCATATAGTCATGGCTGCCTGCGGACCGAAGATGTTATGAAACTTGCCATCGTGCTCGGCGTGATTCAGCAAGGTGGCACCGCTGATGAACTGGTGACGCTGATCAAAGCTGGAAAAACCACCAAAGTACCGTTTAAGGAAACCATCCCCGTTTATATTGGCTATTTCACGATCGCATCGGGTGCCGATGGTAAGCTACAGACCTTTTCGGATATTTATGGCCGCGACGCGCCGATTATTGCGTCATTCGATAAACCGCGCGGTGCGCCTGCGCCCGCTCCGAAAGTCATAATGCCCGTTGCTAACACCAACACCAAGGCCAAGACGCCCGCGCCGCTTCGTCGTTAAAGCTTGTCAGCGAATAGCAAGCGGCCCGCGCCAATATGCGCGATGACTTCGAACAATTTGGCCTGGGGTAGCGCGAAGCACCCTTCACTGCGGCCAAGTTTGCCCATTTCGGCAATCCGTTCAGGATCGGCATATTTGGCACCGTGGACAACGATCGCCCGGTCTTCGGCACTGCGATTGTCAGGATCAAGCCCTTGCAAGCGCATGGAAAGCCCGTGCTTTCCTTCATAATATTGACGCGTAACATAGGCACCGCGCGAGGTTGCCAGTGAGCCGGGATCGTCCGAAAATGTCTTGAGCCAACCATCATGTTCGTGGTCGGATCCCTTCCCATGCGTCACGAGGTAGGGTTTGATGTCACCATTCAGCATGTTGATGATGAACAGGCGTGGATCACGTGACGGCCGTGAAAAATCGACAAGGCCAACTTTGTCGCGCAACCAAATGGCCCCGTTTTGACGATCAAGCTGTTGGCGCGCGACCATGATCAACCGCGCCTTGTCAATTGGCAGGGCGTCAATAACGGGTACCGAAAGCGGTGTGGCTGCGGGAACAGCAACTGGCGTCTCAATCGCGAAAGCCCGCGTCGCCGCCAGAGCCGCAATCCCGCCCGCAATCAGCGTGCGGCGACTAAGCTGGACTCGGGCGCAAGAGGAATCGACAACCATCGGTTGAGCTATAACCGATTCTCGATGAATAAACGGTGATCCGCCTTCAGATCACCGCAGATTCGCCGCTGCTCATCGCGTGAAATGGCGGTCAGAAGCGCGTTGTTAGCGTGAACCGTGCGTTAAGCGGAGCGCCGGGGGTGATGTTCACATCATTATGCGCGGTCGGGAAATAGGTTTGATCGGTGATATTCTCGATATTGATTTGCCCCTCAATACCCTTTGCAAAGGTAAAGAACAGCGCTGCATCAACGCGCGTATAGGCCGGAATGACCGTCGTGTTACTGATCGAGGTGAAGCTCTTGGACTGATGATAAACCCCGACGCCCACGCCCAGCCAAGTGGTGACATCATAGCGGTTCCATAGCGACACCTGGTGACGCGGCACCTGCGCCACGCGGCGGCCTGCCGGGCCAGCAATTGTCGTGCCTGTGATGGCCGCATTCGTAAGCGCGTAGCCAAGGCTGGTTTGCCATTGCCGCATCAGCCGACCCGATAAACCAAGTTCAAGGCCTGAACTGCGCTGTGCTCCGGTCAAAACAGTCGTGCCCGGCACGGGGCCAGCAGCGCGGGTATTGCTCCGGTCAAGCCGGAAGACGGCCAGCGTTGCGGTTAAGTCAGGGTTGATGTTCCACTTTGCGCCGACTTCATAATTGTCGAATGTTTCGGGCTCAAGCGCAGCGCGGCTCGCGTCTAGGGTCAGGAATTGATCACCCGATTGGGGCAGAAATGATTTGGTATAGCTGATATAGACTGAAGCTTGCGGTACAGGCTTGATCACAAGGCCGACGCGCGGTGCCCATAGATCATCGCTGCGTTGTGCGACGCTGTTGGTGAAGCGGTTTGTGACGCTCAAATCAAACCGGTCATAGCGGAGCCCGGCAATCAGATCGACCGATGGGCCAAAACTGATTTGATCCTGAATATAGGCGGACACTTGTTTAAGATCGGCCGTGACTGCCCGGTTGGCGTCACCGCCTGCACCGCGCACAAAGATGATCGGCGGGATGGCGATTGGATCGCCAAAGGCGACTGTGGCGCGGCGATTGGCGGCGCCAAAACTGGTCGCACTGAAAAATCCATTGGCACGTTCATTGTCGCTGTCTTGGCTTGTATATTCGCCGCCCACCAAGAATAGATGGTCAATACCGCCGGCGCGGACTTTCCACGTCAAATTACCCTGACCGATGAAGGTTTCGCGCGTGGTCGTGTCGCGGTACGCTTCGATCCCTAACGTAGGGGCAGCGATACTGCCGAGAACGGGCGTTGCGGGAAAGGCGTTGCGGTATAATTTATCATAATCGCCGTAGAGCGCCTGCGTCGATAATGTGAGCGCGTCGCTAAGGTTGGTTTCGCTGCGCGCTGTGACTACATGACCTTCAAATTCAGACACATTCAGCCCCGCAACGCCAAAGAAGGCGCGGGTAAAACCGGCCACAGGGCCTGCTGGTGTGGCGATCGTTCCGGCAAATGCTGACGGAACTCCCCGGTCTGCGACGCGGCTGTCGCGCACATATTCATAGCCGAGTTGAAGCTTGGTGTGATCACCAACCGCAACGCCGACCACGGGATTAACCGCATAGCGTTCACCGTCATAGACATTGCGGTGATTGTTGAGCGCTTCGTAAAAGGCGTTAATACGCAGCGCAGCGCGGGCTGAGCCTGCATTAATGTCGCCCGAGACATACCAAGCCCCAAAACTATCGACCGAGGCTGCGGACCCCGCACTAATACTGTCGAGTTGGGCGGTCTTAGTAACCCGGTTGATGATACCGCCGCCGCCGCCGCGACCAAATATCGTTGCGTTGGGGCCCTTATGCGCTTCGACGCGCTCAATGTTATAAAAGCTGCGGAAATACTGGACATCGTCGCGCAAGCCATCAACGAAAAAATCCGCAGTGGAATTATTGCCGCGCAGCGTGACTTGGTCACGGTTGCCTTCGCCTTGGCCTGCGGAAATACCGGGGAAAAGGCGCACCAAATCAGCGACCGACCGAATCGCTTGATCATTGAGCTGTGCTTCGGTGACAACACTGATTGATTGGGGCACGTCGAGCAAAGGCGTTTTCGTCTTGGTGCCGCTTGTCGTTTCCAGTGCGCGGTAGCCGTCACTAAGGCCGGTCACGATAATGGGCTGATCATCGCTAGCTTCGGCAGCCGCCGCCATGCTCGGCACGAGCAGTGAGACAGATGAGAGCAGCAGCAACGAACGGAACGGCATGTAAAATCCTTATTGAGAATGCATCGCACTAGGCGATATGATTATTGCGACTTAGTCGCAATTGCAAATGATAAATTTGATTTACGCGGCCAAGCGAAGCCTTATGAGAAGGCAGACTTAGGAGAAGGGCACTGTGAAACGCTTTTTCAAATGGCTTGGGATATCCTTGCTGCTGACCATCGTTGGTGGCCTGATCATTGGCTGGACACCTGATACCGACGCAGCGGCGATGCGCGCCAAATACGGCGCACTGCCGTCGCAGTTCATTGATGTTGACGGGATGAAGGTTCATGTGCGCGACGAAGGGCCGCGTGATGCGCCGGTAATCGTCTTGCTGCATGGTTCAAATTCGTCGCTCCACACGTGGGAACCCTGGACCAAAATCCTAAGCGCGAACTATCGCGTCATTGCCTTTGATCAGGCGGGGCACGGCCTCACCGGCCCCCATCCCAAGCGTGATTATTCAATCGCCGCCTTTGTTGCGGCGGTTGACGGCGTTACGCAAAAGCTTGGCGTCACCAAATTCACGCTGGGCGGTAATTCAATGGGCGGCGGCATCGCGGTTGCTTATGCCATCAAGCATCCCGAAAAGCTTGACGGGCTTGTGCTTGTCGACGCGGGTGGCGCGCCCGATGCCAAGCCAAAAAGCCTGCCCATCGGTTTCCGGATTGCGCAAACGCCTGGGCTCCGCTCGCTCGCTCTCTATATCACGCCGCGTATTTTGCTTGAGAAGAGCCTGCATGATTCTGTGTCGGTGCAAAGCATTGCCACGCCCGCGATGATTGACCGTTACTGGGAATTGCTCCGCTATCCCGGCAATCGTCAGGCGACGATTGACCGGTTCGCAACGCCGCGCGTACCGATTGACCCCTCAGCAATCCGCGCCATCAAAGTCCCCACGCTCATCATCTGGGGCGAGGATGACAAGCTGATACCGTTCAGCGCTGGCAAATGGTTTGCCGCCAATATTGCAGGGGCGACACTGCGCTCATACAAAAATGTCGGCCACGCCCCGATGGAGGAAGCTGCCAAAGCGACTGCAGATGATGTTATAGCCTGGCTGGCGACCAAACGAACCGCCGATCAAAACCGCGGGAGCTGATGTCATGCCATCAATTGCAGTCTATTCGCTCAAAGGCGGTGTCGGCAAAACCAGCATGGCGGTTAACATTGCATGGTCCGCCGCGATTCAGTCTTCACGCAGAACGTTGCTGTGGGATCTTGATCCGCAATCGGCGGCGAGTTTCTTATTGAGCAGCGGACCAATGGCAAAAGGCAATGCGCAATCCGTTTTTGCAAAAGATGTGTCGCCCGACAAACTGATTCGCGCGACCGCCACGGAGCGGCTTGACTTGCTTGCTGCCGATACGTCGCTGCGCGGGCTCGATCATTTCTTTTATGCGCTCGACAAGAAGAAGCGGCTGGCCAAGCTGATCAGTGATCTAGAAAAGCGTTATGACCGAATCATCCTCGATTGTCCGCCGGGGCTCACCGAAACCAGCGAACAAGTGATGCGCGCCTCTGATTTGATCATTGTACCGGTTATACCGTCGCCGTTGGCGCGCCGCGCGCTTGACGAGGTGATGGCGCACCTTGACCGCGAACATAAGGGGCATGCCCCCGTTCTCCCGGTTTTTTCGATGGTCGACCGGCGGCGGCTGGTGCACCGCGCGGCAATCGATGCCGAGCCAAGCTGGCCCGTCATCCCGATGGGCAGCGCGGTTGAGCAAATGGCGGTTCGCCGTGCGCCGATTGGCGACTTTGCCGCACGCACGCCTGCTGGCGCCGCATTTTCGACGCTATGGACCGGGATTGAGCGAAAGCTGACCAAGCTCAAAGCTTGATGACGAGTGTTACCGGGATCGTGTGGTTGAGCCGGTCAGTTGTAGCGCCTTTGATATAGATTGGCTGATATCCCACCTCAATCACCACCTTTTTGGTTACGGGCAGTGACAGGCCGACCAACGTGCGCAGCTGATCGAAGCCAGCGCGCGGCCCTGCGGCGATGCTGTTGAGGTGAATGAAGAGTTCGGACTGTAAGATTAACGACGCGCCGGTCTTGGAGAGCGGAGCGAGAAGCCGCAATTGCTGCCGCAGCCGCCAGCCCGTGTCTGGAAAGCCCACGAACCACCGTTCCTCGAGCCGAGTACGGCTGCTCAGCGTTCCGCCAAGTGCCGGGCCAATTGTCCACGAAACTTGTTGAAACGCGCGATTCTCTTTGCTGTTAGGCGCGCCGACACGGTCAATCTCACTATAGACATAGCCAGCCGAGAGCGTCAGATTCGGGCGGACTTTGACACCAATCGATCCGCGTATCAGCGTTTGCCCACGCCGCGAAACCCCGTCGACGATCTGGAACCGCCCATCGGCCGCAAACACGATATTGCCCTTGATCGGGCCCGAGACGTTAAGCACGGTCCATAGCTGAGTGTCTTCGACTGGTCGGGCATGCGCAGTCACCGGTATCAGCGCTAAAGCCACGCTCGGAATGATGGAGCCTGCTTTCAAAATATTCAAATCCACTTGCTTCTTCCCTGTTCAGCGGGGGGAAGCGCTCGCTGCCCCCCCGCCATACGCCATACTTTAAGAAATTGGTTCAGGCATCACCGATGAATGAAGATGGTCGATCTTCCATTGCCCGCCTTCACGCTTGTAAATGAACGAATAACGCGCCTTTACATTGGATTTTGCCCCTGTTTCAGGATTGGTCAACGCCACTGTCCATGTGCCCAACCGTGATACGCTGTTGCAACCCATCTTGATCGTGCTGGTGTCAATGGTGCCGACAGGACTGCCTTTGAGAAATTTCACAAAATAGTCTTTCACTTCACTAGGCGTCGTCCGCGGCTTGTTCGACACGGTGGGCAGCAATACCGCATCCCGCGCGAATAAGGCAGTCACTTTATCCGGATCCTTCGTAGCCCACGCGTTGTTGAATGCGGTGAACCAGCCTTCAACCACTGGTTTGGTAACGGCAGCACATTGTTCTGACTTTGCGTAGGCACTGGTTGAAAGCCCCAAAGCTGCCAATGTTGTTAGCCCTGTAAGAACGATCGTTTTCATATCATACCCCATCATAGATTGTGGATGCCGGACATCCGGCGTTGTAAACCCTGCCATCAGCTGATGACAGGGGGTGGTGAGGGCTGGCCGCGTGTTTTCCATAGCGACCAGCCTACACCCGCACCGAGGATCGCAAAGGTAATACCAAGCGAAACAGCGGGCGGGATTTTGGTTAGCCCGAATGCATCGGCAACGATGATTTTCGATCCAATGAATACGAGCAGAATTGAAAGCGCATATTTGAGATAGTGAAACCGGTGCACCATCGCCGCGAGCGCGAAGTAAAGGGCGCGCAATCCCAATATGGCGAATATGTTGGACGTATAGACGAGGAAAGGATCGGTTGTGATCGCAAAGATGGCAGGCACACTATCGACCGCAAAGACGATATCCACGATTTCCACCATGATCAGCGCCAAGAATAAAGGCGTGATAAAGGTCGCCATCTTTCCGCTTTTGGGATCCACTTGTTTGACAAAAAAGCGGTCTCCCTGGAGCGCCTCGGTGACCCGAAAGCGTTTGCGCATCCATTTCAGGATGGCATTCCCCTCGACGTCATAATCGTCATCGGCATTGCTCCACATCTTGATGCCGGTGTAGATGAGGAAGGCTGCGAAAATATACAGTACCCAACTGAACTGTTCGACCAAAGTTGCACCCACACCAATCATGATCGCGCGCAGAACGATGACGCCCAAAATCCCCCAAAACAAAACGCGGTGTTGGTAGATTCGCGGGATGGCAAAGGTCGAAAACACCATTGCGATCACAAACACATTGTCCATCGCAAGGCTTTTTTCGACGACAAAGCCCGTGATGAAGGCGATACCGGCTGCTTCGCCGATATACCACCACACCCATCCGCCAAAGGCGAGCCCAAGCGAAATATAGCCTGCCGACAAAGCAAGGCTCTCGCCAACCTCAATCTCTTTGTTGTTCCGGTGCAAAACGCCGAGATCAAGCGCGAGGAGCGTGACGACGATGCCAATAAAGGCTAGCCACATCCAAACCGGCGTTCCCAGCCATAACAATTCTAAAAAGTCCATGAATCGATCCTTTTTGCGCCAACAAAAGCCCAAGCGGGTGGTGCGCGTTGAGGGGATGCGCGCACCACCCGCCGCTTCGCTCAGGCGGTGTGGGGCATCCGCAATGTGCCAAGCGCAAGGGCGTGAAGCCGATCTTTGATTGCCAACCTTAGCTTTTTGAGGCGCTGAATCCGGTAAGCGTCGGGCCATCGCATCAAGCGCGCCGCCCGAATTTCGCTTTCAAGTCGCCGATGCACCAGCAAGAGGCGGTAAGATAATGCAGTCATAAAGCCACTCCATAATCGATCAGTGAATATGATCGGGTGGCAGATGCTCTTTGGTGGGATCGAACGGACCCCTTGCATCGGCTTTACCCGATGCGGTCCGACATCACGATTGCGTTTCTGCAATCGCCAGAGGGGCCCGGCCCGCACTTTCGGATGTGGGATCACTCCCAAAGGTTTCAAGGGCTCCGCAAATATATTTTGAAGTAAGATCAATTTCTGCGGCATAGCATTGTATCTGATGGGTGAAGTGATTGAACCAGATATATTGCTGCGCGCTTATGCCAGCGGGGTGTTTCCGATGGCTGACGCACGGGATGCCGATGAGGTCTATTGGGTTGACCCTGAAAAACGGGGCATCATGCCCTTAGATCGTTTTCGCTTGTCAAAATCGCTCGCCAAAACGCTGCGATCGGAGCGGTTTGAGACCACAGTAGATCGCGCATTCGAACAAATTGTTGCTCTTTGCGCCGCCCCAGCGGATGACCGCCCCTCAACATGGATCAATGGCCACATCGAACGCGCCGTCACCGCGCTGCACGCGGCTGGCTATGCGCATAGCATCGAAACATGGCTTCAGGGCGAATTGGTCGGCGGTCTCTATGGCATTGCGCTTGGCGGTGCCTTTTTCGGCGAATCGATGTTCAGTCGCGCCACCGATGCATCAAAAGTTGCGCTGGCCCATTTGGTTGCGCGGCTTCGCGTTGGCGGATTTGCCTTGCTCGACTGCCAGTTCATAACCCCGCATTTGGCATCAATGGGTGCAATTGAGATTAGCCGGGCTGACTATATGGCGTCGTTATCATCAGCGCTGCGGCGTGCCCCCGATTTCTTGGCGTTTGGCGCTTCACCGCCGCGCACAACGAGTGTGTTAGGCCCGGTATCGGGATGGCGCATTGCGCAATCCTTGGTCCAGACGTCGTAAATCGGGTGCTCCACAACATTGAGCGATGGTGATTCTTTGAAAAGCCATCCAGAAAAGGCCCTCCGCCATTTATCATCGCTGCCATGGACGACAACTTGAACAAAAGCCCCTGTCAGCTTTTCGACTTCCCATGGCGCGGTCGTTTCGCACGCTTTGAGGCGAATGATGACATCCCCCACCCGAACGGCCTCGCCCGGTTTCATGACAAAATCGCGAGACAGGCCATTGCGCTTGTTGAGCAAGCCAATCGTGGCGACGCGTTCGGCCATTGGCGTCACTTTGTTGGCCGGGGTCAGGCTTATTGGCGCCGTGGGTTGGGACGGCGCTGCCGTTGTTGATCTGGCGGGCGTCTTTGGTTTGGCGGTCGCCGCAGCCGAATTTGAAGAGGTTGCCGCCGTCTTTGGGGCTTGCGCAGCGGGCGGCACTATTGCGTTTTGGATCGCTGACGCTCCTTGCCATCCGCCGATAATGCCAATTGCTGCGATGGCGGAGATGACATAGCTACGCTTGATCATTGATCGGCCTCAGGCGACCAGGCTTCATAATCGCCCGTGGCTGATGCGCGGCGACCACCACGCTCGGGTGCACCCGCTGGCTTATACGCATCTCGTGTGCCGGTTAGATTTGGCGTCGGCGGGGCTTGCCATGCGCGCGGTGCGGGCAGCACGAGCGCTGGCACATTGTCATGCGTGCCGTGAAGCCACCCATGCCATTCAGGAGGCACAAGACTTGCGTCATTGTGGCTCTTATACATGACTGATCGTCGCCGCCGGCCAAGGCCATCCGCCTTCGCCTCGTAATATATATTACCAAGTGAGTCTTCGCCAACGCGCGTTGCGCCAGTTTTGGTCGCAAACAAAGTGCCAAGGCCAACGCCCTTCCACCAAGTGAAAATATTGATGCTCATATGCGCAGCAATTAAGCCCAGCGAACGCGCGGCGCAACTCTTACCTTTTTATAAGCCCCTGCAACGCCGCAAAAGTGCCAAAGGTCATTAAAAACGCACATCAAAGAGGGATTTATGTTCATATTCGACCTGATTGGCTTTGGTTAAAGCCATCCCGGCTTTTGCCAGGTAACGACATCATCTTCGTCAATTCCGAGGTCAGCTGCGCGACCGCCAGCAAGTTCCAACACAGCGGCAACCGGCTCGCCTGAGGAAATGCGATCACCGGAATAAGGGATTGTGTTCGCCGCAATGCGCGCGATTGAACCATCTGCGCGGATAAAAACGATATCGAGGGGTATGACGGTATCTTTCATCCAAAAGCTCACCTCACGGGCGGGCGATAGCGGAAAAAGCATGCCAGCAGTGGGTGCCAGTGATTCGCGAAACATCAAACCGCGCTGTTGTTGATCGGGCGTTTGCGCTACTTCAACCGTAAAGCGGTGGGTTTTCCCCTGTGACACGATCGACAGCGGCGCCTTTGCCAGCACCACCGCCTCAGAGCCGTCACCAACCTGACAGCTTGATACGCTGAACATGATCAGAAATGCCAACACGAAACAGCGCATAAACATCACGGAAGCGGCATCACCTCAACAGCCAGCAGACCTCGATTGCCGCTCGCAATCCGCGCTTGCAAGCGGTCATCGGGGGCGACTTCCATAATTCCAGCGCGGCGCAGCGTTTCCATATGAACAAACACATCGGCATCGTCGCCAACACGGTTTAGAAAACCATATCCTTTCAAGCGGTTGAACCACTTTACCACCACGGCTTCAGGTAAACCTGCCTCATCCACTACCGAATCTTGAACAATGCGCGGTGTTGAGGATGTGGCGCGAATTTCAAAGTCCGGGCCGGTTGCCGACGAAAGGTCAAACGAAATTACGCGCGCCGCCTGACGCCCGCGTTCGCCCTGATTCGCTTCACAGACGACACGGACACCTTCTGGCAGCATCCGTCGACCATGATCACGTAGCACTGAAAAATGGAGCAATATGTCGCCCCCGCCATCGTCCGAGACAATGAAGCCAAAACCACGCGTCACATCAAACCACTTGACAAAACCTTCGCAAAGCTCCGCCTCAGCCTCGAAAGGCTGTTTCACCATATGGTTGTCAACAATCAGCTTCTGGTGGTCTGTCGTTCGTACCGCAGACTCTTCATTCTCAACCCAAGGCGCGCTCGCTTGATGCGCTCCGGCCATTCTATTCGTCCTAACTTTGACTCGACCCGATACATTATGAACGTCCGCATCACAGAAAACAAGGTAATAGAATGTGCGGGTCAAACCTCCTCATCGATCATGCCCTCAGCGCGTGCGCGCATTATTGCGCGGGCAATCTCAAAACTATGGCCTGCGCGAATAAGCGCAGACATCATTCGCTGGCGGGATTTTTCGTCGGCTACTTTGCTGGAAAACGGACCGATTGATTTTCTTTTGGCAAAGCGGAGGGCGGCGGCGAGCGCGTCATCCGGTGCCTGTGCGCATATATCTTGTGTAACCTGTGCATCTATCCCGGCCTGTCGAAGCGCTCCACTGATCCGCATAGTACCATAGCCACGCCGTGCTAAGGCATCCGCACGCGCCTCGGCAAAGCTGCGATCGTTGACATATCCATAGCCGACGCAGTGATCGACGATCTGCGCAATGTCGGGGGCCGTGTCACCGTCCCACTCTCGCTCACCTACTTTGCGCTCCAAATAGCGTCGCAATTTGGCTTGTGTGGTTGCATATCGCCCAACATAATGAAGCGCCAATGCCTTAAGCTTCGCCTGATCAAGCCGAACTATGCCTTTTTCGCGGTGGAATGACTTGTTGCTCATATATGTCAAATTTGTGCCACAGTCGGGACTGAAGGGAAATCATTAACGATAATCGGTCTCGCGCAACAAGGAACCAAATGGTGGCAGCATCGCAACTTGATCACACGACCGCTACATTGGTGCCCACGTCAAGCGCAGACGGTCGTGTGCGCCGCTTCTCTGACTTCGATACACTTGGTGAGGCACTTGATTTCGCGGCTGAAGGGGATTGCGGGCTCAATTTCCATGATCCGCGCGGGGTGCTGTCACGCCCCTATCCCTACAGCGAATTGCGCCGCGACGCTTTGGCGATGGCACAGCGCTTAATTGCCGACGGTATCGAACCAGCGGACCGGATTGCGATTGTGGCCGAAACCAGCCCTGATTTTGCGGCACTGTTCTTTGGCTGCATTTATGCCGGCGCGTGGCCTGTCCCCTTGCCGCTGCCGACGAGCTTTGGTGGTCGTGACGCTTATGTGAACCAGCTCGCGGTCCAAATGAAGAGCGCCGATCCGATGCGTCTATTCTATCCTGAAGAACTGGCGGCGCTCTGCAGCGAAGCTGCTGAATTGGGCGGTGTCGTTGGTTATGATTGGCGTAGTTTTGCCGCGCGCACCGCTCCTGATGGCCCGCTGCCACTGACCACATCCGATGACATTGCTTATTTGCAATATTCCAGTGGATCAACGCGCTTTCCTCACGGTGTGGCGGTAACGCACCGCGCGCTGCTCAACAATCTTGCCGCACACAGTCACGGCATGGATTTGCAACATGATGATCGCTGTGTGTCATGGCTGCCCTGGTATCATGATATGGGTCTGGTCGGATGCTTATTATCCCCAGTCGCCAATCAAGTCTCGGCGGACTATCTCAAAACCGAAGATTTTGCGCGTCGGCCGCTTGCTTGGCTTGATTTGATCAGCCGCAATCCGGGTACCACACTCAGCTATTCGCCGACATTTGGCTATGATATCTGTGCGCGGCGGATTTCGAGCCAGACACGGGCCTCGGAACGCTTTGATCTCTCGCGGTGGCGCGTTGCGGGCAATGGTGCGGATATGATTCGCCCTGATGTGATGCAGTCATTTGTTGATGCGTTTCATGATGCAGGCTTCAAGGCATCTGCCTTTCTGCCCAGCTATGGTCTGGCTGAGGCAACATTATCAGTCACTATCATGCCACCGGGCGAAGGCTTGGTTGTAGAGCTTGTTGAAGAAACCGAGCTGTCAGGCGGAACGCGCGCTATTGGAATGCCGCAGCGCTTCCGCGCGATTGTCAATTGCGGGAAGCCGTGCCGCGACATGGCGGTTGAAATTCGCAGCGACCATGGCAAGCCGCTGCCTGATCGCGCCATCGGCAAGGTGTGGGCATCAGGGCCATCGATCATGCACAGCTATTTCCGCGATGAAATTTCGACGGCAAACTGTTTGAAGGACGGCTGGCTCGATACTGGCGATATGGGGTATATGTCGGGCGGATATCTCTACATTGTTGGCCGTGCCAAGGATATGATCATCATCAATGGCAAAAATCACTGGCCGCAGGACATTGAATGGGCGGTTGAGCAATTGCCTGGCTTTAAGGCAGGTGACATCGCCGCTTTCTCAATCACGACGCCAAATGGCGAAGAATCGCCCGCGGTTCTGGTGCACTGCCGGACGACTGATGACCACGAACGGACAAGGTTGCGCGACGCGATTCGTGACAAGGTCCGCTCAATCACGGGAATGCACTGTGTGGTTGAACTCGTCCCACCCCGCACGCTACCGCGCACAAGCTCGGGAAAACTAAGCCGTGCTAAGGCCCGCAATCAATATCTTTCAGGCGAAATCCAACCCTATGATCTTGCCGCCTAGGGCTCAGAATTTTTGGTCGCTTGGTTACGTTCCGGTAAGTTGTTTTTGCTAACGCCGACGGGTGAGTAAAAAACCATCCTCTTTGAGATCCACCCACGAGCCTGATTGGCTGACCGTCCTAGGCCTAAAAGACCCCAAGGAATTCGATTGGGGTGAGGTTCGCGGCGCACAAATCGGCGCGGTTCGTAACGTCGCGCTGGCGCGTGTCATGATGAGCGTGCTTGGTGCCACGGTGATCGTTGGCACATTGCGGACGACAGCTGCTTTGCCATTGCTGTTGGTTTGGTTTGCCGTGGTCATAGTTGTTACGGGATTGCAAGGCTTTGCTCAGCTGCGTGTCAAGAATGAACCAATCGCCACCGCAACCCGCAAACAGCTCCACCGCGAAACACTCAGCCTGCTATTGACAGCACTTTGTTGGTGTGGCTTACCGCTTATCTTTTCAGGGTCGGGCGACGCGCGGCAAATGCTGACCGTCTGGTCGGTGATGACGGGGATGATGGGGCTTGCCACCTTCACCCTTGCCTCGATTCCCTTAGCAACAGCAGGCTTTCTCCTCGTAATGGGGGGCAGTCTTGCGTTCATGATGTGGAGCCTTGACCTCACACTCATCGCGATTTCGGCAATGGCTTATGCGGTATCACTGGCCGCCGCCTGTCTTGTCAGCGGGCGAACCTTTATCCTCCATCAGCATGCGTCGCTTGCGCTCAAGGAAAAATCGGAAGTCGTTAGTTTGCTCTTGCGCGAATATGAAGATTCGGGCGGCGACTGGATGTGGCAAACCGACGCGTCACGCTGTCTGTCGCACGTCTCGCCCCGCCTCGGCCTCGCGCTAGGCGTGGAGATCGGCGCCCTTGAAGCCAAGCCACTATTGCAGATATTGGCGGGTGATGCATGGGAAGCTGGCAATTTCGGGGCCACGCTACGTGAGCTAGCCGAACATCTCAAAAACCGCACAAGTTTTAGCGATCTCGTTGTCCCCGTGCAGATTCACGGGGAAACGCGGTGGTGGGAATTGTCGGCCAGTCCGCGCGTTGATGAAGCTGGAATTTTCCAAGGTTTCCGGGGTGTGGGATCGGATGTTACCGAGCAGCACAAATCAGCCGACAAAATCAATAGAATGGCTCGCTATGATACGCTGACGGGCCTGCCAAACCGCTTGCAGATCACCGAGGCGCTTGGCCATGCCATGTTGGAGGCTGACCGCTGGCGCGGACGCTGTGGCTTCATGATGATTGATCTCGACCGGTTCAAGGCGGTTAATGATACGCTCGGCCATCCGGTAGGCGACCGGGTTCTGATGCGCGTATCCGAACGGCTTCGGTCAATCATGACTGACAATGAAATATGCGGTCGATTGGGCGGCGATGAATTTGCAGTGGTGGTGAAGGATGCCAGCGACGCTGCGAAGATGGCGCGGTTGGCACGTGCGATTATCGATACCGTGTCGGTTCCTTATGAGATTGATCACAACACAATCTATATCGGGGCGAGTGTCGGGTCCGCCGTTGGTCCGCGCGATGGCCGGTCGGTTGAAATGTTGATCCGCTCGGCAGATTTGGCGCTTTATCGGTCAAAAGATCAGGGCGGCGGCTCGTTCAATGTGTACGAACCGCAACTTCACGTTCATGCTGAAGAGCGACGCGTACTTGAAATCGCGCTTCGCAAAGCGCTTGAACGCAATGAATTTGAAATTCACTATCAACCCGTCGTCAACGCCCAATCAAGCGACATTGAAAGCTTCGAAGCGTTGCTCCGCTGGAAGAATCCCGATCTTGGCAATGTATCGCCAATCAAGTTCATACCAATCGCCGAAGAAGCCCGATTGATTGGTCCGATTGGTGAATGGGTATTACGCACCGCCTGCCTTGAGGCCGCCAAATGGCCATCGACAATTCGCGTTGCGGTGAACGTGTCGGCTGAGCAGCTTCACGATGCCCATTTCGTGAGTGCTGTTGTCTCCGCGCTTGCCAATGCCGGGCTGCCGCCGCACCGGCTTGAACTTGAAGTCACCGAAAGCGTTTTCATGCGCGAAGGGACAATTGCTGTAGCGGTCCTCGAACGAATTTTGGCGCTTGGTGTGCGGTTAGCGCTCGACGATTTTGGCACTGGCTATTCATCGCTTGGCTATTTGTCCAAAACGAAGTTTTCCACGATCAAAATCGATCGGAGCTTTGTGCAGGGCGCGTCCAAAAACCTGCCCGAGAGCCTTGCGATCATCCGCGCGGTTGTGGCGCTTGCCAATAGTCTGGGCATGTCAACGACCGCCGAGGGTGTTGAAACCGATGAAGAATGCAAGATGATCAGCGATTTGGGCTGCAAAAAGATTCAAGGATATCTGTTTGGTCGGCCAATGCCTGCGTCAGAAGCATCCGGTTTGTTCACAGCGTCGCAGCATCGCAGCGCTGCCTGACGAAATCACGACCGGCCCTCGCCGGGAGGGGGGTAGGCGAACGACCGGTCGCGGAGGTGTCAGGGTTGGCGCTTACGGCATCAACACTGAATCAATGACGTGAACGACGCCATTTGATTGCATCACATTGGCGATCGTGACCATCGACTTGCCACCCTTGGCATCGGTCAAAACAAGCTTGGTGCCTTGCAACTTCGCAGTCAGGGCTCCGCCTTGAACCGTGGTAAGGGTAGCCGTACCGCCGCCCATTTTGATGGCCTTGACAATATCAGCCGCCGTCATCCGACCAGCGACGACATGATAAGTCAGCACCGTCGTCAGCGTATCTTTATTTTCTGGCTTGACCAATGTTTCGACTGTGCCGGCAGGAAGCTTGCCAAAGGCGGCATTTGTGGGTGCGAACACAGTGAACGGGCCGGGGCCTGACAGCGTTTCAACAAGACCAGCGGCCTTCACGGCAGCAACCAGCGTCGTCAGATTCTTCGCTTTGGACGCATTTTCTACAATGGTTTGTGTTGGGAACATCGGCGCGCCGCCGACTATGGGTGCCTTATCCTTCATTTTGGCCACAGCGATACCACCGATGCTGGTCGCTGCCAGCGCAACAGTAAGCGCAACAATCACAGGTTTTAGAATTTTGCGTGTCATCATGATTTCCTTCCGAGGGCGCTGCCCAAGTGAAAGGCAGCATCGTCAGTAACGGATGGATCATCGCCGCGGATGCAGACCGCGTTCCTTATTTTTTAAATGGTGGTGATTTTTCCGCTCGAGATAACCGGGCCGGTCGCCTTGCCACCCGGCGCGCCTCCGCTTGGTTCAGGCGTTACGGCGAGCGTCGCGCCCGCCGTAAGCAATGTGCGCAGTTTAGCAGGAACGGTAATTTGTGACGGGTGATCCCGCACAATGATGCCAAGCGAATGCGCGCTACCGCCGTGGTCAATCAACCACAATTCGGGCGATAGCGCCCCGGTATTGAGCGAAACGGGCATCAATGTCAGCGCGCCAGTCACGCGGTCATAGCTGGCGGTCATTGTCGAAGGCTCGCGCTCTTGCCCAAGCGCTGCGATCAAGGGCGCTTGTTGCGGCACGGCGACCGGTTGATTGATCAGAATGAGTGCCAGCGCCGCGGCAACACCGCCCGACAGAAGCGTCAGCCCTTGCCACAATCGAAGCATGCGATTGCCTCGTTCCTGAAGCGTTGCCGGGCTCAGCTTGGCCTCAATCTGGTCCCACAGATACGGTGGCGGGGCCTCATCGGCACCCACCGCAAGCGGTTCCAACCGCTTTTCCCATGCACTGACTTCTGCGGCAAAGGCAGGCGACGTCGCGATCAGCGCCTCGGCTTGCGCTTGTTCAGCACGGTTGAGCAGCTTTAATGCATATTCGGCCGCCAATGCGAGGTCATCGTCACTTAATATTGACATGATCGCCCCCTAGGCAGTTACGAAGCGCAATCAACGCGCGCCGAATCCGGCTCTTTACCGTCCCCAGTGGCAAATTATCGCGCGCGGCCAAATCGGCATAAGTCGCTCCGCCCAAAAACGCTGATTGAATGAAATTGGCGTCACGCGAATCAAGTCCCTCAATGCACTGCATCAGGGCCAGTGTGTCCCCGCTTGCCAATAGCTGAGCATCGGCGCGCGGCACGGGATCGACAATATCCGCAGCTTCATCCAGATCAACCAGCCGCGCCTTGCCTGCACCCCGCAACCGGTCAATCGCGCGGTTGCGCGTGACCGTGACGAGCCAGCTGATCGGACTTGCCCGCCCCGCTTCAAAGCTCGCGGCCTTATTCCAGATTGTGATATAGGCGTCTTGCAAAGCGTCCTCGGCATCGGTTCGATTGTCAAAGATACGCAGACAGACACCAAAAAGTTTCGCCGACGTGCGCCGATAAAGTTCGCCAAATGCCTGCCGGTCGCCTTGTCCGACTGCCAATAATGCCGCCGTCAACCGGGCACGATCCTGTTCGGCCCGCCGATCGGCAAAGCTTTGTGGTGGCAAAGCAGAGAGGTCATTGGTCATGAACCCAGTCTATGCCGCCAATGGAGCAGTGCGCGCAACCTCGTTTCTCTGGACAAAGGGTTGGTTCAAAATCCGGTCGGGTTTCCAACAAAGCCGATTTTGGTGATGCCCGCGCGTTTGACGAGCGCCAGCGTATGATCAAAACGATCATAGGTGGTATTCTGGTTGGTTTCGAGGTGGAGAATCGGCGCGCGAGGATCGGCTGCAAACGCGCGCAACGTGGTCGGCAGCGCGGCGGCAGTCAGTGGCGCACCGTCCCACGAATAGCTGCCTGTTTCGCTGATCGACAGGCGGTGAACCGGGGGCGGCACGGCCGCTTTGCCGTTGGCGCTGGGCAAATCAATCGCGACCTTGTGCGTTGGCCGCGGCAACGTCAGCATCAGCATTATGAGCAAGACGAGCATGACATCGATCATCGGTGTCGTGTTAATCTCGCAAATCGGCAGGTCATCGCGGGCAATGCGGGCGGAACGGGCCATCGACACTCTCCTTATCATGATTGTTATAGCATATCATCACAAACGAATGTGTGCGTCAATCCTTGATCATGGCTGTTTATCAAGCCAGTCGAGCAAGCGCATGGCAATCGAGCGGAACGCTCCGGCTGCCAGACTGTCACCCGCCGCAGGGGGATCGCCCGCGTCGGAGGCAATCCGGATCGCGATGTCGAGCGGAACGCGGCCCAAAAAGGCATAACCGCTTTCGGCAGCGGCAGCTTCGGCTCCCCCATTGCCAAACGGATCGGACACGTCGCCGCATTTCGGGCAGATATAGCCCGCCATATTTTCAACCAAGCCGATGATTGGCACGGTTGACTGGGTAAACAAATCGATGGCACGCTCGGCATCGATCAGCGCCAGATCTTGTGGCGTCGACACAATGATCGCGCCCACTGGCTTATGCTTTGTAATCATCGATAGCTGTACGTCGCCCGTGCCCGGCGGCAAATCGACAATGATGATATCGCAAGCGCCCCAATCTGCGTCGATCAGCTGACCGAGCGCATTGCCCGCCATCGGCCCGCGCCACGCAATCGCCTGTCCCGGCTTGACGAGATGCCCCATCGACAACATCGGCACGCCGAAACGCGTCGGCACGGGTTCAAGCTGCTTGTCCTTGGCGGTAGGCCGAGCGCCTTCACTGTCCATCAGGCGTGGTTGCGAAGGGCCGTAAATATCGGCATCAATCAGCCCCACCTTGCGCCCCATCCGCGCGAGCGCCACCGCAAGGTTTGCCGATAAAGTCGATTTGCCCACCCCGCCCTTGCCGCTGGCGACGGCGATCAATCGTTTGCCAGTCTTTTGCGCGGTCATTGCGATCCGGATGTCAGTTACGCCGGGCAGCGGCCGCACTGCATCTTGAATGGCCTTGTCGAGCGCCTCGCGCTGATCAACCGACAGGCCGGTGACGTCAAGGATCAGACTAACACGCCCGTCGGCAAAGCGCGGGGCGCTAATTCGCTTTGACGTAACAAGGCCTCCCTGCCCGAGCGGATCAGGAAGCGCATCAAGCGCGCGCGAAAGTGTCTCAATATCTGTCATGCCAGCGGCTTTACGCACAGTTTTATGTCATGCCACTGTTTTTCGTCGGCACGCCTCCCTATAATGATTTTATGACACTAAAAACTGGTTGGCGGGCTCGGGCGATAGCCCTTTTGAATGAAGGTGGTCCGTGGGGCGGACGCGGCTCTGGCGGCGGCTCAGGGGGCGGGGGCAATGGCGATGGCCCGCGTAATCCTTGGAGTCAGCCCCCGAACGGCGGTCGCCCACGCGGGCCTGGTCGCAATTCTGCGCTTGATGAAATTGGTAAGCGGCTCCGCACGCTCGGCGGTGGGGGCGGCGGAAGCGGCGGTGGCTTTGGCGGCCTGCCTAGCGGCGGTGATATCTGGCCGATTGCGCGCTTTGGCTTGATTGCGCTTGTCGGGATTTGGATATTCTTCACCAGCTTTTGGCAAATTGGCCCGCAGCAACAGGGCGTGGTGACGCGCTTTGGTTCGTTCAATAGCATATTGCAACCCGGCGTAGGCGCGACATTGCCGTGGCCGATCGACAGCGTTCGCAAGGTAGATGTGCGCGCGATCAACCGGATTGATATTGGCAGCGCTGAATCTGAAAACCTTGTGTTAACCGGCGATCGCAACATTGTTGATCTTGCTTATTCGATCCGCTGGGATATTCGCGATCCAGCGCTCTATCTTTTCCAGTTGGCCGAACCCGATGATACAATCAAGGAAGTGGGCGAAAGCGCCATGCGCGAAGTGCTCAGCCAGTTCACGCTCAACGATGCGATTGGATCGGGCCGCACGCGGATCGAACAGCAAGTGCAACAACGGATGCAGGTTGTGCTCAACACCTATAAGGCTGGGGTGCGGATTCAGGGGATTGCGATCAAGAAAGCAGTGCCACCTGCTGAAGTGATCGAGGCATTCAAACAAGTGTCGGCAGCCCAGCAAACCGCGCAAACCGCCGTCAACCAATCACGCGCTTATGCACAGCAGATCACGGCACGTGCCGAGGGCGAAGCGGCGCAGTTCAACAAAGTTTATGATCAATATAAGCTGGCACCCGGCGTTACGCGTCGACGCATGTATTATGAAACGATGGAAGAAGTGCTTGGCCGCGTCGACAAGACGATCATCGAAGCGCCCGGCGTGACGCCGTATTTGCCATTGCCCGAGCTTAAGCGTCGCGCCACCCCTGTCGAGGAGCCCGCCAAATGAGCGAGGATTTTCCCACCATGCGTGAAAAACTGATGCGCAATCCAATTGGTCTTGCCCTGATGGCGCTCGCGCTGGTCGTGCTGCTTGTCAATGTTGTCAAGTTCGTTCCCGAAACCAAACAAGGCGTGGTGCTGCTCGTTGGTAAGCCCAATCGCATCCTGAATGGCTATCGTCCAAAGGAGCCATTTGGTAATACCGGCGCTGGACTTGCCTTTATCATCCCAATCTTTGAGGAAGTTCGCTGGATCGACAAGCGTATCCTTGATGTCGAAATGCAGAAGCAGCAGGTTCTCTCGACGGATCAGTTGCAGCTAAGCGTGGATGCCTTTGCGAGGTTCAGGATCACCGATCCATTGCGCATGGTGACCACCGCTGGCACCGAAGACCGTGTGTCTGACCAGCTTGGTCCGATCCTTGGCTCATCGCTTCGCAACGAGCTTGGCAAGCGTACTTTTGCCGCGATGCTGACGCCCGAGCGTGATACAGTGATGCTCAATATCAAAGCCAGCCTTAACCGGATTGCCAAGCAATATGGTGCCGAAATCATCGATGTGCGGATCAAGCGCGCCGATTTGCCCGATGGCACCCCGCTCGACAGCGCCTACCAACGGATGCGCACCGCGCGCGAACAGGAAGCGCTGACCATCATCGCGCAAGGCCAGAAGAATGCGCAGATCATTCGCGGTGAAGCCGAAGGAACTGCGGCACAAACCTATGCGGGCGCCTTTGGCAAAGACCCTGATTTTTATGAT
Organism: Sphingomonadaceae bacterium; assembly: GCA_046153565.1. GTDB lineage: Bacteria > Pseudomonadota > Alphaproteobacteria > Sphingomonadales > Sphingomonadaceae > Aquisediminimonas. The sequence continues at coordinate 56,692 of JBJXDU010000009.1, forward strand.
TTCTACCGTGCGATGCAATCATACAAAACCACGTTTGGCGCGCAAGCAGGCGGCCAGACGAGCGTGGTCCTCTCGCCAAGCAATGATTATCTAAGAGAATTCCGGGGTGGGCGTTAGATTTGTTCAATATGCGTTAAGACACCTGCCTTCAGCATATATGCTGCGATCTTGGTGAGAGACTCACCGTAAACATTGGAGACTGACCTGTGCGTTACGCTTATGCCATTACAACAGCCTTGCTGCTCGGCGGGACCGCTGCAACCCTTGCGTTGCAATCGCCAAGCACCGCCCAGACCGCGCAAAATGAGCCGGGCACCATCACCACGGCAGCGCCGCCGCGCCCTGGTGCACCGATGAGCTTTGCCGACTTGGCGGCTAAATTGCAGCCAGCAGTGGTCAATATTTCGGCCACGCAGCGTGTAGAAGTGTCTCAGCAGAATCCGTTCGCTGGCACGCCATTTGCCGAAATGTTCGGCAATGAGCAGCAGCAGCAAGGTGGTGGCCGGCCCACCACACGCGAAGGCCAATCGCTAGGCTCAGGCTTCATCATTTCGGATGATGGCTATGTCGTTACCAATAATCATGTAATTTCAGGCGGTGAAGGCCCCAACAACAATTCGGTCGTGACATCGATCAAAGTGATATTGCCCAACCGCAAGGAATATGTCGCCAAAGTTGTTGGTCGTGATCCGTCGTCAGATTTGGCTGTGCTCAAAATCGAAGCCGCAGGATTGCCCTTTGTGCGCTTTGGCGACTCAACGCGCGCCCGCGTTGGCGATTGGGTTGTTGCCATTGGCAATCCATTTGGACTTGGCGGCACTGTGACCGCCGGGATTGTTTCAGCGCTGCACCGCAATACCGGGCAGGGCGGTGCCTATGATCGCTATATTCAAACCGATGCGTCGATCAATCGCGGCAATTCGGGTGGGCCAATGTTCGACCTCAATGGCAATGTGATCGGGATCAACACACTCATCTTCTCCCCCACCGGGGGCAATGTCGGTATTGGGTTTGCGATCCCCGCCGAGCAAGCCTGGCCCATTGTTCAAACGCTCAAGGGCGGCGCGCGCGTCAAGCGGGGCTATCTGGGCGTTCAAATTCAGCAGCTTGACGATGACACAGCCGACGCGCTTGGCCTTAGCAAAGATCGCGGTGAGCTGATTGCGGGCGTCGAACCAGGCGCTGGCGCTGAAAAAGCCGGGATCAAGCAAGGCGATGTGATCGTGAAGGTCAACAACCGCGAAGTGACCCCCGATGAGACGCTATCGTTCATCGTCTCAGGTCTGCCAATCGGATCACGTGTGCCAATCGAAGTTATCCGCAACAACAAGCGCCAGACGCTGACAGCCGTCGTGGGCGAACGCCCAAGCGAAGACAGGATTGCTGGATTGACGCCCGGAGCCAAGGGGTTTGCTCCGCAGGATGAGAAGACTAACTCGCTTGCCGCACAGCAAGCGCTTGGCCTTTCGGTCACACCGCTGACCGCTCAAATCTCGCAAGAGCTTGGCCTTAGTGCGGGGATCAAGGGCGTCGTCATCACTGCGGTTGACCCCTCAAGCGACGCAGCCACAAAAGTGCAACGCGGCGATGTGATCATTTCGGCCAATGAGCGCCCGACGATTACACCTGCTGACGTTTCGGCAGCTGCGGTCGCCGCCAAATCAGCGGGTCGCGGCAATGTGTTGCTCTATGTCCAAAGTCGCAACGCGCCGCGTGCGCGCTACATCGCGGTAAAACTGCGCGATAGCTAATATCAAACGCCACCCTCTCCGCTGCTCAGATGGCGGGGAGGGTCACTAGGCGCTTTCCCGCGCGCCTGCTTCGCGCTACACCCACGCCAACCAAATAGTGGCAGGAGTGTAAAATGGCGGATAATGGTCTCTTCATCGGGCAAGGCGAAGGCGGCGGCACGCCCCAAATCCTTAACCTCAAACGCGCCAACCGCCACGGGCTCATCGCGGGCGCAACTGGCACGGGCAAGACTGTCACGCTCCAAGGCATTGTCGAAGGTTTTTCGGCCATCGGCGTGCCAAGCTTTGTTGCCGACGTCAAAGGCGATTTGTCGGGCATGGCGATGGCGGGCTCAGCCCAATCAAAAACGCACGAAATCTTCGCCGCGCGTGCCGCTGAAATCGGCCAGACCGATTGGGCTTACCGCGATAATCCGGTTCAGTTCTGGGATTTGTTTGGTGAACAAGGCCATCCGATCCGCACCACCGTATCCGAAATGGGGCCGTTGCTGCTCGCACGACTGATGGATTTGAACGAGGTGCAGGAAGGCGTGCTGACCATCGCCTTCCATGTTGCCGATAAGGATGGTTTGCTGCTGCTTGATCTTGATGATTTGCAGGCAATGCTTGTCAATTGTGCGCAGCGCGCCGATGAGCTCACCACCACTTATGGCAATATCAGCAAGCAAAGCGTTGGCACGATCCAGCGGTCTCTGCTTCAGTTGCGCAGCCAGGGCGGCGATCATTTCTTTGGCGAGCCTGCGCTCGATCTCGATGATTTCATGACCTGCGACGATAGCGGGCGCGGCGTGATCAATATCCTTGCCGCCGACAAATTGATGGCAAGCCCCAAGCTTTATTCGACTTTCCTGCTCTGGCTGCTGTCCGAATTGTTTGAAACGCTCCCTGAAGTCGGCGATCCTGAAAAACCAAAAATGTGCTTCTTCTTTGATGAGGCGCATTTGCTGTTCAACGATGCGCCCAAAGCGTTGCTTGAAAAGATTGAGCAGGTCGTGCGGCTGATCCGTTCGAAGGGTGTTGGCGTTTACTTCATCACGCAAAACCCGATCGACATTCCCGATACCGTCGCAGCGCAGCTGAGCAACCGTGTGCAGCACGCGCTGCGCGCCTTTACCCCGCGTGATCAGCAAGCGGTCAAATCAGCGGCGCAAACCTTCCGCGCCAATCCCGGCGTTGACGTTGAGACCGCGATTACCGAACTCAAGGTGGGCGAGGCATTGGTGTCGCTGCTTCAGGCTGATGGCGCGCCTTCGCCCGTTGAGCGCACTTTGATTAAGGCTCCTGCCTCACGCGTAGGCCCAGTAACGCCGCAAGAGCGCGCGATCATGATCCAGACCGACGCAATTGGCGATAAATATGACACGCTAATCGACCGCGAATCAGCCGAAGAGATATTGCAGGCCAAAAGCGCCGAAGCCGGAGCCGCCGCAGCGCAAGAACAAGCCGAGGAGGCTGAGGCTAAGGCAGCCGCCATTGCCGCCAAAGAAGCCGCTCGCCAAAAAGTGATTGATGACCGTGAAGCCGCGCGGCTCGCCAAGGAGGCCGAACGCGCTGCCGCCCGTCAGGCGCGCGAAGATGCTAAACCGTCAATGGCTGAAAAGGCAGTTCAATCAGCGGTCAGGTCGGCTGCAACGACCGTTGGTCGTCAGGTTGTCGGGCAAATCGGGGGTCAATTGATCCGCGGCTTGCTCGGTGGCCTGTTCCGGGGGCGCTGATCATGACACCAACGCTTCCCGCCGCCATCGCCGCCTCGCTCGTTGATCCCAAAGCTTACGGCGAATGGGAAGGGCTACACGCCAATTTCACCTGGGCACGCGCCAACATGCCGCTTGGCGTTGCCGAGGTTGAGGGGCATGACCCCTTCTGGGCCGTGACCCGCCATGCTGATATCCTTGAAATCAGCCGCAATAATGCTCGCTTTGCCAGCGGTATCAAATCGCCGACGCTGACCAACAAAGCCGGGTGGGAGATTGCCAAAGCGATTACGCCAGGTGGTGACGGCCATCTCATCCGCTCGCTCGTCCAGATGGACGCGCCCGATCATATGAAATACCGGCTGCTGACGCAGAATTGGTTTATGCCCAAAAACATCAAGACGATTGAAGGCCATATCCGATCAATCGCGCGCGAAACCGTCGATAAGATGCTCGCGATGACCGGTGCAGGAGGTGTCGGCGAATGTGATTTTGCAAAGGATGTTGCGGCGGCTTACCCGCTCCATGTCGTGATGAATATCCTTGGCGTCCCGCCTGAGGATGAGCCGCGCATGCTGATGCTTACCCAGCAGCTCTTCGGCCCGACTGACCCCGAAATCAACCGCGCACGCGCCGAAATCAAAGATCCGCAGCAAGCGATCCAAATGCTTCAGTTCGTGATTGCCGATTTCGAGGCCTATTTCAGCGGAATCACCGCTGATCGCCGGGCCAATCCGCGCGATGATCTCGCCACTGTGATCGCCAATGGCGTCGTCAACGGCGTGCCCATCGCTGACCGCGAAGCCAATGGCTATTATATGATCGTGGCGACCGCTGGCCATGACACGACATCGGCCTCAACCTGCGGCGCGATCATGGAACTCGCCAAAAATCCCGCACTCTTTGCCCGCTACCGCGATGGTAGCGCGAGCAGCGAGGGCCTGATCGAAGAAGCGATCCGCTGGACAACCCCCGTCCAGCATTTTCTGCGCACCGCGACCGAAGATTGCGAAGTCGCTGGCCAGAAAATCGCCAAAGATGATTGGATGATGCTCTGTTATGTTAGCGGCAACCGCGATGAAGCGGTGTTTGATGATCCTTTCACGTTCAACCCCGACCGCACGCCCAACAACCAGGTTGCCTTTGGCTATGGCGGCCATGTCTGCCTCGGCCAACATCTCGCGCGGATGGAAATGCGGATTTTGATGGAGGAATTGCTGCCCCGGCTGTCGAGCCTTGAGCTAGCGGGCACGCCGGCGCGTGTCGAATCGACCTTCGTGAGCGGACTTAAGCGACTGCCGATTCGCTTCACCGCAGCATAAGCCAATTGGCGGCTTTGCTTGACGGCGGGGGAGCATCTGGGGCAAGCGACGCATCATGACTGATCAGCTTCCCAATCACCTCTCGATCGACCCATCGAGCCCCCATTTCAACGGCGATGTGCTCAAGCGCGGCATCGGCGTTCGTTTCAAGGGGCGCGAGCGCAAGGACGTTGAGGAATATAATATTTCCGAGGGTTGGATCCGCGTTCAGGCGGGTAAGACTGTTGATCGCCGGGGCAAGCCGCTCACAATCAAACTCACCGGTGAGGTTGAGGTTTGGTATGAAAATCCCCCCGAAGCAGAGGCCGACACGCAGGCCTAATGCCGCCACTTCACTTTGCCGGGCAGGACTTTGCCGTTGCGGGCGGCACAGCGCTCTACTGGCCGTCCCAAGCCGCGCTGATCGTTGCTGACCTCCATTTGGAAAAGGCAAGCTGGTTTGCGGTGCGGGGGCAGATGCTACCCCCTTATGACAGCCATGCGACGCTGCAGCGGCTATCGACATTGATCGCACAAACCCACGCGCGTCAGCTATGGTGCTTGGGCGATAACTTTCATGATGATGGCGGTGAGGCACGGCTTTCCAACGAGGCGCGCCACTTGCTGGCAGACCTCATGGCGCGCTGCGACTGGCATTGGATTACCGGCAATCACGACGAGCATTTGCCGCCGAGCGCTGGTGGGACGATCCATGAGGAAGTGACGATCAAGGGACTCGTCTTGCGCCACCAAGCCAATGCGGCTGATCCGCGCCCCGAGCTATCGGGTCATTTTCACCCCAAATACCGGGCAGGCGCACGCGGACAGAGTGTGTCGCGCCCTTGCTTTGTGGCGTCGGCAACGAAGCTAATCCTGCCCGCATTTGGCGCCTTTACCGGCGGTCTATCGGCTGACCATCCTGAGATTGTTGCAGCAGCCGGGTTGCCCGCTAAGGCGCTGATCCCGGCTGGCCTGCGTCTCCTGTCGTTTTCGCTTTAGCCTTTATAAAGCGACGGGAATGCCACGCGATAGGCGGCAACCTTCGGTTTATCCCAGCTGACGATATAGGGATGGTTGGGGTTGCGCGTGAAAAAGTCCTGATGATAGCTTTCGGCAGGATAGAATTTTGCGCTTTCGATCCGCGTTACAATCGGGCCGCTATACCGTTTTGCCGCACCAAGTTGCGCGATATAGGCGCGCGCTACCTTCGCTTGTTCGGGCGTTTGCGCGAAAACGGCGGATCGATAGCTGGTTCCCGTATCGGGGCCTTGGCGGTTGAGCTGCGTTGGGTCATGCGCCACTGAGAAGAAAATGCGCAATAATGTGGCATAGCTTATTTTGGCGGGGTCATAGACGATCCGGATAGCTTCGGCATGCGACGTTGTTTCTGTCGAAACATCGCTGTAATTTGCGCTTTCCGCCGTACCGCCCGCATAGCCCGATGTTACCGTGCTTACGCCCTTAACGCGCTCAAACACCGCTTCCATGCCCCAAAAGCACCCACCGGCAAGCACGGCAACTGCCGATTTGCCAGTCTCGCGGGCGTCGATCTTGGCGGCTGGAATAGGCACAGCGCGCTCGGCGGTTGCCGGGGTTGAAAGCATGATCATCGCCGTAACGGCTCCTGATATGCCTATGATGGCTAAGGTTTGTTTTACACTCATTATGCGACTCCAAGTTTGAATGTGAGCGCTACGCCGTTCATGCAATAGCGCTTGCCGGTTGGTTGCGGGCCATCGTCGAACACATGACCGAGATGGCCTCCACAGCGGCGGCAATGGACTTCGGTGCGCGCAAACCCGAGCAAATTGTCTGTCGACGTGCCGATGGCATTGGGCAATGGCTTCCAAAAGCTGGGCCAGCCCGTACCACTGTCAAATTTGGTCGTTGACGAAAATGCCGGCAGATTGCACCCCGCGCAGGCGAAAATGCCTTTGCGATGTTCGTTGAGTAATGGGCTGGTAAAGGGCCGTTCGGTCGCTTCCTTGCGCAGAGTTTGATACGCCGCCGGGGAAAGGCGTGCCCGCCAATGCGCATCGGAAAGCGTCACTTCAAATTTTGCGCGCGCCGCTTCTGAACGGTTGCACGCCGATAATGCCATCACCAGCGCGGTCGAACCGAAAATCCAGTCTCGTCGTGTCAATTGCATGGGGTCACCTTTTTGCTACTGACCTAATATACGCATGAATCTGGCCAAAAGTTTCTGCGGCCACAAAAAATATGCGATTATGTCAGCGCGGCACACGCAGTTTGCATTCGCGTGCAGGCTTCGGTCAGCAATTCTTCCGATGTCGCATAGGAGATTCTGAACGCGGGTGATAGCCCGAACGCGCCGCCATGAACTGCCGCGACCTTTGCTTCGTCAAGGAAATAGCTAATCAGCACCTCATCACTATCGATCACGATACCCCCCGGCGTTGTTTTGCCGATCAGGCCGCTGACGTCGGGGTAAACGTAGAAGGCACCTTCGGGGCGCGGGCAATGAACGCCTTCAATCTGGTTGAGCATCGAACAAACAAGGTCGCGCCGCGATTTAAACGCATTATTGCGCGCGGCAAGGAAGCTTTGATCGCCGGTAAGCGCCGCCGTTGCCGCCGCTTGTGCGATTGAGCATGGGTTGCTGGTCGATTGCGACTGGAGCTTGCCCATGGCCTTGATCAGCCACGCTGGCCCGCCTGCAAATCCGATTCGCCAGCCGGTCATCGAATAAGCTTTTGAACAACCATTCACGGTCAGCGTGCGATCATATAGCGCAGGTTCGATCTGGGCGATGGTTTTGAAGACGAAATCATCATAGACGATATGTTCATACATATCGTCGGCCATCACCCAGACTTGCGGGTGGCGCAGCAGCACATCGGCGAGCGCGCGCAGTTCGGCCTCGCTATAGGCAGCGCCTGTCGGGTTACTCGGCGAATTGAGGATCAGCCAGCGAGTCGCGGGGGTGATGGCGGCCTCAAGCTGCGCGGCCGTGATCTTGTAGTTTTGGGCGGCATGTGCCTCGATGAAAATGGGGGTGCCGCCCGCAAAGTTTACAATGTCGGGATAGCTCACCCAATAAGGTGCCGGGATGATGACTTCGTCGCCCGGCTCAACGGTCGCGACGAGTGCGTTGAACAGGGTATGCTTGCCGCCAACATTTACGCTGATTTGATCGGCCGCATAAATTAATTCGTTATCGCGCAAAAATTTTTGGCGAATCGCTTCCTTCAAAGCGGCCGTACCATCGACGTTGGTATATTTTGTCTGGCCCTTGCGAATCGCTTCGATGGCGGCTTGCTTGATAAAGTCAGGCGTGTCGAAATCGGGCTCACCCGCGCCCAAACCGATGACGTCGACGCCCTTTGCCTTAAGGTCAAGCACCCGGCTCGTCATGGCAAGTGTGGCGGAAGGTTGGATACGATTGAGGGCAGCAGAGGTCGTGCGCAAGGTGCGGGCTTTCGGTTAAAAGTCAAGGAATTGTGCGGCTATAGGCGCGTCAGGCGCGCGGAGCAAGGTGGCCCAAACGAAAAGAGCCCCGGCTTTCACCGAGGCTCTTCATGGGTAGAAAATTGTATTGGCAGGCAATCAGCCCCAATCACCATAAAGCCACTTCCAGAAACCTTTTTGTGTGGTCTGAGGGCGAACACCCTTTTTCATGATACGCATAAACACTCTCCGACGAACGCTACGCACCGCGACCTGCCATGCGCGAGTCGAATAGTTATCAAAAAGTTAAATGGTTATCAAGCCTTTAACCAACGGCGGCGGCTCTTGCCCCTGCTTGGCTGGCGAGCATATTCATCAGACTATTCTGTGTGATCGGGCGCGCGATGAAATAGCCTTGTGCCATATCGCACCCCATCAAGCGCAATGTAGCCAGCGTTTCAGCATCTTCAACGCCTTCGGCAACCGCGACCCGACCAAGCTGATGCGCCAATTGGATCGTCGAATTGACGACCACGCGGTCGCTTTGGCTTGATTGCATAAGCGAGACGAAACGACGATCAATCTTGATCTCACTGGCGGGGATGGTGGTCATATAATCAAGCGTTGAAAACCCGGTACCATAATCATCGATTGATATTTTGATGCCAATGCGGCGCAATTCAGCCATGAAGGCATGCGTCGCGGCGTTGCTATCAATGGCTGCTGATTCGGTTATCTCCAGCGTCAGGGCTTCGGCTTTTACGCCGCGTGCCTCCAGCAGCTTTTTGATTGTCGTGATCATCTCGGGTTGCGCCAGCAACCGGCCCGACAAATTCACCGCCATCGTAAAATCAGGATTTGTCTTGTGTACAAGCGCTGTTGCCGCCAGCGCCTCACTCAGCACGAATTCAGTCAATTTGCCGATTCGGTTTTGCGCTTCGGCGGCCATTACGAAATCAACCGGTCCAATCTCGCCGCGTTCTGGATGTGACCAGCGGACGAGCGCCTCGGCACCTGTGATAATGCCGCTATCGATGTCGAGCTTAGGTTGATAGGCAACCCAGATTTCGCCAGCATCAATTGCGTCGTCCAACCGCCCGACAAGCGACAATTTCCATTCGGCAGCGTGCAAGGCAGATGGATCATATTCGCGCCACTTTTGGTGACCGGCGGCAGCCTCCTTGGCGGCGACCAAAGCGCTGCCAAAGCGGTTGGCAAGCGAGCGATCATGCGTCCGGTCGATGCCAAAGCTAAGCGCTATATCAAGGCGCCGCGAATCGACTTGCACGGGGCTGCCGAACAAAGCGTGGAGGCCGTCGAGCGTATCATGGACTGTCATTTCACGCTTGTCGGCCATTACCCAGCCAAAGATTCCTTCTTCGCCCTGATAGATGGTAGCACCATCGGCACCCAACGTCAGGCGACGGACGATCTGCAACGCCAATTCGTCATGCCATTGTGGCGGCAGGATTGCGCTGATTTCGGCATAATTTGAGATCCGAACCGCGATCACCGCCATTTCTTTCGTGAAATTCAGCTCGCGCAGTGCATTCAGGTTGGGCAACCCTGTTGAAGAATTGGTGCGCGCACGCCGTATTTTGAACTTCAGCCAAGCATACTGCGCTGCGACAAAAAACATGAACAAATAGGAGGTTGCTGTTTCGACAAAAATGAGACGGTCAGCACATACGACTGGCCCGACTGTCATGATTATCATTCCGGTTAGTAAAATAACCCGAGCAATCAATCTATTTTTGATCAATAAAAATAGCAATAAAATTATGGTTGAGACAATCAATCCGAAAATCCAAGGGATTTCGATTGGTATGCCTCGAAATAAAGTTTCAATAGAAACCGCATCTATGAAAATCGTTGGAACTAATCCTGTTCCAATTAAAAATTCTCTCTTCGTTCTGTCAAGTGATACAGAGCCAATCAATACAATCTTTTTTGAAAAAAATGGAGCGTATAATTCATTTTGAAAATCAAGTGATTTTAGTCGAATTGTTCGAATTTTTGAAATTGTTAATGAACTATCTAATAGAAAATCAGATTTATCGTAGCTAATAGAATTTGATATTTTTGAAGATAGTGATTGTATTGACCTATTATTATTTTTAAATCTAAAGATATTTGACAAAACATATCCTACATCGTCTTTAATATAATGAGTTGCCAAATTCTGAGTATATTTTTCGAACTCCGATGAGTGAAATTCGAATTCAAATTCTTTAGATATCGTATTCTTTGAGATCTTATGCGTCAGTATAATTTTGTTTTTAGTGTTCTGGAGTTCTTTTATTAAATCACGATCTTCTGCTGTGCCTCTATATGGGGCAACACCGTCATTCAAGACTATTCTCTCAACCCCTAGCGCGTTAAGTCGTTTAATCAATTTGGCATAATGTCCATTGGATAATGGCCAGCCACCAGTTTGTTCTATTAATCCGTCATCAAGGCCAACAATAACAACTTTGCCGCTCGGCGCATGATTGATGAACTTGCCGCGGATCGTTCGAAGCGCGACTTCCAGCGGTTCGCCGAAGTTGACCACGCCGCATAACACCGCCAAAATGGTCGCCCACAGCAATATCATCAGGCGCGCTCGCCTTGGTGTTTTGGTAGTGAATGACGCAACTGTGATCATTGAGAGGACCCTTTGTCCCCATTCATTCGCACAAGATGGTTAAGATTTTGAAAATGGATTTACCACGGTTTGGCCGATGTATCCGTTTTCGTTGTACTTTTTCAATTTGTCCGAACTGAATGTGATCCTGTTGCGCTTAGGACTTCGCATCGGTCGCGATGCGCGCGGCGAGCAGGCCGCGGCAGGCATTGCCGATGAAGAAGCCGCCCGCCAAATCCTCTGCCCGCAAATCGGCTTCGATGGCCATGTCGCGCGCAATCAGTTCCTCTCGCAAGACGCCGGGAAGGAGCCCCCGCGCCAGCGGCGGGGTCAGCAGCTTCCCGCCGCGTTTCACGAATATGGAGGTAAAGCTGCCCTCAGTGATGAAGCCTTCGGCGTCGTGAAGCGCAACTTCAAACCATCGGCCGCGCGCCGCTGTGTAAAATGCGCGATCGCTGGTTTTGTGGCGCAAGCGAAAGTCATGCGCATCGACGGTGAGCGGAACGATGGGCACATCAACCGGCGCGTCGGGCACCGACGGTAACGCGCTGATCTCCACCGCAATTCGTCCGCTTTTGCTGAGCAGCAGCCGGACACGCCGTGGCATATCGATGCGAAATGTCGCCGCTTGCAATTCGTTGCGCGCGCCGTGCCGGTCAAACGGGAAGCCCAGCGCGCGGGCACTTGTGCCGATCCGGTCGATATGACGGTCAAGCAAGGCAATCCCGCTGGCAGGATCAAACCGCATTGTCTCGATGAGGTCAAAGCAGCGGCGATCGGCGACAAATGCGCCCTTCGCCTCCATTTCCGCCCATTCGGATCCCACCGCGCTATCCGCGACAATTCCGCCGCCCAAGCCTAGTGTCGCAGTCGTTTCGCCTGCTGCCAGATGGAGCGTACGGATCGCCACGTTGAACGCCGCGTCGCCGCCCGGGTCGATCCGCCCGATTGATCCCGTGTAGGGGCCGCGCGGGTGAGGTTCGACCTCGCTGATAACTTCCATGGCGCGGATTTTGGGGGCACCCGTGATTGATCCACAAGGAAAGACCGCTTTGATGATGTCAACCGCTCCCGCGTCCTTGCGGAGCGTCGCGGTAACTGTCGACGTCATCTGGTGCACGGTTGGATAGGTCTCGACCTGAAATAGAGATGGCGTTTTGACGCTCCCAGGCTCGGCAACGCGCGAGAGATCGTTGCGGAGCAGGTCAACGATCATGAGATTTTCCGCGCGTTGCTTGGGGTCGCTTTGAATCGACGCAATGCTCGCCGTGTCATCAAGCCCGTGCCCACGTGCTGCCGTTCCCTTCATGGGCCTCGTCGTGACGCGACCGCCCTGCACCGCGAAGAATAATTCGGGTGAGAGGGACAGCAACCAGTCTGTTCCGGTCCAGATGACCCCGCCATAGCCCGCCTTGGCGCGTGCGCGGAGCCCAGCATATAGCGCCAGTGGGTGACCGGCGGTTTTGACACTGAAGGGAACCGTCAAATTGGCCTGATAAATGTCACCCGCTGCGATATAGGCCTGCACACGCGCAAAGGCTGCATCATAGGCTGCACGGGTGCGTGCAGGTGCTGGAGCGTTTGCATAGGCGCCAGCGGGGCTTGGCAAGCGTGCGGGCACCTCTTCGGCTGCGATCACCTCAAAATCTTCAAAGACGCCCAGCCAGACGAGTGGCAGAGCTGATGCCCTTGCCTGCGGCATCAGCCGCGGCTCAAGCGCATGACCGGCTTCATATGCCAGATAGCCTGCTACATGCCGCCCGGCAGCAGACGCCGCCGTCGCTGCCGCCAACGCTGCGGCAACCTCGCGCGGCGCTGTCGCTGTAATTACAGATACCGGGTTAGTGTAGAGCCGCGCAGGCGAAGCCCCGTGAGCGCGCGCATCGTCAAGCAGGACAAAGGGAGAAGACAAAGCCACCAACCGCATGGCGCCCCCATGACAGGATCAGGCGCAATGGGGAAGGGTGAGCTTATCGTGCCCGCACTGCTGCAACCGCTTCGCCTGGAAAATCGCTGAACAGGCCGTCGATACCGAGTGCAACAAAGCGTTTTATTTCAGCGTCTAGATCGCCGTGTGCCGCCGGACTAGGGCCGCTGCGGAGGGCGAGGGGGAGGAAGATGTTTTCGGCGCGAAATGTCCAGACATGGACTTTTAGGCCAGCGGCGTGCGCGTCGATGACGAGCGTCGTCGGTGCGCTCCATTGTTCCACCTCGTTGCGCGGCAGGATCATCGCCTTCGCCACCCCCACACCATGTGCATAAGCGGCAATGGCCCGCAGCCCCTCAGGGGTGGCCATCGCGGCATAGCGTGTGCCGGGCACGTCAGGTGGGCCGCCTTCGTCATTCATCAACTGGATGAGCCGGATTTGCGTCTGGGTGCGCAGTCGTTTTAGGTTGCCGACCTCAAATGACTGAATGAATATAGGGTCATTCGCCTTGCTATAGCCTCCGCGCTTGAGCGATTGGAGTAAGGCCTTGTCAAATGACAGGCCAAGTTTGGCGAAATAGCTCGGATGTTTGGTTTCAGGATAAATGCCAATCCGCCGCTTGGTCGTCTTTTCGCGTGCGTGGACAAGGGCAATGATCTCGTCGAGCGTCATGACGGCGAATTGACCATCATATTTCGCGCTCTCCGGGCGCAATTGGGGCAATCGTTCGCGCGCGCGTAGCGTTTTCAGTTCAGCCAGCGTAAAATCTTCGGTGAACCAGCCGGTTATGCTCTCACCGTCAATGACTTTGGTCGTCTTGCGCGCCGTGAATTCCGGTCGACTGGCGACGTTCGTTGTACCGCTTATCTCATTTTCGTGCCGGTCAACCAGCGCACCGTCTTTGGTGAGAACCAAGTCCGGCTCGATAAAATCAGCGCCCTGATCAATCGCAAGTTCATAGGCCGCTTGGGTATGTTCTGGCCTTAGCCCACTCGCGCCGCGGTGAGCGATGATCAGCGGGCCACTGGGCGCTGGCGCGGAGGCGGCACCCATCAAGACTATGGCCATCGCCGCCACTATGATCGTTCGCATGTTCACATCCCCTTTTGGTCTTGCCAGTGTCATCGTCGCTTGCCATGTCAACGATATGACAAACCCACCACTTAAAGCCACGATCATACCCGTAACCCCGCTGCAACAAAATTGCTGCCTCATCTGGTGTACAGCGACGATGAAGGGTGCCTTCACCGATCCTGGCGGCGATCTTGAGAAACTGCGGATCGCGGCGATCCATCACGGGGTGACGGTGGAAAAAATTCTCCTGACGCACGGACATCTTGATCATTGTGGTCAGTCAGGCCTTTTCGCGAAGGAATTGGGCGTGCCGATTGAAGGGCCGCATGAAGATGATCGCTTCTGGATCGCGCAGCTTGGCGATGACGGGCGCAAATATGGGATGCATGCTGAGCCTTTTGAGCCTGATCGTTGGCTGGTGCACGGTGATACAGTAACCGTCGGCAATCTGACGCTCGATGTTATCCACTGCCCCGGCCACACGCCGGGGCATGTCGTGTTTCACCACGCGCCGTCGCAGCTCGCCATTGTGGGTGACGTCTTGTTTCAGGGATCGATTGGCCGCACCGATTTTCCGCGCGGCAATCATGCTGATCTGATCAACGCGATTACGACGCGGCTCTGGCCACTTGGTGGAGAGACCGCATTCGTTCCTGGACACGGCCCGATGTCAACCTTCGCGCATGAACGGGCGACGAACGCTTATGTGTCGGATTATATTCTGGCAGATTAGCCCTCGGGCACTTCCTCGGTTGATGGATCATTGGCCGCATCATCCGCTCCGGGAGCTGAAATGGCACCCGCGCTAAGGTGCGGCAGGGCAATCGCATAGCCACCGAGACCGACCAGCACGAGCATTGTGACAATGATGCCGATCTCACGCCATTTTCCAACGCCGTCCATCCCTATCCCGTGCGCTATGCGCGCAGCCATATATAGTCCTGCAACGATCCAGAGCCATGTTGATGTGCCGCTTGCCATTTCAACCACCGCAATCAGGATTAGCACAAAGGGCGTAAATTCAACGAAGTTCGCATGCGCGCGCATACGACGAATAAGGGCTTCGCTACCGCCATCGCCAACCGATATCTTTTCCTTGGTGCGCACTTGACCGCAGCGGATCGCGAGCCAGATGTTGATAAGCGCGGCAACGCCCGCCGCCGTGAGCGTAATTGGCAAAATCATGAGCTAACCCCGTATGTTATCCGAGATCACCTGCTGCCACGAACCGCGCCCACTTGCAAGACGCGCAAGAATCAGTATAGACGCGCGCTCATCTGTGACATGCCCGGCCGCAAAGGTCTGCGGTCCGTGCGATTGTGTACGATCCCGCCCTGTCGCAACCTTGGTTTAACTTTCAGTAAGAGACAGGTGCCGAAATGGCCGTTCCAAAACGAAAAACGTCCCCTTCAAAGCGCAACATGCGGCGCAGCCACGACGCGCTTAGTGTTGAAGCCTATCAGGAATGCCCCAATTGCGGCGAACTGAAACGGCCACACAATCTGTGTTCGGCCTGTGGCTTTTATAACGGTCGTGAAGTAATCGTAAGCGCAGGCTGATCTGCCAAGGTTGATGTGGGGAGATGGTGCAGGTGGCGAATAGTCCACGGATTGCCATCGACGCTATGGGGGGCGATGAGGGGCTGCCAGTGATGCTGGCGGGTGCTGCATCGTCGCTTGAGCGCTGGCCCCATATTTCATTTGATCTCGTTGGCGATGCGGCGGCGATTGATGCCGCGCTCGGTACCTATCCTGCGCTACGCACATCCTCGACCATCATAGCTGCCGATGATGTGGTGAGCGCCAGTGAAACAACGTCGCAAGCGATCCGACGCGCCAAATCGACGTCAATGGGCATTGCCATTGACCGTGTAAAGCAAGGTCATGTGGGCGGCGCGGTCTCTGCCGGTGATACACGCGCTTTGCTTGCCATCGCGAAATTGGCGCTGCGTACAATGCCTGGGATTGATCGCCCTGCGCTTGCTGCTTTGTTGCCAAGCCTTGGCGATCATGATTTCGTCATGCTTGACCTTGGCGCCAATACTGAATGCGATGCGCGTAATCTGGTTGAATTTGCGATCATGGGTGCTGCTTATTCGCGTACGGCTCTGGGCATTGATCGCCCGCGCGTGTCGCTCCTCAATATCGGCACTGAGGCCATGAAAGGCACCGATGAGATTCGCGACGCCGCCGCCCAGCTTCAGGCGGCGGGGCATTTGCAGTTGACGTTTGATGGGTTCATTGAAGGCGATAAAATCTCACGCGGGCTAACTGATGTCGTTGTCTGCGATGGATTTTCGGGTAATATTGCGCTCAAGACCGCAGAAGGCACCGCCCGTTTTGTAACCGATTTGCTGCGTCGCGCGTTTACCAGTTCAATCCGATCCAAAATTGGATTTTACATTTCAAAACCCGCAACCGAATTGCTTCGGCATCATCTTGATCCCAATAATCACAATGGTGCTGTTTTCCTTGGGCTAAACGGCGTGGTTGTCAAAAGTCACGGCAGTGCGAGCACTGCAGGCGTTGCCAATGCGATTGGGGTCGCGGCAAAGCTTGTGGTGAACGATATTACCAGGCGCATTACCGATGATCTAGCAGCGATCCGGGCGATTGCGGCATGACGTTGCGCGCCGTGATTGTGGGCACTGGCTCCGCATTACCATCGCGGTGCGTTTCCAATGATGAACTCGCCCACAGTGTTGATACATCTGACGAATGGATTGTCGAGCGCACCGGTATCCGCTTTCGCTATATTGCTGGCGAAGGGGAAACGACGGCAACGCTTGGCGCTGAAGCGGCGCGCAAGGCGCTTGAGGCAGCGGGCATCAAAGCTGATGAGGTTGACCTCATCATTTTGGCGACAGCGACGCCGGACCAAACCTTCCCCGCTAGTGCGACAATCGTGCAAGCGGGTCTGGGCATTCATGACTGTATTGCATTTGATATAGGCGCAGTTTGCTCGGGGTTCCTCTATGCGCTGTCGGTTGCAGACAGCATGATCCGCAGCGGGGCTGCGCGCACGGCAATCGTGATTGGCGCTGAAACGTTCAGCCGCATACTCGATTGGGAAGACCGGACGACCTGTGTGCTTTTTGGTGACGGTGCGGGTGCTGTGGTCTTGCGCGGCGAAACTGGCGACCGCGGCATATTGGCCACGCGATTGCACGCCGATGGCCGCCACAATGCGCTGCTTTACGTTGATGGCGGGCCATCGACAACCGGCACCGTGGGCAAATTGCGTATGAAAGGCTCAGAAGTATTTCGCCATGCAGTGACCAATTTGGCGGCGGTACTGCGCGAAGTGCTTGCCGATACGGGTCATGATGCGAGCGACATAGATTGGGTAGTGCCGCACCAGGCCAATGCGCGAATACTTGACGCAACCGCACGCAAACTCGGCTTGCCGCCTGAAAAGGTCGTGATAACGGTTGACCGCCATGCCAACACTTCGGCAGCTTCGGTTCCTCTTGCACTTGACGTCGCAGTGCGCGATGGACGAATCGCTAAGCATAGTCTTGTTGTATTGGAGGCGATGGGTGGTGGGTTTACATGGGGGGCGGCCATCGTCCGGATGTAAATGATGTGCGTTTGCTCTCAGACGCACATTTCATTGACGTTGTTGTGGGTGCGTAAAGGGGAAGTATGACAGATTTAGGGACGCTAACACGGGCTGATCTCACTGAGGCAGTTCACCGTGAAATTGGGTTGTCGCGCGCCGAATGTTCGACACTTGTGCAATCGGTGCTCGATCATATCAGCGGGGCGCTTTCCAACGGCCAGAATGTAAAGATTTCGGGCTTTGGGTCGTTTGTTCTGCGCGACAAACCGCCACGGGTCGGTCGCAATCCGAAGACGGGGGACGAGGTGCGAATTTCGCCGCGTCGCGTTCTTACCTTCCGCGCCAGCCCGAAAGTGAGAGACTTGATCGCCGCAGCGGACTAAGGCCACATGGGACGAAGGCCACATGGGACGAAGGGATGCCGATGAGTGAACCGACTTCAAAGACTGCATCCGCGTTTCGGACGATTGGCGAAGTTTCTGATCAATTCGGCATTGCTCGTCACGTCCTGCGCTATTGGGAAACGCGGTTCACGCAACTGCGCCCGTTGCAGCGCAGCGGCAATCGCCGCTATTACCGGCCCGAGGATGTCGCGCTGGTTGCGCGTATCAACCAGCTGCTTAATCATGAAGGCTATACGGTAAAGGGCGTTCAGGCGTTGCTATCGCCTGGTGTGGCACCGGTAACCGCTGCCGAAGTGGCACCAGCCAGCGCCCCTTCTGTTGCCACAACGCGGGCGGCGCTCATCGCTGTTCGTGATCGGCTGACGCGCGCGCTTGCCCAAGACGATGTGGCCGCGCGCTTGTTATAGCGGCTTTGCCATCACCAGATCTTCAAACACGGTCGCGCCCACTTGGAACTGCGTGGGCCCTAGCAACTGGAAGCCTTTAGCTTCGTAAAAGGCGATGGCCTTGGGGTTGTTGGTGTAAACCGCAAGCGCCAGCCGCTCGGCGCCGCGTGCGCGGGCTTCGGTCACAACCGCTGTCAACAGCGCGCCGCCCCACCCGCCGCCATGCCAGCGTGACAGCATGTAAATCCGCTTGAGCTCAGCATCGCGTGCCGTGGTGAAAGGCAACGTGCTATCCCCCATCATGGCATAGCCAACCGGCGCGCCTAACGCTTCTTCGACGATCCACAAGCTCAGGGTCGGATCGTTCAGGGCGGCGCGGTAGGCGGTGGGCGTGTGATGCGCCTCAAGATGCGCGATCAAATCATCGCCGGGATGGTCATCGGCGAAGCTTTCAAGGAAGCCTGCGGCGCCTACGGCGGCAAGTTTAGCGGCATCGGCCAGTGTTGCCCGACGCAGCCTCATTCGCTGTCAGGCCCAAGCGTTGGATCAAGATCGCGCGGCCGCACAAACCGCGTCAATTTTGCGCTGCCCTCGGTCACATCGGCCCAGCGCGCCACATCAATGACCAGTTCGGCAAGACAGGCCGTCGGAAATTTTTCTTCCAGCAAATCGCGCAACTCATCGCCCGGTGCCTCGGGCACGAGCATCATCGCCACATCTTCAAGTCCCGGATTGTGGCCGCACATCATTACGTTCGATGTTTCGACAGGAATGTCACGGATAACGTCAAGCAAAGTGACTCCGGACGCCAGATAGATGCGCCGTTCCCAATTGGGATGCAAGATAGTGCCATAGCCGTCCCAAAATCCATCAAGTGTTTCAAGGCAGCGCACGGCCGGTGACGACACGATATGATCAAAGCCAAGCCCTTCGCGGCGGGCATAGTTGCCCATCAGCTTTGATCCACGCCGCCCGCGATCATTGAGTGGTCGATCAAAATCGCGTGCGACGGGTGAGTCCCATCCCGATTTGGCGTGACGAAACAGGGTCAATCTTTTCATGGGAAAGGGTGATGCCCGACTTTGCGCGTTGATGAAAGTGGCTTCGTGACTTGCGATTGCGGCGGCTTTGCCATTTGTGCCATAGGTCAGGCCAACCAATAGGAGATATACTCATGGCCACTGCCCTCAAAACGCATAATCGGTATAGCGAAGCGGAATGGAGCGCCCGGCTCGAACTGGCGGCCTGTTACCGAATTTTTGCGATGTTTGGTTGGGATGAGCTGATCTTCAACCATATCACGGTCAAAGTGCCCGACGAAGAGGGAGCCTTTCTGATCAATCCCTACGGCATGCATTTTAGCGAAGTGACAGCCTCTTCGCTCGTTAAAATTGATGCCGATGGAAACAAGGTTGATGCCGATAATCCGTGGCATGTGAATAAGGCGGGCTTTGTTCAGCATAGCCTGTTTCACCGCGAATTGCCCGATGCCCATGCGATCATCCATACGCACACCACCGCGACCGTTGCGGTGTCCTCGCTTGAAGGCGGATTGCAGCCGGTTAATTTCTATGCGTGCAATTTGATTGGTCATGTGGCTTATCATGATTTTGAGGGCATCACCGTCCGTGATGAAGAAGGCGTGCGCTTGCTTGAAAATTTGGGTGATAAGCGCATCATGCTGCTCAAAAACCATGGCCCTGTCGTGATGGCGAAAACCCTGCCCGCCGCCTTCGTCAAATATTGGGTGTTACAGCGTGCGTGTGAACATCAAATGGAAACGCTCAAAATGGGCGCGCCGATAATGGTGCCGCCTGAGGTCATAGCGGTGCATCAGCGTGATCAATATCTGCAAGCGACGCCCGGGGTTGAGCCGGGTCAAATGGAGTTTGACGCAATGGTACGCCGGGTTGACCGGATTGATAGCAGCTGGCGTGACTAAATTTACGGTCAATAATCAACCTGTCGAATATCGTATGGACCCCGCAACGCCCTTGCTGTGGGCGCTGCGTGATGCCTCAAACCTGACCGGCACCAAATATGGTTGTGGGTCGGGCGATTGCGGGGCCTGCACCGTCGATGTTGACGGTCGCGCCGTGCGAAGCTGCCAAGTGGCGATTGGCAGGCTTGAGGGCAGCTTTGTGACGACGATTGAGGCGCTGTCGCGTGATCGGTCACACCCCGTGCAGCAAGCGTGGGCAGCCGAAGGCGTGCCGCAATGCGGATATTGCCAATCGGGAATGATCATGGCGGCGGCTGTGCTGCTTAAAACTGTGCCCCGACCCACCAACGATCAGATTGATGCCGCGATCACCAACATTTGCCGCTGCGGCACCTATCCCCGGATAAGACGCGCCATCCAACGCGCGGCGATCATGACGCTCGGCGGTGAAGCAATAGTGGCAGCGCCACCACCGGGCATTTCGCCCGAAGATGCGGCGCGCGCCGTGCCCGCACTCACGCCGGTCACTCGAAAATAGGCGGCTTGGTTTCTGTCAATTGGCTTAGCACGTCATTAAGCAACTGCTCATCTCAAGAATCGCACTATCCATCACTCACCCGACATGTTTCAGTCGTGGTCGATCAAGGAGTGATGAGATGATGCGTAAATCCTTTTTAGCCCTCATGTTGGCATCGGCAACGATCATAGCAGCAACGACGACCCCCGCTATGGCGGTGCGTGACCGCAATGATAATCAAGAGAATGTCGGAATGCCGCAAGGCGCGACCACTATCAAAGAAGCACAGCCCAGCGCCCCACCGCAGCGTGAAGTTGCGCCACGCTTTCAGCGCGCAGAACAAGTTTTCCGGGCTGAGGAGCGGATTGCTACGCCTGATCGCGGCGACGGCGACCGGCGCGGTCGGGAGGCCAATGCGCGGCAGCCTCAGCAAACGGCGCCGATCTTCCAGCCACAACCTGATCGCCAAGCGCGCGGCAATGATGGCGGCGGACGAGATTTTGGGGGCCGTGATTTTGGTGATCGTAATGGTCAGGCGCGTGACGGCGGCAATTGGGATCGCAACCGTGGCTCGGGGTCTGTTTTTGTCGACGTCAATCGAGACCGGGCGCGGGGCAACCAAGGCGGCGGTTATGATGTCAATCGCAATGGTGACGGTTACCGCCACGACGACCGCCGGTACGATGGCGGACGCCGCGGCGATAGTTATGATAATCAGCGGGAACAGCGTTTTGGCCATGAGCAACGTTATGGTTATGACAATAGCTATGGCCGGGATCGTCAATCAGCATGGAACCGCGATTGGCGCCGTGACAATCGGTATAATTGGCAGAGCTATCGCAACACATATCAGAGTTTTTACCGCGCGCCGCGCTATTATAATCCATACGGCTATAGCAACCGGTATCAGCGCTTTGGAATTGGCGTCTATTTGGACTCGGGCTTTTACGGGCGTGGTTTCTGGATCAACGATCCTTATGAATATCGGCTGCCTTCCGCCCCCTTTGGCTATCGTTGGGTGCGTTACTATGACGATGTCCTGCTCGTCGATATCCGCAGCGGCTATGTGGTTGACGTGATTTATAGCTTCTTCTGGTAAGTGGACTATGACACTTCTGGGCTGGCGTGAAACATCGCCAGCCCCTTTTTTGTGACTTGCGTTGGCGGTGGCATCGCTTCACTCTGGCATGATAAATGTCGGGAGTGATGATCATGAAACGATTTGCAGCCATTCTATGTGCGGCTTTTGCCTGTACCGGTCCGGCGGTCGCCGAAACTGTTTTGATCCATGCGGGACGCGTAATCACCGATCCAGCGAGCCCGGTGCGCGGCGCGAGCACGATCACCGTTACCGATGGCAAAATTGTCGCGATTGAGGCCGGTCTAAAGCCAGCGCCGACCGGGGCCTCAGTCATCGATTTGTCGACCAAGACAGTCCTGCCCGGATTGATCGACAGTCATGTTCATCTGACCGGTGATCCTGATGGTGATTACCGCGATGAAGCCGTCGATACGCCTGAACAGAGTGTGGTGACCGGCGCAAAGAATGCGCGGATTACGGCGCTTGCTGGCTTCACCACTGTGCGTGATCTGGGATCGCCATCATTTGCAGGCTTCGCGCTGCGCAAAGGCACCGCGCTTGGCCAGATTCCAGGGCCACGGATCATATCGGCGGGCGCTGCCATTTCGATCATCGGCGGCCACGGCGACGTCAGCGGATTCCGCCCCGAGGTAATTGCGGTGCTTGGTGCCGGCAATACCTGCACAGGGCCCGATGAATGCGCGGCGCGCGTGCGTGAATTTTCCCGGCGCGGCGCTGACATCATCAAAATCACCGCCACCGGTGGGGTTTTATCGCAGCAAGGGCGCGGGCTTGGCCAGCATTTTACCGATGCCGAAATGAATGCGATTGTGACGACTGCTCATAATTTGGGGCTTAAGGTTGCCGCCCATGCCCACGGTGCGCGGGGAATAGAGGGGGCAGCGCGCGCTGGTGTCGATTCGATCGAACACGGCACCTTTGCCGACGCGGCGGCGATTAAGGTGATGAAGGCCAACGGCACCTATATGGTACCGACTTTGATGGCCTTCACTGGCATTCGTGACCGGCTGGGCAAGAATATCTACACACTAACGGTTGAAGTCAAAGTACGCGAAACGTTGAAAGTCGTTGGGCAAGGGCTCAAGGCTGCGCATGAGGCGGGCGTGCCGATTGCCTTTGGCACTGATTCAGCCGTGTTCGAACATGGCCGCAACGCTGAGGAATTCGACATGATGGTAAGGCTTGGCGGCTTGACCCCTGTCGAAGCGGTGGCGAGCGCGACCACGGGCGCTGCCAAATTGCTCGGCTTGGAATCCGAAATTGGCCGCATCGCGCCGGGCTATTCCGCCGATCTGATCGCGGTTGACGGAGACCCGTTGCAAAATGTGCGTGTACTTGAAAAAGTGAATTTTGTGATGGTGAGAGGCCGCGTGATTCGGTGAGCAATGTCAAAGCGAAGGGACGCTTGGGATCAACCAAGCTAGCCGAACAAGGCAAGAGCGTCCGCCGTCGCCTCAAAAAGCATGATCGGGTTGAGGTCGTTACCGCGGGTGGGCTTGATCTGTTCATCGTGCAAGGGTTTCTGACGGCGGAAGAATGCGATGCGCTGATGCTGCTCATCGATCAAACTGCTCAGCCCTCAACGCTTTACGCCGGCACCGAAATTGAAGGCTTCCGCACAAGCTATAGCGGCAATCTCGATCCCTGGCATCCCATTGTCGGCACAGTTGAAACGCGGATTTGCCGCTTGATGGGGATCGACAAGCGCCACGGCGAAACGCTCCAGGGGCAGCGTTATGCAGTCGGGCAGCAGTTTAAGCCGCACCACGATTATTTCTTTACGAGCCAAGATTATTGGGAAGGTGAGCGAGTTTCAGGCGGGCAACGCAGCTGGACCGCGATGATCTATTTGAACGAACCCGAAAAGGGCGGAGAAACCAATTTCGGCAAAGTGGGCATGTGCGTATCCCCGCGCACCGCAATGCTTGTCATGTGGAATAATATGGATGAAATCGGAGCGCCGAACGACATCACCCAGCATGAAGGCATGGCGGTTGAGGCGGGCACCAAATATATCGTCACCAAATGGTTTCGCGAACGCTTTTGGATCGGGAATATTTAGCCTTAATAGCCAATCAAGCGTAGTGCCAATCGCTGGAGCTTGAACGGCACCCAATCGCGGACAAAATGGAAATAGCCAATTGTCCAATCGCGTGCGTCGGCGGTGCCGGGCCGTGACTGAAAATTGGTTGTGCGTTTGGGGAGCGATGCGACGCCGTTTTCGGGCGCGGTATAATAGTAAGTCGCAATTGATCGCCGCGCGCGATCGGGCGGGCAGGTCAGCGCGGCTGGCTGCCCATGGAAGCTATCACGGTTGGTATTGAAGATCACTGCGCGGGCGATAACCGGCTTGATCGAGACTTGAGCCGCCGTCATGTCGCGGTCCCATAGTTCAAGGGCTCCGCCAAATTCATCATCCCAATCATCGTTCAAATAGATCAGCAAGTTGAGCCGCCGTTCGAGCCGCAGTGTATCGTGAACGTTGAAGTCCGCATGAACACCCAAATGACCGCCTGCCTTTGTCTCATGAAGGCCGCCGCCTTCAAAATGGGGATCGGGGATTAGCCCCTTGATTCCCGTCAGCGCTTCAAGAAATGCGACAAAGGCTTCGCTGTTGAGCTCGGCAAGCAGCGTCCGGAGCGTACCGGGCGCGATTTCATCGGGCTTGAATTGATATTTGAGCCGTTCTTGATCGCGGTCAAAAAAGCGTTTGCCAGCGGTTGACGGAAAATCGACCAGCGCGGCGCGGAGCAAATCGGCTGACAGGAAATCATCCATGACGATGTGAGGAAAGGGCGCCGCAGACACGTAGCTGGCGTGGCGCGCTTCCCCCTCGCTCACGCATTGGCGCGCGTCAAAATGCAAATGATCCAGCGAAAGAATTGCCACCTAATGCCCCATATCGTCGCGTGTTGACGCCGCTTTAGGTCAATTGCGCGCATTTTGTCCAGATAACAGACAGTTAACGCTATCGCTTGTGCCGGGTGCTCGGTGATGGTTGTGGCATTTTGGTGATCTCCGTCACAGCTATGCACGGTAATCATAAAACCTTAAAAAGCGCCAAATAGGATTTTTTATGTGCGGAGGCACTTGACACCGGACAAATGTTCTTTTAATGTTCTGTCATGACCTTTGCCTTTCATCTCTCCCCTATCCACCTCGGCGATTCGCGCAGCGGTTGCGCAGCGTCGATTTTTATGGGGCTAACAGCGTCGCTTTTGCGGCGCGCCTGCGTTACGGGAGGCAAAGTGATGCAGGCGGAGATGGTGATGCGCACGTTTTTGATTGTGGTTGGCTTGTCGGTTTGCATGCTGGGTGTCGTGCCCGTGGTGGCGCAAGCGCCGGCGCCGGTTGCGCCCACCCCCGCCGCAGCGCTCAAGGCGCTGTTTGCGGCGAGCGATGAGGCAAGCCTGAAGCGTAATCCCTTAAACGCGCTGTTCCGCGGTGACCTGCGCTATGCCGATCAGTTGGGCGATTATGTAACGGACGCCTATTTCGACGCTGAACGCGCGGCGGGGAAGGCCGAGCTGAAGGCGCTCAAAGCCATCAACCGCGCCGCACTATCGCCCACCGATAGAATCGCCTATGATGTGTTTGAGGCACAGACCAAGTTGACGCTGCGCGGCCTTGCGCCTCATCTGCTGGCGCTGACGGCGGTGCGCCCGATTGATCATTTCAACGGTATCCAAACCTTCTACCCCGATCTCGCGTCAGGGCAGGGCGCGGCACCGTTCAAAACGATTACCGATTATGACAATAATCTAAAGCGGCACCGCGATTTCATTGTCCTGCTTGACCGAGCGATCACGCGTTTTCGCGAAGGGCTGAAATCCGGCGTGGTGCAGCCCACGCTGGTGGTCACCAACATGATTGATCAGCTCGATATCCAGATTGCGCAAGGCGTTGAAGGATCGACCTATTATGGCCCGATCAAGATCTTGCCCACAACGTTCAGCGCCACCGACCGCGTGCGCCTGACCACTGAATATCGCGCGACGATTGCGCAGGGCATTATCCCCGCTTACCAACGCTTGCGCACCTTCCTCGCCACCGAATATCTGCCTAAGGCGCGCAGCGGCGTCGGGTTGCTCGCGATGAAGGGCGGTCGCAAGCTTTACACTTATTTGATCGAAGCCAATACCACGTTGCCGCTCTCTGCCGACGCAGTCCATAAGCTTGGCCTGTCCGAAGTCGCGCGGATCAAGGGTGAGATGGAGGCAATCCGCGTCAAGACCGGATATAAGGGCAGCCTTGGCGACTTCTTCGTCTATTTGCGCAACGACGCTAAGTTCAAGCTGGCGAGCAAGGATGCGCTGCGTGACCGCTTCTACGCCATCGGCAAAATGGTCGATGCGCGCGTGCGCGAGCAATTTTCTAGCCTTCCCAAAAGTCCGCTCGAAATCCGCGCGGTGCCCGATTATAAGGAAAAGACCGATGCAGGTGGCTCATATCAGCAAGGCACACCTGATGGATCGCGGCCCGGCGTCTTCTTTTTCAACGGCTATGATTTGCCTTCGCGCACCACGCCGGGGTTAGAAACGTTATACTTGCACGAGGCCGCACCCGGCCACCATTTCCAGATCAGCCTGGCCCAAGAGAATGAAGCCCTGCCCGCCTTCATGCGCTTTGGCGGCAATACGGCCTATGTTGAGGGGTGGGCGCTTTATGCCGAAACGCTCTGGGATAAGCTGGGCATGGAAAGCGATCCCTATAGCCGCTTTGGCGGCTTAAACGATGAAATGCTCCGCGCAATGCGGTTGGTGGTCGATAGCGGTATCCACGCCAAAGGCTGGAGCCGTGACCAAGCGATCAAATATATGCTCGACAATAGCAGCATGGGCGAAACCGACGCCCGCATCGAAGTCGAACGCTATATCGCCATTCCGGGGCAGGCTTTGGCATATAAGATCGGCCAGCTGACGATCCTGCGGCTGAAGGATAAAGCGATGAAGACTTTGGGCGCAAAGTTCGACCCGCGCGCGTTTCACGCCCAAGTGCTTAACACAGGCGCGCTGCCGATGGGGGTGCTGGAAAAGAAGATTGATGATTGGATTGCGAGGGGTGGGGGTTAGGAAAGTTGCGCGACGCTCCAGATTGACATTGCAAGCTTAGCCATTGCGTTCTGGCGTTCTTGAATCCGCGAAACCGTCCATTCGGAATTGTCCCGCGCGATTTTTTTAGTGGTTTCAAACACGCTGGATTCAAATGCGCTACGCTTTGTCTCAAATGCGGAATTGCCGATATCCCGATTGAGATTGGTTTCAAGCAAGGCCATGTTTCCGAGGCGGTAGATACTGGCATCCGTTTCCGTCTCCGAAAAGTGCTCCCACCCCGCTTCGGGATTCTGAGGTAGAATGTGCTCAACGGTGAGGCTCGCACTATCCCTGTCGAGATCGTTGCCGCCAGCCTGTCGCTCTAGATTGCACAAGATATAGCGCACAATCTTATTGTTTCGCGATTGCGTTGTTCGCAATTCTTTGCTGGCAAAGGCAGCTTTGAAGGCAGAATCGCTTGGATACACGCTGCGCAAACTATCGACGATCTCCTTCAAATGCGTGATCTCATTCCGTGAGATTCGAGCGGCAATATCCGAATATACGCGTTCCTGTTCACCAGCTTGCATCGTACCGATCACGTTGTAGCGAAACGAAATCGTGACAATGATTCGAATCAAGCCGGCAAAGTCGGCAGGACTAAGAATGCGTCTTGCTGCAAGCAAAAGTGCATAAGGTTGCCGGACACCAAACATTCTTAGCAACGCAGCCGACTCTTTGAGTTCTGGTGACCAATCCGAACTCTCAGGTGATATCAGGCCAAGATAAGGGTCAATGTCGCCATCAAGATTCGTTAGCAGCTCGAACACGTCAGCGCGCGTCTCTATCCGGGCGCGAACCTTTTTGAATAACTCTGACTGGCGCACCAGACCTTGACGGCTCATCCAGTGAATGCGAAGAAAATCAGGAAGGTCGGTTTCGCCCAAACGACTAACTAGTCGCTCCCAACGATCATCCATCGCCTTCATTTCCGTTTCGTGCACTTTGTCACGGTGGAGAACCGAAAATAGATAATTTTTGAGTAAGTCGGTCGCCGAGAGCCGCACGCCGCGCGAATTCAGTGTTTCAAACACTTTGTAAGCGTTCAATTCATCCGAAACAGTAATGACAGTAAAAAATAGCTTGTCTGCAATGCTCTCTAGCAGTGTTGCAAGCCTCACACCAATGTCACCGCCCGCCTCACGGGTCACATCATCCCAAATGTGCTTCTCAAACCAGTCAGATGCTTTGCGCATGGCATGTTCTGAGGCTTTAAAGCCGCGTTGGGGCAGCGCGGCGAGTGGCACAAGATAAGTTTGGTAATAGTCATTGTTGTTGCGATTCAACGATAATTTTGAACTCGGCACGAGGGTCACAGGGTCAAGATAGCCAATATAACTCGACCGGATTTGATCAAGTCGTCGCTGGTTTTGATCAGCATTTTGACCATTTTCGATAAGCCTTTTCAGATTGCGGAGCACGGCAAGAACGATGATCGACAATGTCGTCAGCCGCTGCTGGCCGTCAATCACGTCAAATGTCTTGTCATTCTGCGTTTGCAGCACGAGATAACCCATATAGTGCGAAGCATCGCCTTCACCGCTGGTCGTTGCCAGAATGTCGAGCCAGAGCTCCTCCCACTCGACGTCAGTCCAGCTATAGTCACGTTGAAAACGAGGAATGTGATAGGTCAGGCCGTTGCCGAATCGTTGCCGGAAGGTATTATTCTCGGTTTTGAAATTTGTTCCCGACATGCCGTACCAATCTCACAATGTGTGCGAGCTTTCTATATCCCAAAAACGTGCAGAAGGATCGCAATTTTCTTCACGTATCCCTCGCCAAAGCCTCGCCAATCAGCACTCTGGTATTCGCCACCCCGTAAAGGGCAATAAAGCTCCCCATTCTAGGCCCCGCGCTGCTGCCGAGCAATGTCTCATATAACGCCTTGAACCAGTCGCGGAGATTTTCGAAGCCGCTGTCCTTGCCGATGGCATAGACGATATTTTGGATATCTTCGGCGCTTGCCGTGTCGCTTAGCCCGGCGAGTTCAGCATCAAGCCGTACCAGCGCCGCCCCTTCAACGCCCTCGGGCTTGCGGCGCACTAATGTTGGCGCGATGACGTCGCGGTTGTAGGCGATGGCGTGGGTGATCAGTCGGTCGAGTTCGGGATGGGCCGCGGCACTTGCACCTTCGACATAATTGCCGAGATAGCCCCACACTTGCTCAGCCGTCGCCGCCGCGCCCAGCACACCGCACAGATTGAGCAGCAGGCCGAACGTCACCGGCGGCGCGTCCGCAGGCACCGCCCCGTTATGAATATGATGCACCGGGTTGCCGAGCTGCTTGTCGAGCGGCTGATCATGCCAATTGCTGCGGAACTTGAAATATTCGTCAACGGTATTGGGGATGATGCCCATATGGAGTTGCTTGGCGCTTTTGGGTTCGCGGTAGGCGTAGAAGGCGACCGATTCCTGCGGCGCGTAGGTCAGCCAGTCTTCAAGCGCGAGGCCATTGCCCTTGCTCTTCGAAATCTTCTCGCCCTTTTCATCGAGGAACATTTCATAGATCAAGCTTTCGGGCGGGCGGCCGCCAAGCACGCGCGCGATTTTGCCGCTTTGGGTGCCGCTGTCGGTCAAATCCTTGCCATACATTTCATAATCAACGCCGAGCGCAACCCAGCGCATTGCCCAGTCAACCTTCCATTGCAGCTTGGCCTTGCCGCCCAGGATTGATTGGGTGACGCGGTCACCATCATCGTCGAACGCAATCAGCCCGGCATCGGCATCAACCACCTCGACGGGGACTTGGAGCACGACGCCGCTCTTTTCGCTAATCGGGAGGACGGGCGAATAGGTTGCGGCGCGCTCCTTGCGCAGCGTCGGCAGCATGATGTCCATAATGCTCTGAAAATGGCGCAGTACATTTTTGAGCGCGTCATCAAACGCGCCACTTTCATATTGGCTGGCCGACGAGATGAATTCATAGTCAAAACCAAACTGATCGAGGAAAGCGCGCAGCATCGCATTATTATGTGCCGCAAAGCTTTCAAATTTCTCGAACGGATCGGGGATGCGGCTCAGCGGCTTGCCGAGATGTTCGGCGAGCATCGCCGCATTGGGCACATTGTCAGGAACCTTGCGCAGGCCGTCCATATCGTCCGAAAATTCGATCAGCCGCGTTGGCATGTCGGACATGGCGCTTAGCGCATGGCGCACCATCGTCGTTCGCAACACTTCGTTAAATGTGCCGATATGGGGAAGCCCCGACGGGCCGTATCCGCATTCAAGAACGATGGCAGCACCGCCGGGTTTGCCCTGCGGATACCGTTTGATGATCTTGCGCGCCTCGTCATAGGGCCAGGCTTTGGAGGTTAACGCGGTGGTGCGGAGGTCTTCTGTCATGATGCGACGGTCTATAGCGCTTAAGCTTTTTGTCACAAGGTGATCCTTGCTCAGCAAAGAACGGTTTGAGTTCGCTGCGGCGATTTGATAACCTCAAATTATGAATGCCCCGCATCCCATCACAGACCTTACGCCGCATAGACTGAACGTCACTGAAGTGCTGGCGTTCGCCCAGTGCGGAGCCTTTGATGGCCTTCCCCGTATGGAGTTACTTGATGGCACTTTGTACGAAATGAGTCCGCAGAAGAGCCCCCATATTCTGGCCAAGAACCGGCTTACCTTTCGCCTGCAAATCAAAATCTTGCAGCTTGATTTGCCCTATGAGGCGCTGTGCGAAGCAACGATTGTGGCTGGTGAGACTAGCCTGCCCGAACCCGATGTCATCATCTGCAGCACACCGATTGTCGACGGCTTTTATCCATCGGCGTCGGTAATGCTTGCGGTTGAAGTCTCGTCAACCACGCTCCAAACCGATCTGCGTTTCAAAAAGGCGCTCTATGCAGGAGTGGGCATTCCCGAATATTGGGTGGTCGAGGTTGAAGCATCGCGCATCCATATATTCTGGCATCCCGAGGGCGAGGATTATCAAGAGGCACGCATCATTCAGATTGGCGAACCACTCACCAGCGCCACCATCCCCGGTCTATCAATTGACAGCGATGGCCTGATCTAACGCGCCGATTGCCCTTTTGGTGGCAATGCGCGACAAATGTTTCGTGACTGATCCGTTCCCAATCCCCGCGCTCCATGCCAGCCATAGCGGCATCTGGATTGCCGACGAAAATGGCGTGCGCGGTGTGGGGCGGGGCGAGGCGATTGCGCGGGCGAGCGAGACGCCGATGATCATGCTGGGCGCGCCGATTGTGGGCGAACGGCTGGGCTATGCTGAACTGAGCGGGCTTGATCTGCTTGAGCTCTTTGCCTTCATCCACCCCGCGCGCTTCATGGTGCCAACACCCAAAGGGCTGGCGACGGCGCTTGGGCTGGCGGTGCCTGACGATGACCGGCAGGCGGCTGAACTCCTCCGCGCGGCGGCGGCGGCGTTGCTGGCGGTCTGCGACGATCCGGCCTGGCCCGAACGCGAGGGCGCGTGGACATGCGCTGGCTCGCTCACGCGGTTGCGCTGGCCGTGGGCGACTGAGGTGAGCGCGCGGCTGAAAACGCCTGCGACTGCCGAGAAATTCCTTTTCTCGCGGCTGCCCGATTGGGATGAAGTGCCACAGCGTCCCGCGCCGCGCCCGATCACGCTGTCCGCCACGCAGGTTGCTGAACGACTCGATACGCTCACCGGGATTGGCTCCGAAACGCGCATCGGCCAGCGTGATTATGCCGAAGCCGCCCGCGCTGCGTTCGCGCCGCGCATTGCCAAGGATCAGCCGCATCTGGTGCTTGCCGAAGCGGGCACGGGGATTGGCAAGACGTTGGGCTATCTCGCCCCTGCCTCGCTGTGGGCGGATCAAGCGGGCGGAGCGGTGTGGATTTCCACTTTCACCAAGGCGTTGCAGCGACAATTGGATGCTGAGAGTAAGCGGCTCTTCCCCAATGCCAACGAGCGTGCGGCCAAGATTGTCGTGCGCAAGGGGCGCGAAAATTATCTGTGCCTGCTCAACCTTGAAGATGCGCTGCAAGGCGGCTTTGCCGGGCGGGCTGCGATCCTTGCGCAATTGGTCGCGCGCTGGGCGGGCTATAGCCGTGACGGCGATATGGTCGGCGGCGACTTGCCCGGCTGGTTGCCCACGCTCTTCCGCCGCAACGGATCGACTGCGCTTACTGACCGGCGCGGTGAGTGCGTCTATGCCGGGTGCCCGCATTACCGCAAATGCTTCATCGAACGCGCCAGCCGCGCGAGCATCGGGGCTAACCTCGTTATCGCCAACCATGCGCTCGTCATGGTCAATGCAGCACGCGGACGAGAGCAAGCCGGTGCGCCGACGCGGATCATTTTTGACGAAGGCCATCATATCGCCGACGCCGCCGATTCGATGTTTTCCGCCGCGCTCACCGGCCAAGAAGCAATCGAGCTGCGTCGCTGGATCATTGGGCCGGAGGGCAAAGCGCGCGGGCGCAGGCGGGGCCTTGCCGCACGATTGGCCGATGTCGCGAGCTATGACGCTGAAGGGGCCGCCGCAATCAACGCCGCCGCGCACGCAGCCCAAGCGTTGCCGTCAGACAATTGGTTGCAACGCATATCCGAAAATGAACCTTATGGCCCCATCGAAGCGTTGCTGGCGAGCGTGCGTGGCACTGTGTTCGCGCGCTCGATTGGTGCGGACGGCGAAGATGCGGGCTACGGGCTTGAGACCGAAGCAGCAGGGCTTGATGGCAATTTGATCACGGCGGTTGCACCAGCCGTGGCCGCGCTTGATGCGCTGCTCCGCCCGCTGGTGGCGCTAGGGCGGCGGCTTGATGCGGTGGTGGCCGAAGCGCCCGATTGGCTCGACGGCCCGGCGCGTGCGCGGATCGAGGGGGCAACAGGGAGTTTAAGCTGGCGCTGCGATGCGTTGGCCTCTTGGGTGTCGCTCCTGTCGCGGCTGGGCGGGCCAGCTGACGCGGATTTCGTCGATTGGCTCGCGGTTGACCGGATTGACGGGCGTGAAGTTGATATGGGGCTGCACCGCCACTGGCTTGACCCGACGAGGCCCTTTGCCGCGACGGTGCTCAAGCCTGCGCACGGGGTGATCATTACCTCGGCAACACTGCGTGGCGGCGAAGATTGGGACGCTGCCGATGCCAAAACCGG
>JBJXDU010000010.1:0-7143 GCA_046153565.1 Sphingomonadaceae bacterium
TCAGTGCTGTAGATCATGCCCTTCGCGATGATACTTGACCGTGCGGGTCCTAAAGACTTTTGGCTGCGATCCATCGCATGCGCAATATCCGCCATCGCGTAGGGCCCATCTCCAAGTTCAGCCATTGCCTTCACGAATTGGACCTCTGCTTTCGTCAGGCGGTCGATCCGCACTTTGAAGAAGCCATTATCCAGCAGTGCGAGTGTCTCGGTGTAAGAGTGTTCTGTGTCGGCGAGGTCGATTTCCGGCCCTTCCGCATTATTCCATACCACAGAGGCCCATTCTTGAACGAAAAACGGGTAACCCTGCGTGCGTTCTACGATGAGCTTAAGGGCGTCGGGTTTGATGAGGCCATTTTCCCCAACAATAGGCCTTTCAATGGCCTGACCTGCTGCGGCACGGTCGAGGGGCCCCCGCCCCGGCGGTTAAGCCAGGTCAGAAGAGTTTGGCGCGCCTCGGTCATGACTTCGAACTGAACGGGACGCTTGGTTTTCTGCTGCATTACCGTCGCTCGATTTCTGATCACGCCGCCAGCTGCAATGTCGCCGATCTTCATTTTTACGATGTCATAGCCGCGCAGCTTACTGTCTATCGCCAACGTGCGATGGCGCGGCTGCCGTAATGCCGGATATGCGGGCCGAGCCCCCGCATCATCATGTCGTGCTGCATCCGCTGGCGCAGCGGGTTGACAGGTGTCTTCGTTGTAATCTTGTCCATGGTAAGCTCCTCTTGGTTGAAGGAACTCCATGATCGAACGGCGACTCAGCGCCGCAAAAATTTGCCAAATTCCTACAAATATTTTATGTCTCAGCTCAATATCTCAATTCCGCCCGCACTTAAGGCGTGGGTGGATAGCCGTGTCGCGGAGGGCAGCTATTCGAGTGCCAGCGATTATATGCGCGATCTCGTTCGTCGTGATCGGCAGGCGGCGGAGGAGGAAGAGGCAATTTGGCTGCGCGGGCTGATCGAAGAGGGGCTGGCCTCAGGAGTGATTGACAAGCCAGCGCGCGAGGTTCTTCAGGAAATCGTCGCTGATCGTTACGCACTGAGTGGTTGACGTTCTTTTAAGCCGTGAGGCGCGGGCCGACATTGCGGAAATCGATGATTATAGCGAGGAGCAATTTGGGCGGACGATCGCGCATGCTCAATGCACGGCGCCCCAACGGCTGATAACGGTGGCAAAATAGTTTCTTTTGATTGCAGATGCGGAAAACGCAAGAAGGCTCCTACATTGAACAACGCTCCCTTCGCCGCAACAGCACTAAACCATGTCGTTGCAGACATCTTTCTTTCATCTCTACTGGCGAGTTGACATGAAGCGGACGCCTTATCAGCACGCAGTTTTATTTGAGCGGATTATTACTAATTTATTTTATGGGACATTTCTCTGCGGGCTTTTATCAACCTTTGATTCGCATTTTGTGTTCGGCCTATTTGGGTTTCTCATTGCCTCGATTTTCACTGGGATTTTGTATGGTCTGATTAACTGCCCTGCTTGCGGCAGACCAATATCATGGCGCAAGTCACGTTTCGAGGCGCTTGCTAAGCGTTGTCGCGGCTGTGGTGTTAATCTTGATCAGTAACACTATGATGGTTCCGCTTGCGTCAATCGGATGGGATGCGCCATGGATGCTGAAACAAGCACCGCATGACCTTTGGACCGAATGACCGATAACCCCCTTCTCACCGCGTCGCGCCGTCCCGAAGACGTCGATGCAGCCCTGCGCCCCAAAAGCCTTGACGAGTTCGTGGGGCAGAAGGCCGCGCGCGAGAATTTGCGGATTTTTATCGAGGCCGCCAAACAGCGCGGGGATGCGCTGGATCATGTGCTGTTCTTTGGCCCGCCGGGGCTTGGCAAGACGACGCTGGCGCAGATTGTGGCGAAGGAAATGGGCGTGGGCTTCCGCGCCACCTCCGGGCCGGTGATTGCGAAGTCAGGCGATCTGGCGGCTTTGCTCACCAATCTTGAAGACGGCGATGTTTTGTTCATTGATGAAATCCACCGGCTGTCGCCTGCGGTCGAGGAAGTGCTTTATCCCGCAATGGAGGATCGCGCGCTTGATCTGATGATTGGGGAGGGGCCATCGGCGCGGTCGGTGCGGATTGATTTGCCCAAATTCACGCTTGTCGGCGCGACGACGCGGCAGGGGCTGCTGACGACGCCCTTGCGCGACCGCTTCGGCATCCCGGTCCGATTGAATTTCTATACGGTGGGGGAGCTTGAAAGTGTGATCCGCCGCGCGGCGGCTTTGCTTGATCTCGGCATTACTGAGGACGGGGCACAAGAAATTGCCAGGCGTGCGCGTGGCACGCCGCGGATTGCCGGGCGCTTGCTCCGCCGCGTGCGCGATTTTGCTAATGTCGCCGGTGAAGCTACGGTAAGCGCGAAAATGGCCGATGCTTCGCTTACCCGGTTGGAGGTTGACGGGCTTGGCCTTGATGCGATGGATCGCCGCTATCTAATGATGATTGCTGATGTCTATCGCGGCGGGCCGGTGGGGGTTGAAACGCTGGCAGCGGGCCTTTCCGAACCACGCGATACGGTTGAGGAAGTGATCGAGCCTTATCTGATCCAGCTTGGCCTGATCGCCCGCACTGCGCGGGGCCGCTGCCTCAATGGCAAAGCGTGGAAGCATTTGGGGCTGACCCCGCCCGCCGATGTGCAGGATGGTTTATTCGACGAGGTGGAATAGCCGCCGGATAGATTCATAAAAGGGATTTCCCCCGCGAATCGCGGCGGCTAGAGGGGACGCTATGAGCGCATCCCCGCAGCACCCAACGGCCGGTTATTTTATCGGCGCGGCGCATCATTTGCCGATCCGGGTTTATTTTGAAGACACTGATTTTTCCGGCCTTGTCTACCACGCCAATTATCTGCGCTATATGGAGCGCGCGCGGTCGGACATGCTGCGGGTTGCGGGGGCCGATCAGAAGGCGGCCTATGACAGCGGTGAAGGCGTCTATGCGGTTGCTGAGCTCAGCATCAAATATTTGCGTCCTGCGCATTATGATGATGCCTTGCTCGTCATCTCGCGCATTGACCAGTTACGCGCGGCGAGTGTGGCGATTCATCAACGAGTCATGTTGGGTGATCAAACACTCACTGATGCGCGCGTGACCGCTGCCTTTCTCTCGCGCGAGGGGCGGCCAAAGCGTCAGCCAAAGGTGTGGATTGAAGCATTTGAAACGATCATGAAGGAAACGCACGCGTGAACCAAATCCAGAATAGCCTTGCAACAATCACGTC
Organism: Sphingomonadaceae bacterium; assembly: GCA_046153565.1. GTDB lineage: Bacteria > Pseudomonadota > Alphaproteobacteria > Sphingomonadales > Sphingomonadaceae > Aquisediminimonas. The sequence continues at coordinate 3,248 of JBJXDU010000010.1, forward strand.
AGCCGCGCCGACATCGGCCGCGTCAATTTCTCCGCTCGCGCTGTTTTTGCAAGCTGATCCGGTAGTCAAGATTGTTATGATTGGGTTGCTGATCGCGAGCATCTGGACATGGGGCATTATCATTGCCCAGTGGATGAAGATGCGGAAGATCACCAAAGCGTCCGAACGCTACGAACGCGATTTCTGGAAGGCCGAAGATGTCGATGCGTTTCAGGATAGCAACCGGTCAAACACGCTGCCCAGCGCAATGGTCGTATCGGCAGGGTTGGCTGAATGGCGGCGCTCAACTAAGAATAGCCCGATTGACCGTGAGGGCACGCGCGCGCGGCTCGCGACTGCCATGGGCGCGGCAGTTGCGGCTGAAATTGATAAGTTGGGTGATCGGCTCAATATCCTGGCCACAGTGAGCAGTTCGGCACCTTTTGTCGGGCTGTTCGGCACCGTGTGGGGGATCATGCGCAGCTTTACAGCGATTGCCGCTGAACAGAATAGCTCACTCGCGGTCGTCGCACCCGGCATTGCGGAGGCTTTGTTCGCAACCGCGCTTGGCCTGTTTGCCGCCATCCCCGCGCTCATTGCGTATAACCGGTTCAGCCACGGGCTTAACAAAGCCGAAGCGCGGCTCAACCGCTTTGCTGACGGCTTTCATGCGACGCTCAGTCGTGAATTGGAGCTGGCCCGCTGATGGCTATGTCCCCACTCCCTTCCTCCTCACGTGGGCGCAATCGGCGCGCGCCGATGGCTGAGATCAATGTGACTCCGATGGTAGATGTGATGCTCGTGCTGCTGATCATCTTCATGGTGACTGCGCCGCTGATGATGGCGGGTGTGCCCGTCAACCTGCCCGATAGCAAAGCCAAGCCGATTGCAAGCGTAGAGAAGGATCCGATCAATCTATCGCTTGATGCTAGCGGTAGCGTGTTTCTGGGCGATGAGCAGGTTGCGCAGGATGATTTACCCGCACGGATCGCAGCACTAGCGCCCGAGGCTGGCGCCGAGCCGCCGCAAGTCTATCTGCGCGCGGACACATCGTTAGATTATGGATCAGTGATGGGCGTTATGGGGGAGCTCAACCGCGCCGGATTGAACCGGGTTTCGCTCGTGACGATCAGCGGGGCGGATAAGGCAAAATAATGGATCGCGCCGACACGACAGGGCTGGGCATAGCGATTGTCGCGCACGTGGCGCTGTTCGCGCTGCTCACCTTTGTCGCCGTCAACGCCCCGCCGTTGCCTAAGCCTGACGAGACGCCGGTTGAGGTTGAGCTGGTGAGCGAAAAGGATTTGTTATCGGCCAAGCCAAAAGCCGCCGCCGTGCCGCCGCCCGCCAGCGCACCCGCCGACCCCGAACCATTGCCTCAACCGCCTGAACCGATCAGCCCGCCGCCGCCTATGATTGAACCAGCGCCGCCACCGCCCAAGCCTGTGCCGCTGTCAGTCACAGCACCAAAGCCCTTGCCCCGGCCTGTACCTCAGCCTGTTCCAGCCCCCAAGCCCGTGCCACAGCCCAAACCGACACCGCGCCCCGCGCCAGCAAAGCCAGCGCCCAAGCCTGTGCCACCGCGCCCTGCTCCGGCTAAGCCTGTCGTCAAACCAGCCCCGCGCCAGACTGCATTGGTGCGGCCAACGATTGATGATAGTCGCCCGCGTCGCCGTCCGGGGTTATCGTCTAGCATCATTTCGGGGCTTGATACGCCGCAGACAGTGCCCGTCGCACGCCCCGGCCCCGCAATTGCAAGGCCAACCGCCCCTTCGGCTCCCGCGGGTAACGATACGGTCGACGCCAAAGCGGTGCAGCGCGCGCTTGCCGCTGAGATTAGCCGTCAGCTCAAACGAACGTGGAAAACGCCAACCGGCGCCGATGTCGAACAGTTGGTAACGATCCTCAGCTGGGATTTGGCTCCCGATGGATCGCTATCCGGTGTGCCGCGCGTCATCGATCAGCAAGGTGATACGCCCAGCAACCGCGCGCAGGCTGTGCTTCACCGCGAAAATGCAATTAAGGCAGTCCGTGCAGCGGCTCCCTTCAATCTGCCATCCGAACACTATAAATATTGGAAATCAGTGGTATCATTCCGCTTTGATAAGAGGTTATCGCAATGATCCGTAGCTTAGGTTTAGCGTTACTCGCCGTTCTAGCATCATTTGCTGCCAGCGCCCCCGCCTTCGCGCAAATCGAGGGATCGGTGACCGATGAAAGCAATAATGATCTGAACTTGGCGATTCCGGCCATGCCCTCGCCCGAAAGCGTCGCGACGCCAACCGGCGACACGACTGACCAGCTTGGCCGTAAAGTATCGGAAGTGATTGCCGCCGACCTAAAGGGCGCGGGCCTGTTCAAACCGTCCGGGCCTGCGGGCCTCAAGATCATTAGCTTTCCCGAAGTGACATCGCCCGATTTTGGCCATTGGTCTGGTGCTGGTGCTGAGGCTTTGGTGCAGGGCTTTGTGCGCGCCAATCCCAATGGGGAGCTAACGATTGGGTGCTACCTTTATGACGTTGCGCTCAAATCCGAATTGATGCGGCAGGGCTATGCGATTGCCCCGCGCGATTGGCGGCGCGCGGCGCATAAATGTGCCGACGCCATCTACGGCAAGCTGTCAGGCGAAAGCCCGTTCTTCGATAGCCGCATCGCCTATATCGCTGAAAGCGGGCCCAAGGGAAAACGGATCAAGCGGCTCGCGATCATGGACTCAGACGGGGCCAACCACCGCTTCATCACCAATGGTCAAACGCTCGCGCTCACCCCGCGCTTTTCGCCTGATTACAAATCGATCGTCTATTTAAGCTATATTGGCCAGCGCCCGCGCATCTTCATCTATGATATTGCGAGCGGACGGCAGCGGCTTGTGACCGAAAGCACCAATACAACCTTCAGCCCGCGTTTTTCGCCTGATGGCAAGACGATCATCTATTCAATGGCGATTGGCGGAAATACCGATATTTACCGGATTTCAGCCAGCGGCGGCACCCCGCAAAAGCTGACCACCAGCCCGGGCATCGATACCGGGGGCAGCTATTCGCCTGATGGCAGCCGCATCGTGTTCGAAAGCGACCGGTCGGGCAGTCAGCAGCTTTATATCATGAACGCCGATGGATCGAACCAACAACGGATCAGCTTTGGCAGCGGCCGTTACGCGACGCCCGAATGGAGCCCGCGCGGCGATTTGATTGCCTTCACCAAGATTGCGGGCAATTTCCGCATTGGCACGATGACACCGGGCGGATCGGGCGAAAAGATCCTGACCGACAGCTGGCAGGATGAAGCGCCTAGCTGGTCACCCAATGGCCGCGTCATCCAGTTTTTTCGCACCGCGCAAGGATCGGGCAAGACAAGCGTCTGGCAGGTTGATCTAACCGGTGTTAACGAACGCAAGATCCAGACGCCGCTCGAAGGATCTGATCCGGCGTGGGGCCCAATTTTACCGTGAAGAGGAGACTGAATATGTCACGTCCAATCACTGCGCTGATTGTTGCCGTTTCGCTTGTTGCGCTCGGTGCCTGCGCGAAGAAGCAGCGGATCGAAGATTTGCCACCGCCATCGCGCGGCACCGGCGGCATAGCGGGCGATACGGCGACGCCAACCGGCCCGGCGCGCGCAGTACCCGGCAGTCAGGAAGATTTTGTGGCGAGTGTCGCCGCTGATCGTATCTTCTTTGATACTGACGCCTTTGACGTTGATGCCGAAGATCAAGCGACACTCCAAAGCCAGGCACAGTGGCTCGCCCGCTATCCCAACGTCCGCATCAGTATCGAAGGCCACTGCGACGAACGCGGCACCCGCGATTATAACCTCGCGCTCGGCGAACGGCGCGCCAATGCGGCCAAAAACTATCTGGTCGGCCTTGGCGTGAATGCTACGCGGATTACCACGATCAGCTACGGCAAAGAACGCCC
>JBJXDU010000011.1:0-3767 GCA_046153565.1 Sphingomonadaceae bacterium
ACAAAGTCGCTCGACGCATAGTTGATCGCATGATCGGCGCCGAGTTCCAGCGCACGCGCACACTTATCATCAGAACCGCAGGTCACAATCACCGTCAATCCGAACAATTTGCCGAGCGCAATCGCCATCGTGCCGATGCCGCTGGTGCCGCCGTGGATCAGGACAGTGTCACCCTCAACCGCATAAGCGCGTTCGAACAAATTGGTCCATACGGTGAAAAGCGTTTCTGGCATGGCGGCCGCTTCGATCATTGATAGCGCCTTGGGGATCGGCAGGCACTGCCCGATCGGGGCGGCGCAATATTCTGCATAACCGCCGCCGGCCACCAGCGCACACATTGACTGACCGATGACGGCGGCATCAACGCCCTCACCCACCGCAACAACCTCCCCCGCAATTTCAAGGCCGAGGATACTCGAAATGCCTGGTGGCATCGGATAGAGACCGCGTCGTTGCAACACATCAGGACGATTGACCCCCGCCGCTGCGACCTTGATCAATACCTCCCCGGGGCCAGCCACCGGCACAGAGCGTTCAGCGCCAACCAACACCTCAGGCCCACCGGGTGACGCCGGATCAATTGCGATCATGCTGTTCGGAATGCCACTCATGCTTTACCCCCTAGACTCGCAAAGCCTTATTCACGCTTGCGCGCGGCGGGTCAACGCGTCTGGGACTGTATTGACGACAGGACTCTCGGCCAAGGCGCGTAACAAAATAAGCATGGTGAGACCGTAACGTGTCAATTTGAAACAATTTTCATTCTGCCCAGTTTGATCCCTTGCGGACCGATTTTTATCCGCTTAACCTGCTATTAACGTTTTTGATTCGCGTGCGCGAGAACGAAAATGTAAAACTCATTTTTGGGGGTGTAGTCATGATTGGGAAGACTGTTCGTAAGCTCGCAGCTGCCATTGCACTGTCGGCAATAATCGTTGGTGCAACGCCAGCTTCAGCACTTGTTATTGCGCTTAATAATACGGGTGGTGTCGGTGCTGGGACACAAGCTGCCGCTGGATTCCGCGCAGCCGCATCATTTTGGGAACGGGTGCTGACCAATAATATTACGGTCAACCTCAATGTTAATTTTGCGCCACTCGCTCCGGGCGTCCTGGGATCAACCGGCAGCACAACCAACGGTGTGTTTTTGCAACCTTTCGTCGAGCTGCTCCAAGCATCGGGCGTATCACGGCTTGACCAAATCGCCACCGCCAATGCTCAGAGTTTCAGACCAAGCGTTGATGGACCAGGTCGCGGTGCCTATGACGCCTTGATTTCGGGACCTCGTCCCGATGGCACAGGCGTGCAAACCGCTGGCGGCTTGGTAACTCGGCTCGACAATGATGGCAGCCGCAATAATGACAGTCTGTCAGTGAATACGGCAGTGATAAAGGCAATCGGCGCGGCGCCCACCTATGCGGCATCGAATACGACGCAGGCCGATGGATCAATTTCGTTCAGCTCCAATTTCGCTTTCGATTTTGACCCAACCGACGGCATCAGCAGCGGTCAATTCGATTTTGTCGGGATTGCCATCCACGAAATCGGCCATGCGCTTGGTTTCCGGTCTGGCGTTGACGTGTATGATGGCAATACAGGCTTCACCGGCAATCTCAATAACTTCACCTTCTTAACGCAGCTCGATCTGTTCCGGTATAGCGCCGCAAGTACCGCACTTGGTGTCAATGACTGGCAAATTGGCGGCAATCCTTATTTCTCGATTGATGGCGGTCAAACCAATTTGTTTGGCAACTTCCTGTCATCCGGTCGGATTTTCGGCGATGGCCAACAAGCCTCGCATTGGAGAGATGCGCCCCGCGGTGCACCGCAACTGGGCATTTTGGACCCGACAATTGCGTCAGGACAACAAGGGATCATTACGACGCTTGATCTGGCTGCCTTCGATGCGATTGGCTACAACATCGCTTATGACGTGCTTCGCAACCCGAACACGACCTTCACAACGCGTGATCGTAACTTTGGCACGATCCCGCCGGTTCCAGAGCCAGCGACATGGCTGATGCTGATCACGGGCTTCGGCTTGGTAGGCAGCGCGCTGCGCCGCCGTCGGCAGCAAGAAACACTCGCCGCCGCCTAATTCGATCTCGATCAAAGCAAAAAGCAGGCTCGTTCAGCTGAACGGGCCTGTTTTTTTGTGTGTCGAAACGCGCTTGACTAAGCTGCACGTGATGGCAAACTTAGTTTATGGATATCGACGAACTTTTCGCGCGCGCGCCCGGCGATCCGCTGGCGCTATTGGCGCGGCAGGACCTTGATCCCTTTTCGGTCGACGAACTGCGTGAGCGTATTACCATATTGCAAGCCGAGATTGACCGAACCACGGTCAAAATCAATGGCGCTGTCAGCCACCGAGCAGGTGCCGACGCATTATTCAAACGCTAAAGGCTTGATGTCGAGCCCGCTAAGCCTAACATAGGGTAGACAAGGAGCCAGTGAATGCCATCTTTCGCCCGTGAACTCGAAACAACGTTGCACAATGCGCTTGCCGCCGCCGCCTCGCGCAAACATGAATATGCCACGCTTGAGCATTTGCTGCTCGCGCTGATCGATGATGATCATGCGTCGAAGGTGATGTCAGCATGCGGCGTTGATGCGAGCGAGTTGCGAGAGACCGTCGCCCACTATCTTGATAGCGAACTTGAATCGCTTAAGGTCGGCGCGAGCAACGACCCATCGCCCACCAGCGGATTTCAGCGCGTGGTGCAGCGCGCCATCCTCCATGTCCAAAGCTCAGGCCGCGATGAAGTTACGGGGGCCAATGTGCTCGTCGCGCTGTTTTCCGAACGCGAGAGCTATGCGGTCTATTTCCTCCAACAGCAGGATATGAGCCGCCTTGATGCGGTCAGCTATATTTCGCACGGCGTTGGTAAGGGTGTTGAAACACCCGAAGCGGCCACGCCCAAGGGTGCCGAAGACAATGACGAGAAAAAGCCTGAACAGGGCGGCAAGGGCAAGCCAGAATCGGCGCTCAAGCAATTCTGCGTCAACCTCAATGAAAAGGCGAAGAAGGGCAAGGTTGATCCGCTGATCGGGCGCGGTGCCGAGGTTGATCGCACGATCCAGATCCTCTGCCGCCGGTCAAAGAATAATCCGCTCTATGTGGGCGATCCAGGCGTTGGCAAAACCGCCATTGCCGAGGGGTTGGCGCGCAAGATTATCGAAGGCGATGTGCCCGATGTGCTGTTGCCAGCGGTCATCTATTCGCTCGATATGGGCTCGCTCCTCGCGGGCACGCGCTATCGCGGCGATTTTGAAGAACGGTTGAAGCAAGTGATGGCCGAGCTTGAAAAACTGCCCGATGCCGTGCTGTTCATCGATGAAATCCACACGGTGATTGGGGCCGGTGCCACATCGGGCGGGGCGATGGATGCATCGAATCTGCTCAAACCAGCGCTGTCAAACGGCACCATCCGCTGCATCGGATCAACGACCTACAAGGAATTCCGCAATCATTTCGAAAAGGATCGCGCGCTGCTGCGCCGGTTCCAAAAGATTGATGTCAACGAGCCGTCGATTGAGGATACGATCAAAATTCTCGCGGGCCTGCGCAGCGCATTCGAAAATCACCACAAGGTGAAATATACGCCCGACGCGATCAAATCGGCGGTCGAGCTATCGGCGCGCTACATCAACGATCGCAAATTGCCTGATAAGGCGATTGATGTGATTGACGAAGTCGGCGCGATGCAGATGCTCGTCGTCCCCGCCAAGCGCAAGAAGGTGATCACCGCCAAGGAGATTGAAGC
>JBJXDU010000012.1:0-50995 GCA_046153565.1 Sphingomonadaceae bacterium
AGCCGGAAAACCTGCAAAGGTCGCTATCACCGCCATCATGCGAAAACTCGTCATCATGGCAAATGCCTTACTCAGAGATAATCGACTATGGGACGAAGCTAGGGCTTGACCATCACGGATACTCTAGCTAACCAACCGGTAAAGCGCCGAGACGCCCGCTCCGCCAAGTAACAGCGCGACCGCACCGCGCCATAACGGTGCGCTGATCCGCCCGAAGGCGAGGCCGCCGATCCAATTGCCTGCGATCATCGGCAGCAGCATGACGAAGGCGATCACCACGGTCGGCGTGCTAACCAAGCCTGAGAGTGCCGCAACAGTCGTCGCAGTGATGGCGGTCGCGAAGAAGATCAGCATCATTGACGCGCGGGCGACGCTGGGCGTGAAGCTGTCGCGAATGTAGAAAAGTACCACGGGCGGCCCGGGCATGGCGGCAAATCCGGTGAGCAATCCCGCTAGCGCGCCGGTCACGAGCGACGTCGGCATCGAAGGCGTCGCGGCGCGGTTGCGCGGCATGATCACCAGCAGAAAGGCCCCGATTGCAATCGCCGCGACGCTAACCCGCGCAATATCGGGCGGTGTGTTCGCAAGTAGCCAGAGGCCAAACGGCGTGGCGAGGATCGCGGTGGCCATGATCGGTATGGCGCTTGAAAAATGTGCCTCGCGCAGGATCTTCACAATGCCAATGGGGCCAATCATGAATTGGAGCAAGATCGCAAGGATCACCGCATCGTCAGGGCGCATGACGATGCAGAGCAAGGGCACAAGGATGATCGCCATCCCGAAACCCGTCAGCCCCCGGATTGCCGCCGCGCCAAACGCCATCAGCATCACAGCAACGAGCGCGCCTGCGCTCAGGCCACTGCTTGCCAGCAGGGCGGGTATAGCGATCGGCACTGTCACTTGCGGGCTGCCTGCAAAGTCACCAACCACACATCAGGCGGCGCGCCGTAGCGCAGCGGCAGCAGGCTCGTCCCCAATCCAGCTCCCACAAACACGCGCTGATAGAAGCCCTTTGGCCCCTTATCCTTGATATCACCGCAGCCGAACCGGCCGCCATAGCGCGAGACAGAGGATAGCGGCCCGATAAACGGCAGTACGATCTGCCCGCAATGTGTGTGTCCAGTGAAAACGGCGGCAATCGGAGAAGGAAGATCAGGCACGATATCAGGGCTGTGGGTTAGCACGATGCGCGGCGCATGCGGGAGAGCGTCCATTGCGGCAAAGGTGGCGGACACGTCATCATGCCCTGAAAAATCATCATCAACCCCGCCGATGATCAGGGGCCCACGGGCGATTGCTTCATTCTTTAACATGGTCAAACCCGCCTTACGCAAGCCCGCTTCTATCGCCGCTGGATCAAACCAATGATCATGATTACCCAACATCGCCACTGTTCCCAGCCGAGACTGAAAGCTACCCAAGGGTGCCGTTACTTCAACGGCGCTATAGATATGCGTGGCCAGCCGCTTCTCGCTCACCAAATCGCCCGCAATCAGGACAAGGTCGGGTTTCAGCCTGTTCAACGACGCAACAATCCGGCTGAGCCGCTCAGGGGGCATGTCAGGGCCAGCGACATGGACGTCGGATAGTAGCAGCACTTTGAGCGGTGGCTCGCCTGCTGGCCAGTTTTCAACCGCCACCTTTGCCGTGCGCACAATCGGATCGCGGATGGCATTCCAATAGCCCTTGGCAACTATGGCGAGCGGCATCAGCGCCAAGATCAGCAGGCAGCGCCACCGCCGGAGTGTGCGCCTAGTCGTTTCCGATATTATGTCAGAGTTTGCCCACATCATTTTAGACTTTCGGCCCTGAGCGCGTTTAAGGGTGGGAGCTCAGGCCAGTGGTCACCTGCAGTGCGATCAACGCAAATCCGGCGGCGTTGCCTCAGCGCGGAGCATGGTGAGCGCCTCATCAACGCTCATGATCCGCTGGCCATCCGATCCCAATGTGCGGATCGCGACCTTGCCTTCTGCAGCTTCACGCATGCCAATCACTAACAGATAAGGCACTTTGGCAAGGCTATGTTCGCGCACCTTATATTTGATTGTTTCGTTGCGGAAATCCGCAGTGACGCGCACGCCCGCAGCGCGCAACTGGTCAATCACGCCGCGCGCATAATCATCGGCGTCCGAAATGATCGTCGCCACCACGGCTTGAACCGGCGCGAGCCAGACTGGCAATTTTCCCGCAAAATGCTCGATCAAAATGCCGATGAAGCGTTCATACGAGCCAAAGATTGCGCGGTGGAGCATAACCGGGCGGTGCTTTGCACCATCTTCGCCAATATAGCTGGCATCAAGGCGGTCGGGCAGCACCCGGTCTGACTGGATCGTGCCAACTTGCCAGGTACGGCCAATCGCGTCGGTCAAATGCCATTCAAGCTTGGGCGCATAAAAGGCCCCTTCGCCGGGGAGTTCTTCCCAGCCATAGTCTTCCGAGGCCAATCCCGCGCGAACCACGGCGTCGCGCAGTTCATTCTCCGCCTTGTCCCAATCACTATCGCTGCCAAACCGCTTTTCGGGACGCAGCGCGAGCTTGATCGCATAGCTGAAGCCGAAATCCTTGTAGACCCGGTCAACCAGCTGGCAAAACTGCTGCACTTCGTCAGTAATCTGGTCTTCCCGGCAAAAGATGTGGCCGTCATCCTGTGTCATTTGGCGGACGCGCATCAGGCCGTGGAGCGCACCATGCGCTTCGTTGCGGTGGCAGCAGCCATTTTCCACCAGACGCAAGGGGAGATCGCGGTAAGATTTGATCCCCTGACGAAAGATCAGGATGTGCGCCGGACAGTTCATCGGCTTAAGCGCCATCCAGTCTGCACCCGGTGCCACGGCGGGCGTGCCATCTTCGCCGTCGGGAACGATATCGGGCACGGCAAACATGTTCTCGGCATATTTGCCCCAATGGCCTGATTGCTCCCACTGCTTCACATCCATAAGCTGCGGGGTCTTCACCTCTTTGCAGCCAGCACCCTCGACAGCACGGCGGATATAATCTTCGAGCGCGCGGTAGATCACATAGCCCTTGGGATGCCAAAATACAGATCCTTGCGCTTCGGCTTGCATATGGAACAGGTCCATATCCTGCCCCAGCCGGCGGTGATCGCGCTTGGCGGCTTCTTCGAGCCGCACAAGATGGGCATCAAGCTGCTTCTTGTTGAGCCAACCAGTACCATAAATGCGGCTAAGCTGCGCATTCTTCTGGTCGCCGCGCCAATATGCCCCCGAGACGCGCATCAGCTTAAACGCCAGCGGATCAAGCTTGCCGGTCGAAGCGAGGTGCGGCCCGCGACACATATCCATCCAGGAGTCTTTGTGATGGGGTGGGCCCGACCAATAGACCGACAGTTCCTCACCCTCGGGAAGTTCAGCCGCCCACTCTGCCTTGAACGTCTCGCCTTGCGCCTGCCAGCGCGCGATCAGGTCAGTGCGGCTCCACACTTCGCGGCGCAGTGGCTTGTCGGCGGCGATGATCTTGCGCATTTCTGCTTCGAGCAAGGGGAGGTCATCATCGGTAAACGGGGTCTTGGCCGCAAAGTCATAATAGAAACCGTCATCAGTCGATGGACCAAAAGTGATCTGCGTGCCGGGATAAAGCCGCTGTGCTGCCTCGGCGAGCACATGCGCAAAGTCATGCCGGGCAAGTTCAAGGGCATCGCCTTCATCCTTCGCCGTCACCAGCGCGAGCGCAGCATCGCGGTCAAAAGGTGTGGTGATATCGCAAAGCGCACCATCAATCCGGGCGGCGATCGCGGCCTTGGCAAGGCCCGGGCCAATGGCGGCGGCGATATCGGCAGGGGTACTTCCGCGCGCAACCGAGCGGATTGAGCCATCAGGAAGCGTGATTGAGAGTAAGTCAGACATAGTCGCGCTCTATGCCGCGCTGTCTGCGATCAAGCAACCCGGTCACCCGAACGGCACCACCTTATTGTCGGCGTCGTGCCCGATATCCGCACGGCCCAGATAAGGAATGCCCGAAACCGCGCACCAACGCTTCACCACCGCCACTTCATCCATGCCGAAATCTACATCATTCGCGGGAATCTGGCTGCACCGGCCAAGCTTGATCCCGGCAACCGCACGGATCGATGGCTGGCTGGTGAGGTGAAACAGACTGCGGTCGATCCGGTACATATATTCGCTGACCTCTTCGATCATCAGGATATAATCGGTCAGATCAGGTTCAAGCGTCGTGCCGAGCAGCTGGCTGAGCACAGTCAGATTGAACGCCACCTGTCGCGTCGCCGCCCGGTAAAGCGGGGGTGACAGGTTGAGGCGCGGCAGCTCACCGCGTGATATTTCGTGGGTCGTGTCGCTGATCAACCACGCCAAAGCCCGCACAATCGCCGCCTCACCGCCATCGCGCAGCACGTCAGCAGGCATGGGCCCATGCGCGACGCGGCCAATGCCCTTTGCATAAAGCCCGGCGAGCAGGAAACCGGCATCGCTATAGCCAAGATAGGCTTTGCCGCGCGCCGCTTCTCCGAGCCGCTTGATCGCCGATTCCGCAATGCGGCACGCCCCGTAACCACCACGCGCAAACCAGATGGCGTCAATCGACGGGTCATTTGCCATATCTACAAAAACATCAGCACGCTGATCATCAGGGCCAGCAAAATGACCATGACGGCGAAAGCATTGCGGATGGAAAATCAGCTCTGGCGCATGGGCACCAAAATGCTGCTTCATGATCGCTTCAATCTGCGCCGGCACCTCCGCGCCTAGCGGGCAAGACGGCGCGACAATCCCAATCCGCATGGCCTTAGCGGCCAAAAGTATTGCATTGATCAGGATTGCCGCTTTGCAATCCGCGCTTAAGCCATTCCATCCGCTGTGCCGCGCTGCCATGGGTGAAAGCAGCTTCAACGACTACACCTTGACTGGCGCGTTGCAACACATCGTCACCAATTTGATGTGCTGCGCGCAAGCCTTCCTCAACATCGCCCGGATCCATCCGCTGCGCATTTTTGGCGGCCCAGACCCCGGCATAGCAATCCGCCTGAAGCTCCATCGCAACTTGCAGCTGATTGCCTTGTACCTTGCTCGCACTTGCTTGGGCTTGTTGTACCTTGTCGGCAATGCCAGTCAGCTTTTGCAGGTGGTGGCCAACTTCATGCGCAATCACATAGGCCTGCGCGAAATCACCCGCAGCGCCAAAGCGTTGCGCTAGTTCGTCATAAAAGGTCGTATCGATATAAATGCTCTCGTCAGCAGGGCAGTAGAAGGGCCCCATTGCCGATTGCGCCGCACCACAGCCAGATTGGCCATTGCGATCATAAAATTCGATACGCGGCTTGCGGTAGCCGCCGTCGGTAAATTCCTTTTCCCACGTTAAGTTAGTACTCTTCAGCACAAGACATGAAAACCGTGTGGCTTGATTGCTTTGGCACACGGCATTTGCGTCACCAGTTTGACCGGCACCCGCTTGCTGCACCTGCGCGCTGGGCGCAACTTGCCCGCCACCAACTAAATCGGAGGGGTTAACGCCAAAAATGAGCGCTGCGACCAGCAACACCACGATGCCGCCACAGCCCAGACTACGCCCGCCTAGGGCACTGCCGCCGCCGGGAAAGCCAAAGCCGCCACGCCCACCGCGCTGATAATTGGCATTTACGTCGCTATCAAGATTGCCATCATCTAGATCATCAAGCCGCATTGCGAACCGCTCCTTATCGCCCCGCCGCGACAATACACGTCATAATCGCAGTTGCAATCGCTCAGACGGCCATGCAGTATCACGCAATAATATTTCACAAGTGAGCGATTAATATGAACCGATTCCTGCTGGCCGTTGCGTTGATTATGTTGTCAGGCTCGGCTGTTGCCGCCTCCGGCCGCCTGCCCGGCGGTGTCGCACCGACTCATTACGATATCAGCGTCAAGACCGACGCCGCTAAACTGACCTTTGAAGGCAGCGAAGTGATTTCAGTGACGGTCACAACACCCACGCCGTCGATCACGCTGCATGCCGCTGACTTGGCCATCACCAGCGCAAGCGTCGACGGTGCGCCCGCTACCATCACGCTCGACAAGGCTAATCAAATGGTCACGATCAAGCCTGCAAAACCGATCAGCGCTGGCAATCACGAATTGCGCTTCGCCTGGACCGGCAAGATCAACGAGAGTGCAGCGGGGTTGTTCGCGATTGATTATCCGGGCGCCAAAGGCAGTGAGCGGATGCTCGTCACGCAATTCGAAGCGCCCGACGCGCGCCGCTTTGCCCCGATGTTTGATGAACCTGCGCAAAAGGCGACCTTCACCCTCTCAGCGTTTGAGCCTGATGGGCAAACCGCCTTTTCCAACATGCCGATTGAGAGCAAGGCGGCTGCTCCGGGCGGTCACATGGTGAGATTTGCCAAGACCCCCAAAATGTCGAGCTATTTGCTGTTCCTTGGCATTGGCGCGGTTGACCGCAAAACGGTGATGGCCGGCAATGTCGAAATCGGCATCATCACGCGCAAAGGCGCGGCGGATCAGGGTGATTATTCGCTCGCCAGCGCAAAGCGGCTGCTGACTTATTACAATGACTATTTCGGCGTGCCCTATCCGCTGCCCAAACTGGATATGATCGCCGCGCCGGGATCAAGCCAGTTTTTTGGCGCGATGGAAAATTGGGGTGCGATTCTTTATTTTGAACGCACCGTTCTCATCGATCCCAAACTGACGACCGAAGGCCAGAAACAGGATGTGTTCGGCACGGTCGCGCACGAAATGGCGCATCAATGGTTTGGTGATCTGGTCACTATGTCATGGTGGGATGATTTGTGGCTGAATGAAGGCTTTGCCTCATGGATGGCATCAAAGGCATCCGATGATGTGAACCCTGAATGGAAGGCGCTCACCCAATCGCTGTCGGGCGCACGGCAAGCGGCTTATGGTCTCGATTCCAGGGCGACGACGCATCCGATCATTCAGCAGATCAAAACCGTTGATCAGATCTCACAGGCTTTTGACAACATCACTTATCTGAAGGGTGAAGCCGTCATTAAAATGCTCGAATCGTCAGTGGGCGCGGATCCGTTCCGCACCGCCGTGCGCAACTATATGGCAAAACATGCCTATGGAAACACCGTCACCGATCAATTGTGGGCAGAGGTTTCGGCGGCATCGGGAAAGCAAGTGGCACCGATGATGCACAGCTTTACGCTGCAAGGCGGTGTCCCGATGATCCGCGTCGGCGCGCCAACCTGTAAGACGGGCCAAACGACACTGTCGCTATCGCAATCGCGCTACGGCGTTGATACCGGTTCAAAAGCACCGCTAACATGGATTGTTCCGGTAGCATTAGCGCAAGGCGACACCACCAAGCAATTAAGCGTGAGTGGTGCCAAGCCAGTGCGGGCAACGATTGCCGGGTGCGGTCCGGTTATCGTCAATGCAGGGCAAACCGGCTATTTCCGCACACTCTATACCGCTCCGCATCTGGCGGCGATTGCCAAAACCTTTGCAACGTTACCGCTTGATGATCAGATCGGGATTAGCGCCGATAGCTATGCGTTCGCGGCGGGCGGTTACCAGCCCTTTGCCCCACTGCTGGCGCTGATCGAAAATACGCCGGTCGACGCCGCGCCTGAGCTATGGAGTTATCATGTCGGGCGGATCAATGGGATGAACGACACACTCAAGGGCAGTCCCGCACAGATACGCTTCAGAACGAAGGCCTTGTCGCTAATCAAGCCGCTGATGGCGCGCACGGGATGGGAACCCAAGGCCGGCGAGCCAAGCGCGATTGCGCTGCTTCGTGAAACGTTAATCCCGACGCTTGGTGAATTGGGCGATGCCGACACGATGGCCCAAGCAACGCGCTACGCCGAAGCCAGCTTTGCGGCCAATTCGGACGTAAAGGGTGTAACGCGCGAAGCCGCACTTGGCATTTGGGCGCATTATGCCGATGAGGCAAAGTGGCAGCGTCTGCATGATCAGGCCAAGGCTGAAACCGGCCCGGTTGCCAAGCTGCAATATTACCGCCTGCTCGGCAGCGCCGAAAATCCTGCCCTCGCCCGCAAAGCGCTTGATCTGGCACTGACCACCGAAGCGCCGGTGCCGATGCGCGCCGCGATCATTAATGCGGTTGGCAATGGGCATCCGGCAATGGCCTTCGATTGGGCAGTCGCCCATGCCAAGCAAGTTGATGCCTTGCTCGAATCGAGCACGAAATCGGGCTTCATCGTCGGTCTGGCGGATAGTTCAAACGATCTCGCTGTTGCCGCTCGAGTCAAGGCTTATGCGCTTAAGGCGTTGGCACCCGAATCGCGGGCTGACGCAAATTCTGCGATGTCGCGGATTGCTTATCTCGCAGGTCTTCGCCAAAAGCTGATCCCTGCGATTTCGCTGTGGAGCCGATGACAAAATTTCTTTCGGGCAAGACCGCACTGATTACTGGGTCGACCTCTGGCATAGGGGCGGCCTATGCGACCGCGCTTGCAGCAGCGGGCGCGCGCGTCATGATCAACGGCTATGGCGATCTCGGTTCGATCCAGTTGCAGTGCAAAGCGCTGAGGGCGGCGTCGGGCACGGCTGCGCTGCATTCGTCCGCCGATATGACCAAGGCCGACGAAATTGCGGCGATGGTCGCCTATTGCACGGCAGAGCTCGGCAGCCCTGACATCCTGATCAATAATGCCGGCATTCAACATGTCGCCCCGATCGACACATTCCCGGCCGACATGTGGCGCAAGATGATGGCGATCATGCTTGATGCGCCATTTTTCCTGATGCAAGCTTGCCTGCCGGCCATGAGGGAGCGGCAATGGGGGCGTGTCATCTCCACGACGTCGGCGCACGCGAGCGTCGCCAGCCCCAACAAATCGGCTTATATCGCCGCAAAGCACGGGCTTTTGGGCCTTACGCGCACCGCAGCGCTTGAGGTGGCGCAAGCTGGAATCACCGTTAATTGCATCTCGCCTGGCTATGTCTGGACGCCACTGGTTGAGAACCAGATCCCGGATACGATGAAAACGCGGCGGATGACCTATGATCAAGTGATCAATGACGTTTTGCTCGCGTCCACTCCGCAAAAGAAATTTGTGATGCCTGAACAAGTCGCGGCGCTGGCGCTATTCCTCTGTCGCGACGAAGCATCGGCGATTACCGGCGCCAATCTGCCCGTCGATGGCGGATGGACGACGCAGTGAGGGCTGACATGATTATCTCATTACCCACTCACGCCCGCTATTTCTGCACATTGCCCGGATAACTCGGTTCATCTGCCGGTCCCTTCGTCTAAACGTCGCCTAATTGGCTCAGATAACTAGATATGTGCAGCCAAGATTATTTTACGCACCAGTTTAGCAAATGATATCGATGCCATTGCTTCGCCTTGGATTGTAAACGGATTGGCAGAATTCGACTTGACGGCAATGATTGATAAGTTAAGGAAACCAAGAGTGCTGTCGCATCCGGCCTGTTAGCAAACACACGTCTGGTTGATAAACACAATTTAGTTTCCGAGTTGACCCTACCCCAAGGGGTCGCTTTTGGCTCCGGTGCCGTCATGGCACCGGAGCTTTTTTGAGCTTGCGTCGGTCGGTTCGGTTACGCCATGGCCTCTTAAGCATAAGGAGAGGATGGCTATGGTTCCTGTATCATCGATCAGCGGCACAGCCTATCCGCTCGGCCTCAAGAACATTGATACTGACGTGATTATTGCTGCCAAATGGTTGAAAACAATCAGCCGGATTGGCCTCGGGCGCGGCGCGTTTGAGGCACTGCGCAGTGATCCAGCCAATCTATTTGACGACCCTCGTTTTGCCGGCGCGCCTATTTTGATCGCTGGTGATAATTTCGGCTGCGGGTCAAGCCGCGAACATGCCGCATGGGCAATGCTGGATATGGGGATCAAAGCCGTTATCGCGCCTTCATTTTCAGACATATTTTCGTCAAACGCCTTCAAGAATGGTATTTTGGCAATCGTCCTGCCCCAATCGGCAATCGACCGATTGATGGTGGTGGCCGCAACTGATCCCATCCACATTGATCTTGACGCACAAAGCGTGACCACTGATTTTCAGGATCGCTTCATTTTTGAAATTGACAGTTTTCGCAAGGAAGCTCTGTTACATGGGCTAGACGAAGTGGGTCTAACGCTGGCAATGGACGCTGACATCAGTCGTTATGAATCGCGCGCAGGGACAACCTGGCCGTGGCAATCGGGAGCAAGAGCCTAATGAAAGCCCTTTTATCGAAATCAGTCGGTGGGCCCGAAACACTCGTTTTAGAAGATATTGCCGACCCCGTTGCAGGCCCGGGTCAATTGCTCGTTTCGGTGAAGGCCTGTTCAGTCAACTATCCCGACGTGCTGATCATTGAAGATCGTTACCAGTTCAAGCCAGACCGTCCTTTTGCTCCGGGCGCTGAAATTGCAGGCGTGGTTGAAGCGATTGGCGAGGGTGTCACGGGCTGGAAAATTGGCGACCGCGTGATTGCAACGACGGGTTCGGGCGGAATGGTCGAGAAAATTGCCATTCCCGCCGCCAGCGCCTTCGCGTTGCCGCCGGAGCGCAGCTTTGAACAAGGTGCGTCGCTTCTGTTGACATATGGCACAACGATCCATGCTTTGCTTGATCGTGGGAAGCTGATTGAGGGGGAGACGTTGCTGGTGCTGGGCGCGGCAGGCGGCGTTGGTTTGGCGGCGGTTGAACTGGGCGTAGCACTGGGTGCGCGCGTTGTGGCGGCGGTATCCACCCCTGAAAAGGCAGCGGCTGCCAAAGCGGCAGGCGCGCATGCCACGATCCTGTATGGCCACGCGCCTTTTGACAAAGCGCAATCGAAGGCGCTTGCCGACGCGTTCAAAGGCGTGCTTGGCCCCAATGGCGCCGATGTGATTTATGATGCGGTCGGCGGCGATTACTGCGAACCGGCTTTGCGCTCGATTGCGTGGGAAGGCCGCTATCTCGTTGTCGGATTTCCGGCGGGCATTCCCAAATTGCCGCTCAACCTCACATTGCTCAAAAGCTGCGATGTGTGTGGCGTGTTTTGGGGTGCCTTTGCCGCGCGTGACCCGGAATCGAACCGCGACAATATCACGCGGCTGTTCCGGCTGTGGAAAGAGGGGAAGATTTCGCCGCTCGTGACCGAGACATTTCCGCACGCGCGCGGTGGCGACGCAATCGCCAAAATGGGTGCGCGCGGGGCAATCGGCAAGCTGGTTGTCACGATTGGCACCTAAGCCATGTTGCGTCCGTAGCCCACAGACCCTATTTACCCTTCAGGCGATGGCAAGCGAATTGGATTGATCATGACGATGTTTGACGAGCGCGAAGCCGCCTTTGAGGCGAAGTTTGCGCATGACGAAGAAATGGCGTTTCGCATCACCGCGCGGCGCAATAAGCTTACTGGTATGTGGGCGGCGGCAAAAATGGGGCTGACGCCCGAAGAGACCGATAGCTATGCCAAGAGCATCGTTCAGGCGGACTTTGAAGAAGCCGGCGACGAAGATGTGATCCGCAAGCTGATGGGCGATTTGACTGCCGCTGGCGTTGCGACGACCGACGATGAAGTGCGCGCGACGCTTGCCGAACAGACGATCGAAGCGCGCCGCCAGCTCATGGAATCGATCTAGCTATGGCAATGGCAGCCGCCGAGATTGAAGCCTTGATCCGCACGGCCATCCCCGACGCCGTGGTTGCCATCACGGATTTGGCCGGCGACGGCGATCACTACGCTGCGAAAGTTATTAGCGCTTCATTTGTCGGCCAATCGCGCGTGAAGCAGCACAAGGCCGTTTACGATGCGCTCGGCGGGCGTATGGGCGGGGTGCTTCACGCCCTGCAGCTAACAACGGCCATCCCCCTTCAAGGAGACTGACATGAACCCCGATACCAAAGCCCGCATTGAATCGATTGTCGGCAACGATGACGTCGTGTTGTTCATGAAGGGCACGCCCTTATTCCCGCAGTGCGGATTTTCGAGCAAGGCGATTGCAATTCTCGATCATATCGGCGTCGCCTACAATACCGTCGACGTGTTGCAAGACCCCGAAGTGCGCGGCGGCATCAAAGAATTTTCGGATTGGCCCACTATCCCTCAGCTTTATGTGAAGGGCGAATTTCTGGGTGGCAGCGACATTATGATGGAAATGTTCGACGCGGGCGAACTGACTCAAATGATGGATGAAGTCGGCGTCGCGCGCGCTGCGTGAAGTGCGTGGAAGGTTCCGGGCGAGTGGCAGATCAGCGCGAGACCGGGTAGCAACTGATCCGCCACTCTTAAGCGTGGAACCGCTTGGGGGAACGTCGATAACTATGCAGACAGCGTGCCAGTTTGCCGAGAGCGCAGATTTTGGCGCAATTATGTGGTTAACGCGCATTAACACGCAGACTTAGTGTAAAATATTCCGTCACAATCCGGGCAAAGCCGAATATATGGCAAACCTTGCCGCGCGGCGGGCCGCATCGTTATGACACGCGCGCAGTCACGGTCTGTGAACTAATCATCAAAGGGGAGAAGGTCCCCGGGCGAGGGTGGGTCAGCGCGAGACCGGGGAAGCGGCTGACCCACCTCTCTTTAGCGTGAAACGCTTGGGGGAACGCTGATAACTATGCAGGCACCGTGCCACATTACGGCACCAGCGATTTTCCGTGCGATACGATGGTTGACCGAAATTAACGAATGCCCGCGAGTGTCAGATTTTCCGACAGCGCGACAGACTCGGCCGTTCATCGACCGTTAAGGTAAATAGATTACATTTGTAATCGAACGTCACGACGGGGAGCCAAGGCGATGACCGAGCGGATCAGCGATGCTGAACATGTGGTGATGGAGGTGCTGTGGCACGATGCGCCGCTCACCGCGCATGTGGTGGCTGAGCGACTGTCGCAAACCCAAAACTGGACATTGCCGACGGTCAAGACGTTGCTATCGCGGCTGCTCGCCAAGGGTGCGTTGGCCGCGGACGCTGATGGTCGACGGTTCCTCTATCGCCCATTGATCGAGCGCGCTGATTATGTGTCGGGCGAATCGAAACGACTTGTTGACCGGTTGTTTGGGGGTAAACTTTCGCTACTCGTTGCACATCTCGCCGAACAAGACGCGCTGACCGCGCAAGACATATCAGAGATTGAGGCGCTGCTGAAGGAGCTCAAATCATGAGCGCGTGGATCAGCTACCGGAATTGGGAAGAAATGCTGGCGGAACGCGGCGCTGCTGTCAACGACACGCAATACCAAGGCAGCCAAACGCTTTTCAGGCAAGGCCCTCAGCAGCGGTGTCCCTTATACAAGCTATGTGCGGATGCTGCTTGAAACTGACGTGGCGCAACGGCGCTGAGCGATGGCATTCATTGTTAGCCGACCCGATGACGGCGTGGATAAAAATATGCCAAAGTAGTGCTAGGGATCAACACAGCAAGTGCGCGCGCTCACTGCGCCTTTGCTGCTTGCAAGGCGGTAGACGAGAGAGCGGTAATCCTGATCAATCTCACCATCGATCAAGATCGTGTCACGCGCGTGGATGAGTGAGAGGGCAGGTCATTATCATCATCGCTGCCTATCGCCCCGATAGGGCGTGCCATCACCGCGCCGCTTTCTTAAGTGCCAGCCGCACCAGTGCATCGAGACTAGCCCCCTCCCCCAGTTCAGCCTCTGCCGCCGCCACTGCCGCGCCGGCTTCGGCTGGTTTGAAGCCCAGATTGGCGAGTGCCGACACAGCATCCGCCGCCGTGCCTGCCGCCGCTCTGGGCAGGCTCCCCGCCGTGCCCAGTGTGACACCGCCGATCTTGTCTTTGAGCTCCATCACGATCCGCTGCGCGAGCTTTGGCCCGACGCCGTTCGCCCGCGCCACCATCGCCTTGTCACCGCTTGATACTGCGCGGCTCAGCTCGTCTGCATCGAGCGTTGAGAGGATTGCCAGCGCCACTTTTCCGCCAACCCCTTGCACGCCGATCAGCAACCGAAACCAGTCACGCTCCCCCGCCGACCCGAAGCCGAAAAGCGTCATACTATCTTCACGCACTTGCATTTCGGTGAGCAACATCACTTGCCCCCCCACCGGCCCAATGGCGGAGAGCGTGCGTGCCGATGCCTGCACAAGATACCCAACGCCGCCAACGTCAAGCACCACATGGTCAGCGGTCATTTCAGCGAGACTTCCGGTGAGGCGTGCAATCATGAACAATTTAGCATTTGGATCACTATACTCCGCTTTCCCTGAGTAGCTGTTGAGCTAGTCGAAACAGCGTATCGAAGGGCGTGTGCTTCGATACGGGTCTTCGACAGGCTCAGCCCCTACTCAGCATAGGCGGGGTTCACAATCAATCCCGACTCAGAATTCTGAATGTTCACTTTATGTACTGAATCAGCGTGACGCTGTTAAGCGATTATTTTTGCGCTCGCCAAATGATGCGCGTGGCAGATGGCGACCGCAAGCGCATCCGCCGCATCGGCCCCCGCAATTTTGACGCCGGGAAGCAACCGCGAGACCATCGCGTGAATCTGCGCCTTTTCGGCATTGCCAACGCCCACCACCGCTTTCTTGACCAGCCGCGCTGCATATTCGCCGACCACCAACCCAGACTTGGCCGCGCCGAGCAAAATCACCCCGCGCGCCTGGCCAAGTTTCAGCGTCGATTGCGGATTGACGTTGACAAACACTTCCTCGACCGCCGCTGCCTCCGGGCGATGTTCAAGCAGCAAATCAGTCATCGCGCGATCAAGCGCCACCAGCCGTTCAGCCAGCGGCATCTTCGCGTCGGTGCTGATCTGGCCATTGGCGATATGGCTCAGCCGATTGCCAACCGCCGCAATCACACCCCAGCCCGTAGTGCCTAGGCCGGGATCGAGGCCGAGGATGATCATATTTGATCCATGCGAAAGCCCGGAGGGAGTTTGGCAAAAGGCCTTCGCGGCTTCCTTTGCGCCTTTGCGTCTTTGCGTGAGCTAAAATTATTCTCGCGCAAAGACGCAAAGACGCAAAGAAGAAAAGAAGGGGATTTGCAGACCTCCCTCAGCGTCGCGGACCCTCCGCGTAAACACATTACCCCAGCGATTCCATCACCTCGTCGCTCATTTCATAATTGCCCCAGACAGTCTGCACATCATCATCATCATCAAGCACATCGAGCATTTTGAACAAGGTCGCCGCATCGGCGCTTTCCACATTCACCATCGTCTGCGGCCGCCAGGCGAGTTTTGTGCCCTCAGGTTCACCCAGCGTCGCTTCAAGTGCTTTCGCCACGCCGTGGAGATTTTCGACTGCCGTCCAGATTTCATGGCCGTCCTCGGTTGACGACACATCGTCGGCTCCCGCCTCAAGTGCTGCCTCAAACATCGCGTCGCCGTCGCCTGCTTTCGCTGGGTAAGTGATCAGGCCAAGCCGGTCAAACGCATGACTGACCGCACCGGGCGCGCCCATATTGCCGCCATTTTTGGACACGGCAACGCGGACATTGGTCGCGGTGCGGTTGCGATTGTCAGTCAGCGCCTCGATGATCAGCGACACCCCGCCCGGGCCAAACGCCTCATAGCGGATTTCCTCATAATTATCGCCTTCGCCCGTGCTCGCCTTGTTGATCGCGCGTTCGATATTATCCTTGGGCATTGACTGCGCCTTGGCCGCGAGCACCGCAGAGCGCAGCCGCGGGTTCATATCGGGATCGGGCGTTCCCGATTTCGCCGCGACGGTGATTTCGCGGCTAAGCTTTGAAAACATCGCCGAGCGCTTCTTATCCTGCGCGCCCTTGCGGTACATGATATTCTTATATTTGGAATGGCCTGCCATGGTAACCTTGAACTCTTGATGTGATTGAAGACGCCCTAGCCCAAGCATCGGGGTTAGAGCAACCGCTGCCACCAGCCTTGCAACGCGCCGTAATCCGCAATTTGCGCCGCCATTTCATCGGCAGTGGGGGGAACTTCTTCAAAGCTGATCCAGCTATCGGTCACATAAGGGGCGTAAATGGCCGCGCACGCTCGAGCATCAGCCGACGTCGCGGGGCGAACCCGCATCAACCGAGTTTCACCGCCGTGCCCGAAGCCGATACCATCAGCATCGACCCATTTTGACCGATCACCTCATAATCGAGATCTATGCCAACAACACCGTTGGCACCCAAGGCGCGCGCTTCGTCGGCAAGTTCGGCGAGCGCGGTTTCGCGCGCCTGCCGCAGACTTGCCTCATAAGATCCTGATCGCCCGCCGACAATATCGGTGATGCTCGCGAACAAATCCTTGAAGATATTTGCGCCCACAATCACTTCGCCGGTGACGACGCCCAGATAGTCAACAATCCGCCGCGTTTCGACGGTTGAGGTTGTTGTCATCAACATATTGCAGTCTCCTATGCCAATCCCAGCGCAGCCTTGTAGGTATCAAGCAGCGCCTCGGCCTCTTCGCGCGCGTTGCGCTCCATTTTGCGCAAGCGGACGACCTGACGCATGATTTTCGGATCATAGCCAAACGCCTTGGCTTCGCCGTAAACCTCTTTGATGTCGTCGGCGATGCCCTTTTTCTCTTCTTCCAGCCGTTCGATCCGCTCGATCAAAAGGCGGAGTTGGTCGGCCTGGATAATGTCACTCATGTTGGTCTCCGTTGTTCACCCACCTCCGCTCACCCTGAGTAGGGACTGAGCGAAGTCGAAAGCCCGTATCGAAGGGCCCTTCGATGTGCCGTTTCGACGAGCTCAACGGCTACTCAGGGTAAGCGGAAGCAATAGCCAGTGCCCCTAACCCCGCTTACCCATTCTTCGCAACACTTTCCGCCATGCGCGCCACTTGATCGGGGGTGGTCGCCTGCTGATGATCGCGTTTCCACTGGGCATAGGGCATGCCGTAAACCAGTTCGCGCCCCTCATCCTTGGTCATGCCGCCCGCTTCGGCGACCCAGTCGCCAAGGCAGTTGCGGCAAAATCCGGCAAGGCCCATCAGATCGACATTCTGCGCGTCGGTGCGGTGCTGAAGATGCGCGATCAATCGACGAAAGGCGACTGCCGCTACGTCATCGGTGAGAAGGGGCATGGGATAAATTCCTTGGCGTTATTGATTTGTCGCATTTAGGCTCTAAGCCAAGGCGAAGGAAGAGGAACCCCCCAATTGACAACCCTGTTTGCCCCGCGCGCGCGCAAAGTTCGTATCCTCGCCACGCTTGGGCCCGCCAGCAACAGCCCCGAGATGATCGAAAAATTATACCGTGCGGGAGCAGACGCGTTCCGGATCAATATGAGCCACGGCGATCAGGCGAGCAAAGTCGCCACCATACAAATAATCCGCGCGCTTGAAAAATCGCTTGGTCGACCAACGACTATCCTTGCCGACTTGCAAGGGCCAAAACTGCGCGTTGGCAAATTTGCGAGCGGCCCGGTGATGCTTGAAACCGGTGCCGCCTTTCGGCTTGATCATGATGCGGCACCGGGCGATGCGCAGCGCGTTTGCCTGCCACACCGCGAGATTTTTGAGGCGCTGGAGGTTGGCGCGCGACTGTTGCTTGATGATGGAAAGCTCGTGCTGCGCGTCACCGCGATGGACGATAGCGGGATCGACACGCGCGTCGAGGTGGGCGGGATGCTCTCAAACAACAAAGGGTTGAACGTTCCTGACGTGATCGTGCCGATGGCCGCGCTCACCGCCAAGGATCGTTCGGACTTGAACTGGGCGCTCGACCAAGGCGTCGATTGGATCGCGCTCTCCTTCGTGCAACGCCCCGAGGATATGGCCGAAGCGCGCAAGCTGATCGAAGGACGCGCTGCCCTCCTTGCCAAAATTGAAAAGCCCGCAGCGCTCGACCGGCTTGATGCGATCCTTGAACTATCCGACGCGGTCATGGTGGCGCGCGGTGATCTGGGGGTTGAGCTGCCGCCCGAAGCCGTGCCGCCCGCGCAAAAGCGAATCGTTGAAGCCGCGCGGCGTCTGGGGCGGCCCGTGGTGGTGGCGACCCAGATGCTCGAATCGATGATCACGACACCAACCCCAACGCGCGCTGAAGTCTCTGACGTCGCAACCGCCATTTATGATGGTGCTGATGTCGTGATGCTATCGGCCGAAAGTGCGGCAGGCGCTTGGCCCGAAGAATCGGTGAGCATGATGCACCGGATCGCGATTTCGGTCGAAAATGATCCAGCCTATGCCGCGCGCGTCCATTTCACTGAAACACGCCCCGATCCGACGACGGCAGATGCGCTGGCTGAAGCCGCGTTTGATATTGCCAAGACAGTGTCAGCAGCGGCGATCATCTGCTTCACCATGTCAGGCTCGACCGCGCGCCGGATAGCGCGCGAACGGCCTGCGGTGCCGCTGCTAGTGCTGACCCCCAAGCAAGAAACCGCCCGCCGCCTTGGGCTATTGTGGGGCGTTCATGCGGTTCAAACCAAGGACGTCGATTCGTTCGAAGAAATGGTCGCCAAAGCCAAACGAATGGCGCTGCGCCAGGGCCTTGCTAAAGGCGGCGACCGCGTGATCGTGATGGCGGGGGTCCCCTTCGGCACGCCGGGTTCAACCAACGTCCTCCATGTTGTGCGGCTGAGCGGGCAGGAGTTGAAGGGGCGTTAGGCGAAGTGGGCGAGTGGGTGGTGCTTCAATTTTCCGTCACGGGTTAACAGTTTCATGTCGAGCACTTGAGCTTGAACGAGAAGCAACTCGTCAAATGGGTCTTTGTGCGCCATCGGCTCGCGTAGCTGGGTTGCAGCGACATGTGGTTCAAGCGCGATGATCGGCAGTTTAAGACGGTGAAACGCATCGATCGCCGCCATTGGATCCAATGGGCCTTTTCGATCTCCAGAACGATGAAGGCTGTGCCATTTCAACCGCAATTCCCAAACAGCAACGACCGAGATTATAATCTCGGTGTCGGGATCTCTAATAAGAGTAAATTCGCGAGGTGTCAGGTCTTTTTGATCAAATGTTAACCAAAACGCAATGTGCGTATCGAGCAATAATCTCAATCTTCTAACCCCAGCACTTGGCGGCTAAAAGCAGGGTCATTAAAATTATCAGGCAACTTCAAAGCGCCATCCTCCCAGCCCATTTCCTTTTTATACGCCGCAAGAGCCTCAAAATCGAGTTTGTTCTTGCGCGTGGGCGGAACGATTTCAGCAAAGGGCTGGCCATATTTGGTGATCACAACGCGTTCACCATTGGCTGCTGCAGCAAGCGCTTCGGAAAAGCGAGCCTTTGCTTCGCGGATCGACAATTCCATAATGATGCTCCTAGGTTCGATAGCGCAATCATAGTCCTAGCGAGTTTAGACCACAAGGTGGTCACAACAATCCTAGCGCCACCAGCTCACCGCGCAAAGCCTCAGCGCCCACAAAATGATGCCCGACAAATCCATTTGTGCTGGCCGCTTCGACATTTTCAAGCCGGTCATCGACGAACAGCCCCTCCCCCACCGCCAAGCCGAACCGCTTCACGGCTAATTGGTAAATCGCTGCATCAGGCTTGATCAGCCTCTCATCACCCGACACGACGATGTCGGCAAAGCGATCAAATATTTCGGAACGCGCTGCGCGGAACGGCGGGAAGAATTCGTGGCTGAAATTGGTGATGCCGAACAGCGGCACTCCCGCCGCGTCGAGGTCGCGAACGATGTCGAGCGAACCCGGAATTGGCCCGGTGATCGTTTCCTCAAACCGCGCTCCCCATGCTTTGATCAATTCACGGTGTTCGGGGTGCTGTGCAATCAGTTCGGCGCTGGTATCGGCAAAATCGCGGCCTGCATCATGCTGCAGATGCCAGTCCATCGTCACCACATCGCGCAAAAACGCATCGAGCACCTGATCGTCATCGATCAGATGCTCGTAAAGCCTGCGCGGCTGCCAGCCATAAAGCACATTGCCGACGTCAAAAACGACGGCGCGCACCACCTGCTTCAGCCCTGACGGGCTTTGAAACGGCGGTTGGTCTTGTTGATGACATAAGTGCGCCCGCGACGACGAATCACGCGGTTATCGCGGTGACGATCTTTGAGCGACTTGAGTGAATTACGAATCTTCATGACGACACGCTTGCCTGTCTGCATAATGGTTTTGGAAAACGAAGCGCTGCGCCTATCGGCGGGTCGCATCGAAGTCAAGTAACACTGGGCGTAAAGGGATCAGAATATGATGAAACAAGCTTTCTTTGCTGGAATGGCGGCGCTTCTCCTTACTGGATGCACCGCGACCATCCCGCCGGTGCAAGTCACACGCTTCCATTTGGGGCAACAAATTTCCGGTGGCGGGATTTCCATCGAATCGGTGAGAGTTGGCGATTCGAACAGTCTGGAATTTGGGACCTATGCCGCCGCTGTCCGACGACAGCTGACAATTGTCGGCCTGACCGAAGGCGAAGCCATTTACTCAGCGATCATCGATCAAAGCCGCACCACACGCGAAACGGCAAAGCCGCGATCACCCGTTTCAATCGGTATTGGCGGCGGCACATCGATTGGCGGGGTTGGCGTTGGCGCTGGCACGAGCATTCCGCTGGGCAGCCGGGGCACGCAGCAAGTGGTGGTTTCGCGACTTGCGGTCACGATAAAGCGGCGCGCGGATCAGACCGTCCTCTGGGAAGGCCGCGCCGAAACCGAGGCTCCCGTCACCGCCCCGGCAGCTCAGCCTGGCCTCGCAGCGGATAAATTGGCGAAAGCTTTGTTCAGTGGCTTCCCCGGACGATCAGGCGAGACTATCACGGTGCCATGACGCTAAAAATCACATCCGCTTTCGATAGTGGCAATATCATCACTTCATCAATCACCGGCGACACGGCGAATCTCGAAATTCGCAAAGACGCGCACAGCGATTTCTATCAATGGTTCTACTTCCGCCTCTCGGGCGCGAAGGGCCGCACGGTGACACTCAACATCACCAATTGCGGTGGCAGCGCCTATCCGATGGGCTGGATCAATTACAAAGCGCGCTACAGCCTTGATCGCCACGACTGGCGGCAAGAGGCCAACACCAGCTATGCTGACGGGGTGCTGACCATCACACACCGCGCCGAGGCAGATATCGTCTGGTTCGCTTATTTCGCGCCTTATTCAATCGAGCGCCATCATGATTTAATCACGCGGATCGCCGCGATGCCCGGCGTCACCCACCGCGAACTTGGCCAAAGCATCGAAGGCCAGCCAATCGATTGTCTCGAAATTGGCAGCGGCCCCAAACAAGTCTGGCTCTACGCGCGCCAGCATCCAGGCGAAAGCATGGCAGAACATTGGATCGAAGGTGCGCTTGCGATGTTGACCGACCCTGATGACCGCGTCGCCGCATCGCTGCGCAGCGCCTGCACCTTTCACGTCATCCCCAATATGAACCCGGATGGCAGCTGCCGTGGCCATTTGCGTACCAATGCAGTGGGTGTGAACCTCAACCGCGAATGGGCCGATCCATCGCCTGAACGCAGCCCCGAAGTGCTGTGCGTTCGTAATGATATGGATCGCACCGGCGTTGATTTTGCGATGGACATCCACGGCGACGAAGCGATCCCCGCCAATTTCATCGCCGGTTTTGAGGGCATTCCGAAATGGAGCGACGATCAGGGTGATCGTTTTTACGCATTCCGCGATGCACTCGCCGCGCGCACCCATGATTTCCAAACCAAGCTTGGCTATCCAAAATCGCCGCCCGGCAAGGCGAACCTCACCATGTCAACCAATCAGCTTGCCAATCGCTTCGGTGCGGTATCGATGACGCTTGAAATGCCGTTTAAGGATCATGACGCGCACCCGGTACCATCGCACGGCTGGAACCCGATCCGCTGCCACGCCCTTGCGCGCGACTGTCTGGCGGTACTCGCCGATATGGTGTGACACTGGCTTCGTTCATCTGAACACCACCAATTCTGGAGACTTTGCGACCATGCCCACACTCGTTCTCATCCGCCATGGCCAATCGACCTGGAACCTTGAAAACCGCTTCACTGGATGGTGGGATGTTGATGTTACTGACAAGGGCACCCACGAAGCGCGGGCGGCGGGGCAATTAATGCGCGACCGGGGTTTGGATTTCGACCAATGCTTCACATCGCTGCAAAGTCGGGCGATCAAGACACTTAATCTCGCCCTTGAAGAAATGGGGCGGCTGTGGCTGCCCGTTGAGAAGGATTGGCGTTTGAATGAACGCCATTATGGCGGCCTAACGGGGCTGAACAAAGCCGAGACTGCCGCCAAGCACGGCGATAGTCAGGTTCATATCTGGCGACGCAGCTTCGATATCCCACCGCCACCGCTTGAGGCCGGCAGTGCTTATGATCTGTCGGCTGATCGCCGCTATGCCGGGATTGATGTTCCCTCGACCGAAAGCCTTAAAGACACTATCGCGCGTGTGCTTCCCTATTGGGAAAGCCGGATTGCGCCCGAATTGCGGGCTGGCAAACGGATTTTGATTTCAGCCCACGGCAATTCGCTGCGTGCTCTCGTCAAGCATTTGTCGAACATCGCCGATGACGCGATTACAACGCTCGAAATCCCGACCGGGCAGCCAATTGTCTACGAGCTCGCCGACGATCTCACGGCAACCGATCGGTACTTTCTGTCCGAGCGCTGAGCATACATCGCCGAATCGGCGCGTGCGACGACGCTTTCAGGGGTGTCGTCACCGCGCACTATGGCAACGCCGAAGCTGATCCGCGCTGCGACCGCACAAACACCGAGATCAAGCAATGAATGCGATACGCTGGCTGCCAGAGCATTAGCGCGTGCATGAGCGGTAAGCTCATCGCAACCGCGCAGCAAAATACCAAATTCATCGCCGCCGAGTCGCGCCGCCATATCGGCCTCGCCCAAGCTAGCGTTGAGCAACATGGCGACATGGCGCAGCATCGCATCACCCGCCTCATGACCAAATTTGTCATTGGTGGCCTTGAGACCATCAAGATCGACGAACAACAAAGCCGCCGGCTGGCCGCAGTCTTCGACGTCGGCAATCGCTTGGCGAGTCGCGCGGAAAAACGCGCGTCGATTTGGCAAAGGCAGCAACGGGTCCGTGTCGGCCAATCGCTCCAACTGCGCAATCCGCGCGCGCAGTTCAACAAGCATCGCCGACAGCGCCTCATTTTCAGACGTTAGCTGTTCCAAACGCACATCGACTCGATCATCTGAGATCATCTGTTCCCCCAACTCGAGACGAGGAGCGTAAGCGTGTTTTTATGAATGGTTCTATAACAGTTTCGCGGATAATCGTCCATTGCGGATCAGGAGGGGGCTGATTAAGAGCCTATGGCCTTAGAGCATATGCGAGGGGCGAAGCATGAGGGCAGATGAACAACCGCTTGTCGGGATCATCATGGGCAGCACATCCGATTGGGAGACGATGCGCCACACCGCCGACATGTTGACGCAGCTTGGTGTCGCACACGAGACCAAGGTAGTTTCGGCACACCGTACGCCCGACCGGTTGGTCAACTATGCCAAAAATGCGGCAGACCGCGGCATTCAAGTGATTGTTGCGGGCGCGGGTGGTGCAGCACATTTACCGGGGATGGCAGCTGCGATGACACGGCTTCCCGTGCTGGGCGTACCTATCGAGTCAAAGGCGCTGCAAGGCGTCGATAGTCTGTTATCAATCGTCCAGATGCCTGGCGGCATTCCTGTCGGCACGCTGGCCATTGGCAAGGCGGGGGCAATCAACGGCGCGCTGCTTGCCGCCGCCATTCTCGCACTCGCAGATCCAGCGCTTGCCGCGCGACTTGAGGCGTGGCGCGCCACACAAACCGCCATGGTTGCGACTGATCCAGCATGACTGCTTTACCTCCCGGATCGACAATCGGTATCATTGGTGGCGGTCAACTGGGCCGGATGCTGAGTATTGCTGCGGCTCAGTTGGGATACCGTGTCCACATATTCTCGCCCGACGCCGATAGCTGCGCCGCTGAAGTCTCGGCCCTTTTTACCTGCGCTGCCTTCGATGATCAGGCGGCGCTGAGCCGCTTTGCACACGCTATCGACGTTGCCACATTTGAATTTGAAAATATCGAAGCAGCCCCGCTGACCGCGATTAGTTCGATTGTGGGACTATATCCGCCCGTTGCCGCGCTGACGATTGGTCAAGACCGGATCGCTGAAAAACGCTTTGCCGAGGAACTGGGCGGGCGAACGGCGACGTGGCGTGCCGTTGGCAGTCGCGCCGATCTTGACCGTGCTTTGCTTGACATTGGTGTACCAGCAATCCTCAAAACGGTTCGCTTTGGCTATGACGGCAAGGGGCAGAGCCGGATCAGCAGGATTGCCGATGCAGATACAGCGTGGATCGAAATCGGCGGGCAACCCGCAATCCTTGAAGCAGTGGTGCCCTTTGCACACGAATTTTCGTTGATCGTGGCGCGTGATCATCACGGTGCCATCACCTTTTGGGAAGCGCCTGAAAATGTCCACCGCGACGGGGTGCTCGCGACGTCGACGGTTCCGGCCCACGACATCATCCGCCAGCAAGTGCCAGCCGCTCGTGCCTTTGCCCGCAAATGTGCTGAGCGTCTGAGCTATATCGGGGTGTTTGCGATTGAATTCTTCGCTGGCAGTGAGGGCCCCGTGTTCAATGAAATGGCCCCGCGCGTTCACAATAGTGGCCACTGGACAATCGAAGGCTCGGTTACCTCACAATTCGAAAACCACATCCGCGCCGTGGTTGGCTTGCCGCTTGGGTCAACGAAGCTGGTTGGCACATCGGTTGAGATGCACAATTTGATTGGCGCCCAAGCTGCCGACTGGGCGACAATTGCCAACGAACCCGGCGCGCACCTCCACCTTTATGGCAAAGGGGAAGCGCGACCGGGCCGCAAAATGGGTCATGTCACCCACGTGCGCTAACCGCTGGCTCAGCCGACGCGGGTTCCGCTCATGGCCATCGAACCAAACATGCCAGCCTTAACGCTGCCCGTGATTGTATCACCGTCAACAGTCGCTGTGCCTTCAAGCGTCATTGGCATTGGCACCTTCATATCCATTTTCCAGGTCAGTGTATTGCCATCGACCTTGCCATCATAAACGTCGAGCGAGCCTTGTGCGCCGGCATTCGTTCCCGTCCATGTATCGCCGTCAACGACGACGGTCATAGTAGACTTCTGGTCACCCATGGGTGATTTCACAACGCATTCGTACGAACCTGCAACAGACATGTCTGGTCTCCTTTTAGAACCGGTGTCGACCCCGCCTATTTGGCCGAAGGTGCGGGCACGTCTTCTACCGGAAGGCCCACCGCGTCAAGCTGTGGACGCACCGTTTTTGCATCTCCCACCACCACAAACACCATGCGTTTCGGGTCAATTTTGGCGCGGGCACTAGCGTCAAGATCGCTCGCTTTCAGCCCACGATATTTTTGCGCGATCGTCTCATAATAGTTATCAGGCCGACCAAGCGAAATGATTGACACGATCCCGCCAAGTACATCCGCTGACGTTTCAAACGAACCCGGCAATTCGCGCACGCTGCCGTTTACGGTTCTCGTCAACTCGGCTTCGGTTACACCCTTGCTGCTAAGGAAATCGTTCATTTGCGATCGCAGCACCTTGATCGAATCGCCCGTGCGATCAGCTTGCACCGGCGCGGTCATCGAGAAGGTGACGCGGTTTTCTTGTGAACCGACCCCGCTGCGCACACCGTATGACCAGCCTTTGGTCTCGCGCAAATCGGTGTTGATCCGTGACAGGAATGACCCACCAAAAATATCATTTGCGGCGCGGAGCGAAATGAGGTCATCGCGCCCGGTCGCATCAAGAACTTGGGCTGCAGCAATCACCGATTGCGGCGAACCTGGACGATCAACGAGATAGATTTTTGACACCGGTTCAGGGATCGCCGCCGAGAAATCCTTGGTTGGCTTTGGACCTGCAGGCGCTTTCCACTTGCCAAAACTGGTTTCAAGCAGCGGCTTCAGCTTGGCTAGGCTAGTATCACCAACGACAAAAATGCGGGCCACATCGGGGCGAAGCCACCGCTGATGGAATGCCGATAGATCAGCCGAGGTCAGCTTTGATACGACCGCGACATCGCCCGTTCCGCTTGACGGGATTCCGTAAGGATGCTGCGCGCCCCACACCTTGCCGGGCAATACGCGGCCTGCCAGGCCCTGTGGCTGATTAAGCTCGCTGACAATCCGGTTGAGCTGCTGTGCGCGGATGCGGTCAACCTCGGCAGGAGCGAATGCGGGATTGCGAACGATGTCTGCCAGCAAATCGAGCGACGCGCCCAGATTTGCGCTGAGTGCCGACAGCCCAAAATTTGTCCGGTCCAGCGTCGCACTGGTTGAAATTGACAGCCCGAGCCGCTCACCCGCTTCGGCAATTTGCACGGAACTGCGGGTCTTGGTGCCTTCCTCCATAAGGGCGAGCATTAACGACTGCGTGCCAAGCGCATTGCGTGGATCAGCAACATAGCCAGCATCAAAACTGACGCTTACATTGACAACCGGCACCGTCGCACGGCGGGCAAAATAGACTTCGATCCCATTGGACAGCTTCGTTCGCTCAATTGTCGGGAAATCAAGGCCAGCCAATGATCCCACGTCAGGGAGTTTCGAACGATCAACGGCGGCGAGGGGCGCATCGTAACGGATTTCGGTGTTTGGATCATGATGAAATTGCTGCGTCGGCACCGCTTGCGGCTTGCCGCTGCCGCCGCCTGCTGCTCGTGCGGGCTCGCGTTCACCCGGCTCAATCGTCAGCGCAAAGACGGGGCGTGACAGCCACGTCTTGGTCGCTTTGGTGACCGCGTCAGGCTTGACCGCAGCCAGCTCGTCAAGCTCTTTGCGGTAATAGGCCGGATCGCCCGTGAACAAAGCACCTTGCGCCAAGGCAACGGCTTTGCCGCCAAAACCGCCGACCGATTCAAGCCCCCCAATCACCCCCGCTATGCTGCGCGTCGCGACGCGTTGCAGTTCGTCCGCGCTTGGCCCCGATGCTATGAACGCCGCAATTTCCTCGTCAAGCCGTCGCCCGACCAGCGCGACATCAGTGCCCGGCTTAACATCAGCACTCACCGCGAAATAACCAACATCTTCAGACGCCGCGACAAAGGCTGACACGCCAACCGCAATCTTTTCCTTACGAACGAGCGCATTATCAAGCCGACTGCTTGATAGACCGCCGAGCACCGTTGCCGCCGCCTCAAGCGCGGTTGCGTCCGCATGTTTTAGGCCCGGCACCGCCCACAGCCGCATCAGCCGCGTGGTCGCAATCTTGTCTTTGATCGTCTTGGTGATGGGTGCCGAAAGCGTTGGCACTGGTGCATCGACGCGCTTTACAGCAGGGCCGCGCGGAATATCACCAAACCAATATTGCACCCGTTCACGTGCGGTTTTTACGTCGATGTCACCTGCGAGCACCAGCACCGCATTGTCGGGGCCATATTTGGCGCGGAACCAGTTTTTGACATCATCCAGGCTTGCCGCGTCAAGGTCTGCCATCGATCCAATCGTCGAATGATGATAGGGATGGCCCTCTGGAAACAGCGTTTCACCGATAATGTATCGCAGCAAGCCATAGGGCTGATTATCGCCCTGACGCTTTTCATTCTGAACAACCCCGCGTTGATTATCGAGCTTTTCCTGCGTCACAGCGCCGAGCAAATGGCCCATCCGGTCGCTTTCAAGGAACAAGGTACGATCTAGCGCGCCGGTTGGCACCGTCTCGAAATAATTTGTGCGGTCTGAATTGGTCGTGCCATTAAAATCAGTCGCGCCGACTTGTTCGAGCGGTTCGAAAAAGTCATTGGGCGCATTTTCCGAGCCGTTGAACATCAGATGTTCAAACAGATGAGCAAAGCCGGTTTTACCCTTGGGCTCGTCCTTTGAACCGACATGATACCAGACCGACACCGCAACAACCGGCGCTTTGCGGTCAGTATGGACGATTACCCGCAAGCCATTGTCGAGCGTGAATTCATCGTAAGGAATGTTGACTGATTTGACGAGGGCAGACACTGGCGCGGGCTTTGCCGGCGAAGCCAATGCTGACGTAGCCATCAAGGAGACAAGGGAAACCGTAGCAAGCAAAACACGCATGAAGACATCCTTTGAAAAAATGGTCAGTCAGTGTAACAATCTAACAAGAGCACGCAATGCCATTCAAAGGCGGTAGGCGCGTTTTGCGTGGGCAAGCAGGTCAGCCCGTTCGAAATGAACGGGCTTGAACTTGTGGTCGACAAACATCTGCATTTGATCGGTGTAATGCGGGGAATCGGGGCGCGTTGTCGCTTCACCATAGGGCTGGATCGACTGGCTTTGCACTTTGCCCGCTTTGTCCCAATTGATCAGCATGATGAAACTGTCACCATGGCGGACACGCATCTTGCCGTCAGGTTGCGGTTCCCACACCGTTGCGGCGCGCAGCGTATCGGTGCCGCCATTGGCGGCCAGATCAACCTTGCCACGCCGCATCCGCTGAACTTCTGCCAGCGGCGGATCGATCCTGCCAAAGCCTTTCATCAGCGCATCGACGATTTCGCGCAGCTTGGCACGCGGGTCGGGAAGCGGTTCGCCGTGATAGCTTGCGCTATTGGCCATATGCATCATAGCTTCGCCCAGCGTATCCGCGCGACCCTTGCCATCGCTATTCCAGTCCCAGCTTTTGAGCAGCTGCTGCGCCTTTGCCAGATCGGGTTCACCCTTGAGATCAACAGCGAGCAATTTGGTCATCCATGGCCCTGCAAAGCTATTGCGGCTATAGGCGGTATCGAACTTAATCGTCAGCAATTCTTCGAGCGTGATCGACTTGTCAGCTGACAGCAACTCTATCGCGCGCGTGATACGATTCGTTGTGCGCCGTTCGATACCAAGCAAGGGCGAGAAGGCTTTGGGATCGAGCTCTGACCCCGGCCCCGCCGTCGTAAATGGCGTATTGTTCGCGTTGACAACAAAGCCGCTCGCCGGATTGACGACCTTTGGCATCCGATCAAACCCAAGCGCACCGTCCCACATGTCGGCCGACGTGTCACCGGGCAGTATTTTGGTATAGTCAAATCCCGGTTTGCGCGGCGGGAAGAGGGCATTGTAAACGAGAGCAACCCGCCCCGTCTTATCGGCGTATATGAAATTGGTCGCCGGAATGCCGCCTAGCGACATCGCCTTCGTCCACTCATCCCAATTCTGAGCCTTTGTAATCCGGTAATATTGCTCAAGATTGCGCATCTGATCAATGGCCGCGTAGCGGATCGCAAAGGCACCATTTTTGTTGACGATCACGGGGCCTTGAATGGCGCGATGCACAGTCTTTGGCACGGGCACGGTAAATGGCCCAAATTTGACCGGCAGCCAAACACGCTCGCTTTTCAACGCCAACCATTTGCCATCATAGCGATACTGCGTGCCATCGCTGTTCAGCACGAGTTTATAGACGTCGATCAAATCAGGCTCGTTGACAGTATTCGTCCAGCCCAAATTACGATTATGCCCTAGCAGCACAAAGGGCGATCCGGGGAACAGAGCCCCTGCCATATCAAGCCCCTGCCCCGAATGCACCACCGCCTCATACCAAGCGACTTGTCCTTCATAGGGTTGGTGCGAGTTTGAAATCAGCCATGTCTTCCCGTCTGCCATCCGTTTCGGCGCGAGCGCGAAGGCGTTTGATCCGTTAAGATCGGGATCGCGCCCTGTGGGCGTCATCGGTGCATAAGTGCCACGCGGCGGCGGCTCGTCGCTGGCGAGTTTGCCAATGACTGAATCAAGCCCAAAGAAGAAAGGCGAACGCAGCACGAACCCCGTCGCCACATCCTCGCCATTGACCGGAAACAATTTGCTCAACCGCACTTCGCCGGGATGGCGCGCCGCATAAAGATTGACGCCGCTAGCATAGCCATCAAGCATCGCACGGACATCGGCTGGCAATTTAGGATAGTCACGCGCGGCGGTGGCGCGCGCGCTCAGCAAATGGCCAACATAGTCAATCTTTGTGCCATCGATGCCAACCATCGCGCCGTAGCGCCCGCGCGTCATGGCGATCACTTCCTGGATGGTGGAAAAATCATCTTCGCTATGGGCATAAGCCAGACCGTAAGCGGTATCTGCGTCAGTCTTGCCGAATATGTGCGGAACACCAAATTCGTCGCGGACGATCCGTGCATCATAAGCAGTCGCCGGAGGAGGCGCCATCTGGCTCGCCACCATCGGTTCCCACACAAGGCTTCCAATCAATAACAGTCCGATCAAAGCTGCGAACCCAATCGCTGCCCGCTTCACTATCTTCATTGTCACTCCTCATGCTGAACCCCCATAGCTGACGAGATTCACGTTTGCATGCAAGCCCAATTGATTTCGTCAGTTTGTCATAGAAACGTGATTTACTGCTTCTGGATGGAAATGATCGAGTCGCGTCCGCCCGCAATGGGCTGACTGGTCACCGACCGCGTTTGTGTACACCACATATATCATAGAGGACATGAAGTGATCTGGGTCAGCTCCGACGAGCGGCGTATGCAGCTTTGGCGCAATCAAGCCAAAGCGCGCCAATTGCGTGATGAACATGGCGAGCAAGCCTTTACGTTCGTAAAGCGAAAGTTACGCGAAGCGGGCTTCGATTTGCGTGCACGCGGCCATTGGCGCCGGATTGAACGGCATTTGCATGAGATTAGTGACTGATCGCTGCTCAGCGGCAGCCAAGCGCTGCCTTATCGATAATCTGACGAATTGATCCCGTCACCCTTGTGTTGCAATTCCGCAACACTATCTCTCTTCTAACAGGAGTGAGCGATTACCTATGAACCTTGAAACCTTCACAGATCGCGCCAAGGGCTTTCTTCAGGCTGCACAAACAATTGCGATCCGCCTCAGCCATCAGCGGATTGCCCCCGAACATCTGCTCAAAGCTTTGCTTGATGATAAGGAGGGGATGTGTGCGGGCCTGATCCGGGCCGCAGACGGAGATGCCGCCATGGCGCTGCGCGAATGTGATGCGCTGATCGCCAAACACCCTGCCGTGTCTGGCGGCGGCGCACAAGCGACCCCGGGACTCGATAACGACGTGGTACGCGTCCTTGATCAAGCCGAACAAATTGCCTCGAAGGCCGGGGACAGTTTTGTCACGGTCGAACGCATGTTGCTCGCCTTGACCTTGTCCGGGACGGCGGCTGGCAAGGCGTTGGCAAGTGCGGGCGTCAGGGCCGAAGCCCTTAACGCCGCGATCAACAAGCTACGCGGCGGCAAGAGCGCCGACTCAGCGTCAGCCGAAAATGGTTATGACGCGCTCAAAAAATATGCCCGCGACCTCACCCAAGCGGCGCGTGATGGCAAGCTTGATCCCGTCATTGGTCGCGACGAAGAAATTCGCCGGACGATCCAGATCCTCGCGCGGCGCACCAAGAACAACCCCGTCCTTATCGGCGAACCCGGTGTCGGTAAGACCGCAATTGCCGAAGGATTGGCGCTGCGGATTGCCAATGGTGATGTGCCCGATGGCCTTAAAGATCGGCAATTGATGTCACTTGATATGGGCGCACTTATCGCCGGTGCCAAATATCGCGGCGAGTTTGAAGAACGATTGAAAGGCGTGCTTGACGAAGTGCGCGCTGCCGACGGCCAGATACTGCTCTTCATTGATGAAATGCACACGCTGATTGGTGCGGGCAAAGGCGAAGGCGCGATGGACGCGTCCAACTTGCTCAAACCAGCGCTCGCGCGCGGCGAGCTTCATTGCATCGGAGCCACCACGCTCGACGAATATCGCAAACATGTCGAAAAAGATGCAGCCCTTCAGCGGCGCTTCCAGCCTGTCTTTATCGGTGAGCCAACGGTCGAAGATACTGTTTCCATCTTGCGCGGCCTAAAGGAAAAATATGAGCTTCACCACGGTGTGCGGATTACCGACGCAGCGCTGGTAGCAGCGGCGACACTATCACACCGTTATATCTCAGACCGGTTTCTGCCCGATAAGGCAATCGACCTGATGGACGAAGCCGCATCGCGGCTGCGGATGGAGGTTGAGTCTAAGCCTGAGGAAATTGAGAGCCTCGACCGCAAAATCATCCAGTTAAAAATAGAGGCCCTCGCGCTCGAAAAAGAAAGCGATACCGCGTCAAAAGACCGTCTGGCGACGCTGCGCAGCGATCTTGCCAATCTGGAAGAAGAATCTGCGTCGCTCACCACCCGCTGGCAGGCCGAAAAGGAGAAGATTCACGCCGAAGCGAAGCTTAAAGAAGCGCTCGATACCGCGCGGTTGCAGCTTGAACAGGCACAGCGCAGCGGCGATCTCG
Organism: Sphingomonadaceae bacterium; assembly: GCA_046153565.1. Lineage (GTDB taxonomy): Bacteria > Pseudomonadota > Alphaproteobacteria > Sphingomonadales > Sphingomonadaceae > Aquisediminimonas. The sequence goes on from JBJXDU010000012.1 coordinate 32,078, forward strand.
CGCGCGCAGGAGAGCTGCAATATGGCACGATCCCCGGCCTTGAAAAGCAACTGAGCGATGCGGCGGGCGCAGCCGCTGGTGCCATGTTGCGTGAGGAAGTGACCGCCGACGATATTGCGGGCGTGGTTGCCAAGTGGACGGGCATCCCAATGGAGCGAATGATGACGGGCGAGCGTGAAAAGCTGCTCAGCATGGAAGCCACCATCGGCAACCGCGTCATCGGTCAAGCCCAAGCGGTCAAAGCAGTCTCTACCGCCGTCCGCCGCGCGCGCGCTGGTTTGCAAGACCCCAATCGCCCACTGGGCAGCTTCCTGTTCCTTGGACCAACGGGTGTTGGCAAGACCGAGCTGACCAAGGCGCTCGCTGGCTTCCTCTTCGATGATGACGCTGCGATGGTGCGGATCGACATGAGCGAGTTCATGGAAAAACACAGCGTCGCGCGGTTGATCGGCGCGCCGCCAGGCTATGTTGGCTATGAAGAAGGCGGCGTGCTGACCGAGGCGGTAAGGCGGCGACCCTATCAGGTGATCCTGTTCGATGAGGTCGAGAAGGCGCACGGCGATGTGTTCAATATCTTGCTGCAAGTGCTTGACGACGGTCGCCTGACCGATGGCCAAGGGCGAACAGTTGATTTCACCAACACGCTCATCATCTTGACGAGCAATTTGGGCAGCCAGTTTATTGCCGGACTTGCCGAAGGCGAAGATGTCGACAGCGTCGAGCCCCAAGTGATGGACGTGGTGCGTAGCCACTTCCGCCCTGAATTCCTCAACCGATTGGATGAAATCATCCTGTTTCACCGCTTGGCGGCGGCGCATATGGGGCCAATTGTCGACATCCAAGTCACGCGCGTCGCCAAGCTGCTCGCCGACCGCAATGTTACCCTCGACCTGACCGACGCCGCGCGCGCCTGGCTAGGCCGTGTCGGCTATGATCCCGTCTACGGCGCCCGCCCCTTGAAGCGTGCCGTGCAAAAATATCTGCAAGACCCGCTGGCCGACATGATCCTGAAAGGCGATGTGCCCGATGGGAGCGCAGTGCAGGTTGATGAGGGCGATGGGGGGTTGATACTCTCCGCCTTGCATTAAGATTAGGCCGTGGCCATGATATGGCCATGTCGAATGATGAAGTAAGTCGTCGCGAAGCCTCCGCGACCGCCGCGATGAAATCGGGGGATCGCGAGGGAGCAGCAGCGCAATGGCAAGCGTTGTTGGCGCTCAAACCCGATCATCCTCGGGCTTTGAACGCCGTGGGCAATTGGCTACTTTCGAAGGGTAAAGCTGGAGAGGCTTGTCCGTTTCTGGAGCGCGCGGTCGCCGCTGACCCGGATCAGCCTGCGCTGCTGTTTAACCTTGCAATGGCCCAGCGCGGGGCAGGTCAAGCAGCGGACGCGCTTGACAGCCTCAACAAGGCACTCGCGATTGATCCCTATTTTGTACAAGCGACGTTTCAAATGGCGATCTTATATCAAGAGACGGGCCAACTCCGCAGTGCCGCGCAAGTCTACCGAAATTTTCTTGATACCACCCCGCCCGAGATAGTGAGTGCGCCCCAATTTTCTGATCAAATAGCACGTGCCAAGGCCGTGATCGCTGCCGACAATGAAGCACTCGAAAGGGCAATTCTGTCGCACGGCGTTGCGCCGGGACGCAGAGCTCAAGAAGCAGTCGACGCTTTATTGGGACGCGCGCCGATTTACCGGTCAGACCCTACATTTCTCTCAGTGCCGCGATTGCCCGCCATTCCCTTTCTTGATCGCTCGCTATTCCCCTGGATTGACGCGCTTGAAGCGGCGACGGCTGCGATAATCAACGAGGCGCAACGTGTGCTGACAATTCCTGATGCGGCGCCGTTTGAGCCCTATGTCGCCAATCCGCCAGGCACGCCGGCCAACCAATGGAAAGACCTTGATCATTCGAATGCATGGGGCGCTTTCTTCCTATGGAAACATGGGAAGCGCAATGAGCGGAATTGCGCGCTTTGCCCTGAGACGGCGAAAGCAATCGAAGTGGCTCCTCTTGTCTCGTTAGATGGTCGCGCGCCGAATGCCTTTTTTTCGTTGCTGAAACCCCGCACAAAAATCCCACCGCACACGGGAGTAACCAACGCCCGGTTAACGGTTCATTTGCCGCTAATTGTGCCGGAGGGATGCGGATTTCGCGTCGGCGGCGAAACGCGTGAATGGGTGCCCGGTCAGGCGTGGGTGTTTGATGATACAATCGAGCATGAAGCCTGGAATGACAGCGATAAGCCGAGGCTCATCCTGATTTTTGATGTCTGGCACCCGATGTTGGACGCTGCCGAGCGGGATTTCTTTACAAACATGCTGGCCGCGTATGATGATCATTATCAATCACATGTGGGGCTCACCGATACATTATGACTAGAAATCATCTGCGGTCGGTTGCTGACAAATAAAAAGCAGGCGGAGAGCATTCGCCCACCGCCTGCATTTGTCAACAATCGTCACCCGATTAGAAGCGGACGTTTGCCCCGATGAAGAATGAACGGCCCAGCGGTTCATAAGTCTGCGGGAATGTGTTACCGCTAGCGGTGCCTCCATAGTCGTTGCCGACGAGCGGTGGTGACTTATCGAGCAGATTGTTCACCCCAAAGCGGAACGTCACACGGTCACTGACATCAAGGTTGCTGTACAGATCGAAATAGTCGCGTGCCGAGATCGAAGGAACCGCATAGGCGCTGGCTGGCTGGAAGCCAAAAGCAATCTGATCCTGCGTGATCTTGCCAATATGCTGCCAGCGCAATTGCACGGTAGCAGGGCCGAACTTGACAGACGTCGACTGAATCCATTGCAGTTCTGGCAACAAACGCAAACAACTCTGGCCAACAAGGCCGACGCACTCACGCGTTACCGAACCATAATCGAGTTGGCTGTCAAGCGTGTAAGTGGCGTTGATGCCAAGTGTAAGCTTCACATCATTGGCAATGTCAAACGCATAGTTTGCGGCGATATCAACACCACGATTGCGAAGGCCACCAATGTTTACGTTGGTTGAAACAACACCGGTTTCGGTGCCGCCCGAAAGGCTGCCCGTAATCGGATTACGACGGATGCGTGAGCAGTTAAAGCTCGTGGCAACGCGCTCAACTTCATAGCAGGCAATCAGGGTTTCCTGCTCGGGCACTTGGAAGATGCCGTTGCGAACCTTGATGTCGAAATAATCGACCGACCCAGTAAAGCCTTTGAGGAAGGTTGGCGTAAACGTCGCACCAACAGTGATCGTATCCGCTCTTTCAGGCGTTAGGCGAATGTTGCCGCCAGCAAAGTTGTTAATTTGGCCGGCTACAACGCCATCGACCAACCCGCCCTGAAGCGCCGCCAGGGGCGTGCCTGTAGCGACACACAAGTTCAAAAGTTGCGTTGCTGCGGCACTGCGATTTGGATTATTGACCACGGCGGGCGTCAACGTGATCGGCTGACCGCGAGCGATCGATTCGCAATGATCAAAGTTGGCCGCACCCGTGCCTGGCGTGAATGGCTGACCGATTTCGTTCAGATTTGGAGCGCGCACAGCACGGTTGAACCCACCGCGAATTTTGAAATCGGGCGTAGGCGACCATTCCCCGCCAATCTTGTAGCTAGTGGTTTTGAAGCTATTACCAAGACCCTGCAGATTATCACGGTTGCTATAATCGGCGTAGCGGATACCAGCTTCAATGCTGAGTGATTTAACGAACGGACGATCAGTTACGATTGGCAAGTTAAGCTCACCGTAAATTTCCTTGGTCGAAAGTCGTGCATTAATCGGCGTTGACGAGCCAAAGCCAACCGAATTGCCTGTGATCAAATTGTTATCGGGGCGCGCCGTAGACAACTCCCGACGATATTCGACGCCGACGACTAGCGCACCGGCCTTATCCGAAACAAGTTTGAACGGAAGGTCAGCCGAAAGGAAGCCACCGGCTACCAATTGCGAAGTCTGGTCAACTTGCTGAAGATCGACCCGGATGAAGTTGCCTGCGGCTTGGCTGAGATTGCCAGCGCCAAACAGGTTCGCCGGTGAACAGCCGCCCGATGGATCAGAGCATACGATCGTGTTGTTTGGACCACGCACCGCAAGCAGCGCCTGCTGTGTCGTTGCGAAGGCAAGGTCGTTTGCAAAGGTAATGGTGCGGCTGGTGCGGCCATATTGCGCAAAGGCTTCCCACTTCACGCCTTCGACGACAGCACCTTTGAGACCACCAACCAACTGATAATAGGTATTTTCATAGATCGAATCACGTGTTCCAAGTTCAACTGTGCGACGGCGCAGGGGAACAGTGACAAAGCCATTGCCTGGCGTTGTATCGCCTGCCGCTGCCGTATCATTCTGTCCAAGGATGCCGCGTGCCTGCGCGTTCAAAAATGGATTGGTTGCATAATTGATGCTGAAGGGGAACCCAAACGTCCCTGACGGTGCGATGATCGTTGACACCCGGCTGTTGGCAAATGACGCACGGCCATAAAATTCAATGGCATCGGTAATATCATAATGGCCAACAGCGGTCGCAGTCCACTTATCTTGGGGCACCTGCAGAAGGTTGAAGGGGTTAAAGTTAAACCCGTCACGCGCGCCAACAAAAGGAACAAGGTTACCAGTTGCATCGAATTGCCCGCGCCCGCCGAGAGCGACAAGCCCGTCAATCGCGCCAAAGGCATTAGTCGAACTACCGCCGCTTGGGCTTAAATCTTCAGCGGCAAGCGTTGTACGTGAATAATCACGTTGACCCTGATTGACAGCGTCCACCTTGGTATAATTGGCATTGAATGTGATATTGCCTCTACCGTCGCCTGAATTGACGCCAACGGTTAAAGCGAACGAACGCGACGTGCCATCGCCTCTCTGCGTTAGACCATATTGCGCATCAGCTTCGAGGCCTTCGAAATTACGCTTGAAAATAAAGTTAACAACGCCGGCAACAGCATCTGAACCGTATACCGAAGAGGCGCCGCCGGTCAAAACCTCAATGCGCTCAATCAGCGAAGCCGGAATTGCGTTGACGTCAACGAAACCATTTGAGTCGTAAGGAATGAACCGCTTGCCGTCGACGAGCACTAGCGTGCGGGCTTCGCCAAGATTTCGCAGATCGACCGTCGCAACGCCCGGGTTGCCATTGTTTGAATTCGAACCGATTGCCGACACAGCCTGAGGCAGATCGCGCAAGAATTCTTCCGCATTGGTCGTGCCCGAAAGCTGAAGCTGCGCTGCACTAACGACGGTGACCGGGCTTGACAGCTCAAGGTCGGCGCGCGCAATGCGCGAGCCAGTAACGACAATAGTGTCTTCAGCGCCCGGCGCTGCTTCGTCAGCGGCGGTTTGCGCAAAGGCAGGTGTCGAGACAATCGCAAGTCCAAGCACAGCCGAAGCTACACTGGCGCTGAGCCGCGAACGGCTGAACAATGTGGTGGTTTTCATAGATTTCCAGTCCCTTATTCTGGAGCGACCAACATAATGTCAGTCAGACAATTCCGAGAGCAACCCGCACGTTGAAAACTCGTCAAGCTGGATGCAAACATGTCTGGCGTTTGCCTCGTTACTCCGCCAGAGTAAACAGGATCTCGGCGAGTCTGCGCACTTTGGAAAGCTAGTGTCACCTATTTGCAACAGTTGCTATTGACTTGGTTTCGCTCATAAACTTTCCATTGCGAACGAATTTGAAGACAGGCCTGATATGAAAACGTTCCTCTATATGACTGCCCTCGCCAGCATAGCCATCGGTTCGGTGGCGGCCTCCGCGCGTGATCAGCGTCCCGATGTGTTTCAAAAGCTGATCGATTGCCGCAAGATTGCTGACGGCACCGCGCGACTGGCTTGTTTTGATGCGCAGGTAGCCAATATTGACGATGCCGAAAGCCGAAGCGAAGTTGTGATCGTCGACAAAGCGCAGGTGAAAAAGGCAAAGCGCAGTCTGTTTGGCCTCACACTCCCCAACCTTAAGGTTTTCGGCGATAAGGACACCGATAAAAGCGATACGGCCAGCAAGAATGATAATGATGATGATGTGATCGAAACGACCGTCAAATCGTCTTATGTCAACAGCGGGGGTAAGGTGGTCGTGATTATCGATGATGGTGCGAAATGGGTGCAGATCGATACACGTGACGTCAGAACGCCAAAGCCTGGTCAACCCATTCGTATCCGGAAAGCGTCGCTGGGTAGCTTTTTTGCCAATCTCAACGGCCAAACTGCCATAAGGATGCGGCGCGAAAATTAGGAAGCGCCCACCGGCACCACGTCCACCTCCACCTGCACGTCTTGCGCGCCACTGCCGGTGAAGACCCCGTCGATTGGCGCAATATCCTGATAGTCTCGGCCAGCCGCGACGAGGATGTGATCGCTTGCCATTAGGATACCGTTGGTCGGATCAAGGCCGATCCAGCCACGCCCTCCCATCGTATCAGGATCTCCGGACCAAAGGAGCACCCAGCCGTGCATCGCGTCTGCGCCTTGCAACCGCTCCTGCCCCGGCGGCGGGATTGTGCGGATATAGCCACTGGCATAGGCGGCGGGCAGCCCAGCCGCGCGCAGTGCACTGATCATGATATGCGCGAAATCCTGGCAAACGCCGGCGCGCGCGGCAAAGGCTTGCGCGGGCAAGGTCTCGGTCTTGGTCGCATCAGGATCGAAGCGGAAAGTGCGGGCGATCAATTGAGCGAGATCAAGCGCCGCCGCCAATGCGGGACGGTCTGGATGCAAGGTCGGTCGCGCCCACGCAGCGATATCCCCGTCTTGGTCGATCATCAGCGACGGATAGAGGAAGCGTGCGGGTGACTGATTGGTGATATCTAGCGACCGTCGCGCACGCGCTGCCACCTCAGCGATTGTGAGATCGCTGGGCAAAAGCGGGGGCACGTCGCGCGCCACGCTCACCCGTGCTTCACTGATGATCGCCAAAGTTTGCACCGCGCGCGATACGAGCAACCGATCAAGCGTGAACAGACCACCACGCGCCGCAGCGGTGCCGATTGTGCCGCCGGGTTCGGTAATGAGCTTATGGCTGATCAGCGTCTGACCATCCCACGCAATTGGCCGCAACCGCAAATTGCAGCGCGCAAAGCTCATGGGGGCAGCATAATGATATGTCGTTACGTGCCGAATATCGAACGTCTGGCTCATGCTAGGGTCATCGCCGGCGCGCGAACGCGCTGCCCACTTTGCAGGAAAAAACGATCGCTGATCGCGGTGGACAGGCTAAGCAGTGAGTGTTCAATTTCAACACAAGCCCATCCGTTCAGCGTTTGTGCGCTATGCGTCGCAAGCCGCGCCGATAGTGAAATCGCTGTGGCTTCATGCAGTTCGGCCATGCCATCGTCGCGAAGCCGCGGCAGGGCGGCAAGATGATCGCAGATCGCCGTCACCTGAAACCGGATCGAGCGTGGGTTAAAGGGATCAAGCCCGACCAAATCACGCACCGCCAACAGCGACAAGCCCGTTGAATAACGCTGGCGATAGGTGATTTGAACGTCGCATAATTCAAGCAGGATCTGCAGATCATCGGCACTCGCTTGGTCATCGGCAAAGGCAGCGAGTAGCCGACAGACCGCGAGCGCCCGTTCGATGCGGCGGCCAAGATCATGGAAGCGCCAGCTTGCGGTACGCCCCATATGATCCGCTGCCAACCCGGCAAAAGCGGCGAAACGCTCACGAAGCGCGACACAGCGCCAGTGAAACAATCCCGGAGCAGGAAACGGCGCGTCGAGCAAGCCCCAGAAATCTGGCGCGATCCGCTCCCGCGAAATCTCGCCCAGCGAACGCGCCTTCGCGAGCAATGACACGACACTGGCGGGCATCATCCTGTCGTCGAGCGCAGCGGCAAGACTGTCCGCGAAGCTTATCCCAGTGTCGGTCGACACAGCGCGCTCTTCGGTCAGGCGAGTACGAATACGAGCGGCAGTCGCGGGCGAAATAGCAGGCCCGGCGTCGCTGACCACTGAAGAACCCGAGCCCGCCCGGATTAGCGCCAGCACAGCCTCACCCCGTTCAAGATAGCGACCAAGCCAAAAGAGGTTATCCGCCACCCGGCTGGGCAACGTGCCCGGGTTGCGACGAATCTCAACCATGTTATCGTCGCGGAGCAAAGTGACGGGGGCAACGGGGAGCGCGCCGTTTATAATGACGTCTGCCGACATGGTCCCCGCCCCAATTGAGGTCGCGCGGATATCGTCAGCGGCGCCAATCCGCGCAAAACCACCCGGCATCACTGTCCAACTACCGTCGTGGCGCCGGGCGGCAAAAACGCGAACCGTGAATGGTCGCGGCACCAAGTGGCCGCCTTCAGCGACCGGCATTGTCGACAGGTGGACAATTTCCTGCGCGATATAGTCGATGGGCCGTCGCGCCAGATCGCCGAACAAGTCACCGCCCGACGTTAAGCCGAGCGGCACAGGGCCAAAGGCTGACCCCAGCACAAGGTCATTAAGATGGGCGGTAACATGCGCGCGTTCGGCGTCGCCGCCGCACCACCATGTCGCAATATTGGGCATCAGCAATGGCTCACCAAGCAGATGATCGGCCAAACCGGGCATGAAGGCATTGTATAGGGGTGCTTCTAGGATAGCGGCGCCGGGGAAATTGGCACAGACGACGCCCCCTGCCGCGATCGCGTCGACGAGTTCAGCGACGCCGATTGTTGAGCGCGCATCAAGCGCCAGCGGGTCGAGCAACCGCGCATCCATCCGCTGCCACAGCGCGTCAACGCGTTTGAGACCTTCAACAGTGCGCAGGAACAACCGACCATCGGCGACCATCAGATCGCCCCCTTCGACCAACAATAAGCCTAAATAGCGGGCCAGATGCGCTTGTTCGGCATAGCTTTGATTGAACCGCCCGGGCGTTAGCAAGGCAATCCGCGGATCGATCCGCGCACATGATGCGGCAATGCCGCTGCGTAAATCAGCAAAGAAGGGCGCCAGCCGCAAGATGTTCAACCGATCCGCCAGCCCCGACACGACGTGCGCACTCGCCAACCGGTTTTCAAGCGCATAGCCAGCACCCGCGGGCGACCGTGTATGATCAGCCAGCACACGCCAATTTCCATCCGGGCCGCGCGCTAAGTCCGCCGCATAAACATGAAGATAATGTTTCCCCGCAGGCGAAATCCCGACCATGGGACTAAGATAGTGCGGCGAACCGGTAATCACGCTGGCAGGGAGGATGCCCTGCTGTACCAGTGACTGCGCGCCGTAAATGTCGGCAATCACATGTTCGGCAAGCGTTGCGCGCTGAATGATCGCAGCGGCAATGCCCTGCCATTCGGCTTCTTCAATGAGCAGCGGGACCGGCGACAATGGCCATGCGCGCTCTTCGCTTTCACCAGCGAGCCGAAAACTTATGCCGATTTCATTCACGCGGCGCTTCAGGCGTTCTTGCGTTACGCTCAGTTCGCCACCACCTGCACTGGCGACTTGATCAAGAATGATTTCCCAGCTTTTGGCTGCGTCGGGCTGCGCTGAGCACAGCACGTCGCCTGGGCCTGCCCACGCGGCATAAGCTGACTGCAAATCGTTGAACATGCCCGGTTTATATCCTTCGCTTGCCGCTGCTTGACCACAATCGCCTGCAACGAGCAAGCCGTGCTCGACTTGCAGGATAGCCATCGCTAAAGACGATGCGATGACAGCCCATCCCTTCGCCTTGTTCGAAACCTGGTTTGCGGAGGCACATCTAAGCGAAATCAACGACCCAAATGCGATGACAGTGGCAACGTGCGGGGCGAATGGTCAGCCAAGCGCGCGAATGGTGCTTTTGAAAGGACATAGCACAGACGGCTTTGTCTTTTACACCAACCAGCAAAGCCATAAAGCAGGCCAGATTGCTGATCGTCCGCAGGTTGCTTTGCTGTTCCACTGGAAATCGCTGCGACGGCAAATCAGGATTGAAGGGGCTGTAAGCCCGGTAGGTGACGCCGTGGCAGATGCCTATTTTGCGACACGCGGGCGCGACTCGCAATTGGGGGCCTGGGCCTCGGAGCAGTCCCGCCCGCTCGATAGTCGCGCGACCTTTGAAGCGCGCTTTGCCGACTTTGCAGCTCGATTTGAAGGACAGCCCGTGCCGCGCCCTCCCCATTGGTCAGGCTATTGCGTTCGCCCCGACCGATTTGAGTTTTGGCAAGACCGCGAACACCGTCTTCATGAACGGCGGGTGTTCACGCGCGCGGACGGCAACGCATGGGATGAAGGCATGCTTTACCCATGAGCGGTCATGATCATAGCGGCCATGGCCATAGCCATTCACACGGTGCCCATGCCCGCCGTGAAACGCTGACAACGCGGGCCGCACTTGCCAGCGTCTCAATGGCTTTGTTCCTGCTTGGCCTCAAAATCTGGGCAACGGTTGAGACTAGCTCAGTCTCGATGCTGGGCTCACTTGCCGATACCGGGCTGGATATCATCGCATCGCTTGTGACGCTGTATAGTGTGCGCCTCGCCGCCCAACCTGCCGACCATGATCACCGCTATGGCCACGGCAAAGCAGAGGCACTCGCCGCCTTGTTCCAGACGGGGATTATCGTCGGCTCGGCCATTGCGATTGCGTGGCGTGGGCTCAGCCGGATCGGGGTTGACGCAACCCCTGAACATCCTGACTTAGGGATTGGCGTATCGATCATTGCGATCATCATGACCTTCATCCTGATCACCTATCAACGCTATGTCGTGCGCGTCACCGGGTCAGTCGCGATCCACGCCGATCATGTCCACTATTCAAGCGATATTGCGCTCAACGCATCGGTGATTGCGGCGCTCGTGCTCGATTCGCTGCTTAATGTTCGCGGTGCCGATCCGCTGTTTGGCGTCGGCATTGCGCTTTGGCTGATCTGGCACGCGCGCGAAATAGCGACCAGCGCCATTGATCAGTTGATGGATAAGGAATGGCCCCCCGAAAAACGCGCGCGCTTTCTGGCAGTGGCGGAGAGCCATCCCGAACTGAAGGGCATTCACGACCTGCGCACCCGCACCAGCGGTGCGCACGATTTTGTCCAATTCCACGTATGGGTCGATCCCGACATGAGTGTGCGCGACGCCCACCGCGTGATGGATGAAGTCGAAGCCCAGCTTATGGCCGAATTTCCGGGCACCGAAGTGCTCATCCATCCCGATCCTGAAGGCCACGCACCCGAAGATGTGAGCCTAATCAAGGCGCACGCGCACTAACCGCAATGAAGAACCTCTTCCGCTAACGCTTCATCCGGCTGCGCGATAGTCAGGCTGACCCGGCGATCATGGCGCCGGTGTCAAGCCATCGCTCAGTCTTGGACAGGCGTTTTGACGAGCCGCTTGCGCAGCTGCCGGACCAGCCAGAACGCGCCGAAAGCAAGCAGCGCCCAAGGGGCAAGAACGCCTATTGCTAAGGTTACAAAGCTGAACATTGCCGTAAACGAATAGCCGCTAGTGCGCAGCGCCTGTTGAACCGGGGACGTGCTGTCAAAGCCAAGGATCGCCGCATTATCCGCATATGTGAAAGACACGGGCGTGGTGGCCAGGCTTTCGACATCTTTGTCGCGCTGGCTGCTGACCGATTGCAATTCCGCACGGATCGAATTTGCTTCTTCGACTAACCGAGACCGGACATCGCGCGATAGGCCCGGTATCTTTAATTGGGCATCAATCTTGGCCAAATCGACACGCAGCGCCGCCGCACTTCGATCCGCTGCAACAATATTCGATCCGGCATCGTTGCCGTTTACGTCGCTTGACGCCAGACTGCCGTCGGCGCGCGCGACAATGTCGGTTGCGCTGCGGGCAAAACTGTTTGCCATCGCCGGATCAAGCTTGAACGATATCTGCGCCTCAAGCGCTTGGCCCGCTGGCTTGCGGAAGGTCATACCGGTCACACGGCAATGGATAATGCCAAGCCTTTCGCACGCCGCCGCATGTTCGCCCTGCACGCGTGCAATATTGGTCTCAGGCAATGCGAAGTTATAGGCATAACGGAAGGCAACGCCGGGCGTGACGTTTGTGCTGATCTCAGGCGCACCCGTCGCCAATCTGCTGGCCGCCTCTGCAGCGGGCGGCGATACTTTGACCATCGATTCTTCGGCAACATCAAGCGTCTCTTGCTGTGTCGATTTATCATCTTGGTCGGGATTTTGGCTGCATGCCGAAACCGCAATCAGCAGCGGCAGTACGAGAAACTTTGAACGCATGGCACTCACTCCTCATCATAAACACCCCTTGTTAGGGTCAGGATATGATACACAACAGCATTAGTAGGAATAGAGGTTATTTTCCCTGATAACGAAAACTTTATATCCCTATTAAAATAGAGGTTTTTAGGAAGTTTTGGCTAATTTTGGGACAGCATAGGTGTCGGCGCGCACCTTTCAATGCCACCCAAACGATACCCCTGATTCGGAGCTTTGAGTGCTGAACGGCCTATAGCCACCGCAATGATAGATGCGTGATTGGGGTGGCAGTGGGCATGTCGGTTAGCGGGTCAACGAGCGGCTCAAGTTCATGCTCAAGCTGCCTCATGATCAACATCACAACGCGCTGATAGGCCGGATAATCAACATCGTGGAGCAAGGAGAGCGAGGCCTCGATAACCGATGCCATATGATTAACCGACAGATCATCACTGTCCTGCGCATCCGTCAGCCACATGCTTCCATCTGGCGCGTCACCCATCACTGCGCTATCGTCCCCATTTGGGGATCGCTAAAAGCGCGTGGGAAATAGTTCATGGACAGGAATGCCAAGATCATCAGCGATAGCAAGCGCGATGCGCGGCCGCGATTTACCGATGAGGACATCTTTAACACTACGGTTGGGCAATCCCTGCTTTCTTTCAAACGCAGCAACGCTCTTATGACGCTTGCGAAGTGCCGCTTTGATATCTTCCGGATGCAGTGTTTTCGCCATGTCTAATTCTATGTTAAATGAACCGATTAGTGACATTATGTCTCCAAAAGGAGACGGTCAAGTCATGACTGTCAAATTTGCAGGATTTTCTTCGCGTCTTGTAGAAGCCGCTGAATTAGCCGGATTTAATTCGGCGCGCCTCGCAAGTGCGGTCGGTGTCGCGCGCGGCACAATGGCGCGTTACTGGAATGGCGAGCGCATGTTTCCGGCCGATCTATTGTTCCGCGTCGCTGACATAATCGGCGTGAGCCCGCGCTGGCTGGTGACGGGTGACGGGAGTGCTGAGCCACCGATTGAATCGGGTGGTGTGGACGCTGATGAAGAATGCCGACTGCTGATCGCGTTCCGACGCCTAACCATTGAGCAGCAAGAGCATGTAACGCAAAGCGCGCAGCTCCTGGCTTCGTCGCCCACGCTGCACAGCCCGCGCACGCGGTATAAAGCACAGCCACGCTAACCAAGGCACTTCCCGCGCAGGGCAAGGCACGATAGGGCCGCTGGCAATGACCGTCCTAGACCCCCTTGCCATCCTCCAATCGACCTTTGGCTTTCCCGCCTTTCGCGGGGTTCAGGAGGATGTGGTCAGCCGCGTTTTGGCGCGGGAGCGGACGCTCGCGGTGATGCCGACCGGGGCAGGCAAGTCGCTTTGCTATCAATTGCCAAGCCTGGTGATGGAAGGGACGTGCGTCGTCATCTCGCCGCTCATCGCGCTGATGCATGATCAGCTGCGCGCGGCGACAACGATTGGCATTCGCGCGGCGACGCTGACGTCGGCGGATGATAATCGCGATGAGACGATTGCGCGGTTTCGGCGCGGCGAACTTGACCTGCTCTATGCCGCGCCCGAACGCGCGCGCGGTTATGAATTTCGCGGGTTACTGCGCGAAGGGCGTATCGCGCTGTTTGCGATTGATGAGGCGCACTGCGTTTCTGAATGGGGGCATGATTTCCGCCCCGATTACCGCTTGCTGCGCCCGTTGATGGATGATTTTCCCGACGTCCCCCGCCTCGCACTAACCGCTACAGCAGACGCGCATACACGCGGCGATATATTGGCACAGCTTGGCATCCCGGTGAGCGGTATGATCGTCGCGGGCTTTGATCGGCCCAATATCCGCTATATCATCAGCCCCAAGGCGAATACGACACAGCAAATCACTGACCTGATCCGCGACACGCCGGGATCGGGCATCGTCTATGCGCAAACGCGGATTGGCACTGAAAAGCTAGCCGAGCAACTCGCCAAGACCGGGCGACCAACGCGGGCTTATCATGCCGGGCTGGAGGCTGGGGTGCGCGCGCGCAATCAGGCTGATTTTGTTGCGTCGGAAGATATGGTGATGGTTGCCACCGTCGCCTTTGGCATGGGAATTGATAAACCCGACGTGCGCTTCGTCGCCCATGCGGGCCTGCCCAAATCGATTGAGGCCTATTATCAAGAGACGGGCCGCGCGGGCCGTGACGGCGATCCAGCGGTGGCGCATCTCTTTTGGGGGGCGGAAGATTTCGCCAAGGCACGGCAGCGACTGGCCGAGGTTGAAGAGGCGCGTTTGGCGGGCGAGCGAGCGCGCCTGTCTGCGCTGGGTGCGCTCGTTGAAACGGCTATGTGTCGTCGCGCCATCCTGCTCGCGCATTTTGGCGAAACGCCCCCGCCTGCGTGCGGCAATTGCGACAATTGCTTGCACGCGCCTGCGACCATTGATGCCACGCAGGTCGCGCGCAAATTGTTGTCGGCGGTCTATCGTACAGGGCAAAGCTTTGGCGTTGGCCATCTCGAAGCCGTGCTGACTGGCCAAACCAATGACCGCGCCCGCGCGCTTGGCCATGATCAGCTATCAGTGTTCGGCATAATTGACGCTGAAGAAGCGCCGATGATCAAGCCGGTCGCGCGCGCTCTGCTGCTCCGTGATGTGCTGCGGCCAACCGAACATGGCGGGCTAATGTTCGGTCCAGATGCCAAAGCGATGCTCAAAGGTGAAGCGCGGCTCGACTTGATTCTGCCGCCCAAGCGCGAACGGCGCGCCAAACGCGGTAGAGAGGCCAATCCAGCGGGCGATCCCTTGTTCGAAGCACTCCGGGCGTGCCGACGCGATCTGGCGCAAGCTGCGGGGCTGCCGCCTTACGTGATCTTTCACGATTCCACCCTGCGCGCCATGGCCGCCGAGCGCCCGACCAGCCTAGCAGCGCTCGGCAATATTAGCGGAATTGGTGCCAAAAAACGCGAAGCCTATGGCGATGCCTTTCTGGCTGTTCTAAGGGCGTATCGACAAGGATGACAGCATGTTCAAATCGCTAGATGATAGAGTTTTGGTGGCCGCACAGATTGGCGAGGCCGACGTTGCGTTAGCGGCTGAGCAAGGCGTGACCCTGATCATCAATAACCGACCTGATGATGAAGCGCCGGATCAGGTGAACGGCGCGCAGATTGAGGCCGCCGCCCACCAAGCCGGGATTCTGTATCTCGCGATTCCTGTAACGCACGCTGGTTTTTCGCTGCCGCAAGTCGATGCGATGGCAACCGCGCTGAGCAGCGCACAGGGCAAAGTGCTTGCTTATTGCCGCTCGGGCACGCGATCAACCTTGCTATGGGCGCTGGCTCAGGCGAGCCGGGGCGAAACTGTTGACGGCCTGTCCGCCAAAGCGGCGCGCGCGGGCTATGACCTGACGCCGATCCGCACGATGCTCGATATGGCATCGGGGCGGAGCTGATATGCTGGTCGCGCAGCTGATCACGAGCGCGGCTTCGCTGGTTGCCATATTGGCGCTTGCAGGATTGGCACGCTGGCTGGGGCTTGGCGCTGAGGTTCGGATAATCGACGCGGATCATGCCAAGCAGATTGCTTATGAGACGCTGTACGGTTTTAACGCCGTTGACGCTGTCGTTGATCGCGCGGGTTATTCCGCCTTGCTCAAAGATGCCGATAGCCGTCATGCGCTCATTTACTGCCTTGGCAATAAGTTCGTATCGCGATTGGTACATCCGTCGGTTGAAGGACGGCTTGACCAGAAATTTCTAACGCTCAATCTGCACGAGGCCGATGTTGCGCCGGTCACACTCAACCTAGGTTCAGCTGCGCAACATTGGGCCAGCGGGCTACGGCATATTCCCAATGGATAGTCTGCCCAACCCGATCGATTATGCGGTGCCCGGCTTTGTGCTGCTGATTGTCATCGAGATGATCATTGCCAAAGCCCGCGCACCTGCGCGTTACGAGCCCAAGGACACTTTGTCCTCGCTCGCCTTTGGCTTTGGCAGCTCGATTGCGGGGCTGGCAGTCGGCGGTGCCATCTTCGCGGTGGCGATGGCCGCCTATGACTTCCGCCTCACGACCATCCCGTTCACTTGGTGGGCGTGGATAGCCTGCTTCGTGCTTGATGATCTGGCTTATTATGCGTTCCACCGCTCGGCGCACCAAGTGCGCTGGTTCTGGGCGAGCCATATCAATCATCATTCAAGCCAGCATTACAACCTATCGACGGCTTTGCGCCAGACCTGGACTGGCTTCTTCGCGGGCAGCTTCATTTTCCGCTTACCTTTGTTCTTGATCGGCTTTCCGCCCGCAATGGTGGCCTTTTGCGGCGCGCTGAACTTGATCTACCAATTCTGGATCCACACTGAAATGATTAAGCGGATGCCTAGCTGGTTCGAGGCAGTGATGAACACGCCTAGCCACCACCGCGTCCACCACGGCGTCAATCCGCGCTACCTTGATTGCAATTATGCAGGTGTGTTCATCATCTGGGACCGGCTGTTCGGCACCTTCACGCGCGAGGATGACGCTGAACCCGTGCGCTACGGCATCGTTAAGCAACTTGGTGGGTTCAATCTGCTGTGGAGCGTGTTTCATGAATGGGTCGCGATCTTCACCGACCTGTGGCGCGCGCCGTGGCACGCCAAACCCGGTTATCTGTTCATGCCGCCGGGGTGGAGCCATGATGGCAGTCGTGATACGAGCGTGATGATAAAAGCGCGCTGGGCGGCGCGACAGGAGAGTGAATGGACGAATTTGACATCATCGTCATCGGCGGTGGATCGGGTGGAAGCGCAGCTGCAGGACGGCTGAGCGAGGACGGCCAGTATCGGGTCTGCCTGATCGAAGCGGGCACGGCGAATAAGGATTGGCGGATCAAAGCGCCGGGCATGATGCCCTTCCTCCCCAAAAACACTAACTGGGCGTTTGAAACCGTGCCGCAAAAGGGCCTTGGCGGACGCACCGGCTATCAACCACGTGGCAAGGGGCTGGGCGGATCATCGGCGATCAACGCCATGGTCTATATTCGCGGCTGTGCATGGGATTATGACAATTGGGCCGCGCTCGGCTGCGATGGCTGGGCGTACGAAGACGTCCTGCCCTATTTCAAACGGTCCGAAAGTAATGCACGCGGCGGCGATGACTATCACGGGCAGGATGGACCGCTGTCGGTCTGTGATCAGATGAGCCCCAATCCGGGCAGCCTAGATTTTGTCGAGGCGGGGGCCGCGCTCCAAATCCCGCGCAACGATGATTTCAACGGTGCGCAGTTTGAAGGCGTCGGCCTGTTCCAGGTCACCCACAAAAAGGGCGAGCGCTGGTCATCGGCGCGCGCTTATGTTGAGGCCAATCGCGACGCTGGGCGGCTGCATGTTGAAACGCAGGCGCTCGTCCACAAGGTGCTGATTGAAAATGGCCGCGTGGTAGGCGTCGAATATAGCCAGCACGGCAAGACCAAGATCGTCCGCGCGCGCAAGGCGGTGATCCTTGCAGGGGGTGTGTTTGGCACGCCGCAAATACTCATGCTATCGGGGATTGGTCCCGCCGATCATTTGCGCGATCATGGCATCGACGTGATCGTCGATAGGCCCGCGGTTGGCAGCCATTTGCAGGACCATATCGATTATGTCTCGGGCTTTGAAACCGGCGGCACGATCTTCAAAGGCAGCAATTTGCGCACGACGTTCCGTACGGCCACGTCCCTGATCGAATGGTTCCGCAAACGCACGGGTGAGATGACGACGCCCTATGCCGAGGCGGGCGGCTTCATCAAATCCGCGCCCAGCGTCGCGGTGCCCGATCTCCAGCTCCACTTCGTTCCCGCGATCCTCGAAAATCATGGGCAAGAGAAGGTCAAGGAAGCGGGCTTTTCGTGCCATGTCTGCGTGCTGCGCCCCTTTAGCGAGGGCAGCGTGCGGCTGTCATCACGCGATCCGGCGGTGGCTCCGCTGATCGATCCCAACTTTTTTGGCGACGCGCGTGATATGGCAGTGATGAAGGCGGGCATACGCCAGATGCACCGGATCATCGACGCGCCACCGCTCGCCAAACATGGTGGCAAAGATCGCCACAACACCCCGCTCGACGATGATGCCGCGCTCGAAACGCTGATCCGCGCCCGCGCCGACACCGTCTACCACCCCGTCGGCACCGCGCGCATGGGGGGCGATGCTGACGCGGTATGCGATCCCCACTTGCGTGTATGCGGGGTAAAGGGCCTGTATATCGCCGACGCCTCAATCATGCCGCGCTTGATTAGCGGCAACACCAACGCCCCCAGCATGATGATCGGCGAACGCTGCGCGGATTTCGTGCGGGGTGATTTGACGGGATGACATCATAATGTAACGCACCCGTGAGACGCTTCCCACAAAGGAGACTCACTATGACAACATCCGAAATCGCCCATGCCTTCACCTCGCTGTGCAAAGACGGCAAGCTTGACGAAGCGGGCGAGCAATATTGGGCGGCGGGCGTGCGCAGTATTGAGCCATTTGAAGGCGAAGCCGCAACTTCGGTCGGGATCGAAGCCGTCCGCGCGAAGGGCGAATGGTGGTACGGCGCGCATGATGTCCACAGCGTCGAAGTCGAAGGCCCTTATGTCAACGGCGATCAGTTCACCGTGCGCTTTGCGATGGACATTACGGTCAAAGAAAGCGGCAACCGCACCCAATCCGACGAGATTGCGCTCTATACGGTCGTCGATGGCAAGATTAGTGAAGAGCGGTTTTTCTACAATATGTGAGGTGTTTCACTGCGCGCCATAGGCGGGGAAAGCCGGCAAAGATTAGACCAAAGACATGTTAT
>JBJXDU010000013.1:0-30190 GCA_046153565.1 Sphingomonadaceae bacterium
CAGCGAAAATCAACACCCTAGAGGATGGAGGAAAGGACCTCATTTTTGGGCCTCAATTTCGATTTATCATTGATTACTTATCATTGATAGCTGTCACGACCTTGTCAAGACTCTTCTTTTCTGCGCAATGGAAGCATGCTGGTCACCTCGCATCACCTCCCGAGAAAAGCCAAAGGCCACGGCGGTGAACGCCGCGAGGAGATACTCGCGCATGCGCTCCGGCTGATCAGCGAGGCGGGTGTACATAATGTCTCGACCCGGCAAATTGCGCAGGCGGTCGGCATTTCACAGCCCACGCTTTATGCCTATTTCCCCAATCGCCATGCGCTGATCGGCGAAGTCGGATCGCGCGCTTTCACGGCATTGGCAATCAGGATGCGCGATGCCGCCGCCGCCACAGGTTCGGCCGAAGACCGGCTTAAATCCGTGGCGCGCAATTACATCAGCTTTGGCCTTGAACAACCTGATGCTTACCGCGTTGCCTTCATGATCGAGGCTGGATCAGCTTTAGAAAAGGGCGGTGACGACGTAGTTCTGACTGCTGGCATCGAGACCTTTGCGATCCATCGCCGATGCGTTGCCGATTATCTGAGTGGAGCCCGTAGCGAAGCGGAGGTGACCTTGATTGCGCAGAGCATGTGGGCATCGCTCCATGGGCTGGTCTCCTTGTTGATAGCCCGCCCCGGTTTCCCATGGGAAGATCGCGAACTGCTGATCGAGCGCCATATTGCGGCGATGGCGCACGGCTATGAACTGCGCCAGAACCCATAAGCGTTGATGGCGCCAAACAGCGCAGCACCTGCAGTCACCGCGATGAACAGCAACGGCAGAGATGCGCCAGCGCTGGCAAGCGCCCAAGCTCCGAGTGCGGTTAAAATCAACCGGGCAATTCCTGCCGTGAACGGCCATGCCATTTTGCCGCGCCCCTGGCAGGCGAAGAATAGCACCAGCCCTAGCCCGATCAGGCCATAGACCGGCGCCACTGCGGCAAAATAGGCGTTGCCAGCTTGCAGGACCTCAGGGTCCGTGCTGAAGATCCCGTTCCACAGCTGCGGGGCAAAGAACAGCAGTACACCGATCGCTTCGGTCACCCCAAAAGCCAGCGCCGCTGCCGTCCACGCGACCTTGCGCGCCCGCGCCGCATCGCCCGCTCCGGTGGCAATCCCGATCATCGTCACCACCGCAGTCCCTAGTCCGAACAGGAGCGGCACGAGCAGGGAGTCCACACGCGAGGCAATGCCGAACCCGGCCAATGGTGCGGCACCGTATCCCCCGACAATGCCGGTGATCGCCACGGTCGTCAGGCTGGCGGTCAGTGTTCCCAGCGCCGAGATCAAACCGACCCCCATGATTGCGGCAACATGCTGTTTAATCGGCGGATGCATAGACAAGGTCAGCACACCTTTCCCACGGAGCACATAGCGCAGCAGCACCGCAAGAGCGCCGCCATAATAGAGACCAAGAGCAATCCCGGCTCCGGCAATCTCCAGCCGGGGGAGCGGTCCGAAGCCGAACATCAGCGCCGGCACTAGCGGGATGAGCAGCAACGCGCCGAGAAGGCTTATGCGCGCGGGCAGCTTCACTTCCCCTGCACCGCGCAACGCAGAACTGATGAGGTTGACCAGCCAGATTGGCACCGACAGGCCGAACACCCAATGCGAATAGGCTAGCGCTTGGACCATCGCCGCTCCATTGCCACCCAGCGCGGCGTAAATCGAAGGCCCACCATAGAGCATCGCGCCCATAAACGCCGCGCCAAACAGCACCGCGATCAAGACGGAATGCGCCAGCAGGGCATTGGCATCCTCAGCCCGTCCGCCGCCAATGGCGCGCGCAATTGCCGATGATACACCGCCCCCGATTCCGCCATTGCTCATCGTGCCCATCAGGACGAACAGCGGCAGGACCAATGACACACCGGCGACGGCATCCGTGCCAAGCCGGCTGATCCAGTAGGCTTCGAGAACGGCAACGAAAGTCTGTGCGGCGATCACGATCAAGGTGGGCAGCGCCAGCGCGAGCATTGTCGGTATGACAGGGCCATGCAGTATCGCGTCACGGCGGAAGTCGGCCAATTGTTGGACACTCACTGGCTGATGAACGCCGTAAATGGGCGACCTGACAAGGCAATCGTAAACAGGATCAGCGTGACCGCAGTCCAGACCACCGCGGCAAGCAAGACGGCTGCAAGAGCCAGGCCCGATGGCAGGAGGCGCGCTGCAATAACACCAAACAAGGGAATCGCCTGCATCATGTGCGTGGCGAAGAAATGGGGCGGTCGCAGGTCACCGACGGTGAGCGACCAACCCGTTATTGGCATGCGCAGTGCGGTTGCAACCTCAGCCCCGACATGATGGCTCATATTGCCGCCTAGTCGAAAGGCGGTGATCAACGTGAGGGCCGTCCCTCCAATCAGGCCGACCGCAATGGCTAGCCGGACGGGTGCAGAAAACGATGCGTCCGTATCGATCGCAGCGGCAACCCCAACAGCGCCCGATGCAACCACCAGCACCACCGCGCCAAATGCCATGATCGAGTACATTGCGGCATGAAACGGCGTATCGACATTGAAATGGGACGCTTGCATGCGTGCTGCCTGAAAGGCGATGTATCCGACCTCTCCAATCGCCGCGATTACTGAAGCAAGAGCTAGGAAGCTCAAGATTTTGCTGTCCTGCATCGCGCCGCTCAGAAATCGCACCACAAGTGCCAACGTAGCAAAATGCAGCACGGTCGCAGCCGCAAACTTCATCGGCTTGGCCCAAACACTAGCTCCGTCGAGCACGCGGAGATCGACGAGGGAGACTGCCCACATCGCTGCGAAGGCAAGCAGAAAACTGGCTGTCGATGCCCACCATAATTGCTCCGCTGGCGACACTCCGGTCCACTCTGTCAGATCTGTCATCATTTGCGGATCATGCCTGCCATGATCTGCGTCATGATCAATGTGCGCCCCCAGCGCGGCAGCAGTGAAAGCGATCCAATCAAGAGCTTGGACAGCCACCCGGGGCGTACAGTTGTTTTCCTGCCCAGTGCCGCCAGTGACTGTCTTGCGACGATCTCCGGCGTCTGGCTCAGGCCCATGGTTAGCCCGGCGCGCGCGGCAAAGCCGCTGGCGATAGGGCCGGGCGCGACACTCAAGACATCAACCCCGAACGGCTTGAGTTCAGGTCGAAGTCCTTCAGCCAAAGTCTGGATATAGGCCTTGGTCGCGGCATAATTTGCACTTTGCGGCACGCCCTGAAAGGCGACGATCGAGCTGAATACAATGATCCCGCCGCGCCTGCGTGCCGCCATTTGCTCTCCGAAATGATGGACTAACTCTGCGACTGCGCGGCAATTGACGTCGATCATCGCCAGCTCATTTGCAAGGTCCGCCTCAACGAATGAGCCAGATGTGCCATAGCCTGCAGCTGCGACTACGAGTTCGACTGCGAGATCGGAGGCGGCTTCGATAACATGGCGCACCCCGTCAGCATGCGAAAGGTCAGCGACCATAATCCGGCTATCCGCTTGGCCAATTTTTTGAGCTACTTCGTTCAGTTTGGCAGTGCTCCGACCCACCAGCACACAGGCAAAGCCTCGACCAGCCAGTTCCAGCGCAAAAGCGCGGCCGATACCGTCTGAAGCCCCGGTGACAAGAGCCCACCGCTTCTGTGCGAACGCATCGGTTGTTGCCACACCACGTCTCCAAAACACTATCGCTGATAACCTATCAATGATAGTTCATATGTCAAGCAAGGTGCAAGTTTGTGCCGAGAATGTAACGTGGGACGGTGCCCGATAGGTCGGGCAAAAGAATTGCACGCAGTGAGCAATCAAAATTGACACGGCTGTGCCCAAGTTCTGACCGAGCCGATGCTTCGAGTCTGGAACGCTCTGTTCGAGTTGTGTTGGGTTTGTCCCAGTAGTCAACAGGAGCGGTCCGCGACACGCTTGGCGTCCATAGATTCGTTCCTTCGTCACTACGATGAGAGCAAAACCCTCCTCTGCTCAATACCGCATATCTGTCTCATAGGTGCTGACGGGGAATAGTCGCCAGCAGCCTGACAAATCGCTTATCCACCCGATCATTCGTCACGGGGCTACTGGGTCTGCTTGGCTTGCGTTGGTATTGGTCACTTGGCGCCTCCCCGTCATTGATGGTCTCAGCCGACCCCCGCCCGCAGATTCACGCTAGTGCGTCGGCGATCTTGGCGGCTAGGCGAATGGCGATCATGCCTTTTTCCATGCGGTTCCAGCTTTCGGTTCCTGCTGGCGTGATGACATGTACCAGATTTTCCTCGCTGCCCATCCGGTCAATTGAAACGTCGTTGGCGATGATCCAGTCGCAGCCTTTGCGGGTACGTTTTTGGGTGGCGTAATCGATAACATTTTCGGTTTCGGCGGCAAAGCCGATCAGGAGGCGGGGGCGGCGCTTTGATGCCGCCAGGCCCGCCAATATGTCTGGATTTTGGTGCCAGCTGAGCGCGGGTGGCCCTGCCTCTTTCTTGAGCTTTTCAGGCGCTGTATCAACCCGCCAATCGGCCACGGCAGCGACAAGAATGGCACAGTCAGCGGGGAGCGCCTTGGTCACTTCGCTTTCCATTTGCGCGGCGGTTTCAACGTCAATGCGTGTCACGCCTGCCGGAGTTACCAGCGATACTGGCCCCGCAATGAGCGTCACGCGCGCGCCGAGCGCTGCCAGTGCGCCGGCAATCGCGAAGCCTTGTTTGCCCGATGATCGGTTGGCGAGCACACGCACCGGGTCAATTGGCTCATGCGTTGGACCTGCTGTCACGATAACATGCTTGCCCGATAAGGGCTGTGCCATGTCAGGAGCGAAATCGGGTTGATCGGCGCGCATATCAGCAGGGCGTGTGGCAGGCGCGCGCCCGCTGGCCAGCGATGGGTCAAACCGCTGTCCCAGCATTCTGCAAATCCGCGCTGCTACGTCGGGTGGCTCGGGCAAGCGACCGGGGCCGAATTCACCGCACGCCATGCTGCCTTCATCGGGGGGCATGATCTCGATACCGTCATCGCGCAGTTGCGCCAGATTGCGCTGCGTGGCTTTATGGTGCCACATCCGCACGTTCATGGCGGGCACCGCAAGGATCGGCTTGTCGGTGGCGAGCAAAATGGTGGTCGCCAAATCATCGGCAATGCCCGCCGCCATTTTGGCCAAGATATTGGCGGTGGCAGGGCAAATGACGATCAAATCGGCCTGACGACTGAGCTGAATATGACCAATTTCGCGCTCATCTTTCAGGTCAAACAGGTCGCTATAGACGTTATCCTCGGTCATGACGCTGAGTGAGAGTGGCGTTACAAATTCAGCGGCGCTCTTGGTTGTCACTGCGCGTACGGCCATCCCCTGACGCTTAAGCAGGCGGATAAGTTCAAGCGCTTTATACGCAGCGATACCGCCACCGACGATCAGGAGAATGCGTTTGGAATCCATGCCCCCGCTTGTGCCGCGCCCTAGGAAGAGAGTCCAGCGGGGCGCGGTCCTTTTAGCGCAGTAAATAAATCGAGAAGCGTGCCGAGCAGGAACGCCATCCCTAACAAAAACATCGGCGCAATCGCCATTCCCCAATAGAAATTTTCAGGTCGGCCTAGAACCGCAAAAATTATCGCATAGCCCATGATGAGCAGGAAGCCAGTGGCCCCTGTGAGTGACCGCCACCCGGCCCAACCAAGGATAGATAGCGGGATGAGTATCGCGCTAAACCATCCCGGCACCGCGCGCAGTGACGTCGTTTCCTGCACGGCGACGGTAAAGAAGGTCCAGCCGCCAAACCGCGTCCACCCTTGGCTTTGTGTGTCAGTGGGCAGGACGACGGCGGTAACGGCGTGGGCATGTACAATCATGAAAGCGATGAAGAGGCATGCGGCAGCTGCCCAGCTGGCCGTTTCGGCCTTTTGTCGCCGCCATAGCGCGCTGGCCCCCATCAGTAGGATATAGGGAAAGGTAATTTCGCGGATCAGCACCGCTAGCAGCGCGATTAAGATCGCTGGCAGCCAACGGTCTTCGCGGTGTAACGCCAGCGACAGGCAAACGAGCAAGCCTGCCCACAAATCATGCACAACCACCAAGTCAGATCGTGTATGGATTGAAAGACCGCTGATCAACAGCAGGATCGCGAGCATGCGGTGCCCGGGAACGTCAAACGCGCCGTCTAGCTTGCGCCACCATGCCAATAGAGTGACCGCCATTAATAGCCATATCATTACTTTCATGCTGGTCATGCCAACCACGGCTGTCACGCTCGCCAATGTGGGCAGGCGAACGGTTATGAAGGGGCGAAGCGGGTAGTTCTGGCGGCGATGTTCCTCTGCCACGACTGTGTAATAGGGCTGCCCTGCGGCCACGCGGGTGATGATTGTGCGGTACAATGTCAGGTCAGGATCGCGGTCAACTTTTGCCGCACCTTTCGTGCTGACCTCGGTTTTAATGGCTGGAACCTCATCAGTCATAAAGCGTGATGTGGCGCCGATGATAATCAGCGCGCCCGTGATGAACAGGATGAGTGCGGCTTGCCAGCGCGAAATGCCTTGAAAACGCGACGTTGTGATCACCTTGTTGCCCTTTTGACTAACTGCATCAATCCAGTCGGCACGAATGCAAGCCCGGCGAGCAAAAGCGGGGCAGAGATCATGCCCCAATAGAAAGTATTGGGTCGCGCAAAGAGCATGATCATCACCGCATAACCGATCAGAAGCCCGACAACACGCAGGCTGAGCCCCGAACGCGCCGACCACCAGCCAAAGAAACATAGCGGTAATACAAGTCGCGCGACCCATTCGGGCGCATTGATAAGGGGCGTTGCGGCCGCCATTGCCGAGACATAAAGCGGCCAGCCCGCCGCCATATTCCAACCCGGTGACACAAGGTCACCCGGCTTCACAATTCCAGCCACTCCCTGCGCATGTAGCGTCAGTGCGACCGCGAACAGGCCAATGGCACCCAACCACGCCGCTGCCTCGCGCCAGCGGCCTTCATAGGCAGCGGCGCACAGCATCAACACCAAATAAGCGACCGCAAATTCACGAATGAGGGCCGCAGCCACACCAATGATCAGGCTTGGTGTAACGCGGTCGGCGCGGTGCAGCGCGAGCGAAAGCGCGATCAGCAAAGCCGCCCAGCTTTCGTGGAACAGGGTGGCGACGGGGATGATAAAGCCCGCGCTTGATGCGCCGATCAAACCAGTTGCCGCCACTATCACCAGCCGATTATCATGCACTGCGCCAAGCCGGTGCCGCCACGCCACAATGACCGCGATGATCAGCAATGCTACCAAAGCCGTGCGCCCGGTTTGCCCTAATCCCGCTGAGAGATAAGCCAGCGTTGGCATTCGCACCGTCACGAATGGCGATAGCGGAAAGCCGCCAGCGCGATGCCAGCGCGCGATGGCATGATAATAAGATTCGCCTGATCCGACGCTATCGATCACATGCTGATACAATTGCGGATCGCTCATTGGTGCCGCGCTGCCCGGTTGCCCGGTTTGGATCGATCGGGTTGGTGATGCTAGGCTGAGCAGGATTGCGCACAGCAATCCAGCGAGCATCGCCGCCGATGGCAAGCGGTGCCAGCTGTCAAACCTGGTAATTGCGGCTATTTGCGCCATGTCACGAAGGATGAAGCGGCAAAATTCCAGATGACACCGACAGCAACGCCTGCGAGCCCTGCGAGCCACCACACTTCGTGCTGCGCGCTCACCCACGTGCCGATGCCGATGTTGGCAGCAGCGCCGACTGAACAGACCGCATAAAAGCTGGCAAGCCCGCTCACGATTTTCCAGCCGCGCAACTGGCGGTCACGGTAAGTGAACAGGTTGTTGAGGAAGAAGTTGAACGTCATCGCCGTCACGACCGCGCTCACCTGAGCTGTCAAGAAGCTGACGCCAGCGGCAAGTGTCGCGCCGAGGATTGACAGGTGCACGCCAACGCCGAGTCCACCGACGATAAGGAAGCTTAACAAGCGAAGCGGAATGATGCGGCCAATCGTCTTGTCTGCAAGCAATGCAAGATATTCGATGACGACGCGCGAACCAATTTTGCTTTCGCCTGCCTCGCGAACGCGGAAACAATATGGGATTTCTGCGGTGCGTAGCGGCGCGGGGCTGGAGCATGCAATATCGAGCAATATCTTGAAGCCAACGCCTGACAATTTGGGTAAGGCAGCCATCAGGCTGGCCCGCGAAATGGCGAAGAAGCCACTCATCGGATCGCTCATATCGGTCTTGAGCGCCCATTGGCCCAATTGGGTCGCAAATTGGCTCGCACGGTGGCGACTCTGATCCCATTCGCCAACGCTGCCGCCGTCTGAATAGCGGGTACCAATCGCAAGATCAGCTTGGCCTGAGGCAATTCTTTCGAAAAGCTGTGGCAAGATCGCCTCATCATGCTGCATGTCGCCGTCGATCACCGCGAGGATTGGCGCTGATGTGGCGAGCATCCCTTCAATGACTGCGCTCGAAAGGCCGCGACGACCAAAGCGGTGCACCACCCGCACGTTCCGGTTAGTAATACCAATGAAGCGAACCAAATCCGCGGTGCCATCGGGCGAATTGTCGTCGACGAAAACGGCTTCCCAGCTAATACCGGCAAGCGCGAGCGATAGGCGCTCAAGCAGTGGTTCGACATTCTTCGATTCGTTGAACGTCGGGATGATGACCGCTAGCTCAAGCGGTTGATCAATGACCGACTGGCTGAAATCCGCTTCAAAAACCTCATGCCGCACGCCACGTCCCCACTTGCCACTGTAACGCCGACAAGCCCTAGGGGGCGATGGTTAACAAGTGGTTAGACTTTCAGCCGAAAAACCAAATTCCCCCAGCCGTAATTGCCGCTGCGAGCACCGCGACCGCGCCAAAGCGCCAGCCTGAACCAACCCCGACCTTGATCTCAGCAATGGGCGGGCCGATGGGGGCGGCCCCTGGCTTTGGATAAGACGCCTCAATCCGCCGCACCAGTGCAGGCAAGTCGGCAAGCGTTTTGACCGCACGGTGCAGCTGGGTAGCGATCACTGCTTCAGGGCCTAATTCGCCGCGAATCCAGTCTGACACAAATGGCCCGGCGACGTCCCATAGATTGATTTCGGGATCGAGCGATGAGGCGACGCCTTCGACCATCACCATCGTTTTTTGAAGCAGCAGCAAGTGAGGCTGCGTAGGCATGTCAAATTCGCGCGTGATCGAAAACAGCCCGTCGAGCATATTGCCCACGCTGATGTCTTTAACCGCAACGCCGCGAATCGGCTCGCCAACTGACCGCAGCGCGGTTGTGAATTCATCGATATTGTGATGCGAAGGCACATATTGGGCGTCGAAATGGATTTCGGCGACGCGGCGATAGTTACCGGTAATCAAACCGTGCAAAATTTCGGCAAGCCACAGCCGCGCTTGGCGGTTGACGCGGCCCATGATGCCGAAATCAATCGCGCCGATCCGCCCGCCCTCCATCGCAAACAAATTGCCCTGATGCAGATCAGCATGGAAGAAGCCTTCGGCAATCGCTTGTCGCAAGAAGGCGCGAACGAGGTTGGTGGCAAGCACGCGCCGGTCAAAGCCAGCTGCGGCCAGCGCTTCGTGGTTAGTGAGCTTGATCCCGTCGATCCACTCAAGTGTCATCACGCGCTTGGCGGATCGTTGCCAGTCAATGTCAGGCACGAAATAGCCAGCATCGCCCTCCATCATCGCTTTCAACTCTGATGCGGCAGCGGCTTCGCGGCGCAGATCCAGCTCGCGCACCGTCCACTGCTTGAACTGCGCAATCACTTCGCGCGGGCGCAATCGGCTAAGCTCGCCCCCGCGCGCGGCGGCATGCGCGGCGATCCATTCATAAGTTTGAATGTCACTCGCAAACTTTTCTTCGATGCCGGGGCGGAGCACCTTCACCGCGACCGTCTTGCCTTCGGTTGTTACAGCCTTATGCACTTGCGCAATAGACGCAGCACCAACTGGTTCGGGATCAATTGACGCAAACAGCGTCTCGGTCGCGCGGCCAAGCGATCGCTCAATCGCTGCCTTGATATGAGCATAGGGTAATGCGGGCAGCGAGTCTTGCAACCGCGTCAGGTCGCGCGCCGCTTCCTCACCAACCAAATCGGGCCGGGTGGCGAGTGTCTGTCCAAGTTTTACTGCGGCTGGGCCAATTTTTTCAAAGGCACCCGCATAATTGGGCGGCGAGGGCGGCGAGCTGCCAAAGCGCGCGATCCTCGCGATTCGTTTCAGCGCGACCGGCGTGTTGACATCGCGCTCGATGCCAAGCAGCGCCCCGTTGCGCGCAAGAATGCGGCCCCATTTTAAGAACCGCCACACATGAACTGCTGTTGAGGTCAAATTTTCCAGCCGCTATGGATGGCTACAAGTCCGCCGAGCATTGGCTCAACCTTCGTCTGAGCAAAGCCTGCATCGGCGATCATGGCTTCAAAGCGCGCCATATCGGGAAAACGGCGGATCGATTCGATCAGATAGCGGTAGCTATCCTCATCTTTGGCGAGCAGCTTCCCGATCTTGGGCACCAAGCGGTGCGAATAAGCGTCATAGACATCGGCAAAACCGGGCCAGAGCGTCGTCGAAAACTCCAAGCAAAAAAAGCGGCCGCCGCGCCGCAGCACACGGTGAGCCTCACGCAGTGCACTATCGATATGCGTCACATTGCGAATGCCAAAAGCGATTGTATAGGCATCGAACGTCCGATCATCAAAGGTCAGTGCTTCGGCATCTTGTTCGCTCCACGCCAGGCCGCCAATATCACGCTTCTCGCTGCGTTCCATGCCAACACCAAGCATATCGGGGTTGATATCAGCGACTGTGATAAGCGCACCTGAGGGCTGCATGCGAAACGCAATATCGCCCGTACCACCTGCCATATCGAGGATGGCCTCACCTGCGCGTGGTTTGACGCGGCGGACAAAGCGATCCTTCCATAGCCGGTGCATCCCACCTGACATGGCATCGTTCATCACATCATAGCTGCGGGCAACGCTTGAGAAGACCGCACCAACCTTGCCGGCCTTTTCCGACGCGTCGACTTCTTCATAACCAAAGGAGACTGTTTCACTCATACCTTGCCTCTAGCCAAGCTGGGCAGGCACGGCTAGCGCTTTTCGGGTGCCAGAGCTTCCCGAAGTTGAAACGACCGTGCGTGGCCTTGAAGCTGTTCTGCTGGGACAGCGCCTGATCCGCGTCGAGCCCCGCAGAGCGGATTTACGGCGGCCTATTCCGGTTGATCTGCGCCAGCGCATGACCGGCGCAGTCGTGACGACGCTTGGCCGCCGCGCTAAATATGGCCTGATTGGCACTGACCGCGGCGACACATTGATCTTTCACCTTGGCATGTCAGGACGGTGGCGCGTTGATCCCGCTGACATCGGCATTCATGATCATCTAATCTTTGAAACTGATGCGGGGCGGATGCTGGCGCTTTGCGATCCGCGTCGTTTTGGCTCGCTTGATCTGATTGAAACCGATTACATCGAAGATTTTGCACCGTTCGCGGCGCTTGGCCCTGAGCCGCTCGGCCCCGATTTCACCGCGCACTATCTGACGCGCGCGCTTGAAGGCCGTGTTGCCCCGATCAAGGCAATGTTGCTTGATCAGCGAATCGTGTCGGGGCTTGGCAACATTTATGTCTGCGAAGCGCTCAATATTGCGGGTATATTACCGACCCGTAGCGCCGGACATGTGGCGAGTGCACAGCTCATTATTTTGGTACGTGCCATTAAGGATGTGCTGGCGGCAGCGATTCGTGCGGGAGGCTCAACGCTGCGTGACTATGCGCGGCCTGACGGCGAACTGGGCTATTTCTTCAAGGAATGGCGGGTTTATGGTCGGGAAGGGGAAGCTTGTCGCTGTGGCAAGCTAGTGTTGCGCCGGGTCGATAGTGGCCGTTCAACCTTCTATTGCGCGAAATGCCAGCGGTAGCGGGTTGACGGCGCGGTATTGCTTGAGTAACGAGCGGCGCTTCCGGTGCGGCGATCCCGCGCCTCCATCATTATTGTCATTTGAGGTATTTACGCATGGCGAATACGCCGCAAGCAAAAAAGCGCATCCGTCGCAATGATCGTCGCGCAGAAATCAACGGCAACCGTGTCAGCCGTATCCGTACCTTTGTGAAGAAGGTTGAACTCGCTTTGGCAGCTGGTGACAAGGGCGAAGCGTCGCTTGCGTTGTCCGCGGTACAGCCCGAACTGGCACGCGGCGTTGCCCGCGGCGTGATGCACAAGAATACAGCATCACGGAAGTTTGCACGGTTGACGAAAGCGGTCTCGTCGCTCGCGTGAGTTGTACCCAATCGTTACGCTGAAATTGCGCCTGCTGGTCACTTGATTGGCAGGCATTTTTTTGTGCGTCGCAGCCGATTGAGAACCCAAGCTTAACCGGCGATTCGCGGTTGCTTGCTTTGCGGTACAGCCAAAAAAACCGCGTAATTCTGAGGTTTTACCGGCGATCAACGCAATTCCGCCAATATGGGAGTCAATCATATTTATTTAACAAATTTGCAACACTCGCTATTGATCGACATGGCAAGACACCCCTAGACAATGTCTGTGATCGAGAGCGAATCGGCTGTTGATTGTTCATCAGAACCAAATTGAATGTATCTGGTTCATGCGATCCAGGGTCAGTTCTTTTTGTCTGTTTGTCTGTCGTTTTGCAGGCCTGTTTGTGTGCGTTTGGGGAAGGTTTTCGGTCTATGTCGGGTGCGTCGCTTCGCGGGGGAGGGCTGATTGATGATTCGGTTGCTCACGCGTGGCAATCGATTCGCACCACGCTTCGCCAATCGCTTGGCGCGCGCAGCTTTGATCACTGGCTCAAACCCATTCAATTGATTGGCTATTCGGCCGACGATGGCATCGTCCATCTTGCGCTGCCGTCTGAATTCATGGCGAGCTGGGTTCAATCACATCATAGTGATCGGTTAGAGCAAGCCTGGAAAGCTGCCGTGCCCCTGGTTCGCGGCGTTCAGATTGAATCGGTCGCTGATAGTCATACTGAACGGTATCAGGTTGAAGGCCCTGAAGCGGTCGAAGCACCAGTCGCTTCGGTTGATTCGCATAGTTTTGACCTGCGCTTTACGTTTGCGCGGTTCGTCGTCGGCCCTGCGAATAGTATCGCGGCTAATGCGGCACGCACGCTTGCCGTGGGCGGCCCAATGCGGTTCAACCCGCTTTATATCCATTCGCAAACCGGCCACGGCAAAACGCATTTACTCCATGCCATCGGGCATGAATATCAGCGGCTCAACCCGAGCGCGCGTGTGCTTTATATGTCCGCCGAACGGTTCATGTTTGAATTTGTGAGTGCGATGCGCGCGCGCGATACAATCAGTTTCAAAACGCGGCTGCGCTCGGCAGACTTGCTGATGATTGATGATGTTCAATTCATTGCGGGCAAGGATTCAACGCAGGAGGAATTCCTCCACACTGTTGATGAGCTTATGAGCGCAGGCCGTCGTCTCGTGATTAGCGCTGACCGCGCGCCGCATGCGCTTGACGGGGTTGAGGGGCGGATATTGTCTCGGCTGACCCAAGGGTTGGTCACCGATATTCAGCCTGCCGATTTTGGCCT
This sequence comes from Sphingomonadaceae bacterium, assembly GCA_046153565.1. Taxonomy (GTDB): domain Bacteria; phylum Pseudomonadota; class Alphaproteobacteria; order Sphingomonadales; family Sphingomonadaceae; genus Aquisediminimonas. Next base: position 13,560 of record JBJXDU010000013.1, read on the forward strand.
GCGCCGCGCGATCCTTGCTGCCAAAGTCGAAGCGATGGAGGGTGTCGTAGTCCCCAGCGACGTTATTGATTTGCTCGCCGCGCGGATCGCGACCAACATTCGCGAGCTCGAAGGTGCGCTCAACCGCTTGGTCGCTTATGCGGGCATGGGCAATCGCGCGATTACCCCCGAATTTGCCGAAGATGTCCTTGCCGACATGTTCCGCGCAAGCCGCAGGCGGATCACGATTGACGAAATTCAAAAGCGCGTGTCGGACCATTTCAAAATCCGCAATGCCGAAATGGTGTCGGCCCGCCGCGCGCGCGAAGTGGCCCGTCCGCGCCAGATCGCTATGTATTTGGCCAAGCAATTGACGCCGCGCTCGCTCCCCGAAATTGGTCGTCGCTTTGGTGGGCGCGATCACACAACCGTGATCCACGCGGTGCGGCAGATCGAGAAATTGCGGGCTTCGGATGTCGAGATTGATAATGACGTCCGCGCGTTGATGCGCGTGCTTGAGGGGTAGCTCGCTACTTCAGGCGGTATTGCACTTTGTAACTGAACGTAGTGCCCGCAGGAACGGTGCCACCGACCCTTAACCGGATGAACGTAATCAACGGGTCAAACCCGCTTGCGATTGCCGCAGGGCTTGGAGAATTTGTCCAGACTGTGCCCGTTGCATCATAGGCCATATCAAAATTGTCGCTCGTGCTGGATAGGCTGGTGAATGTATAAGTCGTCAGCGCATTGGTCGTTGAAAATGATGCAGGGCCAGCGCCCGGCGCAATAGTCGCGAGGCTGAATTCAAGGCCCGGTGGCGTCTTATCAATCAGGTTGATCGTGTTGCCCGTGACAGTATATGTGGACGTGGTGGGATTGGTTACGCTCAGCACATATTCAACAATTGCACCGGAAATGAATTTCGGATTGGTCGTGCCGTTCACTGGGTCAGAAATGACGGTGCTCGTTTTCGTGAGCTGCAAGGGCGGCTTATAAACAAAGCTGGCAAGATCGACATTGGCCAGATCGGGGACGATGACTTCATAGGTGTACGTGCCAGCTGCAAGGGGCACATTTGTCAGTCCGACTTGCTTCCAACTATATAGTGTATCCGCAGCAGTAAAGCTGGTTGACACGGTTGAAACGACCGCATTTGTTGAATCGCGAATGTTGATCGTCATCCCGGGAACGGTCGTTATGCCGTCTCGCGTGGAAAAGTAGATGGAGTAATCAACAAGTCCGGCGGCGGTGAGGGTTACTTGCTGCTGGATGGTGCCGGCGCGGGAATTTATGTCGAAATATTGGGCACCGCCGCCAGTGGGTGTCACCGTTGGCCCACCGCTATATCCAGTAAAGGTTTTAATGATGTTGATTGGCTGCGGCTGGGCGGCCCCAACGACGATCGTTGTCCAATTCGGCATCGCTGCATAAAAGTTGTTGCCATTGGCGGGGGCGGTGGGGCTTTCAAAACTGCGATTGAGCAACATCTCTTGGGCTGAAGCGATTTGGGGGAAGAGCGTTAGACCAGCCGCCAAACAGGCAAGCCCGAAAACAAGTTTAAGCGATGTTCGCAAGATGCCACGAATTGCCACCAAAAAAGATGCTGATAAGTCCATAACGGAGGATTACCGGCAAATTTACAACGATTGGTAAACAATTGCTATAGATGGGCAGGCGCGCTGACCCTAGCTCACCGCTTTGAAGGCGGTGCCACCGTGATCTTGACCGTCTCGCCCGAATTGCCGGGGAAGCCAGTGAACATGGCTTCTACCAAGTTTGGCACAAGGTAGGTCAGATTATTGACTGACGACATCGCCTGCGCCTTGCCCTCAAACACATTGTCGCCGCCCTTGCGCGCGATCGTCAAGTTTAGGCCGCTGGTGTAGACGGTATAAGTCTCGGTCCCGCCAAAGCCCGATCCGAAGAGGAAGGGGTCGTAAAAACCATAGATGTAGCCGCGACCACCATAGCCATAATAAGGGGAATAGCCGCCAAAGCCCCGTCCAAAACCACCATAATAGCCGCCAAATCCGCCATAATAGCTGCCATAACCCCCATATGACGAAGCCCGCGTTTTCTCTTTTCCATCATCAACGCCGTAGTCGAGCGTAACGATCAAGTTGGCAGCGGCGCTGTCGGCAGCGGGGCTATAGCCAACCGCGCTCAATTTTTTGCTGACCAAATCGGCATAGCGCGCAAACTCCAGGCTCCCAGCGCGTTTTGGATCGCTTGGCACCACCGCAAAAGTTTGGCCCTGTGGCACAGGCAGCGCTTGAAAACGGCTGACTTGTGCTTTGAAGGGTGTCGCGCAGCCACTGAGCCCGATCAGGGCAAGCGGAGCTACCAAATGAATAAGCGTCGAAATCCTGACCATGTTATTGTCCTTACAACCCGGCGACTCACTCGGTGAACCGCTCTTATCGGACGATAGGGTGCTTTTTTTCAGCTTAACAGAAATTGAATGGTTATCGGGCTAAGCCAAGGGCTTGATAGGCGCCGGCGAGGCGCGGAGCAGCTAGATTTGCGGCTTTTTCAGCCCCGCGGACGAGGATTTCATCAATCACCCCAAAATCGCCCTTGAGCATCGCAAACTTTTCCGAAATCGGTGTTAGATGGCTTATCAGTAAGTCGCCCAGCGCGGGCTTGAACTGTCCAAAACCCTGACCCGCAAAACGCGCAAGGACGTGATCGACGCTCTCGCCTGTCAGCGCTGCATAAATGCCGACCAAATTGCTCGCTTCGGGTCTCGCTTCGAGGCCAGCTTCGTTGTCGGGTAGCGGTTCCGGGTCGGTCTTCGCCTTTTTGATCTTGGCCATGATTGTGTCGGCATCGTCGGTCAGGTTGATCCGGCTCATGTCGCTTGGATCAGACTTAGACATTTTGGCTGTACCGTCACGCAGGCTCATGATCCGCGCGGCGGCCTTGGGAATGATCGGTTCGGGCAGGGTGAACAAGTCAGTATTGAAATCGCCATTGAACTTGGTCGCAATATCGCGCGCGAGTTCGAGATGCTGTTTCTGATCCTCACCCACGGGAACATGGGTGGCACCGTAAACAAGCACGTCAGCGGCTTGCAGAACGGGGTAGGAGAAGAGGCCTATGCTCATCCCCTCGCGGTTCTTGCCAGCTTTGTCCTTGAATTGCGTCATCCGGTTGAGCCAGCCAATCCGCGCCGTGCAAAAGAGCAACCAGGCGAGTTCAGCATGCGCGGGGACGCGGGCCTGATTGAACAAGATCGAGCGCTCTGGATCAATACCACTGGCAATCAGCGCAGCGGCCATTTCGCGCGTGTTAGCGGTCAGCGCGGCAGGTTCGTTATAGACGGTGATCGCATGCAAATCAGCGAGGAAATAGAGGCAGTCGCCCCCAAAATTCTCCTGCATCGCCACCCAGTTGCGGATTGCACCTAGATAATTGCCCAGATGGAGATTGCCCGTGGGCTGAATGCCGGAAACGACGCGCATGGATTAAGACACTTTCTTACGCGATAATTGCTGTTTGAGTTCGCTGACGCTGTAGGCGCCAAAGAGGAATGTCGCCAGCGCATAGATAAGCCCGCCAAGCCCGCATAACAGGCTGAGCGCCGCTACGCGCTCGATCAGGCTCGTTGCCATATGCGCGTCAAACAGCGGGTTCAGGGCCCACAGCACGCCGCCCATCGCGACGCCCGCTAGCACGATGCGAAGACATTTTCCCTTTGACCGCGCATCAAGCTGCAACAATTTTCGGCGATGCAGCGTTGCGTAAAGCATGATCACATTCGCCCATGCCGATATAGCGGTGGCAATCGCCACACCGACAAAGCTGAATTGCCAGATCAGTGTGAGGTTGCCGATCAGGTTGATGAGCATTGCAAAAAGCGCGATCCGCAGTGGCGTCTTGGTATCCTGCCGCGCATAAAAGCCGGGCGTCAAGATTTTGATCAGCACATAAGCGGGAACGCCGAGCGAGAAAGCCGCTAGCGTGTGTGCGGTGCCGATCGTGTCGGCGGGGGTAAAGGCACCGTGTTCAAAAATGCCGCGCACCAGCGGCGTTGCCGACACGACAAGTGCAACTGCGGCTGGGATCGACAGAAAGAAAGCGAGTTCAAGTGCGCGGTTTTGGGTATGGCTTGCTTGGCTGACATTACCGCTGCTGATTTGGCGCGAGAGTGTGGGCAGGATTGCGGTGCCAATGCCAATGCCTAGCAGACCAAGTGGCAATTGGTTGAGCCGGTCGGCATAATAGAGGTATGACACCGCCCCTTCTTGCAGGAAGCGTGCGGCGAGCGAGGTTGATATAACCAGGTTCAGCTGGATCGCGCCTTGTCCAATTGCCGCTGGCCCGATCAGCCATAGCATATTCTTTACGTCGGGAGTGAGTTTGGGGAGCGCGAGCTTGAGTATCACACCCGCCCGTCTGCATGACCAGATCAGCCATATGAGCTGCATTACGCCCGATACCGTCACCGCAATTGCCTGCGTCTCGGCCGTGGCGAGTTGGCTATCGCCGTGAAAAAATAGAAGCGCGACGATCATACAGATATTGAGGAGTACCGGCGCCGCAGCATTGACCCAGAACCGACCCAGCGAATTGAGGATGCCGCCCATCAGTGACACGAGCGAAATCAGCGCAAGATAAGGAAAGGTGATTTGCGTCAAGTGGCTTGCTAGGGCGAATTTTACAGGGCCGCCATCGGGAAATCCGCCCGTCATCGCCCAGACGACCGGTCCGGTGGCTAGCATCATGATGACTGTGAGTATGACGAGGAAAGGGAACAGCACCGACAATATCTGCCCCGCAAACGTGGTTGCGGCCGTGAGGCCCGAGCCGGGTGCGTGCGCTTCGCCCTCGGCCATTTTGCGGTTGAACAGTGGCACAAACACCGCCGCAAAAGCACCTTCGGCGAAGAGCGCGCGAAACAGATTGGGCAAGCGCCACGCGATCAGGAATGCGTCCGACGCCAACCCCGCGCCAACATAGCGCGCCATCAGCATATCGCGCACCATGCCCAGCAACCGGCTGACCAGCGTCAATCCACCAATCGTGCCAGTTGCTTTGAGCAGGTTCATGAGGGTTTAAGCATTACCCTCAACATCAAGCGGGAAGGTCGCGTCGCCACCGGCAACCGCTTCGGCTTGCTGCATATAGAGAGCAGCAAAATCGATGGGCTCGAGCATCAGCGGCGGGAAGCCGCCGTCACGTACCGAATCGGCCAGCACACGGCGCGCAAACGGGAAGAGGATACGCGGTGCTTCGGCAAGCAGGAACGGCTGAATTTGATCCGCAGGAATATTGCGCAGGCCAAACAGGCCAGCATAAGCAAGCTCAACCTGAAATGCGATTTTGTCAGCAGCAACGGCCTTGACTTCGATTTTCAGCACGACTTCGTGAACATCCTCACCAACCTGGTCGGCCCCGATGTTAAATTGAACATCGATGTTGGGTTGCCCTTGCCACTGGAATACCGCAGGCGCGTTGGGATTTTCGAACGAAAGATCCTTCACATATTGTGAGAGAACACCAACCGCAGGTGTTGTGTCTTCGCCATTTTCCATCGGTGGTGTTATGATGTCGTCAGCCATTTTGCCCTCATATGTGTGGATATCGTGTTGGCCCGCGCGCTTAACAGTCGCGCGCGGCAACCGCAATGGCGCATTAATCTTTCGTCGCTATTTGAATCTCGGTCAGGCTGCGCCTATGTAGGGTCGTCAACACCGGAGGCTTTGTGGTCGAAATAGTGATTTTTGCGTTGTTGGCAGGCTTTTTAGGTCTGCGACTCTATTCGGTGCTTGGCAAGCGCACGGGGCATGAGCAGCCGTTGGTTCGCGCGCCCGATGATGTGTTGCGGCCCGCCGCGCCCGTGGTAATCGAAAACCCACGTGATCTTGCGCCTGCTGAACTTGAGCTGGATGTCGATCCAAGCGTTGAAGGCGGGTTGCGCGCCATTTCTGTCGCTGATCGCACATTTAACGCGGCTGACTTCATCGACGGTGCGAAGCGCGCCTACCGTATGATCCTTGAAGGCTATTGGTCAGGCGACGCAGCGACGTTTGCTGACTATGTCGCTGATGATGTGGGAGCTGCGTTCAATGAAGCGATTGCGGCTCGTAAGGAGCTGGGACAAGTGCTCGATAATCGATTGATCACTATCGAGCGCACAGTGATTTCAGCGGCATCACTTGTTGACGGTGTTGCCCATATCATGGTGCGTTTTGACGCCGATATTGCGGCGGTGACGCGCGATACCGAAGGCCGTGTTATTGCGGGCTCGCTCTCCGATGCGGTGCCAACGCATGATAGCTGGACGTTTAGCCGAACCATTAAAGACAAGAACCCAAATTGGATTTTGACGGATACTGACGAAGCCGAGTAAGGGCTTCGGCATGATGGTTCGCGCACTTTTCATCCCGCTATTGCTCGTGGCGCTTTCGGCATGCGGAGGGCGGATCGTTCCGCCATCGCCAGTTAGCCGCGCACAAGCGCCTGCTCCTTTCAAAAGCTCTGCGCCGCCAACGGGCTCATCAGCCATCAAGATCGAGCGCGCGACGCCGATTGCGCCCGTCGCCGCAGTTGCTGGCACCGGGGCTACAGCGATCAAGACTGGCGTTGTCGCAGGGCCAAGCTTTGATAGTTTGGGGCTAAGCGCAGGGTCTGCAAAGCGAGCACTCGCCGCATTCCGGCTGAGCTGCCCATCAGTCACCAAACGCGCAGATGTATCCGGCCTTACCGCGCCTGAGGATTGGAAAGCAGCGTGCGCGGCTGCGGCGAGCTGGTCGAATGACGACGCCCTCGGTTTCTTTGCCAGCCAGTTTGATGTCGCTCAGATTGGCAATGGTGCCGCATTTGCCACCGGCTATTGGGAGCCAGAAATTGCCGGATCGCGCGTGCGCATCCCCGGCTATGACGTGCCGGTCTATCGCCGCCCCGCTGACTTGGTCGAAATTGACCTTGGTCGGTTTTCCGAAGCGCTAAAGGGCAAAAAGATCCGGGGAAAAATCTCCGGCGACACCTTTATTCCTTATGCGGATCGCACTGCGATCGAACAGGGCGCGCTTGCCGGACGTGGTTTAGAAATTGCATGGGTCGCAAGCGCGGTCGATTTTTTCGTTCTGCAAGTGCAGGGCTCGGGCCGCCTGCGCGCGCCTGACGGTACGATCATGCGGATTGGCTATGACAGCCAGAATGGCCATGATTATACCGGCATCGGCAAAATCATGCGCGACCGCGGGCTTCTCGCTCCCGGTAAGGCAACGATGCAGGGCATTGTCGAATATATCAACGCCAACCCCGAACAAGGCCGCGCGATCATGCGCGAGAATAAGAGCTGGGTATTCTTCCGCGAGGTCACCGGACCGGGACCGCTGGGTGCGCTTGGTGTGCCGGTGACGGGACGGGCGAGCGTTGCGGCTGATCCGCTGTTTACGCCGCTGGGTGCGCCGGTCATCCTGTCGATGGACCGGGCGGAAGCCAACGGTATTTGGGTCGCGCAAGATATTGGCGGTGCGATCAAGGGTGCCAATCGCTTCGACACGTTTTGGGGAGCGGGCGATGAGGCAGGGCAGATTGCCGGTGGCATGTCCGCGCGCGGCACAGCTTGGCTGCTCCTGCCCAAGGGCGTGGTCGCGCGGATCACCAATGCCGTCCCGACGCCTTAGCCCGCCTGAGCGCGCAGTCTGGGGGCAGGTGGCGCGCACGGTGACGCCGATTGAGGGGAAAGTCGCGCCGGTGGTTGAGGTGGCTGTTGTTGGCCGCGCAACGCCAAAGACCTCCAAACTCCAACTTTCTACCGCTGACCCTGTCTCCCAATGGGTCGATGTCGAAGGGTTGTCCTTGCGTTCTAAGGGTAACACGAAGGGAAAGCAGCCTTTCAGGGTGGCCGGAGGCATGAATGCATCCTCAAACACCCTCGACGCGGGCTGGGATCGCCGCCTAGCCAAAGGGTTGGTGGCACCGGACCGCACAATCGATCTCCACGGCGAAACCTTGCAATCGGCGCATACCTCGCTCGAACTGGCGCTGGGCGATGCCGTCCGCAGTGGCGCGCGGCTGGTTTTGCTGATTACCGGGAAGGCGGGGCGCGATAACCCCAGATTGCCGCCGACATCGCGCGGCGTGATCCGCGCCTCGATTGCCGATTGGCTTGCTATGTCATCGTCGGCCAGCCGCATCGCCGCTGTACGCAACGCACATCCCCGTCACGGCGGTGCAGGCGCGCTCTACGTCATCCTTAAGCGAGCGCGCGGTTCATAATCTCGGCGTAGATGCGCCGCAGCGTCTCAAGGTCAGCAACCGCCACCGCTTCGTCAAGCTTGTGCATTGTGGCGTTGGTCAGGCCGAATTCGACGACCGGGCAAATCTGAGACAAGAAGCGCGCATCTGATGTGCCGCCCGTCGTTGACAATTCGGGGGTGATGCCCGTCACGCTGCTGATTGCTTCGGATACCAGCGAGCTGAAAGCACCCGGCATCGTGATAAACGCTTCACCTGATATCTTCGCAATAATCTCGCCGCCCTCCTTGCTGACAATCGCGCCGATGCGTTCGACTAGCGATGCGCCTGAATGAAGATCGTTGAACCGGATGCTAATCCGCGCGCGCGCTGCCGCCGGGATGACATTGGTCGCTGGATTGCGAACGTCTAGGTCAGTGATTTCGATATTTGATCGCTGAAACCATTCGGTCCCGTCGTCGAGCGTGATCGCTTCAATCGCGGAGAGCACTCGCACCAGTTTTGGGATCGGATTGTCGGCGAGATGCGGATAGGCGACATGGCCTTGCACACCGGACATCGTGATCCAGATATTGACTGAACCGCGCCGCCCAATCTTGACCATATCGCCAAGCTGCGCGACCGATGTCGGCTCACCCACCAGGCAGAGATCGGGGATCAGACCGCGCGCTCGGATATGATCTATGAGTGCCACGGTGCCGAACACCGCGGGCCCTTCTTCATCGCCAGTGATGATCAGGCTGATCCGCCCCTCGTGCTGGGCCGGGATCGCCGCGACGAAGGCAGCGATGCTGCCCTTCATATCAACCGCGCCCCGCCCGTAAAGCAAATCGCCGCGCACCTGCGGGGTGAAGGGATCGCTGCTCCAGCCGCTTCCCGGGGGCACGACGTCCAGATGGCCAGCAAACGCGAAATGCGGGCCATCGCCGCCGCGCGTCGCGAACAGATTCTCGACCGGGCCGTCAGGCGCGTCACCGCAGATGAAACGGTCAACCTCAAACCCGATTGCCGTCAGCGCCGCTTCCAGTACATCAAATACGGCCCCGGTAGCGGGCGTTACGCTGGGCGCGGTGATCAAGGCTTGGGCAAGGGCAAGAACAGTCATTACCGCCGCCTAGCCAGCTTACAGGCTAACCGCAAACGCCTTTTCAGCGATGAAGGTGACGACCGTAAACACTAGCCCGCACAGGAACACGCGGTAAGCATAGCCCAGAAACCGGTATTTTTTACGCTGGAGCACTTGGCCATTCTGATAAATATCGTGGAGCATCATCCGGTATGTGCTTTCGGGTGTTGCCAGCCGGTCGATGATCTGATCGGCGAAATCTTGTTCTTCCATTTGCGTAAAGCTTCCAAAGAATAGCAGATTCGATCCTTTGGCCGCACCGACAGCGGGCAAGATCGCCCAGACGGCGAGCATCGCCGCGATCAAGGCAAAGAGCGCCAGCACGCCAATCGCCACCGTCAGCCCGCCTGGTCTGCTCGCCTGACCGATCGAGATGGTGAAAACCACAAAGGTCGCGCCCATCAGGATGCTGGCCTTTTGGTCGGCCATTTGGCTCATCGTCACGTTAATTGTCTGGAGCGTCCGCACCATATGGATGGCGTCGGGCGTGAAACTGCGCGGTTCATTTGGCATTTTGGCCCCCTAAGTTGCGATTGCCGCCATATTGCCGCAATCGCTTGGAATAGGCGAACCAAATTCGATAAGGATCCGACATGACAGACCGCGCCGCGCTCTTTGACATAATTGCCGAACAGATTGCCCCCTTTAACAAAAAGGGCGTGGCGCTGAGCGAAGTGACAACCTTTCAAGGTGATCTTGAATGGGACAGCTTGACCGTGATGGATTTCGTCGCGGCGATTGAAGATGAATTTGACATCATGATCACGATGAACATGCAGGCCGAAATTGAAACGGTCGGCCAGCTAATCGATGCGGTAGCGAAGTTGAAAGCATGACTGACTTATTCTCAAAATTCGATCCCCTAATCGCCGAACGCGAAGCGCTGGCGGCGACGGGCGTGCGTGATCCTTTTTCCATCGTGATGGACGAAATCAAATCGCCAACTGTCGCGATGATCAAGGGCAAAGAAACGATATTGGTCGGCACCTATAATTATATGGGAATGACCTTTGACCCCGATGTGATTCAAGCTGGCAAGGATGCGCTTGATGCGTTCGGTTCTGGCACCAACGGCAGCCGGGTGCTCAACGGCACTTATAAAGATCATAAGGATGTCGAAGACGCGCTGCGCGATTTTTACGGCATGTCGGGCGCGATGGTCTTTTCGACTGGCTATCAGGCCAATCTGGGCTTCGTTTCGGCGATTGCAGGGAAAGGCGATTATATCATCCTTGATGCAGACAGCCATGCGTCAATCTATGATGGTTGCGCGATGGGCAATGCTGAAGTCGTGCGATTCCGCCACAATAGCGTTGAGGATTTGGATAAGCGCTTGGGCCGGATCCCAGCCGACGCGCAAAAGCTGGTAATCCTTGAAGGCGTTTATTCGATGGTCGGCGACATTGCGCCACTGGTTGAAATGGTTGCCGTCGCAAAGAAGCACGGCGCGATGATCATGTCTGACGAAGCGCATAGCATGGGCTTTTTCGGCCCCAACGGTCGCGGCGTTTATGAAGAATTAGGGCTTGAAAGTGATGTTGATTTCATCGTCGGCACTTTCTCAAAAAGCGTCGGCACCGTGGGTGGTTTCGTCGTGTCGAACCATCCAAAGTTCGAAGTACTGCGTTTTGTTTGCCGTCCCTATATTTTTACAGCCTCGCTTCCGCCAAGTGTCGTTGCCACCGCAGCAACCTCAATCCGCAAGCTGATGCATGCGCATAACAAGCGCGCGCATCTGTGGGAAAATGCGCGGCGGATGCATGGCTCACTGCGCGAAATGGGCTACACGCTCGGCACTGACACATGCCAGTCAGCGATCATCGCGGTGATGCTCCCCGATCAGCAGCAAGCGGTAGTGACGTGGCAGGCGCTTCTCGAAATGGGAGTCTATGTAAACGTAGCGCGCCCGCCCGCAACACCAAACGGCATGTTCCTGCTGCGCTGCTCGCTTTGTGCCGAACATAGCAAAGCGCAGATTGATGCGATTCTCGCGGCGTTCAAGGCGGCGGGGCAATTGTCGGGTGCTTTGCCGGCGTGATGCGGGTCAGTCGCTCTGAAAATTGCAGGTGACCTGCACGCCTGCGCGCGCTATGATGAGGTTTGAAGCGCCGGAATCCTCCTGCGTGGCATCCCTTATGAGCCTGATCAACCGGGGGTATCAGGCCAGCGAACGGCGCTCCGCACTTATCCATGTTCACTGCAACTGACCGTTATCTCACTCGCCTCATTGCGGTGCCGTTGTTTGCGTGCATGGTGATTGCGGTTGTTTTATTTGTTTTGGATAAGATGCAAAACCTGCTTCGGTTCGTGATTGAAGAAGGCGGGCCGATTGACGTCATGTGGCGTCTCCTGATCAATTTACTGCCCGAATATCTCTCACTTGGCATTCCAATTGGCTTGTTGCTGGGCATCTTGCTTGCTTTTCGAAAACTGGCTTTGTCGTCCGAGCTTGATGCGCTGCGGGCTGTTGGTCTCGGCTATACCCGGCTTTTGCGGGCACCCTATCTTTTTGCGATCATACTTGCTGCGATCAACTTGGGCATTGTCGGCTATGCGCAGCCCTATGCCCGTTACGCTTATGAAGGAATTGATTTTGAACTGCGCTCGGGTGCGCTTGGCGCTTCGATCAAGGTTGGGGAGTTTACCAGCCTTGGCAAACGGATGACATTGCGGATCGAAAAGAGCGCCGAGGAAGGGCGGCGGCTCACCGGCATTTTTGCGATGGGCGAACGCGGTGATGGCCAATCGGTTGCGGTTACCGCGAAAACTGGCACGTTCATGTCAACCGATGATCCCGATGTTATCATCCTGCGGCTTGCCAATGGCGTGCTGGTTCACAACGCTCCTAATTTTCGCACACCCCGCATTTTGAGTTTTACCAGCCATGATTTACCAATTGACCTTCCTAAGATCGGTAGCTTTCGCGGTCGTGGCGGGATTGACCGGGAAATGACGATCCCCGAGCTAGTGCGCGCGGGCGGCAATCAGAAAGTGCCAAGGCCGCTGCGTAACCAGATTCGCGCCAATTTCCATTTCCGCTTGGTGGAAGTGGCGATGATGCTGCTCATCCCGCTGCTGGCGGTGGCGCTCGCGGTGCCGCGTAAGCGGACATCGTCGTTTCTGGGTGTATTCTTGTCAATCGTAATGGTGGTGACCTACCATAAGGTCAATGAATATGCCGAAAGTATGGGCGCGCAGGGCAGAATAGATCCGCTGATTGCGCTGTGGGTACCGTTCATCATCTTTGCTGCGCTGATATTACGGCTCTATTATGTGCTGGCCTATGTTCCTGGTGGCGAGCCGATTGGCGGGCTGGAACGCCTCTTTGCCAAAGTTGGGGCTGCGATCGTGCGCTTGTTCAAAGCTTCGACACCAAAGACGGCGGACATTTAGCGATGATGGCAGGTTTTTTTCCTTCGCGAACCATCACATTCTATATGGCCTGGATGTTTCTGACGCGCAGCTTTGGCGTGTTGCTGGCGCTCGTCCTCATCCTCCAGTCGCTCGATATGTTGGGGCAAACCGGAAAGATCATGGCATTTCCGGGCAATGGTACGCCCGAAATTATGCGCTATGTTTCGCTCCGAATGCCGCAAATCATCGAGCAGTTTCTGCCCTTTTCAATCCTGCTCGGTACGCTCGTGACACTCATGACGCTCAACGCGAACAGCGAGATCATTTCGATGAAAGCCGCCGGTCTGTCAGCGCATCAGGTGCTTGCCCCGCTGATCGTGGCGAGTATTTTGGTTGCCGGGCTTTCCTTCGCCTTCAACGACCGGATCGTTACGCGTGCCACGACGGCGCTCGAAAAATGGCAGCGCGTCAATTATGGCAAAGTAGCCGGTGACAGTAAGGCGCAAGTCAACATCTGGGTGCGTGATGGTGACAATCTGATCAATGCCGAGACTGTGGCGGGACGGGGCGCGGCGACGCGGCTGACAGGCGTGACCATCTACAGCCGCACCGGCGACGAGCTTAACAGCATCGTCAGCGCAGAACGCGGCAAACCTGCGGCTGGCGGCTGGGAGCTTGAAGGCGCGCGTCGCTTTGATGTGGTAAAGGGGACTGAGGCCAAGCTTGGCACGATTAGTGTTGGTGCTGGCATTCGCCCTGATCAATTCACGCTGGCAAGTGTGAAAGCGTCACACCTAACATTTTCGGCGTTGTGGCAGGCTATCGGCGATCTCAAGCGTGCTGGTCGCCGCACGTCAGCGCTTGAAGCGGGGATGTGGCACAAGATTTCGGGGCCGCTTTCGTCAGTCTTGATGCCATTGCTTGCGGCGGTTGCGGCCTTTGGCGTTGCGCGTTCGGGCGGCCTATTGATCCGCGCTGTCATCGGTATGGCGCTGGGTTTTGGCTATTTTGTCGCCGATAATTTTGGTCTGGCCATGGGCAATTTGGGTGTCTACCCGCCTTTGCTCGCGGCGTGGGGGCCGTTTTTCATATTCCTGCTGGTCGGCGAAACGGTGTTGATGCAGACCGAAGAGTGAGTGCGGCTTAAGTCCGCTTCATCGTTGATCCGATCAGCCGGGCAACAAGCACTGAGAGACCCTCATAATTGGCCCGGTGATAGGTCGAACCTTCGGGCAACGCCGCTGTTAGCCGCCGGTGGGCTTCACCCAGAGCGTGATAAGGCAGCCCCGGCAAAAGATGGTGGATCGCATGATAGCGCAAGCCGACCGGTGCCCACAGGATCGGTAACCAGCCCGGTGGCGGCACGTTGACGCTATCAAGATATTGGTTCGTTGTGTTGAGCACGCCGCCATCATTTTCCCACAGATGCGCAACGAGCGTCCGCACTTGATTGAGCACCGCTACACCAGACGCTACGCCCATGAACATGAGGAAGCCGGGGAGGGGAACGAAACCGCTGATCACGCCCGCGATAAGCGCCATTGCCCACAGGCTGGCCGCGCATTCGAGGCCAATCCACCAGCGCTTCAGCTCACCTTCAGGCGCGCGACGGCGAAAAGCAGGGTTTATGGCGAGGCCCGAATAGCGCTCCACTACCATGATCCGCAGTGCAGGTATCAGGGCCGACAAAGGCGCAAGCACGGCATAGCGAAACAATAATGCAATGGGGGCGAGCGCGGAAACAAGCACGAACAATGGCACCGTGTAAGGCTTCATCAGCGCGAGTGGCAGATATTCGGGATCATCCGCCGTGCCATAGCGCGTTCGTGCGTGGTGCAGGCTATGCACGCCTTCATACATGAATGACGGCACCAGCAGCGGAATGCCCACCAAAAGATTCCAGCCCAACCGAAAACCTGGCACGAGCGCATGTTTGAGATGCGTCAGTTCATGAATGAAACTGCCCGCGCGGTAAAGCGCAAGGATTGAGATGATCGCAGCGATAATCGCAATCACCGGCACGTCGCTTGTCACCGCAACCCAAAGCCCGCCATAACCAATTGCCGCCGATGCCAAACAATCACCCCAATATACCCATGGCTTGGGCGGATTAAGATCGCGCGTTAATTCAGCCGCCGCGCGGATCATCGCCATATCGTCGGCCGCACGCAGCGTGGTAGCACGGATAACGGCGCCGCCTTCGGCACGATGTTCGGAAGTGGCGGGATCAGCAGGGAATGGTATTGTTTTCATATCAATCTGTCGCTTTCATGCCCGCTTTAAAAGCATATCATAATGGCAACAACATGGCGTCACCAGATGACCGTTATGCCAGTGGGGGGTGGCCTGTCGCTGAACCTCGGTAGACGGTCTCGCCGAAACCTTCGCCGCGCCGCCGCCCCGCAACAAAATTTCCAAAGGTCTCTGATGTGAAGTCCCCTAAATTTTACTAAATTATGCTATACTCCCGCGGTGAAGTAGGGGTCGATCAAGACAAAATCCGCACGCCGCCCCGCCACAATCGTTCGAGGGGGCCAGTGCCGAGCCGCGATGACAATAAAGGCGAGACGGTGAGGATAAGGGCGATCACTGCGAGCGCGATGAGCGTCGCTTCGACGCGGTTCACCGATCCGAATTTTCCTAATCCCCAACTATGGAACACCGCCGCCATCACCACGCTCGCCCCGATATAGTTTGTGAGCGACAAGCGCCCTGCGGCGGCAAGGCGCACACTAAGAGCCGTCCTGAGCGACCCCGACCCGTACGCCGCAAACAGCGCTGCAATATAGGCCAGACCAAGCATGATCGCGAACGGCTGACTCCAGACGAGCGCAGTGCTGCCAACGACTGTTCCGGCAAAGCCACTCCAGAATGCCGCGACGCACAGCGCGGTCATCGGCGGCAAGGCAATCAGCGTCATGCGGAGCGCGAAGCGCCGCAAGCGGGCCTTATCCCAATCGCCGCGCAGCAAACCGTTGCGCCAACTCCAAACCCCCAGCAACATCGCCGCCAGCGTTTGCGGCATAAAGATCAGCAAGATGATGAGAGGCCCCTCCCACAGGAAAGCGCGCGCAGCGATGCGTTCGCTCATGCTCTCACGACCTGCCGCCAGTCCGCGCTCAACACTGGTCGGTTCGATACCGAATTCGGCTTGCCAAATCGCCAGCGGGGCGGGGTCGCCGAAACCTTGCTGAACTGTCCACCAATAGCGCAGCCAGCCCCAACTAAACCAGCCAAACAGCCCCAGATGCAGCCCCGCAAGCACAACGACCGCAATCAGCAGCCCGCGTTGTGACAGGCGCAACAGCAGAGCAAGCAGGATGCCGGTCAGCGCATAGAGCCTCAGCACATCGCCGTTGTTGAGCAACACTGCATGAAAATAGCCAATGATCAGCAGCACCATCATTCGTGCCAAATGCGTGCGCCCGGTCGCGCCGCGTTCAAACAAGATCGCCACGCCGGCCCCAAACAATATCGCGAATATCGCGCGAAAGGCGTCCTGCGCGAAGATTGATTCGACCACCCAGATGACCATCGTTTCAGGCCCGGTATAGCCGTAGGCCAGCGGGTTGAAATAGGCAGCCGGCGGCATCGAAAAATTATAAATGTTTAAGAGCACGATCCCGCAAACCGCCAGCCCACGCGCAGCGTCGAGGCTGTAGATCCGATCAATCGCTTGACCGCTCGGATCAACGGGAGTGGCATCGGTCATGTCTCATTCCCCTTCCGGCTAACCTTATCCAGCTGAGCGGGTTGGATGCAAGTCGCTTAGCGTCACGCGCCTTGTGATATGGTTTTGGGACGTTCTTTCGAGGTTTCGCACGCCCTG
Organism: Sphingomonadaceae bacterium; assembly: GCA_046153565.1. GTDB lineage: Bacteria > Pseudomonadota > Alphaproteobacteria > Sphingomonadales > Sphingomonadaceae > Aquisediminimonas. Next base: position 30,059 of record JBJXDU010000013.1, read on the forward strand.
AATGCAGACACCCCAAATCCTCCCCGGCACGGCGAGGTGCCCCGAAGGGCGGAGGGGTCCCAAGCTGGACAAAATGGGCGTTGGGCCCCCTCCACCTGCCCGTGCCGGGGAGGATTAAGAGGCGGTTGTCGA
>JBJXDU010000014.1:0-8789 GCA_046153565.1 Sphingomonadaceae bacterium
ATGGTGGACGCACTTGGGCTCGAACCAAGGACCCGCTGATTAAGAGTCAGCTGCTCTACCAACTGAGCTATGCGTCCGTATCGCTGATTCGGGCCGTTGGCTACCGAAGCGAGGCGCGCCGTTAGCATGGGATGGGGGGGGATGCAAATGGCTTGTGTTAGGAAAGGCCGCCGCGTGTCCGGCTGTGGCGTTCGATTGACATGAGGATGCCGATGCAGATCATCACTGTCATCATCGCCGTGCCGCCGTGCGATACCATCGGGAGCGGGATGCCGACGACGGGGGCGAGCCCCATCACCATCGACAAGTTGATGGCAACGTAGAAGAATATCGTTGTGATCAGGCCAGCGGCCGCCAATCGGCCAAAGCGGGTGGGGGCTCTTTCCGACACGCGCATGCCCCAACGGATCAGCAACAAAAACGCGCCGATCAAGAGCAGCCCGCCAAATAGACCCCATTCCTCAGCCATCGTTGCGAAGACGAAATCGGTGTGGCCTTCGGGCAGATAATCGAGATGGCTTTGCGTGCCATTCAAGAATCCCTTGCCAAAAATGCCTCCTGACCCAATCGCAATCTTTGACTGGGTGATGTGGTAGCCCGCCCCAAGCGGGTCGCTTTCAGGGTTGAGGAAGATGAGCACGCGGTTCCGCTGATATTCACGCAGCGCGAAGAAATAGGCGAGCGGCGCGGCAACCGCGATGCCAGCGCCAGCGCCAATGAACAGCCGCAGCGGGAGCCCGGCGAGAAACATGATAGTAACACCGCCTGCAACGATCATCAGGGCAGTGCCCAAATCGGGCTGCAACATCACGAGGAAAGCGGGCAGGCCGATCATCACGCCGGGTATCCAGATTGCGTTCCAGCCGCGAATTTCGCCTGCGGGCAACATGTCAAAAAACCGCGCAACCGCGAGGACGATAAACAATTTCATCAATTCGGATGGCTGGAGCCGGATGATCCCCAGGTCAAGCCAGCGCTGACTGCCGCCGCTAACCGCGCCGAGCAGCTCTACCCCGAGCAACATGGCAAGGATGATGGCATAACCGATAAAGGCATTGCTGCGCCAAAACCGTTCCGACAGTCGTGAGAGCAAGACGGCCATGACGAGGAACAAACAAAAGCGCAGCGCATGGCTGGCCGCCCATGGCCGCAAATGACCGCCTGCTGCTGAATAAAGCACGATTGATCCAAAGCCGCCAATCGCCAAGAGCAAGAAGATGACGCGCCAGGGCAGCGCGGCGAGCGGAGCGGGGATGATCGATGACTGCATCAGGGTTTGATCTCCACTTGCAGATTGGCGGCATCAATCAGGTTCTCCAAGCCTTCGGGGGCGGTGATAACCGGGGCTTCGGGTGGCGGCGGTGCGGGCTTGACGGGGTCGGCGCGCCCCTTGGCTGATTTGATGGTTTCGACCGGCTCAGGGGCTTGTTCGCCGCTGTCAGGCGTATCGGCATTATCGGGTGCGGTGACGTTGGCGGCGGCATTATCGGCGGCGTTACTGGCGTTGCTCGCTTCGGCTGCGGCGGGATCAACTGGCGGCTTGGGCGCATTTTCGGCGTCCCATTTGGCGCGCTGTTTGGCCATCCGGGTGGCGATATCGCCGCCCCAGCCGCGTTCAAGGTCAAGCAGGGTCGCCATGGCTTTGGCAGGATCAAAAATATAGGTCATGACGTCGCGGGCTATGGGGGCGGCTGCCCCCGCGCCAGACCCGCCATGTTCAATGATGACAGCGGCTGAAAACCGGGGATTGTCAACCGGGGCAAACGCGACGAACAGCGAATGATCGCGAAACTTCCACGGCAGACTGGCATTTGATCGCACGCCGCGCGCACGTTCGGCGAGCGTGATACGCCGCACTTGCGCCGTGCCAGTCTTGCCGCCCATTTTGACATCAGCCAGCGGCAAGCGCGCGCGGGGGGCTGTGCCGATTGATGTGTTTACCACGCCTGACATAGCATCGCGCAAGAATGCCAAATGCTCTGGGTTGATATCCATAAGCGGAGCGGGCGCGTGCGGCTTTCCATCGAGCAAGCGCGGAATAATCTGCCGGCCCGACGCAATCCGCCCCGCCATGACCGCCAGTTGCAGGGGATTGACGAGCACATAGCCCTGCCCAATCGACGCATTGATCGTATCCGCGACGGACCATTTGCGCTCATATTTGCGCGCCAACCATTCGGGATTGGGAAAGGTGCCATAGCTTTGCGACGAATAAGGCAGGTCGAATTTTTGGCCAAAGCTCATTTTCTGCGCCATGGCGGCAAGCGGATCGATACCGGCGAGCCTGCCGAAATGGTAGAAATAAATGTCACAGCTTTGCACCAGCGCGCGGTGCATCGAAATCGCGCCGTGGCCACGCCTGCTGGCGCAGTGGAAAATGCTGCCGCCGACACGGTAACTGCCGGTGCACGTCACGGTTGCTTTGGGATCAATGCCGGCCGATAACAGTCCGAGCATTGTCGTTGGCTTACAAGTTGATCCCGGGGGATAAAGGCCCTGTAGCGTTTTGTTAGCAAGCGGGATATGATCGTCGGCGCGCAGCATCGCCCATTCGCTTTTCCCGATTCCGTCCGAAAAACTGTTGGGATCATAAGCCGGCATGGAGACCATCGCAACGACATCGCCTGTTACACAGTCAAGCACGACGCACGATCCTGACGCATCACCCATCCGGCGCGCAGCATAGGCTTGAAGCCCTGCCTCGATGGTAAGCTTGGCGGTAAGCCCGCTCGTGTCAGCGCGCGAGGCCAGTTCGCGCACTAGTTTTCCGCTTGCGGTTACTTCGGTGCGCTTGGCACCCGGTTTGCCACGCAGAACGGTTTCGAGCGTGCGCTCAAGCCCTTCCTTTCCCACCTTAAACCCTGGGGTGACCAGAAGAGGATCCTTAGTCTCTTCATATTGCTTGGCCGACGCCGCGCCGACATAGCCGAGCAAATGACCAACCGCCGCGCCATCGGGGTAGAAGCGGCTGTAGCTTTGCGCGGGCGCGACGCCCGGAAATTCGGCGGCACGGATGCTGATCGCGGCGAATTTTTCCCACGGAATATTTTCGGCGACTTGGACAGGCCGAAACCCCGAGGCATGTTTTAAATCGCGCTCGATCCGGTCGATATCGTCAGCCGTTAGGCCCAGCATCGCCTGCAAATCGGTCAGCGTCTTTGCCTTATCCACCAGCCGATCGGGGATGATATCAACGCGGAACGCCGTGCGGTTCAGGGCCAGTGGCTTGCCATTACGATCAACAATCCAGCCCCGTCGCGGGGGGATCAGCGTGAAATTGACGCGGTTGCTTTCAGCAAGCAGCGCATACTTCTGGTTTTCGACAATTGAGAGCCACGCCATGCGCCCGCCCAGAATGGCAGCCAGTGTCGCCTGTGCCCCGCTCACAAACATCGCGCGCCGGGTAAAGCTGAACGCTTGCTGGGCTTTGGTAACGCTGACCGGCATGCGAGCCATTAGCGCAGCCGCCATTCGTCAAGCACCGCACAAAGCCGCGTCACCAGTGGAAAGATCAGCACTGACATCGCAATTTGGGGCATCAACAGCAGCGGATCAGCGGGGCCGATGATGATCGTTGAAATCAGCGAAGCACTGAGCAGAACAAGCGCAAGGATCGCGGCTGCAAATCCCCACTCCTGGCCAAAATCACGCCAGATCATTTGCCGATCAAGGATTTCATAGCCGATTAAGATCATTGTCCACAGCACCATCGACGTACCCACAACCGATCCACTCAACAAATCGTCCCATAGCCCAAGTGGCACACCCATCCATACGGGCCAGACATGGCGTTGTAGCGCACGCCAAGCCAGAAAGACAATCAATCCCCACGGCAGCATCGTTGGTGCGACTGCAATGAACGGTAACAGCGTCAGCATCGATCCCAACATCGTCGATATGATGGGGACCGCCCGCCGCCGAAAACCAGACGGGGTGCGCCCAATCCGGTTGGCCATTATTGCCCCCCCGGCTGGCGGGTGGCGTCGGGCGGCGGTGGCAGGGGGGCGATAAATTCGCGCTCAACCACCGCATAATCAAGCTGCGACGGGTTAGCGAGCGGCCGACCATATGTGCCGTCGCGGCTGGACTTGATCCCAATCGCCACGGGGATATTGGGTTGATAAATGCCACCTGTGCCCGATGTGACGAAAATATCGCCCACTTTGAACGGATTGTTGCCCGCCGCGAGCGGACGCAAATCGATGCGACCATCGCCCAGACCGTAAGCAAGTGCTGGAATACCATCCGATGCGCGCTGCACGGGGATGATGTTCCCGCCGTCGGTAATCAGCAAGACCCGGGCGCTCCAGCGGCCAACCTGAACAACGCGGCCAACCAGCCCTTCGGGTGCGCGCACGGGTTGACCCGGTTGAACGCCGTTGGCGGCGCCTGCATTGAGAGTGGCGTAGCGGCGGCTACTTGACCCGGTTGAACTTACCAACTGGGCAACTGCGACCCGGTCAGGCAGACGCTCAACCATCCCAACCAAGGCTTTGAGGCGGCGGACCTCGCGCGCGTCATTTTGCCCCTGGATCAACTTCTGCCGCGCCGCCTTAAGCTCGTTTGCCATTGCCCGGTTTTTTGACCCAGCGTTGATATAAGCTCCGACGGCGTCACCGGCGCCCGTAATGCCGCCCACCACGCTGCGCCCCGCCGCAGAAAGCGGCGCGAAGATATCACTCAGTAATCCCTGAAGCGCGCTGTTGCCCGCAGGATCAAAGCGCGCCGTGATGATCAGCAATAGCCCCAGCACCGCGCCGAGTACGGCGACGACATAGCTTGCAAACAAGCCATACTGCGCACGCCTCGAAAATCCGGGGCGCCGGGGAGAGGGCGGCGCCATGACAGCCCGCTCCGCCCTAGGCTGTCAGCAGCACGCCGCGGAAGATCGGGTCTTCCAACGCACGGCCCGTACCCAGCGCCACACAAGTGAGCGGATCATCAGCAATCGTCACGGGCAACCCGGTTTCATCGCGGAGCACCTCATCAATGCCTTGCAACAGTGCACCGCCGCCAGTCAGGACAATCCCCTGATCAACGATATCGGCCGCCAATTCTGGCGCGGTATTTTCAAGCGCGATCCTAACCCCTTCAACGATTGTGCCAACCGGTTCGGCCAAGGCTTCGGCAATCTGGCCTTGATTGATCGAGATTTCCTTGGGCACGCCGTTCACAAGGTCGCGGCCCTTGATGAAGATCGTCTTGCCAACGCCGTCGGCAGGCGCCTTGGCCACGCCCACTTCCTGCTTGATCCGTTCGGCGGTCGCTTCGCCGATCAGGAGGTTATGATTGCGGCGCACATAAGAAACGAGCGCTTCGTCCATCTTATCGCCGCCAACGCGCACCGAATTGGTGTAAGCCAGACCGCGCAGCGATAGCACCGCGACTTCGGTCGTGCCCCCACCAATATCGACAACCATAGACCCAATGGGTTCAGTGACCGGCATATCTGCACCGATAGCAGCGGCCATAGGCTCTAGGATCAAATGGACTGAACTGGCCCCGGCATTCGAAGCCGCATCGCGGATCGCGCGGCGTTCTACCGAGGTTGATCCTGATGGCACGCAAATGACGATTTCGGGCCAGCTCGGGAAGCGGCTTTGGCCGTGCACCTTTTGGATGAAATGCTTGATCATTTGTTCAGCAACTTCAATATCGGCGATCACACCGTCACGAAGCGGTCGGATGGCTTCGATTGAGCCAGGCGTTTTGCCCATCATCAGCTTGGCATCTTCGCCGACGGCCTTGACCTTTTTAACGCCGTTGATCGTTTCAATCGCCACCACCGAAGGCTCATTGAGGACGATGCCGCGCCCGCGCAGATAGACAATCGTGTTCGCCGTGCCGAGATCAATCGCCATATCGTGCGACATCATTTTAAAGAATTTAAAGCCGGAAAAGAATGCCATGAAAAACGTCCTGAATAGGCAGGAAAGGTGAGGATATCCTGCCGGTGTCGTGTCAACCCAATTGCCTAGCAGGACAGTCGGGAAAAATCCCGTTGATTCTTTTCTGCTAGGCTCGCGAAGCCACGCGAACTGCGCTAGGGATATCATCATGTCAATACGTCGATTGCCTTCGGGGCTGGTAAATCGCATCGCCGCAGGTGAAGTGGTAGAGCGACCAGCCAGCGCGCTTAAGGAACTGGTTGAAAATGCAATCGATGCCGGGGCGACGCGGATCGACATCCGGCTGGTTAGCGGCGGTATCGATCTGATCGACGTCAGCGACGATGGATCGGGCATGTCGAGCGACGATATGGCGCTCGCGCTCGAACGCCACGCCACTTCCAAACTCCCCGATGACCGGATTGAGGCCGTCACGACGCTTGGCTTTCGCGGTGAAGCCTTGCCTTCAATCGCCAGTGTCGCGCGGATGACCATCGAAAGCCGCGTGCGCGGGGCCGATGGGTGGCAGCGGATCGTCGACAATGGTGACTTGGCAAGCGAAGGCCCCGCAGCCCTTCCTCCCGGCACGCGCATCCGCGTTGAAAACCTCTTCGCCAAAGTGCCCGCGCGGCGCAAATTTCTCCGCTCTGAGCGCGCCGAATATGCTGCCTGCGTTGATGTGGTCAAACGGCTCGCCATGGCGCGGCCCGATATCGGTTTCAGCCTCGACCATGGTGGGCGGCGCAGCTTGCTCGTGGCGGCGGGCGATAGCGGGCCTGACCGGGTGGCCGCACTCACCGACCGCGCACTCACTGGCTCAAGCGTCGGGCTCGACTTTGAGCGTGAGGGCATTCGGCTCACCGGTGTTGCGGGCCTCCCCACGTTCAACCGCGGCGTTGCCGATCACCAATATCTGTTCGTCAATGGCCGGCCGGTCAAAGACCGCTTGCTCGCCGGTGCCGTGCGCGGCGCTTATGCCGATATGCTCGCGCGTGATCGCCATGCGGTCGTTGCGCTCTTTCTCGACGTGCCCAGCGACGCGGTTGATGTAAACGTCCATCCGGCCAAAACCGAAGTTCGCTTCCGCGATCCAGCGCTGGTGCGTGGGATGATCGTCAGCGGCCTGCGCCGCGCGCTTGACGAAGTGGGGCAGGCGCGGATGCCACTCCCCTCCGCCGCTGCGCTCCAAAACTGGCAGAGCGAACCACTGACATCGTCCGCCCCGGCATGGCCTACCTCTGCGCCGCAGCAGCGCAGCGTCTGGGACAATCGCAGCCACTTCAAAGCACCGCCGCCACTTGCCCGCGCCGAACCCGCTGTTGCTGCCCCGCCCGAAGCCATCAGCCACCCGATGGGCGTCGCGCGCGGCCAGATTGCGCAGACCTACATCGTTGCCGAAGCCGAAGACGGGCTGGTCATCGTCGATCAGCATGCCGCGCACGAACGGCTGGTGCTCGAACGGATGCGCGCGGCGATCGAAGCGGGCGATGCTGCCAGCCAGGCTTTGCTCATCCCCGAAGTCGTCGAGCTTGACGAACCCGCGTGCGACCGGCTTGAAGCGCGGATCGTCGATCTCGCCGCCTTCGGGCTTGAGCTGGAACGCTTTGGCCCCGCCGCTGTCCTCGTCCGCGCGACGCCTGCTGTGCTCGGCCACGGTGACATTCAGGCGCTCGTCACCGACCTTGCCGACGAACTGGCCGCGCACGGCGAAGCGCTCAGCCTCAAGGAGCGGATCGACGCGGTTGCGGGCACAATGGCTTGCCACGGCTCGGTGCGCGCGGGCCGCGTGCTGTCTGTCGCCGAAATGAACGCCTTGCTCCGCGAAATGGAGGTGACGCCGCATTCGGGGCAGTGCAACCATGGTCGCCCCACTTGGGTGAAGCTTGCCCATGGCGACATCGAAAAGCTCTTCGGACGACGGTGATGCACGTCGTTTCGGTTTCGGCGCGGGGTGGGCACGGCCTTGGCAAGGTCGTTTTGCCGCACATCAACCTCGTCGTCGGCGAAGGCGTCGAGGGCGATGCGCACCGGGGGCAAACCGTAAAGCATCGCAGCCGCGTCGCCAAAGACCCGACGCAACCCAATCTGCGTCAAGTCCATCTGATCCCGGTCGAGCTTTTGCACGAGATAGCCGCCAAAGGGTTTGCCGTAGCCCCCGGCGAACTTGGCGAAAACATCATGACGTGCGGGGTAGATTTGCTGGGCGCAGCGCGCGGCACCCGTCTCATCTTTGCCTCAGGTGCCGAAGTGCAGATAACGGGCCTGCGCAATCCCTGTCACCAACTCAACGGCCACAGCCCCGGTCTGATGAATGCCTTGCTTGATCAGGCCAGCGACGGCAGCCTGATCCGCAAGGGCGGGGTGATGGCGGTAGTAGGTGTCGCCGGCGTGATCAGCACCGGTGACGCCATTCATATGATCCAGCCCGATGGTCCGTACGAACCGCTTCGGCCAGTCTAGTTCACTGAAGTATTGCAGTCGCGAATCGCAATTCTCCAGCTTCGTCATTTGTGCCAGATGAGCGTTGCGCTGTCAAGAACATAATTCCAAATGGGAGAATTTGGCCGTGAATATGGGCCTATAGCGTGATAACATTTGACGGAGTCAATTCAAGTCCGTCTCTGTCGAGCGCCTCGGCTCCGCTCGGGATAAACTTCCACCGACAGGTGGAAGTCGAGACACACCTTCGAGCGCAGCCGAGAATGGTCTCGACTGCGCTCGACGAAGCCCCTCGACTTCGCTCGGGGTAGACGGGTCAACTTGATGTCATCACTCTCTAAGCCGCCTGCCGCTCCTGCGCGCGCTGAAACCCAGCGCGCGCGGTGAGGCGGGCGAGATAGGCTTGGCATAGCGGCCCAAGGTCGTCCGCCAACCCTAATGTGCTCGCGAGGAACAGCGCAT
>JBJXDU010000015.1:0-118514 GCA_046153565.1 Sphingomonadaceae bacterium
CTGGCTGAACCCTTGCTTTTGCGTCAAAATTTGCTCCATCATTTCCCTTTCGTCACCAACCATGAAGGCGCGCTAGCATGCCAGAACATTTGTAGGACAGCATAATTTTGGGAGCGCTGCAAATTGCCTAACCACCCAAAGCAATCCTTAGCTAACGGCGGCTAACGGTTCGTTAACGCTATAAGTGACATGCCGTTTGAGTGCGCTTCCGACGGACACATGGGGATGATCAAAATCTAAATCGAGATGTCGTCGCGATATATTCAACCACGCAGCAATCTCGCGGCGTGCACGGCATGATAGGTGAGTATCCCCGAACAACCTGCCCTGCGGAAAGCCATCAATGTTTCAATTACCAGCGCGTCACGGTCGCCTGCACCCGCCGCCACCGCCGCTTCAATCATCGCATATTCGCCGGACACTTGGTACGCGAACACCGGCACATCAAACCGATCCTTCACCATGCGGATGATATCGAGGTAGGGCAGGCCTGGTTTTACCATAACGCTATCGGCGCCCTCGGCAATGTCGAGCGCCACTTCGCGCAGCGCCTCGGTCGCGTTGGCCGGATCCATTTGGTAAGTCTTCTTGTCACCCTTAAGCAATCCGCTTGACCCGACCGCATCACGGAAAGGGCCATAAAAGGCACTGGCATATTTGGCGGCATAAGCCATGATTTGCACATTGACATAACCAGCCTGTTCCAGCGCACCGCGGATGGCGCCAACCCGCCCGTCCATCATGTCGCTTGGTGCGATGATGTCGGCCCCGGCCTTTGCCTGATTAAGCGCCTGAGCGACGAGCACAGCCGACGTCTCGTCATTCAGAACATAACCGCGCGCATCGACCAACCCGTCATGACCGTGCGCCGTGTAAGGATCGAGAGCAACATCGGTAAGCACCCCGATATCGGGCACCGCGGCCTTAATCGATCGAATCGCTCGGCACATCAGATTGTCGGGATTGAGCGCTTCACGACCATCGTCAGTACGAAGCGCGCGCGGTGTATTGGGAAACAGCGCAACGCACCCTATCCCTAAATCAAACGCATCACGGGCGCGTTCAACGATCAAGTCAACTGACCACCGCGAGACGCCGGGCAAACTGTCAATCGGTTCTTCAACCTGCGAACCCGATGTGACGAACAAAGGCCAGATCAAATTAGCGGCGGAGATGCTGGTTTCAGCAACCATGGCGCGGCTCCAGGAAGCCGCCCGACTGCGCCGCATGCGGAGCGCTGGGAAAGAAGCAATTGTCATTGCACCGCCCTACACCAAGAAAAGATTTCACGAAACAGGCCATCTCAACACAAATTAGGAACATCTTAGCGCATTTGTGGCATATGACCTTTATGTTGTTAGTTCGCGATCAGGTTGAAACGACACCCGATGCTGTCACCGCACGCGCGGTGCTCGTGCGTGACCTTTCGGCTGCGTTGATCGCCGAAATCGACAAGCTTGCCGCGCACGCCAGTGAGCCTAATGTGTTTTATGAAGGCTGGTTCCTTGCGCCAGCGCTGCGTCACTTGGGGTCAGGGCAAGCTATCCGGCTGATCGAAATACGGTCGCCTTGCGACGAATTGATTGGCATCATACCGCTCGCCATCGCGCCAAACTATGGCCGCATGCCGGTCCCCCACATCAGCAATTGGACGCATTACCAGTGCTTTATGGGCACCCCTCTGATTCGTGAAGGTGATGAAGTCACGGCATGGCGCGCGATCTTGAAGCTACTTGATGACAGCGAATGGGCCACAAGTTTTTTGAGCCTCTCCGGGCTCCTTGAGGGTGGCCCCGTCCATCTGGCGCTTGTTCAGGCCGCGCGCGCGCTTGGTCGCCCGGCACCCACGGTTCACCGGTTTGAGCGCGCCGCACTGGCCAGCGACCTGTCTCCTAACGCCTATCTTGAAGCCACGATTCGCGGCAAGAAACGCAAAGAATTGCGCCGCCTGGCGAATCGGCTCGCCGATGTGGGCAAAGTGACATTCGCCGTGCTTGGCGATGCGGCGTTGGTTGTTTCTTGGTGTGATGAGTTCCTCGCGCTTGAAGCCGCTGGCTGGAAGGGACAACAAGGCGCTGCCCTTGCCAATGAGGAAGCAACAGCTATGTTCTTCCACGAAGTCGTGCGCGGCGGTTTTGCGGCTGGCAAAGTCGATTTCCAAAAGCTGATGCTCGACAACCGCGCCATTGCGATGCTCGTCAATTTCAAAACGCCGCCGGGCAGCTGGTCGTTCAAAATCGCATATGATGAAAACCTCGCGCGCTTTTCGCCCGGCGTGCTCATTGAACTCGAAAACCTGCCGCGCGTCCTGAGCGACCCAGCAATTGACTGGATGGATAGCTGCGCGGTGCAAAATCACCCAATGATCAACAGCCTGTGGGGCGAACGGCGCAGCATCATTCACGTGAGCGTGCCGCTGTCGGGCAGCATCAGGATGATGACCTACAAATTATGTCGCGGCGCGGAAACAACATCCGCATGGCTGCGCAGCACAAGGAGACGTGGTAATGACTGAACCAGTTTTCGCGGCCGAAGCGCGAAAGCGCTTTAGAGACGCTTATCCGGAAACCGCCATCCGGTTCCTTCATAATCTCCACGAACATCACTTGCTCACGCTACCTGCGTTGGTCGAGCTCGCAACCTCGTTGCCGCCTCAGCATGTTGAATATAATCGCGCCGATTTGCCGATTGGGGTTGATCCTGCCGACATTCCCCAACCCACGCTTGATATCGCACAAACCATCGAGTCGATTGAACAAAATGGGTCGTGGATGGTCATTAAATTCGTTGAACAAAATCCAGCCTACCGCGCTTTGATGACCGAATTGCTGGACGAACTAAAACCGATAGTGGCGCAGGCCACCGGGCCGATGCTCGGGTTGCAAGGGTTTGTGTTCATATCGTCACCTGGTGCCGTGACGCCATTCCACTTTGATCCCGAACATAATATTTTGATGCAAATCAGGGGCCACAAGGTCATGACCGTCTTTCCGCCCGAAAATGAAACCTTCGCGCCGCCGCTCGCGCATGAGGCATTCCATATGGGCGAACATCACCGCAACCTTGAATGGCGCGATGAATTCGCCACTCGGGGCAAGCCTTATCCGCTTAACCCCGGTGAGGCCGTCTATGTGCCCGTCAAGGCACCGCACTGGGTCAAAAATGGTGAAAAAGTGTCAATCTCTCTGTCAATCACTTGGCGATCCGAATGGAGCTATGCCGAGGCCGACGCGCGCGCCTTCAACCGTCTATTGCGCCGGACGGGCCTCTCGCCGCTCAGCCCCAAGCGCTTCCCCGATCAGAATAAGGCGAAAGCCATCGCTTACCGCGCACTGCGGCGATTGGGCATGACGGGACGATCAGCCTAATCGCGCCAGCGCCGCCGCCAGCCGTTCCGCCTCCGCCGATTTTTCAGCATGATCAGCGCGCGCCTTTGCGATTGCTTCGGGCTTGGCCTTTTCGACGAAGGCAGGGTTATTGAGCCGGGATGCGAGTGAGTCGCGTTCTTTGGTTATGGCGGAAATTGCGGCGGTGAGGCGAGTGCGTTCGGCAGTAGTGTCGACAATCGTTTCATAGTCGAGCGTATAGATAGCCTCGTCGATCACGATTTGGATCGCACCAGTTTCGGGGCCCTCGTCCATGATTATCCAATGTTCGATCCGCGCAATCTTCGAGATCGAAAATCCATTTCGATCAAGGCGCGCACGGGTCAATTCTGAAGCTTGGGAGACACGCACATCCAATTTTGCTTTTGGCGGAATTTGGTATTCGGCCCGCGCGCTGCGAACTGCTTCGGTTAAGCGGATCGCCCATTCGATCTCAGCCTTCGCATCCGCATCAACCAAAGCCTTCGGCTCGGGCCACTGCGCATGGATGATCAGATTCGCTGCCCGATCGCCCATCGATCCCCATAATTCTTCAGTGATGAACGGCATGAAGGGGTGGAGCATCACCAAAATCTGATCAAACACCCATCCCGCGACAATACGGGTTTCGCTAGCCTGATCCTCCTCGCTTGCGAGGAGGGGGACCGCGGAGCGGCGGAGGGGGGCGTCCGGAAGTGCTAAAGCGTCAGCACCCCCTCCACCACCCTGCGGGCGGTCCCCCTCCCCGTCCCGGGGAGGATTGAGCACCGACTTCACCAGTTCGAGATACCAATCGCAGAACGTGCCCCACGCAAAGTGGTAGATTGCATCGGCCATCGCATCGAAGCGGAAATCTTCGAATGCTTTGTTGAGTTTCTCAAGCGTTTCGACAACCTCGCCGATGATCCATTTATTGACCGCGAGTTCAGCCTCAGGAGCTGCCAAAGTTGCCGATGCCCCAATGCCATTCGCTTGGCAAAACCGCGCCGCATTCCAAAGTTTGGTAGCGAAGTTGCGGTAGCCTTTGACCCGCTCCTCATCCATCTTGATATCACGGCCCTGGCTTTCCATCGCGGCCATGAAAAAGCGCAAAGCATCAGCACCATATTGGTCGATCAGCAGCAGTGGATCGACGGTGTTGCCTTTCGACTTCGACATTTTGGAACCATCCGCCGCGCGCACCAACCCGTGGAGATAGAGTGTCTTCCACGGCACTTCCTTCATGAAGTGCAAACCCTGCATCGCCATCCGGGCGTCCCAGAAAAAGAGGATGTCAAAGCCCGAGATGAGGACGTCGTTGGGGTAGTGGCGGGCGAGCAAATCCTCCCCGCGCGCGGGGAGGGGGACCGCGGAGCGGTGGAGGGGGGTATCCGGTTCGCTACCCTTTTCGGAATTGGCGGACTTGCCAAGCCCCCCTCCGTCGGCTTCGCCGCCACCTCCCCGTAAACGGGGAGGATTTTCAGCATCCGGCCACCCCAACGTGCCAAACGGCCAGAGCGCAGAAGAGAACCATGTGTCGAGGACATCTTCGTCTTGCCTTAGGGTAACGCCCTGCCCTGCTAATGCCTGCGCACCACCTTCATCTTCAGCGACAAAAATATTACCATCGCCGTCAAACCAAGCCGGTATCCTATGCCCCCACCAAAGCTGCCGCGACACACACCAAGGCTGGATATTCTCCATCCAGTTGAAATAGGTTTTTTCCCACGATTTAGGCACAATCTCAATCGCGCCTGACCGCACTGCTTCAATCGCTGGCCCAGCGAGCGTCATGGCATCGACATACCATTGATCGGTCAACATTGGTTCGATCACCACGTTCGACCGATCGCCAAAGGGCTGCTGGATGGTCTTGTCTTCCACCTTGATCATCAAACCATCGGCGTCGATATCGGCGATGACCCGCTTGCGCGCGTTGTAGCGGTCAAGCCCGCGATAGGCGTCGGGGACGAGGTTTAATGCATCGATTTCAGCCGCTGTCCACCCAGCGCCGCTGGCGATTGCTTTGGCCTGTGCGGCAACTTCGGCATAGGGTGCGCCGTCGCTGCGCATGGCGGCATTCTCATCCATCAACCGGTACATCGGGATCGAATTGCGCTGCGCTACGCCATAATCATTTGCGTCATGCGCACCGGTAATCTTGACCGCGCCAGAACCGAAATCGGGGTCAGGATATTCGTCGGTGATGATCGGGATCAGGCGGCGATGATCTTTGGGCCCGACCGGAATTTCGCACAGCTTACCAACGATTGGCTGGTAGCGTTCGTCACCGGGATGAACCGCCACCGCGCCGTCACCCAGCATCGTTTCGGGGCGCGTTGTCGCGATGGAGATGTAATCGCGTTCTTCTTCAAGCACGACAGCCCCATCGGCGTCACGTTCGATATAGGTATAGGTCTCACCGCCCGCGAGCGGATATTTGAAGTGCCACATATGACCCTGCACCTCGCGGGTTTCGACCTCAAGATCGCTGATCGCGGTCTTGAAATGCGGATCCCAGTTGACGAGCCGTTTGTCGCGGTACAGCAGCCCCTGATTATAGAGGTCGACGAACACTTTGATGACTGCTTTCGAAAACCCTTCATCCATCGTGAAGCGTTCATTTGCCCAATCCATCGAGCAGCCGAGGCGGCGGAGCTGCTGAGTGATCTCTCCCCCGCTTGCCTCCTTCCACTCCCAAACCTTGGCGATGAATTCTTCGCGCGTGAAATCCGTCCGTTTCTGCTGATGTGCGTTTAACTGCCGCTCGACCACCATCTGAGTCGCTATCCCGGCATGGTCGGTGCCGACGACCCACAAAGCATCCTTGCCCTGCAACCGCGCGTGGCGGATGAGGATGTCTTGCAATGTGTTATCAAGCGCATGGCCGATATGTAAGGAACCCGTCACATTGGGCGGCGGGTTGACGATGGTGAAGGGCTCAGCATCTGGGCGCGTGGGGCGGAATGCACCGTTTGCTTCCCAATGCGCATACCATTTGGATTCAACGGCGGTGGGGTCGAAGGTTTTGGCCAAGGGGCTGGTTGTGTCACTCATGCCGCCGCCTTTGCCAGCGCGCTTGGATTAGGGCAAGCGCGGCAACGGCTACTTAACGATCGTTCCTGCCTTCATGACATGAGCAACGCTTTCTGCCGCACCTGCCAGCAAGGGATCGCCCTCAATCGCGATCACGTCGGCCAAAACGCCCGGCGAAATGCTGCCGACCTCGCTGTCTTTGTTCATCAACTCAGCCGCGCGGATGGTTGCAGATTGAATCGCCTGCATCGGCGTCATCCCATATTGCACCATATAGCGCAGCTGTTTGGCATTATCACCGTGCGGATAGACCCCGGCGTCAGTGCCGTACGCCAGCCGGATGCCCATCTTCACCGCCTTGGCAAAGCCCGCGCGCTGGACGTCCGTGGTTTCGCGGTTTTTGCGCAGATATTCGACGGGCCAGCCTTCGCGCGTGCCAACCGTTTCGATATAATCTCCATTATAGATATCCATGACGAGCCAGACGCCCGCCGCCTTTGCCATTGCCAACCCTTCATCGTCGATCAAGCTGGCATGTTCAATCGACCTTACGCCCGCACGAATGGCGGCTTTGATCCCCTCCGCGCCGTGCGCATGGGCAGTCGCATAAGACCCATTAGCGGTGGCGACGTGGACCGCCGCGCGCATCTCCGCCTCGCTTAGTTCTGGCTGACCGGGCTCTGTGCCTATGGCAAGGACGGCGCCGGTTGCGATCAGCTTCAGAAAATCGACATGGTGCGCGAATAGAAATTCGGCGCGGCGTTTCGCCTCCGCTGGATTGCGGATGACGCCTAGCCGCATATCCGCAGGTAATTTTTCATTGGCGATAACGCCGTTGAGCTCTCCGCCGCCTTTGGGAATGGTGATGTAAGCGCCAGCAACAAACATGCGTGGCCCTGGTATTTGTCCGGCGTTGATCGCGTCGCGTAAAGCCACATCGGTCAGCCCCCGGTAGGTGCCGACATCGCGCACCGTTGTGAAGCCCGCATCAAGGGTGAGCTTTGCGTTAAACGCCCCGACTAAAGCGGTGGCCGCTGGCGATGTCTTAAGCGGCAGCGCGATATCTGCATTTTGCCCCGTATCGGCAAGATGGGTATGCAGGTCAATGAGACCAGGCAACACCGAAAACGCCGACCAGTCGATGACGGTCGCCCCTTCCGGTGGTGTCGCAAGGCATGGGGCATAGCCTGAAAACCGCGCTCCCGATATCCAGATACATTGCCCGGTGAGCACCTCACCCTTAATCACATCAACAAGCGTGCCAGCAACGACATAGGTGAGCGGCGGCTCCGCCGTGTTGGCGCGCGCGGTTTCAGTAAGCGATGAAAGCAGAAGCGTCCCGGCGAGGCCCAGTCGCCAAGCTCGCGCGAACATCAGTTTCTGGTGATCCGCGCAATTTCGCGTTCGACCAACGAAGACACAATGCCGGGCAAATTTTCGTCGAGCCATTCCTTTAGCATCGGGCGCAGCAATTCGCGCGCAAGATCGTCAATTGTCAGGCCCACCGAAGGCGACACCGGCTTGGCCGAAATCGTCGCGAGCGACTCGAGCGCGTTGCGGCTAGCAGCGGCAGTAGCAGGCGATACCAATTCGGCGACTTGATCGGGCATTGCGTGCGGAGCAATCGACATTTCAGGGGCGGCAACCGCGATCACCGGGTCTTCCTCGACCTGCTGCGCCGTCAATTCGAGAACATCATCGTTGGCCTGAGGCGTTGCAGCCTCGGGCACCCTTTCAACGTCATCAGCGCGCGGCATTTGTCGACGCACACGCGGAACCGATAACGATTTCTCACTATCTTCTGAGATTATCTTTTTAATCGAAGATAATATCTCTTCCATCGACGGTTCGTGACTGACATCGGCCATTGATCGCACCCTATTTCCCCAATGGAGCCGCTAGTGCAGGATTTTGGGCTGGCGTGTCAATGGTTTGCGTCGAAACAGTGCCTTGTTCGGGATCATTGCTCCAATCCCAAATGCGGGATCGAACCCGGTCTGCATTGAGCTGCGGATCATACAGCGCGCCCCCATCAAGGCCCAGATCGCGCGCTTCGGCTTGTCCCATTGCGGCGAGCAGGGTGAAACCAGCAACATAGGCATTGCGCCGCGCCGACACGAGCTGCACCTGCGCGTTGAGCAATTCCTGTTCAGCATTCAAAATATCAAGGATCGAACGATTGCCGACCGAATTTTCAGCGCGCACACCCTCAAGCGAGAGGCTTGCGGCAGAAACGGCTGTTTCTGAAGATGCAATGACGGCGTTCGACGATCGCCAGCTCGCATAAGCCGACCGGGTTTGCGCGATCACGCTACGCTCTGCTTCGATAATCTGTTCCAGCGCTTGGCTCGACCGCGCTTGCGCTTGCCGAATCTGCGCGCTGGGCCCACCACCTTGGAACAGCGGTACGGTGGCTTGCACGCCCGCCGCCGATGTCAGCTGCTTTTGATCAAAGGGAGGAAGGCCAGGGCGCGATGCAAGCGAACCGAGAAAATTTGACGAATCGGCGCTTGCAAATGCCGACAAACGCGGAAGTCGAGCCGCTCTGGCCACGTTGATGTCCAATTTTGCCGCCTGCGCCGTTTTCTTGGCGGCCAACAGATCAGGGTTTTTCTCAAGTGCAATCGAAACCGCAATTTCAGGCGATGCAGGCAAATTGGGCAAAGGCGGCGGCGGTGCCAGCTCACCCGGTGCGCTGCCAACGAGGCGGATATATTGCTCCCGGCTCACGATCAGTTGCGCCTCGCCACTTCGTAACTGGCTGTCAGCGGTGGCAAGCCTCGATTCGGATTGCGCAATATCAGTGCGTGTCAAATCACCGACCTCAAACCGGTCACGCGTCGCTTCCAAATTCACGCTCAACACTTTGACTTGCTTCTGATTGAGCCCCACAATCGCCTCGTCGCGGATCACATCCATGTAAGCGGCTACAGTCTGGCTGAAGAGTGTTGATTCAATGTCGCGCAAGCTCGCTTGCCCTGCTGCAATTCGTTGCTCAGCGGCGGCTATGGAATTTTTGACGCTACCGCCTTCATAGAGCGGGATCGCTAGGTTCAAACTCGTCGAAACAATACGTTTTGGTGATCCAAAACTATTCGCCGACCGCTTCAGATTTTCATTATATGTAACCGTACCATTTAGCGTGGGCAGGCCACGCGCGCGCGCAATCGGCGACGTTTCATCATTGGCACGTTGGCTCGCCCGCGCAGCGTTAAGCGTTGGGTTGGTCTGATAAGCCTTCATCATCGCATCGCGAAGTGTTTCAGCACCCGCGATCTGCGCAACGCCAAATATTGCAATGCCGCCAAGTAGACAGGTTCGTAACGTACGCTTCATCATAAGCCCTCTTAAAACACGAATTCGCGGGCTTTGGCAAAGCCGGGAAGGATGATCGATTGGCAATCAAGAAATGGCTTGAGCGACATGGCACCGCCCGATTTGTGGCCGATAGACAGCCTTGAAAGCTGCCCTTCGATCACTGCGGTGATCAGACGCCCGCTGTTTTTGCATTGATCAACAATCGCCTGCGGTAAGGTCTCGATAGCGCCGTCGATGATGATTACATCATAGGGGCCGTTCAGCGAATGCCCTACGGCAAGTGCGCCGGTGACGAAGACAATCTTTTCATCGGCAAGCACAGCGGGCGGAATGAGCGCACAAAGATGAGACGACTCCTCAACCGCCACCACTGAGGCACCAAGTGTCGCAATAAGCGCGGCACAATAGCCCGTTGCCGATCCGACTAACAGAACGTGATCGCTCGGCTGGATGCGCGCCTCCATCAGGATGCGTGCTGTCGCCACCGGGGGATTGAGCCATCGTCCTTCGCCCAAAGGCACTGGCACATCAGTATAACTGACCGCGGCCCGATTAGCGGGGACGAAATCGTGGCGCGGCACGCTAGCAAAGGCGTCAATAATCCGAGGATCGGTGACTGCGTTAGTTCGCAACTGACTCGCCACCATCGCGGCCCGCATATTCAAGAAAAGTTTTTCAATCACGCTCGTCCTCGTGGCACAAGTGTTTTATTGATGCAATACACTGTTTGCAGCTTAAGGTGCCTTTATCGTTCTAATGAACAAAGGCCAAGGCTCATCTCGGTCTTGACAGCGTGGCTCAGCGGACGCAAAGCCGCCATCCGTTTCGGCCCGATGGCGGAGTGGTTACGCAGAGGACTGCAAATCCTTGCACGCCGGTTCGATTCCGGCTCGGGCCTCCATATTCGCTGGTAGCATCAGCAGTGTGGCCAAGCTAATGGCTGCAGCGCCAGACAGATAGAGCCCCACCCACATCAATCCGCCATTATTAGCCAGCGCCTGCGCGACAAAAGGCGTGATCGCGCCGCCGAAAATGCCGCCGACGTTAAACGCGATTGACGCCCCGGTATAGCGGACATGCGTTGGGAATAGGCTGGGCAGAAAGCCGCCGAGGGGCCCGTAAACCAAGCCCATGGCAAATAGTGCTGCTGCGAGGAAGATGAATATCAGCAGCAATGACCCGCTCGCCAAAAACGGCGCGAGTGCGAAACCGATAGGGATGGTAAGGGTGCATCCTATGATCAACACGCGCCGCGGGCAGCTCGCGTCCGACAGATAGCCCGATACGATGATGCCAATGGCAAGAAATAAGATTGCTACAAGCTGCAATGCCAAGAAGGTTTCGCGCTCGATCCCGAGCTTTGTGGTGCCATAACCAAGCGCAAATGCAGTTGTGAGATAAAAAATGGCAAAGCACGCAACTGCGGCAAAGGAACCGCAGATAAGTTCACGGGGATATCCCCGCACCACGTCAGAAAGGGGCAAGCGAGGTAATCTCGGCTTCGTTTGTGCCTCGGTAAAAGCAGGCGTTTCGGTGAGCTTCAGCCTGATCCAGAGGCCGACAATGACCAGCAATGCACTTGCCAAGAACGGCAATCGCCATCCCCATTTTTCAAACTGACTCGATGTCATCGACACACCTAGGATCAAGAACATGCCATTTGACAGGATGAACCCAACGGGCGCGCCCATTTGCGGAAACATACCATATCGCGCCTGCCAACCGGTCGGCGCATTTTCGACGGCCAGCAACGCTGCGCCACCCCATTCGCCCCCCAGCCCAAAGCCTTGCCCAAAGCGAAGCAGGCACAAAAGCGCGGGCGCGACCCAGCCAACAGCGGCATAGGATGGCAAGAAAGCGATCAGAAATGTCGATAATCCCATGAGCAGCAACGATGCGACCAGTGTCGATTTCCGGCCAATGCGGTCACCAAAATGCCCAAAAACAATCGCCCCCACCGGCCTCGCCACAAAGGCGATGCCAAACGTCGCATAAGCCGCGAGCAGCTGTGCCGAGGGAGAGCTTGGCGGAAAAAAGAGCGCACCAAACACAAGCGAAGCCGCCGTGGCGTAGATATAGAAATCGTAAAATTCGATGGCAGTGCCAACCAAGCTTGCGGTCAAGACTCGTTTGTCATGCGTGGCAGAGGCGGCCTTTGTCATTCTCACATCCCGTTGCAAAAGATATTGTAACCGGTGACACAATCGCAACGGGGGTTCAACTCTAGGCATTTTTGCGCTAGTTACCGAGGGGGGTGGTAGAATCGGGCGCACTCGCCACTCATTCGAAGACATGAAATTCATGCTTTGGACCGCTTAAGCGGAGGAGATTGGAAGTGCGCTGCAATCATAATTTTGGCACCTGTCTCGCAGTGGTGGTGTTGGTATGTGCGACACCTGCTCACGCTCAGTTCGGGCGACCCAGTCTGGCTGACAGCTTTCGCCTTGGCACCGGCGGCGGGGTGCTGTGTCAGGTGCAAGCCCAATCGCGTAGTGCGGCGATCAAAGATATTTTTGATCGAGCCTGGGCTATCGTATGTCGCGACGCAGCGCGACCAATTGGTCGGCTATATGCCCTGCGCGGCGATCAAGCGACGGCACTGGCGCGTTTAGCCGACATGCGAAAATCCGAAGCGCGTTGTGCATCGGAGACGCAAGAGATCGTCGACGAAATCGGCGCAGTGCCGAGCCGATCCTGCCAGGTGCCGGACGCTAACATTGGGTACAAAGTGCTCAGCTTTCGCCAGCGTAATGTTACGTGGGTGGCTGAAGGTCTGTCTGCCTACGACAGTGCCTTAAAGCTCGGTTTGCGGACAATTTTGGCCGACAGAATTGTTGACGGCAAAGTGACGGTGGCAACAACATCGGTCGACGACTCCGCCGCATTTGCGCGCGTTCAAGCAGCCACGCTTGATCCCGATCAAGCCCTCGCTGAGGGATATCGCCGTAATAATGTAGGCAATTATCCCGAGGCGGCGGAGTTTTTCGACACGCTCCAACAGCAACTAAGCGCCTCACCAAATGACCGGGAGCGTCTGGGCGAATATCTGATCAACCGTGCGCTGCAAAAATCGAATATGGGCGATTTCGCCGAAGCCGATGCACTGTTCGCCGAAGCGGGGTCTCAACCACTGAGTGACCGCGTCCAAACCAGACTGAGCCGGAACTTCGAAGCAGTTCATCTGCTTAACCAACAACGGTATGACGACGCACTGTCCCGGTTAGATCAGCCTGTCGCGCCCAACGCGGCTACAGCAGTATTGCCGGGCTCAGCCATTGAAATCGGGTTCCAAGTGGCAGCCGAGATCAATGCGGGCAGCCCAACCAGCCAACGGTTAGGCTCAACCGAATCAACCGCATTAACCGCGCAAGAGCGGGCCCGGCTGCTCGACGCGCAAGCCATGCAATTACGCGGCACATTGCTACGCCTGACAGGAAAACCGTCGGAGAGTGTACCGCTGCTTGAAAGAGCAATGTCAGACGTAATGGCCGTGCGTGACGGTCGGGTCGTCTCCGTTATTCGGTTGCGGTCGCAGATTCTGGCTGAAACCGGCCTCGCACTTGAGGATCAACGCGATGTTTCAGGCGCGGAAGCCAAGCTTCGCGAATCAGTCACATTGCTGGAAACACGTTATCCGCAATCAGCGGCGGTAAACGGTGCCCGCGCTCGACTTGCTGCTTTTTTGGCACGTCAATCTAAAGTCGAACCGGCACTAGCTGAGTATCGACAGGTAATGACTAGCCTTGCTGATGTTCAAAGCCATGCCGCTGGACTTGGCAATCTTCTCGCCCCCTATTTTGATTTGTTAACCGGCAGCGCAAAAGGCAGCCCGACCGCGGCGGCCGATGTCTTTCTCGCTAGTCAATTGCTCGTGCGCCCCGGCATTGCTGACACGCAAGCCTTGCTAGCGCGCGAATTGAGCGATGGAACGAATGAAGGCGCACGCTTTTTTCGCCAATCGCGCAACTTAGCGCGCGACATCGAACGCAGCCGAATAGAAGCTGCAAATTTGCTGCTGCTGCCCAATCAAACAACAGCAATACGCGCAGCGATTGACGCACTGCAGCTGGACATCGGTGCGCTGGAAAAAGAGCAGGCGGCAACGCAAGCGAAACTGTCTGAATTTCCTCAGTTCCGGGCCATTTCAGCGCGCACGATCACGCTTGATGAACTCACGAATACACTGAAACCGGGAGAAGCTTACCTCAAATTGTCGGTGGTTGGTCGCTCCGTTTTCGCCCTGTTCGCTGATAAAGCAGGGGCCTTAGCATATAAACTACCCATCACGGCCAGTCAGCTTGATAACGCTGTTGATACGTTGCGCGAGACAATCGCGGTTGAACAGGGTGGCCAAGTCACCACCTATGCCTTTGATGTCGTGTTAGGGCGCAAGCTATTCGTTGACCTAGTGGGCCCGGTGGCTGATCGCATAACAGCGAGCAAGCACATCATTTTCGAACCCGATGGTGGCATGCTCAGGCTGCCGCTAAACCTGCTCATTACCGACCAAGCCAGTGTAGATGCTTATCAGCAACGCATCAAAGCTCCCGCAGCCGATGAGTTTGATTTCCGCGGAATCCAGTGGCTTGGGCGCGGACGTTCGGTGAGCACAACGGTCTCAGCAAAGGCGTTTCGCGATGCGCGCTCACTACCCGCGTCAAATGCTACCCGCGCTTATATCGGTTTCGGGCAAAATGCCCCGCTCACGTCATCAGCGCGCATATATAGAGCAAGCGCCAGTGCAGGCGGTGTTGATTGCAATTGGCCAGCAAGCCAATGGAACCGCCCGATTTCGGCTTCTGAGCTACGCGAAGCACAGTCACTAATTGGTGCACCCGGCTCAACATTGGTCACCGGCGCCGCATTTACGGATGCGGCCGTTTTAAATCGTACCGATTTGGCTGATTACCGCATCATCCATTTTGCCACTCACGGCCTCGTAACAGCGCCGCGCACTGAGTGCCCCGCACGCCCGGCGTTAGTGACGTCATTTGGCGGTGCGGATTCGGATGGACTGCTCAGCTTCAAGGAGATTTTTGACATGAAAATCAATGCTGACATCGTGATATTGTCAGCATGCGATACCGCAGGAAAGGCAACCATATCGGCAACGCGCGAAGCCGGTGTGACATCAGGCGGCGGCAATGCGCTCGATGGGCTCGTCCGCGCGTTCATCGGTGCCGGTGGGCGGGCAATTCTTGCCAGCCATTGGCCCGCGCCTGATGATTTTGACGCTACTAAAATACTCATTTCAGGGCTCTTTCAAGCCGCAAGAGGCACATCAATCGGCACTGCGTTAGACCAAGCGCAAACGCTATTGATGGACAAAGCGGAAACCTCTCATCCTTATTATTGGGCTGGTTTTGCGGTTATCGGTGATGGCGGCCAATCGGTGTTGCCTGAACGCCAATGACAGCCGCAGTGACAGCGTCGGTTGAACATGTCGGAACGGGTGATACCAGAGCGCGCGTGACATCCAACAGGCTTCGCCGCACACTGGTTGGCATGCGTCAAATCGGTTGGCTTCGTGCGATCCTTTCGCTGATCGCCCTGACACTTGCTTTGCTATTGGCGCGCTACAGCTGGTCAGTGCCATTCATTCTTGATGCCGAACACGCGCTGTTTGATTTACGACAAATTCAGGCAGCACCAGCCGTAGCGCAGGATGATCGGTTCATCATGATCCCCTATACCGATGAAACGCTGATAAACACGGGTCAGCGGTCACCGTTGGATCGGACGATCTTGGCAAAAGCGCTAAAGCGAATCGATGCGATGGGCCCTAAAGCGATCGGGATCGACATCTTGATCGATCAAGCCCAACCCGACGACGCGGTCCTGATCGATGCTTTCAAATCGATAAAGACGCCGACCTTTCTCGCGCACGCCAGCGCATCCACTGCAAAAAATAAGATTTTGTTTGTTCAGCAAGAATTTCTCGACAAATTTCAGCGCGAGATAGCAACAACCAATGTCAAACCAGCCAGCATTGAGCTGCAGTCCGACGACGATGATGTGCTGCGGAGCTGGGCAAACATCGTTGCCGGCGGCTATGCGCGCATCCCAAACGCCATGATACCAGAGGCAAAGGCCTTCACGTCCTACACCGGCAGCGTCGCTTTTCGGCGATCGGTACGCGACGGCCCTCCAGTCTTCACGTCAATCCCGATCGACACATTTGGCGATGATGTACTGTTTGAATCGCCTGAAGCGGCCGCACAGATCAAGAAGCAAGTTCAGGGCCGTTATGTCCTCATCGGCGGCAACATTGTTGATATTGATTTGTTCGAAACACCGCTCAGCCGTGCGACCCCCGATGGTGAAAGCCGCCTGACATGGGGTATGGAAATCTTTGCACATATGATGGCGCAAATGCTCGACAACCGGCTGTTGACGCCGCTTTCGAGCACCGTGCTGTGGATCGCCGCGGTCGCTGCGGTCGCGGGTGGCGCGTTTACGGCCGTCAGCAATGTGCGCGCTATTTTTGGGGCGCTGTTGCTGGTCGCCCAGCTCGCCTTACTCATCGGTGTCCCCTTTATGCTCGCCAACGGCAATGTTGATACATACGAATTATCGGCATTTGGATGGATAGTTGCCTGGTTCCTGAGTTTTGCGATTGTCAGCGGTGCCGCGCGCGCAATGGGATCCGAACAGCGAAAATTCGCGCAATCGGCGCTTGGAAAATATCTCCCGCGTGACATTGCTACTGAAATTTTGCGCGACCCCGACGCATTGCAGCTGCACGGCGAAAAACGCAGCATTTTTGTAGTTTTTACCGATTTGGAAGGCTTCACGAAGCTGTCGCACGCAATTGAACCAGAAATGGTAGCGACTTTGCTCAATCGGTATCTGGAATCGCTGAGCGACGTCGTACTTGAACATGGCGGAACGATCGACAAGTTCGTAGGCGATGCGGTCGTCGCTTTTTGGGGCGCCCCGATCAGCCGCGCAGATGATGGTGAACGCGCAGCCAAGGCCGCTATCGCTATGCATCAAGCTGGCGAGGACTTTCGTAACTCGGTGCCCCACGGCACACCCGCAATTGGAAAGACGCGCGTCGGCTTACATTACGGCGAAGCTATCGTTGGCAATTTTGGCGGCGAAGGGCGCATTCAATATACTGCCCTGGGCGACAGTATGAATACAGCCTCGCGTCTTGAATCCGCTAATAAGCAGTTAAAATCGAGCATTTTGTTCAGTGAAGCGGCGGTTGAGCGATGCGGTCTCGATATTTTTCGTTCGATGGGTCGGATTGTGTTGCGCGGACGCTCAACCCCTATTTCTATTTATGAGCCCGTCCCCGCTATGGCCGATGCTGAGCGAAAGCGGTTTAATGAAACAACGCGGCGCGCCATTGATGGCGATGTGTCTGCTATCACAGCATTGTTAGAGGAATCGGATAACCAGCCTCATGATGCCGCCCTGGCTAATCTAGTATATCGACTGAGTCATCAAAACGAAGGAGGATATTTTGTTCTGGATTAACAAGATGCCAACGCTTGCCGTCCTGCCACTCGCGATGCTGGCAGGCACTGCTGCTTATGCCGACACGCTGATTGTGCGATCAACGGGGCCTTCGGCGAAATCCTATGCGCCGGGAAAGTCACTTCCCGCCAACGCAAAGCTGTCCTTGCAAGCTGGTGACGCTATCACCATCCTCGATGCGAAGGGCACGCGCGTTCTGAAAGGGCCAGGTTCTGTCTCGGTTAGCGACGCATCATCGATACCAACAAGCTCTTCAATTGTGCAATTTCTGAAGAATACCGGTGTACGCCAAGCACGGACCGGGGCGACAAGGGGTGGCTTGGGCCCTGTCGCACGCAGTCCAAACCTGTGGTTTGTCGACGTGAGCAAGACTGGCAATATCTGCCTCTCTGATCCAGCAGCGGCTACCATGTGGCGCCCCAATGCCAATGCGCCGCAAACGCTAACGCTCACAAGCGTGAGCGACAGCAAATCCATGACAGTTCAATTCGGGGTCGGCCAGTCCGCACGGCCATGGCCGTCATCTGACATGCCAATCCGCGACGGTGCGCAATACCGGCTATCTGGTGCTGGGACAAATCCGTCGACAATGATCAAAGTTCACGCCGTGACATCGACTGGTGATTTGGAAACAACTGCGTCGGCGCTGTTGAAAATGGGCTGCACGGCTCAGATGGATCTCCTCATCGATACCGTCGCCGTTCCGGGGCAGACCGCTGGCTCGACAAGTTAAACAGCGGGCAATGTCTTGTTGATGCCCGCAAAGAGTGTTATTTAATAAGAATGCCCTTGGAAAATTTGGGCAATATCCTCCCGGGTCGTGGGAGGCGTCGTAAGCGCAAAGTGTAACGTGAACCGCTGGGTTTAGCTTTGCTCGCTTGTCATCTCGCCCCCCCTTTGCAGTGATCAAGTCCGGTGTGGGGGATGAATGGGATATTCACGCAAACTTCAGATGCTATTTGCCGCTGGTTTCCTCACCGCAGCAATAGCGAACCCTGCTCTTGGCCAAACGCGTGAAGAGATAAATCGCCAACCAACGAGCCCGCTTCCGTCATCGGTTGGACAGCCCGTTTCGGTGAATGATGGCATTGAGCGCGCGCCTTGTCCGCTAGCCGCCACTGACTTTGCGAACGTGACGCTAACACTAACGAGTGTCGAATTTGGCGACCCGCAAGGTATTCCGGTGGACATCCTGCGGACCGCATATGCAGGCTATATTGGCAAAGTGATACCGGTCGCAACGTTGTGCGACATTCGCGACCGCGCCGCAATGATATTGCGGAGTCGTGGCTATCTTGCCGCCGTTCAATTACCCCCACAGCGGATCGACAATGGTAAGGTTCGCTTTGAATTATTGGTCGCCAAAATTGTTGATTTTCAAGTGCGCGGCAACGCTGGCAAGGCGGAAAGACTGATCGCCAGTTACCTTTCAGCGATCAAGGCCCAGCCGGTGTTCAACATATTGGAGGCCGAACGCTATCTGTTGTTGGCGCGTGACATTCCTGGATATGATGTTCGGCTAACCTTAAGGCCCGCTGGTGCCGGCCGGTCTGGCGAGGTTATCGGTGAAGTGATTGTCGAATATGCGCCGGTTGAGGCACAAGCCAACGTCCAAAATTATGGGTCGCGCGAGACGGGGCGTTTCGGCGGCCTGGCAGAGGTCAGCTATAACGGGCTATTTGGTGCTGGTGACCGCACAACGATTGGTTATTTTGCAACCGCTGACTTCAAGGAACAGCATGTTATTCAAGCGAGCGAGCAAGTCAGGTTGGGCCGAGAGGGCCTGACGCTTAACGGCGATTTTGTTTATGCTTGGACACGCCCAAGCATTGATCCATCGCTCGATTTAAGAACTCGAACATGGGTCGCAACGGTCGAAGCGCGTTATCCGCTTGTTCGTCGCCAATCCCGGAACCTGTCCGTCGCAGGAGGCTTTGAGGCTATCGATCAGCTTACAAGAATTGCCGACACGGCGTTCACGGCAGACAAGTTGCGCGTTGTCTATGCGCGCTTAGATTTTGACAGCTTTGATCCGCAAAGCATTGGCAGTGTCGCTGGATATTCGGATGCTGAGCCCAAATGGCGATTCGGGGGAAGCTTCGAAGTGCGCCAAGGCATCGGCGTGCTAGGCAATAGCCAAGATTGCGGCCCGGCCCTCGCTCGTTGTTCAGCCGCTGGCGTCATTCCCATTAGCCGCGTTGACGCTGACACGACGGCACTGGTCACCCGCGCCCGTCTGATTAGCGAATATCGGCCGCATCCCTTATTCGCGATCGCGACTGCGCTCCGCTTGCAATATGCGCCGCGCGCGCTGTTGGGTTATGAGGAATTTTCGGCAGGCAATTTCACTACCGGTCGCGGCTATGATCCGGGAGTGATTAGCGGCGAGACTGGTTACGGCGTCTCGCTCGAAGGACGTTATGGATCGTTGGTGCCGGCCTCAAACAAGGCATTTGCGTGGCAGATTTATGGCTTCACCGACGCAGCACGCGTAAGCAACCGTGATGTCCAGTTGCCTTCTGGCAACACGAACCGGCTGGTCTCGGCTGGCTACGGCGTTCGGATGGCTTACGGTAACCGGCTCAATCTTGATCTGGGCGCGACGTTTCCGTTGCGCAAAGCCGGCACACAGTCCGAGCGGACTGATCCTCGATTATTACTAAATCTAACGGTCAAACTGCTGCCGTGGCAGCGTCGATAATGGTTTTGGGAGTGCACCACATGGTACCCGTGACATCAGCTAGGGCAAATGAGTGTGAAAGCAGATGGATAGCGCATGGCCGCTTATTGAGCTCAGCAGGCTTGGCAGCCATGGCATTATCTGCGACTTTTGGAGCGCCGCGTGCATCAATGGCTCAGTCATTTCAGGCGACGCCCACTGTGGTTGCTGGATCGGTATTCATCGATACCCCCAACGCAAGCACAACGAACGTCACCGTAACATCGCCGACATCAATCATTCGTTGGACACCAACAAGAGCCGCCAATAATAGCGTTGTTCAGTTTCAAGATGCTGGAACAACCGCAAATTTTCGGCCGAACCCCACGCTTTCGATCGGCGGCTACACGGTGCTAAATCAGATTATCGCACCGTCAACCACCGACATAATTCGCTTTGATGGCAACGTTATCTCAACTGCGCTGGGCAATATCTGGTTCTACACACCCGGCGGCTTGATCATCGGCGGAAATGCGAACTTCAACGTTGGCAGCTTGGTTCTCACAACCAGCAATATTGCGAATAATAATCTGTTTGTCGGGCCAAATGGCAGTCTCAGATTTACAGGCACGCCAAATTCTAATTCAGCCATTGATATTAGACCCGGGGCACGGATCAATTCGCAAGCTTTTGGCAGCAATTATATCGCCCTGGTTGCCCCCCGAATCATTCAAGGTGGCCAGATTGGCAGTAGCGCTGCGGCAGGCGGAAATATCAATCAATCAACGGTTCTGGTCGCCGCTGAACAAGCCGAAATTACATTTCGGTCGACAAGCCTTTTTGACATTACCGTCACAACGGGATCGAATGATGCGAATGGGATCGTCCATACCGGAACAACAACCGCCCCTGCCCCCACGGCCACCAACCCTGGCGGCAGTATTTACTTTGTTGCGGTACCCAAAAATCAAGCGATGACGATGCTTTTGTCGGGGGTGATCGGACATGAAGCTAACACTGCCAATTTTACGACCGAAGGATCAATCATTCTCGGGGCGGGGCAAGATATCGCGGCGGCGGATAATTTTGGCATTTCCAACACATTTTCGCCGCATGCCAATGCAGGTCCCGCTAGTATCTCATTTGCGCCAACCAGTGGCGCCAACCTGGTCGTAACGGACCGTGTGCGCGCCGCCGCGACAGGAGCCGTGAGCGACGCGAATGCGAGCGGCGATGCCAGCTTTGCAAAAGATGTAACACTGATCAGCCGACAAACTGCCTCCCTGTCAGCAGGAGTTGGTAGAAGTCTTAGTTTCGGCAGAGATTTGACGGTGGACAGCAGCCAGGTAGCCACACAAGTCGGTGAGACTATCCGTGCTGGGAATGCGGCGCTCTCCGCAAATGGCCTTGGTGCCCGTATTTCTGTGGCAGGAACCACGACGCTTAATGCCTCGGCGTCAGTGCCGAGCAACACATCAGGCATCGCTTTCGCCGGCAATGCAACGCTGATCGCAACGAGTGGGGGCGAATTAGCACTCAACACAGTCATCCTTGATACGAGCGCCATTTCAGGTGACGGTATCGACAATGTGGCACCGACCGGGACGGGTACCCTTGTCACTGGCGGTTCTTCGTTGATTACCGTTGGCAACAACAGTCGCTTCACCGCCGGAGATGTTTTTGTTAGAGGCGCGACGCAAGGTGGCGGCGCGCGCGGCGCGGGTGCGGGCGGCAGCGCAACTGCGGGTTCCGTCAGGATTGTAAACGACGGAACTGTGACCGTCGGCGGAAACTTAGGCATCGATGTCTCGGCAGCAGGCGGCGCAGCGGGTACTGGTGCTGATGGCGGTGATGCGACGAGTGGCGCAATAGACATAGTCAATCGCGGCGTGATGACAGTCAATGGAGACAGCAACATCACTCTGCTTGCTCGTGGCGGCGAACCGGGCATTGGCGGCGGATCGGGCGCTGCGCAGAATCTCGGCGGAGCTTCGATTAGGTCAATCGGTGCTGCAGCCAGCCTTACCCTTGGGTCTGGGAACGGTTCACAGTTTGGCCGATCACTATTCATTGATGGGACCGCGCAAGGCGCATTCAACAGCATAGCCCGGACACCGGTTCGCGGTGCGGACGTCACAATATTAGCGTCGGCTGGCGGGCGCATTGCTGCGGCCGAGGGATTTGCCGCAAATTCGTCAGCCATGATAAATGCGCTTCCCCCGGTTGGCTTGCCGATCGGCGTCCCAATCGCGCAGGGTGGCTCAGTCAGCGTGGGGGCTGACAGCGGTGGCGCGCTATTGTTTGACACGCTTGGCATCACATCAAATGCACTCACAGTCGGCCAAGCGCTCGGATCGCTTCTAATAGGGAACACGCCAATCGGTGGCCAAATCACGCTATTTGCGCGCGACGGCGGCACTGCCGATGTTGGTAGCGGCACAACGATCATGTCAAATGGCGGCGCATCGCTTTTCGGATCAAGCGGTGGTCGTGGTGGTGACATCACAGTCTTTGCCGAAGGTGGCTCATTGAACCTTGGCGCAAATGCCACAATTCTGTCGGGAGGGATCACAGATGGCGGCACGATCACACCTACATTTGGCCAAGGTGGCGCGATTTTGGTTGAAACGCGCGTGTCACCCGTCGGCCAACAATCGGCAATCACTTTCGGAGCCGGTGACTTTTTGTCTTCAGGCAGTGTGCCGATTTCTGATGGTGAAGGAAGTCCAATTGTCCGCTTCGCCGGCGGCAATGGAGCAGGCGGCACAGTCACCTTTAACATTAATGCTGGACTGCTCAGCGCCACACGGTTGACGGCGACGTCGCGCGGCGTAGGCAGCGACGGCGGCGCGGCTGACGTTGGTTCGATGCAATTGGCATCGGGCAGCGGAACGGGGGGAGAGGTCAATTTAAACGTCGCGGGCGGAAGGGCCGCCATTAGTTCACTTGTGCTTCAGTCAGTTGGTCAGGGCGGAAATGGCGTCGACGGCTTTAATGTGCCGCAATTTGGTGCCCTCCAAAGTGGCCTTGCCGGAAACGGTATTGCTGGCGCAGCCAATTTGACGGTGTCGGCGGGCTCACTGGCGTCCGGGAACATTCGTGTGTCATCAACAGGGATCGGTGGCGGCGCTGGTAACAATCCAGTCGGGAGTGTTGCTCGTGGTGGCAGCGGCACCGGCGGCACGGCAAATATCACCCTAACTGGCGGCAGCATCGGCGACAGTACCAATCAGCGCACTGCTCAAATCACCGTGGATGCAAGCGGTTTAGGGGGCACCAGCCAACGGCCTCTTTCCAACCCAATAACTGACGGTGGATCGAGCATAGGTGGCACGGCAGTTATCGTGGCACGTGGGGGCAGTTTGACTGCCGATGCGATAGCGCTTTCGGCCTCGGGTGTCGGCGGCGCTGGCACTGGCGACGCCGTCGGCATTGCAGGTCACGGAGGTGCTGGCACCGGCGGCGGCGTTACTTTCGAAACTAACGGTGGCCAGATTGATATTGGAAATGTGACCTTGAGCGCCTTGGGGACAGGGGCAACTGGCGCTGCATCGGGTCAATTGATGTTGGTATGCGGTGACATATGTGAGACTGTCTTTACGCCCGGCATCGGCACTGGCGGGACTGGCGGCACGGGAACGGGTGGTTCCGCTTCGATCAAATTTGGTATTGATCCAACCATTGCCAGCCTCACTGTTGATGTCAGCGGATTCGGCGGCAATGGCGGCAACGGCGCTATTGGTGGCGTGGGAGGCGATGGCATTGCCGGCACAACCGGCGGCGGAGCCTTGCTGACGGTTGCTGCAGATACGCTAACCATAACGGGTTCGACTCAGATTCGGGCCGATGCGGCGGGCGGCGCGGGTGGCGATGGGAGCGCAGGTCCAGGCGGCAATGGCGGCAATGCT
Organism: Sphingomonadaceae bacterium; assembly: GCA_046153565.1. Lineage (GTDB taxonomy): Bacteria > Pseudomonadota > Alphaproteobacteria > Sphingomonadales > Sphingomonadaceae > Aquisediminimonas. The sequence goes on from JBJXDU010000015.1 coordinate 23,751, forward strand.
GTGGCGGGACTGGCTGGCATTCAAACAGCAGGTGTAGGAACCAGAATCGACGCTGCCGGCTTGACGGTGTCAGCGGCAGCAACGGGCGGTTTGGGTGGCATGGGTGCCTTTGCCCCGGGATTGATCATCAACGGCAGCAATGGCGGCAATGCGACCGGCGGCACTGTGGTGATAAATATGGGCAACGGTTCGACGATTACGACGTCGGACGATGTGCTCCTTTCTGCTGATGCGACTGGGGCGAATGGTGGCGTAGGCGTCAATCGCTCAAGCCCGCCAAGCAATGGGGGCTCTGGCGGAATAGCGAGGGCAGGCAACATCAGCGTCATCGCACCCAATGGCGGATTCGTGGTCACAAGCGCGTCTTTGAACGCATCGGCAATGGCGGTGGGTGGAAATGGGGGTGATGGTGGTAGGACAGTCCCGGGCAATCGCGGCACCATATTGTTCGGAAACGGCGGTGCCGGTGGTGACGCACTTGGCGGCACTGTAGACGTCAATATCCGCTCCACATCGCCAAACTTATCCGTGACTGTTGCGACTGACGCCGCTGGTGGTGCTGGTGGGAATGGAAATAATGGAGGACAGGGCGGCAGCGCTTTGCCGACTCTGTTTGGGTCTAGTGGCAGTTTCCTGACCTTTTCTGGTGGCAATAGCTCCGTGTTGTCCGCTCTGATTTCATCGTCGGCAACCGGCGGTGCCGGTGGCTTTAGCGTTACCGGCGACGGCGCTGTTGGCGGGACTGCCACCGGCGGCATTGCCCAAATTCGTGCTATCGACCAAGTCACCAGCCTTCGTGTTGATGCGCTGCGTTTGAATGCAGATGCGCTAGGCGGCGTTGGCGGCAGAGGTGGCGTGAGTGCCACCGGAGGCGCAGGTGGCAGCGCCATTGGCGGGCAGTCACATATCAGGGTGGTGGAAGGCGCTAATGCCTCATTGGGCGTCGAGCAAGCCCTTACCGCCCGCGCTATTGGCGGAGACGGCGGCGCTGGCGGCGCTGGGCGATTGACATCGCTCGTGGGAGGGGTTGGTGGCGTTGGCGGATCAGGAACCGGCGGCATTGTCGATTTGGAAGCGAACGCCGCATCCTTGTCCACCATGAGGTTTGCGGGCGACGCGCTTGGCACTGGTGGTGCGGGTGGCGCGGGGGGAGATGGTGCCGTGGCACCCAATAGTCCGGGCGCAGGCGCTGCGGGTTCGGTCGGCGACGACGGCCTCACTGCGGGCGCTAATGGGCGCATCGGCGGCACTGGTGCGGTGGGCGCGACGGGTGCCACCGGCGGCAGCGGCGGTGATGGCGGGCAAGCTGGCCAGGGCCTTGGCGGCACGGTGCGGGCGGTGGCGATCAACGGCGCGCTTACCTTGGGAAGGGTCACTGCATCAGTCAATGGAACTGGCGGATCGGGCGGCGTTGGTGGCAATGGCGGACAAGGCGGCACCGGCCAACAAGGGGGAACGGGCGGTAAGGGCGGCACCGGCGCGATGGGCGCCCCAGGCTTGGCGGCTGTCCCGCCATTCGTTCTCGGAACCCCGGGGGGACGCGGCGGTGACGGTGGTCGCGGCGGCATGGGTGGTGCGGGCGGCGAGGGCGGTATGGGCGGCGCAGGTGGGAATGCGGGCCTAAGCGGCTTTGGTCAAGGCGGCAACGTCATGATCGAAAGCATCGCGGGGACCATCAACACTGATGCGGTTAACATCACGACAAATGGCACTGGCGGTGCGCTGGCATTTGGTGGCGCTGGCGGGATTGGCGGCGAACAAGGGCCAGGTGGCGATGGCGGCGCTGGCGGTCTTATGGGTGGCGGTGGGCAAGGAACGCCAACCGGCCCCTCAGGCAATGCCGGTGCAATGGGCCCAACAGGTATCGGCAGCACACCTGCCGGTGCGGGCGCTCAGGGTGCTTTTGGGTTTGGCACGGTTGGCAACGGCGCTGGTGGATTGGCAACCATCCGCGCCGCTGAGGGCGGAACTATTGTCACCGGGGACACTATCGTTGCGGCATCCGGGCTTGATGGTTTTGGTGGGTCTTTTGGCGCAGGCGGCAATGTCACGATAAGCAACCAAGGAAATGGCGAGGGCGCTGGTGTTGTCACCTTCAACCGCCTTATCATCAACACCGATGGCCAATCTGGATTTGGCCGCTTTGGTGATGGGATAGTGATCGATGCCGATGATGCGCCGATCAGAGTTATCGGGGACGCGATCTTGCAATCCAACACACCCATCAGAATTAGCGCCAATGGTAACGGGCAATTCGCCGTGGGCGGCGCGCTAAACGCAACTGCCGACGCAATTTCTGTTTTCCACACAAACCGAAATACCGCAGCAACGATCCGTGCGGCAGATGTAATTTTTAGTTCCGCGCAAAGCTTCTTTGCTGATACAGGCTCGTTAATTGATGCGTCAAACAGCGTGGCGATCAGGTCACTATTTGGCGACGTGACGGTGGGTTCGATCACCAGCGAAAACGACGTAACGCTATCGGCCGGCAATGCAATAATCGGACTGGATACGATCAGCGTTGGCGACGATATCCGCCTGACCGCTGGCGCAGGGATGCGCTTTGCCAGTCTTGCAACGACGGGACTGGGCGTCGATAATGAAGCCGGCACAGCCGATGAAGGCAGTCATATTGTCGTCAACGGACAAAGCGATGTTATCGTCGAGCGCGCACACGCATCTGGGCGTCTGGATATCAGTGGATCGTCAATTGGCGGCAGTGACTGGATGGCAGGCAGTCATATACTCGCCAATTCCCTGACATCGATCACCATCGGCGATGCGCTCGCGACAACGGGCGATATAACGCTCAACGCCGCAACAGACATCACCACCGGCAATTTAACGACGAGTGCTGGAACAGTCTTGTTGAGTGGCACCGGAACATTTCGCACTGGTCTTATCACCGTCAGTGATGATTTTACCCTCGACACGTCGGCCTTGCTCAATTTTCGCGGGGTGAGCGCTGGCGATGATATCCGTATTACGACGACCGGTGATGCTGACTTTGGGAGACTGATCGCACGCGGTACGCCGAGAACCGACAATGAAGCCGACGGCAGCAATATTTCGCTCTCAGGAGGCGGCAGTTTGATCGTTGACCACGCCGAGGCGGCACGCGATTTTATGGCGAGGACTGCCACCTTCTCGACCGGGCTCAGCACGATCATTACAGGCGGCGATATTGATATTTCAAGCGTTGGCGACATCAATCTGGGCAACGCACAAGCGGGTGGCTTCATTCGTGCCACTGCGGGTGGCCAGATTGGTTTCAACAATCTTCAATCAGGCAATTTCACAGCGCTTCGCGCGGCGCAAACAATCGCTGGTGCCCAAACCGTTTCGGGTGCGGACATTAACTTGGTTGCGGGCGTGAACGTTACTTTGGGCACGGCAATTGCGAGTGGCACTTTCGTTCTTCCGTCCGCACCCACACCCGTAGATGGCAACATCTTCATCCGCATTGTCGCCCCCAACTTCACACCGCCCCCTCCAGGCAGTGTCACGCTGACCAACGCCACGGCACGCAACATGATCGGGATTAGCGCGCTTGATATCATCGGCACCGGCACCTGGAATGCGGGTGAAGATATCCGAATCATTGGCAATGGTATTGTCAACCTTGCGAACATCACTGCGGGCAATGATATCGACATAAGCGCGCCGGGTAACGTTAGGATTGCCACGGCAACTACAACGAATCTGGGCCTAGATACACGCCAAATTCTGTTCGGCCCACAGCCGATTTTCTCGGTTCAACCTGCGATAGGTAATGGGAGCGATATCTCGATCGCTTCGGCGAGCGGTTCCGTCAGTACGGGGATGAGCAACGCATTTGATGATCTGACGATAATGGCAAATGGCAATGCCGCCTTAGGCACAGCGCGCGCGGGTAACGCGATCACGGCTTCAGGGAATGCGCTTAGCTACACATCGACGCAGTCAGGAGGTACGACAGATCTGAGTTCAAGCACTACTTTCACCGGCGGCGAATCAACATCGGGCGATGTGTTTACCGCATCAGCCGATGGTGGGCTTTCGATCGGCAGCGTAAGCGCCGTCAATCTTGCCGACATCGCCGCAGATTCGGGTACTTTGTCAGTGGGTACGATCACGAGCGCTGGTGACATTCGCATTCGCAATTTTGGTGCGGGACTGACCGAAGTAATCACGTCTGCAAATGCGACGGGTGACGTGACAGTGAGCGCCAACGGCACGATCACTATAGGCGCTGTTACGGCGGGCGGCACCTATATTGACGCCCAAACGCAAAGGCTGCGTGATGGGAACGCATTCATTAGCAGTTTTGGAAACGTGGCTATTGGCGCTGCAGTAGCGCGTAGCATGATCGGTGTTGGCGCACGCAATGTCTCAAGCACGGGACTTTTGACCGCAGGCGAAGATATTCGCGTTGAAGCCAATGGCATCATAGCACTGGCGTCGGCGTCGGCTGGCGATGACCTAACGCTTCTTGGCAATGGTGATGTCTCAATTGCCAATGGCACCGCACGCGGTACTGGCCCTGATGGCAGGCAGATCCTCTTAAGAACATCGCCTGTGCTGACCTTGAGCGCCCAAAACAGCATTGCCGACAATTCAAACATTGTGATCAACAGCACGACGGGCAGCATAAATGTGGGCATTTTGAGCGCGGCAAATATGGTGTCTGCCGGTGCAACGGGATCAGTCGCGTTTACTAGATTGGCATCAGGCGCGAACACCTTGCTTCAGGCTGGCTCGGGCATAACCGGCGGCAACATTATGGCGGGCACGTCAATTGATGTGGCTAATTCAACTTTGGGTGCTGTTGCTTTAGGAAATTTGACGGCCGCAGCCGGATCGATCTCCGTCGTCAATCCACGTGATGCTAGCGCGGGATTCGCGGCTGGGCCACTCATGGATCGCACCGTAACGACTGGCGTGCTTTCGGCGTCGGGCGATGTTTTGGTTCAAGGCAAGGGTAATGTAACCATCCAGTCAGCCACCGCAGGAAATGACTTTTCCGCCGCTAGCGCGCTAAATCTCACGATAGGCGATGTCACAGCGGGTCGCGATTTGGCCGCTATTTCTGGCGCTAGCAGCATAATCGGCAACCTCGTTGCGGGTCGCGATGTGGGTGCGGTGAGCGTTGCGGGCTTCATCCAAGGCACGACAACGGTCGAGCGTCTTGATCTGATCCGCAACGTGACAATCGGCTCGGCCACTGCAGGTGATGATGTCGTCGTTTCGGCGCTTGGCATTTTGCGGACCGGCAATCTAAGTACAACTGGCCTTGGCCAGGATGGGACAGCAATCCCGACACCGCCAGGTTTTGTTGGCGGGTTCTTGGATTCACCCGGAGCCTCAATTTTCGCTCGCGGCACCCAGAGCGTCACTGTCGGGCAGGTGGAATCGCGGGGCAACGTGCAGCTTCTCAATGTCGCTCGCGCCTTTGGCGGCGCAACTTTTGGAACCGGAAGCGGCGGACTGACCGCTGGGCCAGTGACCGCTGTCACCCCGGTTGCCATCACCAGCGATGCGAGCGATGCATTGCTCTCGACAGTGTCGGGGAGCCGGGTCACGATCACAAGCGGCGCGAGGGTCACCGGCACTACGATCACGACCACGGGCGGCGACTTAAACGTGACGGCGCCCGCCGGCATTTCGCTCATGCGCACTAACCTGATCGGCGGCGCGACGCTGACCGCCGTCAATGGTGCCGTCACTGTCGACACCGATCTCCGATCAACCGCGGCGGTGAATGCGACTGGCACCAGCATCACTCTGCGATCAGCAGCCGACATCAATTTGGGGAGCGTGACGGCAACAAGCGGTGATGCCGTCATCACCGCAGGCGGCTCAGCAAATTTGAGCGGGCCAGCCAGCGCGCAAGCTGCACTTGATGTGACCGCTGCTGGTTCAATCTCGGTTGCCAGCACGGCCTTAGGCGCAACAATTGCGCTACGATCTTCCGACATCGTGATCAACTCAGCCGCGCGAATCGGTGCCCTTGGGCGAACGACGCAGCTTATTCTGGCCAACAATGGCAACCGGCAGACACAGATCGGAGGCACAGGCGGGACTGGCTACAATTTGTCATCAGCTGAAATCACGCGACTCGCGGCAGGGTCAATTGCGATCAATGCGCCGGTAATTGGAAGTCCTGCTGTGACGACATTGGGCTCAACGCGTTCACCCGACGTGCTGATTGACGCTTTCACTATCGACGCGGCGACACAATTGGGGGTGAACGGCAGCTTCTCAATCGTGAATGCTGGCAAAGTGCGCGTGGTCGGATCAATAGCTTTCGCTGGTTTGGGTGATGGCAACACAGTCGCAATTCGCGGCGACGAAGCCATCGAAATCCTTGATAATGGTCGCATTGCGCTCACTAGCCTCAGCGGACTCGGCGGCTTGCTCGATTTGACGAGCCATAACATCGTCGCCGCGTCGAGCAGCGCGCTTGCCGATTTTGCCGCAGCGCCAAACGTTAAGGCGATTAACGATCGGGCGGCGCGCAACGATGGCACAATCAATGATGACGGCTGGCTTCAAGCGGGCACAATTCGGGCAACTCTGCTTGGGTCGACGTTCATAATTCAAAACAGCGGAATTCCCTCGCCGGGCCGCTTCAACTTTGATGCGCGGCGCGGCATTTCGGTTGGCGCGGGTGGGCTTACTATTATTGGCGGCGACCCGACCGCACGGATAATAGTCAACGGGCGTCAAGCGAATGGCGCGGGCGGCTTTACGACTGGGCTGAAATTCTTACCGCTCGTAAGGATATCGGGTGCGGCGGGTGCTCCGTTCAGCACATTGTTTGACATCGATTCGACAATCAATGGATGCTCAATCCTGCGTCCGGCGAGCTGTCAATTTGATTTCAACCAGTTGCAGATCATTCGTGACACGATCACTGATGCGCAAGCGCGCGATAGAGACGGTGGCACCGGACAGATACTGCAATTTGGGCTGGTCGAGCTCAAAGAGGGTGAGTCTATTGGCTATCAACCGATTATCGATGATCCCGTGACCGGGGCTGGTAATGATGATCTATGGGCAATTGATGATGAGACTGGCAAATCAAGGCCATCGCAATCGCCCACTCCGTAAGGGGCAAAGCCATCCAGAGTTGACCGCGCGCGCAATCCGTTGAAAGGAGCGCGGTAATGACCATGCCGCTTCGCCTGTTCAACAGCCTCACCCGCCAAGTTGAGGATTTTGCGCCGCTCGTCGGCAACGTCGCGCGTGTTTATACCTGCGGGCCGACGGTGTATAATTATCAACATATCGGCAATATGCGCGCCTATGTCTTTGCCGATACGCTGGGCCGCGCCCTCACTTGCAAGGGCTATGATCTCAATCATGTCATCAACATCACCGATGTCGGGCATTTGACGAGTGACGCCGACTCTGGCGATGACAAAATGGAGAAAGCGGCAAATGCTGCGGGGAAAACCGCTTGGGATATCGCCAAATTCTATCAAGCGGATTTTGAATCAGACCTTGTCCGCCTCAACATCCGCAAGCCTCAGCATCCCCGCGCGACTGACTATGTCGATGCCATGATAGCATGGGCAAAGGCGATTGAGGCCAAGCATTGCTATCGGCTTGACAGTGGCCTTTATTTCGACACGTCAACCGTCCCAGATTATGGCCGCCTCGCCCGCGCCAGCACCGATGATGGCCAAAGCCGGATCGATCCGGTCCCGGGCAAGCGCCAGCCCAGCGATTTCGCGATCTGGCGCACAACGCCGCCGGGCCAAACGCGCCAGATGGAATGGGATTCGCCATGGGGCAAAGGCGCGCCGGGGTGGCACCTTGAATGCTCAGTGATGTCAGGCGCCTTGCTCGGCTTTCCCTTTGACATTCACACCGGCGGGATTGACCACCGCGAAATCCACCACACTTGCGAAATTGCGCAAAATCAGGCGCATGAGGGCAGCGCGGATAGCGGCGCGAAGATCTGGATGCACAATAACTTCCTGATCGACCGCACCAAGACCAAAGACTCCGGCAAGATGAGCAAATCGTCTGGCGAATTTTTGCGCCTGCAAACGCTGGTCGATCGCGGCTTCCACCCGCTCGCTTACCGGATGATGTGCCTGCAAGCGCATTACCGCAGCGAGATGGAATTTACCTGGGAAGGGCTCGCGGCGGCGTTTACGAGGTTGAAGCGGATGGTGATGGGCGTTGTGGCTCTCAATCAGCCCCCTTCGTCAGCGGTTGGCACTACCATCTCCCCCAATGAAGGGGGTTTGAATGCGCTGCTCGACAAATTTGACTCTGCCATTGGCGATGATCTGAACACCGCAGTTTGCCTTACCATATTTGACGAGATCATGGCGATGAAGAAAATCGATCCAGCTGAGAAATCTGCGGCGATCAGCTATCTCGACACTGTCCTTGGCCTCAATCTGCTAACCCTTTCGCGCCATGATCTTCGGATTGGCCCCGTCAGTGCACAGACCACCGAAGCCGAAATCGAAGCCGCCCTCGCCGATCGCAAAGCCGCTCGCGCAGCCAAAGATTTCGCGACATCCGACCGCATCCGCGATGACCTCGCCGCCAAAGGGGTCGAAGTGATGGACGGCGATCCGCTCGGCTGGGATTGGAAATTGGATAGCTAATGAAATTGTGGCGGCTCACCCGCGCGCCCTTTGTGGCGCTCGATGGCTCGGGCCCTGCCCAGCATGGCGCGCGGTGGACGTCGCCGGGGTTGCCCGTGGTCAATTTTGCGTCGGAGGCGGCGCTCGCGGTCTTGGTTGTCCTTCGCTATTTGCCGCGTGACCTGATCGGTATCGATCAAGATTACCTTTTGGGGTGGACGCACAGCGACAGCGAACCCGAATATCTTGCTTATGACCCCGCGCCTGATGTGAAGCGGGCGCGGGGTGATGAATGGCTGTCATCGGGCCGTTCGCTGTTTGCGCGCGTTACTTCGGCTGTCCTTCCCGAAGCCTCGATCATCATGATGAACCCGCTGCATCCGGCGGCAGCTGACGTGCCCGCTTTGACACTTCGGCCTTTCAGCTTTGCAGCGAGCCTCACGCTACCACCGCTTGACGCCGCGACCACTGCGATAACAGGAGATCACAATGTCTAACCGGGTGACTGCCGCCCTGCCCTTTCTTGTTCGCGGCTTGATCGAAGACAAGCTGCCTGATTGGATCGATGTGCGCTGGTTTGCGACCAAGGAACAAGCGTTTGCGGTGGGGCCGGGGGCCGAAATCGGCTGGTTCGACATGTATGACAAGGCCGATATGGCCGCCGCAATCGCCAACGCGACTGACCTCAAATGGCTGAATTCAATTTATGCCGGCGTCGACGGCATGCCGCTTGATCTGCTTCGCGAGCGCGGGGTGACCTACACAAATGGCGCAGGCATAAACGCGATCACGATTGCCGAATATGTGGTGATGGGCATGCTAACGGTCGCCAAGGGCTACCGCGAGGTTGTCCGCGCTCAAGAACGACGCGAATGGCTTACCGACTCGCCAGGCAAAATCGAACTGGCTGGCAGCAAGGCATTGCTGCTTGGCTATGGTGCCATTGGCAAACTGGTTGAAACACGTCTTTGCGCGTTCGATGTCGACGTTACCGCAGTGCGCCGCTCGCCCGGTGAAGACGGCAAGACACTTGGCCCTGATGCGTGGCGCGCGCGGCTCGGCGAATTTGATTGGGTGATCTTGACCGTCCCGGCAACGCCCGAAACTGAGGGCATGATTGGGGTTAGCGAACTCGCCGCCATGAAAAGCAGCGCGACGCTAATCAACATAGCGCGCGGCACTGTCGTTGATCAGAGTGCGCTCGTTGCAGCTTTGGAGAGCAAATCGATTGCGGCGGCGTTCCTTGACGTTACCGATCCAGAGCCTCTGCCCGCCGACCATCCTTTGTGGAGCCTCGACAACGCCCATATCACGATGCACCTTTCGGGCCGGGCGCAGAATATGATGTATATCAGGTCGGCCGAGCGCTTCCTTCACAATTTGAAACGCTACCGGACGGGGGACCCGTTGGATAACCGCGTTGATTTGAAGCTTGGCTATTAGACGAGCGGGGTTTAAATCCAAATAGGCTCTAAAATCGATTTTAGAGCGTATTTTAGAGCCTATTTGGCGCGTCAGCTAGGCAGCTAGCCAAAATGATTCAGCGCCTCTCTACGGGGCTTAAAATCGCCAGTGAGCAGACAAAGCGTGACACCATCGATGGCCGGCGTTAGGATAAGTGCTAGTCGGAGGAATCGAGATAATTCGATACGCCGTCTCTTCAGGTCGCACTATATGCATTAGCCAGCTTGGCACGATAGAATGGGGGAAAGCCGACCATGAATATGAAAGCATCCGATCTCTTTATCCAATGCCTTGAGGAAGAAGGCGTTGAATATATCTTTGGCGTACCGGGTGAGGAAAATCTCGATTTTCTCGATTCGCTGTCGCGCTCAACGCAGATCAAGCTCATTCTCACGCGCCACGAACAGGGGGCGGGCTTCATGGCCGCCACTTACGGGCGTCACACTGGCAAGACCGGCGTATGTCTGGCGACGCTTGGGCCTGGTGCCACCAATTTCGTGACGGCAGCAGCTTATGCACAGCTGGGCGGCATGCCGATGATGATGATTACGGGGCAAAAGCCAATCAAGAAATCAAAGCAAGGCCGCTTCCAAATCCTCGACGTGGTCGCGATGATGGGGCCAATCACCAAATATACGCATCAAATGGCGAGCGCTGATAATATCCCGAGTCGGGTTCGCGAAGCCATTCGATTGGCCGAAGAGGAAAAGCCAGGCGCCGTCCATATCGAATTACCCGAAGACATCGCCGACGAGCATACCGACTCGCTGCCGCTGCCGCGCAGCAAGGCACGCCGCCCCAGTGCTGACCCCAAAGCTGTCGCCGCTGCCGTCGCGCAGTTGCAGGCGGCAAAGTCCCCAATTCTCGTTATTGGCGCCGGCGCAAACCGGACGCAAACCGGCAAGATGCTGCGTGAACTTATCGAGAAAACCGGCATCCCCTTCCTCACGACGCAGCTCGGCAAAGGCGTCGTTGATGAGCGCCATCCGCGCTTTGTCGGATGTGCCGCGCTCTCGTCGGGCGATTTCGTTCACAGTGCGGTGGAAGCATCAGATTGTATCGTCAACATCGGCCACGACGTCATCGAAAAACCGCCCTTCTTCATGAAACCTGGCGGCGCTCACGTGATCCATATTTCAACGCGGACAGCCGAAGTCGATCCCGTTTATTTCCCGCAAACCGAAGTGATCGGCGATATCGCCAATGCAATTTGGCAGATCAAGGAAGGCATAACAGCAAATCCATCATGGGATTTTGATTTCATGATAAAAGCTCGCGCGGCAGAGGTTATGCATACCGAAAGCCTCGCTAGCGACGTCCGCTTCCCGATTTATCCGCCCAACCTTGTCCGTGAAGTACGCGCGGCGATGCCCGACGATGGCATAATCTGTCTTGATAACGGCGTTTATAAAATCTGGTTCGCCCGCGGTTACGATGCCTATCACGCCAATACGGTGCTGCTTGACAATGCCCTGGCGACAATGGGTGCGGGACTGCCTTCCGCGATGATGTCGTCGATGGTCTATCCAGATCGTAAAGTGATGGCGATTTGTGGCGACGGCGGCTTCATGATGAACAGCCAAGAGATGGAGACGGCGGTTCGCTTAGGGCTAAATATCACTGTCCTGATCCTCAACGACAATAGCTATGGCATGATCCGATGGAAGCAAGCCAATATGGGTTTCAAGGATTGGGGTCTGACCTACGGCAACCCTGATTTCGTCAAATATGCCGAAAGCTACGGGGCCAGTGGCCACCGGGTTGAAAGTGCCGCGCATTTGCGGGAATTGCTCGCTCATTGCCGAGATACGCCGGGGGTTCACTTGATCGATTGCCCGGTGGATTATTCGGATAATGACCGGATTTTGAATCATCAGATCAAGGAGATGAGTGCGGCGCTATGAGCATGCTCAAAGATATTTATCCGCTCTATCTCAATAACAAGGCTGAACAGCCAAACACCGACTTGGCCGTTACCGACAAATATACCGGCGAAGTCGCATTCCGGGTCGCACTTGCAGACGCCAAGACGATTGACGAGGCGATTGCCGGTGCCGTCCGGGCGACCGAACCGATGGCGCACATGGCGGCTTATGAGCGGCAAGATGTGCTCATGCACTGTGTCGCTCGGTTCAAAGAGAGATATGATGAACTAGCTTACGCGCTGTGTGTTGAGGCGGGCAAACCAATCAAGGATGCCGAAGGCGAAGTCGGTCGGTTGATCGACACATTCCGCATCGCCGCCGAAGAATCGGTGCGGATTACTGGCGAAGTGCAGCCGCTTGATATCAGTCCGCGGGCGCGCGGTTATCAGGGTATGTGGAAACGTGTCCCCATTGGGCCGTGCAGTTTCATTTCGCCGTTCAATTTTCCGCTTAATCTGGCCGCTCACAAGATAGCGCCGGCCATTGCAGTCGGCTGTTCGTTCGTGATGAAGCCGGCAAGCCGAACGCCGCTGGGCGCGATCATCATGGGCGAGGTGCTTGCTGAAACCAATTTGCCGCCTGGTGCCTTTTCGATTTTGCCGGCCAGCCGCGACGGCGCAGACCTGTTCACTACTGATGATCGCCTCAAACTGCTGAGTTTCACAGGCTCACCCGATGTTGGGTGGGATTTGAAGGCACGCTGCGGCAAGAAAAAGGTAGTGCTTGAACTTGGCGGCAATGCCGCTGTGATCATTGATGCCGATGCTGATTTAGATGATGCGGTTGAGCGCGTTATCTTCGGTGCCTTCTATCAATCCGGGCAGAGCTGCATTGGTGTGCAGCGGATTATCATTCACGCCGACGTTTATAACAAATTCCGCGATATGCTCGTTGCCAAAACCAAAGCACTCAAAACCGGCAGCCCCTTTGACCGCGAGACATTTGTGGGCCCGATGATCGACGTCAAAGAAGCCGCTCGGCTTGACGGCTGGGTGCAAGAGGCGCTGGCGTTAGGGGCGACTTTGCTATGCGGCGGCAACCGCGACGGGGCGATGCTTGATGCGACCTTGCTCGAAAATGTGCCACGCACGGCAAAGGCTTTCACCGAAGAAGCATTTGGGCCAATTGCACTTCTATCGAAATTTAGTGATTTTGAGGCGGCGCTCGACGAAGTAAATGATTCCAAATTCGGGCTACAAGCCGGAATTTTCACGCGCGACCTCTTCAAGGCACTCAGTGCATGGGACAAACTTGAAGTGGGCGGCGTGGTCATAAACGATGTGCCAAGCTACCGCGTTGACAATATGCCTTACGGCGGTGTCAAGGACTCAGGCCTCGGTCGCGAAGGCATCCGCTTTGCGATGGAAGATATGAGCGAAATCCGCAATCTTGTGATCAGGCGACGCACCTAGGTGCGCAATCATGACAAATCTTGGCTTGCCTAAGTGCCGGAATCGCTTAAAAACCATTAGAAAATATAACATCGGTCGCAACGAAAAAGGGTGAAAGTGACGCTTCGGGAAACCGAGCGGACGGGAAAGCGACTTAGATGCCGTCAATTGTGCGTATTGCCACGAATGCGAAGGCTGCCATTGCTGTAGCGCTTTGTGTCGTTCTGGGTGCCGCTGCGCTGTTCATTGCCATCTCGTCTAGCCAAGCGCCGGCGATTGCAGCACTCCCCAAAGATGCTAAGCATTTAGGCGTCGCCTCTTGCAGCGGATCAACCTGTCATGGCCGATCACAGCCCGATGGTGCCGTCGTTCGCCAAGACGAAATCATGCGGTGGCAAGAAGCATCGTCGGCTGGTGGTGCGCATAGCCGGGCGCTGGCGATACTTAGCCAACCCCGAAGCGAGGGCATTGCGCGCCGTCTTGGCATTGGCAACGCCGCTACGGCCCCAATGTGCCTTGGTTGCCACAGCGAGAATGCTGCATTGCGCGGGCCACAATATCAACAAAGCGACGGCGTGGGGTGTGAAGCGTGCCATGGCGGTTCTGCCAATTGGATTGACGTTCACAAGGCCGGGAACCGAACCGCAAGCTTAAGCGCGGGCCTTATCAATTTGAGCAATCCGGCGGTCAAAGCGAGCGTCTGTCTAGATTGCCATTATGGGTCGGCAGATGGCGGGCAATTTGTGACGCACCGGATCATGGCAGCTGGCCATCCGCGCATTTCGTTCGAGCTCGACCTATTCTCGGCGCTTCAGCAACATCACAATGAAGATGCGGATTATGCTGCGCGCAAAGGCAAGACCAACAACGTGCGGGTATGGGCAGTTGGTCAAGCGATGGCGCTTGAGCGGTCATTGTCACTCTACGCCAATCCCGGGCTGGGCACCGAAGGCGCATTTCCTGAATTCTATTTCCTTGATTGCCATTCCTGTCACCGACGGATTTACGACGATCAGGCCTTTACCGCGAGCGTTACACCCAATCCGGGAAGACCTGCCTCGCTTGGTATGCCCCCGTATAATGATGAAAATATGATCATGCTGTTGGCGGCAGCGCGCATTGCGGCCCCTGCCCTTGCCCAGCGTTTTGACGCCGAAAGCAAAGCCTTTCACGCAGCCTTTTCCAAAGATCGAGCGGCGGCCATTGCGGCAGGCAATCGGCTGCGTTCGACAGCGACAGCACTGGCCACAGCATTCCAAACCGCAAATTTTGATCGCGGCAAGACCTTTGCCGTCATCGATCTGATCGCTAGTGACGCGATCAGTGATCGCTTCACTGATTATTCCGGAAGCGTGCAATCTGTGATGGCGGTTGACACTTTGCTCAACGCACTCGTGAATGCCGGGCAGGTAGCGCCAAATTCAGTCGTATCAATCCGCGGTGACGTTAACAGCGCCTATGCAGCGGTCCGCGAACCAAATGATTATCGACCATCAGAGTTCCGGCGCGCACTCGGCAGCGCGGTGCGCGCCATTCGGTTGTTGCGGTGATGCAGATCAAGCGATTTACGGCGAGTCTATCGCTGCTTGCCCTGACACTAAACGGTTGCGGTGGCGGCGGAGCCAGCACTAGTAGCGCGGTCACGCCGCCGCCGCCGCCGCCAACCACTTCATTTTCAGTGCCCGCTGCCGAAGCGCTCAGCGTCACCGACGTTCAGACAATTATTGCGCAAGCCGCCGCCGAAGCGCGCGCGCGTAATTTGCCCTCAACGATTGCGGTTGTTGACCGGGTCGGCAACGTCCTTGGGGTTTTTGCCATGACCGGCGCGAACCTTAGTTTGCGCATTCCCGATGCGCCGGGTGGGCGGGCAGCGAATACTGAATTGCAGGGGTTAACGCTATCGGGTGCTGCGGTCGCTGGTGCAATTGCCAAGGCGATTACCGGCGCTTACCTGTCATCGGGCGGCAACGCTTTTTCGACGCGCACGGCAAGCCAGATTGTACAGGAGCATTTCCCCCCCGCCCCCACAACACGCGGCCTTGAAAGTGGTCCGCTTTACGGCGTGCAGTTCAGCCAATTGCCGTGCTCTGATTTTTCGGCGCGCTTTGGTACAACCGGCACCAGCGCGATGATTGGGCCCAAGCGATCACCGCTTGGTCTCGCGGCCGACGCAGGTGGGTTGCCGCTTTACAAGAATGGTGTTCTTGTTGGCGGTATCGGCATAATGGGAGACGGCGTTTACGGCTTTGATCCCAATATTCTCGACATTGACCAAGACGATGAGGAATTCATCGCCGTCGGTGGCGCGCAAGGCTTTGCGGCTCCTCAAGAGATTCGCGCTGAACGGATCAGTGTCGACGGCACCACCTTGCGCTTTAGTGATGCCACCACCGAGGGGTTGCGCAGCAGCGGCACGGCACCAGCATTTGCAACAATCAACGGCAGTCAGGGGGCACTTGTTGCCGTACCCGGTTATGCGACCGCATCGATCATCGCGGGCACGGCTTATGGCAGCGAAGCATCAGGCATCCGCGCCTCGACAGCCGCTGAATTTTCCAATCGTGATGCTTTCGTCCTAACCAATGGAGCGGGCGTAAATCGCTTCCCAATTCGGGCTGGCACAGATGGTGCCGCCAACACGGCACCGCTTTCGACCGCCGAAGTGCGCGCGGTGCTCGAAGAAGCCTTCACGATCATGACCCGAGCGCGCGCGCAGATACGCAGACCACTCGATAGTCGAGCACAAGTGTCGATCAGCGTCGTCGACACATTCGGCGCACCGCTTGGGATCGTAAGGTCGCCCGATGCCCCCATATTCGGCACCGACGTTAGCCTTCAGAAAGCGCGCACGGCAGCTTTCTTCACCAATGCTAATGCGGCCAGCGAATTGCTCATCAATCCAAATCCTGACGTCGTCGCGATGATGAACAATGCGCGGACCTTCTTCGCTGACCCCGCTGCATTCACGGGAAAGACGGCTTGGCCAAACCGCGCCATTGGTCTCATTTCACGTCCCTATTTCCCCGATGGTGAACTCGGGCGCAACCCCGGCCCATTTTCGCGTGGGATCAATGGCTTCAATCCGTTTTCAACGGGCATGCAATCAGCGTTGATTGTTGGCAATATTGTGACTCACGTCAATTTCTTGCTGAGCGGCGGAACAAGTGCTGACACGCCCGCGCGCTGCACATCGTCGCCAGATGTGGCACCTGGTCAAAATCGCTTGCAAAATGGCATCCAAATGTTCCCAGGCAGCGTTCCCATCTTTCGCGGCTCGCAACTTGTCGGCGCGATTGGCGTTTCGGGTGATGGGATCGACCAGGATGATATGATTGGTTTCCTTGGCACGCACAACGCAGGTGTTCGTGTCGGGGGCATCGGTAACGCGCCATCGGCTATAAGATCTGACCAAATCAGCGTCGCTGTGACAGGTGCTCAACCCGTGCGGCTGCGCTACATCGGCTGTCCATTTGCGCCATTTCTCGACACCGCCGATCAAAATGTGTGTCAGGGTCGCTAAGAATGGCAGATATGTCGCCTTTCCTTCCTTTGCTAGCCGCCCTTTCGGCGCATGCTAGCGATATGGATAGGGATTCGGTGAGCAACGCTGCGCGCGAAGCCGGGCTAATGTCGATGCTAGCCAGCGCAGAACAGATTGAATCTGCGGAG
Organism: Sphingomonadaceae bacterium; assembly: GCA_046153565.1. Classification (GTDB taxonomy): domain Bacteria; phylum Pseudomonadota; class Alphaproteobacteria; order Sphingomonadales; family Sphingomonadaceae; genus Aquisediminimonas. The sequence continues at coordinate 40,788 of JBJXDU010000015.1, forward strand.
ACACCGCAAGCCCCGGCATCCACGCCCCCGCCGGTTGCAGACGATAGTTTGGATGCTGACGAAGCGATCATCGACGGCAGGCGGCGACCCGGCGACCCCAAAAAACTACCAGAACCAGTTCGACAGAATAATGTCGGCGCCGTGCGACCGCCGCCGCCCGAAGCCTTTCCTGGTGATCCCGATTTTCCTGTGCCCGATCGGTGGCGGCTCGCGGAATCGCTCGGATTGGCGCGGAAGGAACGGTTCCTCGACCCGTACAATCAAAATACCTATAAGGGTGATCGGCCACTGTGCGTTCGGACCGAAGAGGAAGACGAGCGACGCGTCAAAGAAGGGTTGCCCAAATGTCGCACGCCAAAATTCCTAGGGCTGAAAAAAGAAGATTGGTTTTTGGTGCTTGGCGGTGTTTCCGATAGCGTTTTCGAAGCCCGGACATTCCCCATTCCGGTCGGCGTCCAAACCACCGCGCGCGCAGGCAGCCTTGATGTTTTTGGCCGCAGCCGTAGCCTCGTTCTTTCGCAAACCTTTATCGCGTCGGCCTCGCTGTTCAAAGGGTCAACCGCATTTAAACCACCCGAAATTGAATATAAGGTTGCGCTGGCCTACAATGTCAATTTTGTCGATGTGCCTGAAAAGCGCGTTCTTTTTGTTCAGCCCTCGCGGCGCAGCGAGCGGCTTGACCACTTTCTTGGTGTACAGGAATTTTTCGTTGATTATCACTTGCGCAACACGTCTGATCGCTATGACTTTGAATCAATCCGGGTAGGGATTCAGCCTTTCCAAGCCGACTTTCGGGGCTTTCTGTTCAACGACCAGCAACTGGGCATTCGGTTCTTCGGCAACCGCGACAATAACCGCTTCCAGTTTAATCTGGCTGCGTTTTGGCGGCTTGAAAAGGATACCAACAGCGGCTTGAACTCTGTGGTCAAATATCCGCGCGATGATCTCGTCCTCCACGCTAACCTCTATCGGCAGGATTTCCCCTTTGTCGGATTGACCAGCCAGATATCAGCAACGCTTAACTTCAACCGCGAAGCCGACGATGTCGAGATTGACACCAATGGCTTTCCCGTGCGCCCTGCCCTCCTCGGCAATTTGCGGGGTCGCGACTATGATGTGGCTTATCTTGGCTATTCGTTCGACGGGCATATCGGTCGCGTTAATTTGACGGGATCGGCATATGCCGCGCTTGGCGAGGATCGTAACAGCATATTCACCGGCAGGCCTGCGCAAATTCGCAGCCTATTTTTTGCGGTTGAGCCAAGTATGGATTTCAATTGGGTGCGCGTTCGCCTTGCCGGTCTCTATGCGAAAGGAGACGGCGATCCTTACAATAATGTCGAAGGCGGATTTGATGCGATTTTTGAAAATCCAATCTTTGCAGGCGCAGATACAAGCTATTGGATCCGGCAGACAATTCCGTTTGCCGGCGGCGGACGCGTCATTGCGGTCAATGGTCGCAATGGCATACTGAATTCGCTGCGGTCATCAAAGGATCAGGGGCAATCCAATTTCAATAATCCCGGCACGATACTGTTAGGCGCTGGCGCTGACTTCGACTTGACACCCACGCTGCGCCTTTCCGCCAACGCCAACCATCTCTGGTTTGAAAACACGGCCACCATTCAGGCACTGCGCACCGAAGGAAGCATCGATAAATCCATCGGGTGGGACCTCTCCGCTGCCGCCATTTGGCGACCAAAGGCAATCCAGAATGTGGTTTTCCGTTTGTCGGCTGCTGCGCTCGAACCCGGCAAGGGTTTTCGTGACTTGTTTAGCAGCGCTGGCCGCGACAAACGCTTTTTCTCTTTCCTGTTCAACGCGATAGTGAGCTATTGATGCGCCCGATGCGTTCCCTCCCCCGCTGGCTTGGCGTGCTGTTTGTGGCCATTGCGCTGACCAGCAGCATGCGACTGTCGGCATCAGAGGACGAAAAACCAGTTGCGCGGACATATGCGTTCAGCGCGCCTGCTCCCAAAAACCAAAGCAAAGACGATGCCAGCGCCAAGAGCAATGGCTGCATTACGTGTCACGCAGCCTCCGAAAGCTGGACGATGCATAAATCCCCGGCTGTTGTGTTGGGCTGCGCAGATTGCCATGGCGGCGATGCTGCCGTTCAACTGACCGACAAATCTTTGAAATTTGACGATCCGACTTACGTCTCGCTTCGCAACAAAGCTCACGTGTTGCCGCGCTATCCCAAAAGCTGGAATTGGCCATCGTCAGCTAACCCCAAGCGAAGCTATACTTTGCTCAACAAAGAAGCGCCGGAATATATCAGATTTATCAACCCATCGGATTACCGCGTAGCGCGCGAGAGCTGCGGCGAATGCCATCTTGACGTGATCGAGGCGAGCGAACGATCGCTCATGGCATCGGGCGCTATGTTGTGGGGCGGCGCTTCTTACAACAACGGCATCGTCCCCTTCAAAAATTATGTCGTCGGCGAAGCCTATACGCGTAAGGGCGAACCGGCGAAGATCGTTTCGCCCGGCAATCCTGTCGGGACGGTGACCGCCGAAGAAAAAGCGCGCGGCGCATTGCCAGTGCTTTATCCATTACCAAGCTGGCATGTCATCCCGCCTGGCGACGTTTTCCGTGTCTTTGAGCGCGGCGGGCGCAATATTAGCACGCAATTTGCCGAGGTTGGTTTGCCTAACTCGACAGGCTCAATCCAACGCCTTGAGGAACCTGGTCGCCCCGATCTAAAACAATCAAGCCGCGGACCCGCAACGGGCCTGCGCGTTGCCATTCCGGCGCTCAATATCCACAAAACACGGCTTAACGATCCCTTCACATGGTTCATGGGAACTAACGATCAGCCTGGCGATTACCGCCAATCAGGTTGCGCGGCCTGCCACGTTGTCTACGCCAATGACCGTGAGCCGCGCCACAGCCTTACATATGCGCAATACGGGCGTGATGGTCAGACGGCGACGGTCGACCCTACCATCAAAGATAAATTGGAAGCTCCCGAACATGACGAGCACGGCGCGCCGCCTGCGCATGGTGCAGTGCTTGGCGGAGGCAAAGGCGAAAGCCACGGCGACAAGCTCCCTATGAAAGAAAAGGGCCACCCGATCGGTCATGTCTTCACGCGCGCCATCCCTACTGCGCAGTGCATGAATTGCCACATGCACCAGCCGAACATATTCCTCAATTCTTACCTTGGCTACACGATGTGGGACTATGAGTCCGATGCGCCACATATGTGGCCAAAGGAACAGAAATACCCAACGGCGGCTGAGGCGCATAAGACGCTTGAACGCAATCCCGAAGCTGCTGCAATTCGGGGGAAATGGAGCGATCTCGATTTTCTGCGCGACGTATATGACCTCAATCCGCAGCTCAAAGACACGCAATTTGCGGACTATCACGGTCATGGTTGGAATTTCCGCGCGATCTTGAAGCGCGATCGCGAAGGCAATCTCCTTGATGCCGAGGGCAAGGTTGTTGCGCCCGACGATCCTGAAAAGTGGCGCAAAAAGGGTGAGGAAAAATTTGTTCAACCCGGCGTAAATCCCGGGAAGACGGTGCACTTGATGGATATTCATGCCGAGAAAGGCCTTCAATGCGCCGATTGCCACTTCTCGCAAGATGGCCATGGCAATGGCTTGATCTACGGCGAAGTTGCCAATGCGGTTGAGATTGGGTGCAAAGATTGTCACGGCACCGCTGATGAATATCCGACATTGCTAACATCCGGCCCGGCGGCGCGACCGCAGGGCACGAACCTATCGCTTATTCGAAACGGCGATGGCCAGCGCCGGTTCGAATGGTTCACCGATGATGATGGTCGGCGCGTCCTCATCCAGCGCTCAATTATCGACCCCAAACTTGAATGGCGCGTTAGCTTGGTCAAGGATTCGGTTGATCGCACCCACCCGCGCTTCAACATGAAGGCCGCGCGCGCCAAACTAATCGGCAAGGATGGCGGCGGCGGCAGCTATGGGTGGGGCCCCGGCGTGGCAAAATCGGATCGCGCCCACGGCGATGATACCATGACCTGCTTCACCTGCCACCTCAGCTGGACGACGTCATGTGGTGGTTGCCATTTGCCGATTGAAGCCAATTGGAAAACCAAGGGTCATAAATATGAAGGCGAAGAAACGCGCAATTTTGCGACCTACAATCCGCAAGTCGCGCGCGATGATATGTTCCAGCTGGGCCGCCATCAAACCACCAAGGGCAACATAATTGCCCCCGTGCGCTCCACCTCTGCCCTCGTCCTGTCATCAACCAACGTCAATCGCGAACGGATTTACATCCAACAGCCTCCAATTTCGTCGATTGGTTTCTCAAGCCAAGCGTTTGCCCCACATTTTCCACACACCGTTCGCACAACCGAGACGAAACAGTGCAGCGATTGTCATTTGAGCGAAGAGGATAGCAACAACGCGATCATGGCGCAGCTAACCCTCGTTGGCACCAATTTTGTGAACTTCGTCGGCATGAACGCGTGGACTGGTCTTGAGGGCGGGTTTGAAGCGGTACGCGTCACCGAATGGGATGAGCCGCAGGCCGTGATCGGTTCATATCTGCAAAAGATTGCCTATCCCGATTGGTATAAGCTTCATGTCGACCAAAATGGTCGCGAACTCAAGGAATGGACTCGCGGCAAACCGTTTGACAAAAATTTCTCAGGCGAAACTGATCATACCGAGTTGTTCCGCAACGTGGTGCAAGGAACGCGCGACCGAGTCGGATGCCTCCAGTTGCGAGGCGAATATATGTTCGTAGCCGAGGGCAAGGGCGGATTTTCTGTCTATGATGTGGCCTCAATCGCCAACAAGGGCGTTTCGGAACCAATCGTCAGCGCGCCTTTCTCGCCGCTGGGGCAAAAAACGCGTGTTGATAGCAAGAATGCAACCTGCATGGCGCTTGCCACTAATCAGCCGATCAATCCCTTGCGCAACACCGCCGAAATGCGCGAACTGAATCAAGAACAAGCATTTCACCCGATCTACAATTATGCAGTGATAACGGATGCCGAAGAAGGGCTGATCCTCGTCGATGTAACGACGATGGCTGACGGAGAATTCCGTAACAATTTCCTAAAGCGCGCTTTGACTTGGAATGAGGGCGGTGTGCTCGATGGCGCGCGGCATATCACGCTGGCGGGCCATTTTGCCTATATTACAGCAAAGGTTGGGCTGGTTGTAGTTGACCTTGATGACCCACTCAAACCCAGACTCGCAGCAACGCTAAAGCTGACTGATGCCCGCGCCAGTGCGATCCAATTTCGTTATCTATGGGTCACTGATGCCGAAGGATTAAAGCTATTTGACGTCACCAAGCTATCCGCCCCTGTCGCGGTTCCGACGGGCACTGTGCCGATTGCAAATGCGCAGCGCATCTATCTTGCCCGCACCTATGCCTACATCGCTGGCAAGCAGGACGGGCTGGTGATCGTCAACATCACCAAGCCGACGGCTCCGTTCATCTACAAGCGCGAGACGTTCAATGGCCAAATGAATGATGTTGAAGATGTCATTGTTGGCACAACCAATGCGTCACTCTTCGCTTATGTTGCCGATGGTCGCAACGGACTGAAAGTAATCCAGCTGACAAGCCCCGAGACTCAGCCTAATTTCTATGGCTTCTCGCCGGCGCCTATGCCCGAGCTAATCGCCTGGACAAAAACACAATCGCCTGCGCTCGCTCTTTCAAAGGGGCTAGATCGGGATCGCGCCGTCGATGAAACCGGTGGTCAGATGGCTGTGTTTGGCAGGCTCGGATCGCGACCGTTTAACCGTAGCGAGATGGAGCGGCTATTCCTCACCCCGCGCGGCATTCCCTACAAAGTGATCGACACACCTTCACTGCGCGATTACGTTCCAATGCGCCGCTAACGCGTTAGTGATCATACGCAAAGGGGACGCCACCGGGGCGTTCGCCGAGCAACCCCCTGACCAAATTCTGCATTGACGCGTCATACCGCGCCAGTACGACATGTTCATCGGTATTGTCGAAATGGGTGACCAGTTCACGCCCATTCCACCGGTGGAGCGCAAAGGCAGGCGGATCCGCAATAATCATCGGTCGCCCATCGGGAACATCTAAATCTATTGGAGACAAATCAAGCGCGACCTGCGGCGCGGTTGAAGGACAGACTGCTATTGTCGTACCACGCCATCCGACCGATATGGGCCGGTGAAAGTGCCCGCACAGAATCGAGACGATTTGCTGGTGCCCGGCAATCGCGTCTGCAAATCTTTGCACCCAAGGTTCGTCAGGGTGAGTGTTCATCCAATCGACGCCAATTTCGACTGGCGGATGGTGCATCACGATGACCGTGGGGCGGTCTGGTTTTTGAAGCAGTTTGCCCCGCAACCAATCGACGCGCACATCGCAGAATGAACCGCCGTGACGCCCTTCTTCAAGCGTATCGAGCACAAGAAAACGAAGCGCGTCCGTTTCGACTTCATACTGAACAAAGCCATCGCTGGTTTCAATTTCGGGATATGATGCCATGAAATTCTGACGATTGTCATGATTGCCAAGGCATGGCCAGACCGGAAATGGTGCCGCCGCAAAGGCATTGCGCAACCGTCGGTAAGAAGCGCTATCACCGCGATCGACCAGGTCACCCGTTGCAAACATGAGGTCAGGGCGAGGCAACATCGTGGCAAGGCGCGCAATCACTTGATCGAGACGCTTTCGATTAAATTCAGCAGGATTATCCGGCTCAAAGCCGAGGTGAATGTCGGTGACTTGTGCTATCAGCATGGCCCCGCAATTCCCCTCATCTTTTGCCAACCAATTGTTGCAACCAACGATTTGGTAGCATCACCATACCAACTAGCAGTGACCTATATCACATACCAAAATCAAGGAGCATTGGCGATCATAGCAGGAAAGCGATTGCGTCCCCTTGCTTTATCAGCCTCATTCTTGGTTCGCCAAGGGGCACCGTCATCGACGTGATAATCATGGCACATCGCGCAGCTCGATTCGACGGGCGTCTTTACCGGGTGCAGCGCTGCCCCGCCCTCGCCGACATGGCATGATCGGCAAGACGCCAGATCAGGCAACAGCACATCTGATGCCTTGTTCGAGCGCTCCGCGCCGTGACAGGACTGGCACGTCTCGCCCTTGTGCGCATTGTGATCGAACCACCCCTTCATAAGATAGCGATCGGTTTGAACCACTTTGCGGATGTTCCATCCCGCTGGCGTCAGGTTCGTAGCGTGACAATCAAAACAGGCCCCGCCCTTTGTGAACAGCGCACGGACCGCGCCGTCGGCTTGCCCGGGCCATGCGCGCACACCGATCATATAATCTTGTGCTGTTTGAACAGCTGAATAATTGCCTGGTCGACGCCTGACCATCCCCCCCAAATTGATCGGCCGAACCGGCGTTGTTGAACGATAATAAGCGCGCACATCAGCAATGACTTGAGCGGGTTCCCCATGTCGCAGCGTCCGCAGCGTGCCTCCAATCTGATCAAACGCCAGACTGTGGCACATTTGGCAATCGCTTTCCATTGATACGGGCTGGAAACGGGTGCCATCAGCCGACGGTGTATGACAGTCTTTGCAGGCTAGTGACGCACCAAAGCCCTGTTCGCGTGCCATTGTTTGTGCCATCCGGGCGATGCCATTCGTCTTTGACAAGTGAATTGCGTGCGGAAACTTGAGCCCTGACTCCTCGGCCGGTCGCGCATCGAGCGATATGCGCTGCACGACCGGCTCCTTAGTGGTTGGATCCAAAATCACCGCAGGTCGAAATTGCGGATGCTGCGTTCCAAAATCGCCAGCGTTGGGAAGCTTAGTGTCGGTTAGCCTTGTGTTGAGCGACGCATGGCAATCGGTGCAGAATTTCTGAGCAGTCGGTTGCATTTTGCCAGCGCCTTCATGCTCCGTATGGCATTCGACGCAACGCCCTTCAGCAATGCCGAGATTCGCCCGGATAAAACCTGCCGCACGACCAATGAAATCGGGCGATGCTTTGGCAAGAACCACCCGCTTTGGATCGGCATGATCGTGCGCATCGGCCTTATGACAGCTAAGGCAGGTATCATCCGTCACAGAAACGAATTGCTTTACATGACATGCTTGGCAATTGTTTTCGAGACTTTTATGCGACTGACTTAACGACCCGCTGCTCCACATTGTATCAGCGTGAAAACTAGCAGGCCGGATTTTGACACCCTGTGTCGCGGAATAGGTGTAAATTGGCCAGGCAAGGAAAAGACCGAGCACCAGCACCGTGAGCAGCCACGCCGCCGAGCGGCGCCCAAGCAACTTACCTTTAAGCGTAAAAATTCCTGTTTCGTCTTTGTCGGTCGACGAGTCAGACAGCGCCGCAATGCGTTTGACGGTAATGATGACCATATCGGCATCACTGGAGACGATTAACCGATGCCCCCCAAAACGAAGCTCGCCACCATTTGCTGCCTGCAGCTTCGCGGTTTTCGTTGAGCGGCCATCACAGTCGAAGGGCAACCCTGCCGTTGACTCCACAAGTATGTTGCACCGTCCATCCGATGTTACAATGGCATGAAACAATTCAACCGCGAGGTCAGCCAAGTGCACGTCACAACTCGCGTCGCGTCCGATGCGGAGCGACTTTTGGTCGAGTTGCGTAGCCCGAATAATCTCTCGTCCGTCAGACGTGTGTGATATGTGGCGAACGATAAAGCTCATGCTCAACCTACCAATAGAAGAAGACGCTGATGACATGCGCGATCAATGCCGCAATCAGCGCAAATGTTATCGGTACGTGCACATATAACCAGATTTCCAGCCAGGCCTTCAGCCGTAAATGCTTGCGAACGCGCAGCAGCATGGCCTCTTTGCGGGTCAACAAAACATCAATTTTTTCAAGAGGATCGCTACCGAAATCTGGCTGATGTGACGTCTGAGCCCTGATGTCCACCTGCGCCTGTTTGGTCGCGCAATTGCTATATCGGCCCGATAGACGCTTTAGCACACCGCCCGCAAACGGGTCCTGCGCGAGTGAAGACCTTACTAAATCAGCATTGTACTGCGACAACGGCTGTGCGGCGTCATGCAACTGGCGATCTATCGAACGCAGACTCGCCACCATCTGATTTTCCGTCATTTCATCACGGTTGGCACTCATTGCCCGCGGAATGAGTGCATAGGCCGAAACGCCAAATATGCCCGAAACAATGACAATCATCATCAGCGCATAAGCAAGCGTATGAACGTTTAAACTAAACTGAAACCCGGTATGGAGCGTGCCAATAACAATCAGGCTAAGCCCAAGATAGACATGCGCCGATGTCCACCCTTTGAGCGAGAATGCCCCGCGCGTTATCGCTCGTTTTCGCACGCCCAGCAATGTGAGCCAAAGGATAAGCAAAACACCAATTGACCCGAGCAGATAGCCATACCAGCTGCCGCCATTGTGACGCGGACGAATATCAATCAACAAATAGGATACAAACACAATTAGTGACAATATGATGGCGATTTTCAGCCAGCGGAAATTTTTGTGCTGCATGAACCCTTCATGCGTTCCGTCACTGCGCACGCGATCAGTTTGCATTCGCCTCTTTGCCGAAGCTTGTTTCGCTTGCGTCGCCATCAGGTGTCGCTCCGCTCAAGGCGAGAAACCGAAAGGAAGGTTTCGGGAGCAACACGGATGGCAGCGCCCGTCGGGCATGCCCGCACACAGGCAGGGCCACCTGAAATCCCCGAACACATGTCACACTTGATTGCCTTTTTGGCCTTTTCTACCTTTGGGTTGGCATTGGCATAGGACCATTTCTTGCTCGGTTCACCAGGTCCTGGACCTGCACCGAACAGTAACCAGCTGAACAAGCTTGGCTTCTTCGGCGGCACAGAATCCATACGGATCACACCGTAAGGGCAGTTGCGCTGGCAGTTCCCGCATCCGATGCACGTGTCATTGATGAACACTTCGCCGTCAGGTCCGCGGTGTATCGCGTTTGGCGGACAATCTGCCATGCAATGCGGATGTTCACAGTGACGACATGACGTCGGCACATGCAAATGCGCATAGGTGCGCCCGGCTTCGCGGTCGAGCCGCGAGAGACCGTCATGACTATCAGCGCAAGCCTTCTCGCAATTGTCGCAACCGACGCACAGATTTTCGTCAATCAGCAACACATCGGTCGCTTCGCCGATGCCGTTTTCAATGAGGAAGTTAGCGACATTGGAATACATGTCGACGATGCTCGAAAAGCTGTCCTTCTTGGCCTCAACAAAAGCATTGATGTCTTGCCGCTGCCCCATGTCGGCTTGCAACCGCGCAAGCAATTGCGGCTTTTTGGCCAGCAGATTTTGGAATGCGACCCCCTGCAATTTGATGACTTCGCATTTGATCGCGGCCCGAACGGAAGCCGTTCGTTTCCCACCCGCAAGCAACGCCATTTCGCCGACGTAGGAGCCCGCAGGTACGTAGGACAAGAAGACCGTTTTACCGCCAATCTTCTTTTCAACCACAGCCGAACCGGAGCGGATTACGTAGATATCATCACCTTCATCGCCTTCGGTAATGATTGGCTTCCCAGCGCTAATGACTTGAATTTCGTAACTGTCGAGCAACTCGGTCAAGTCGTTTGCTTCCAATCCCGAACCAAAAAGCTGAAGCATTTGCCGTTCAGTTGAAATACGCTCAATCGCGCGCTTAGCTGCGGGAACCGCGCTCTGCAGCTTAAGCGCGGCGGTGCGGGAGACCTCGACACAGATACAGTCTTGCGCCGCCCGCACGGTAGCACCGCGGCGGCGACCGGATATAAGGCCCACCTCGCCAAAAATAAGACCCCTGCCAATCGGCACAGTTATCGACGGATCATCAGCGTTGATTTGAACCAGCACAGATCCGTCGGCAATCGCAAACAGCGACGATCCGGGATCGTTCCGGTTGAAGATCACATCACCGCTTCGGTATGCGCGCGCTTCGGAATCGAGCATGAATTCGCGCATTTGCAGCGGCGACAGATCGTTCAGAATGACAATATTGCTGCGCAAGAATTCAAGCCACTCGTCGACCTCCCGACGTCCCGGTAGAGAGGCAAACTTTGCTTCCAAAATTGGCTGATCGGCCGGCTTAAGCGCTTTATTGCCATTGATGAATTCAACCACATCATGGCCTTGATTCATGCAGTGTTTAATGAGCGGATAGCCGGCAAGTGCCCCGATAACGAAGATACCAGGCTGCGTCGATTCGAAGGTGGGCGACAAAATGGGATAAGCGACGCGATCAGGGCTAGTGAATTCTATACCGCACGCTTCAACGAATTTGCGCGGCGGCGCTGACCCCATACGGGCGATGATCCGGTCACAGCGGACACGAATTTCCCCGTCGCGCGTATCGTAGGTGATCCATCCTGGTTCAACTAGCGACGCCGTCGTTTCAGGCCTGACAATGATCCGGCCAGCATCGCGCGCAGCTAGCAAAGCCTTCACATTCGCATCTTTGGCGGTCGCAAAGTCAGCACCACGATTAACGATCGTTACAATATTGCGTTGTTCAGGATCGGCAGCCAATCCAAGCGCATTTTCAATGCCAGCGTCTCCGGCACCAATTACGCTGATATGTTCATCGATATATTCGCCAGGATCATCGAGAGTATATTGAATATGCGCCAAATCTCCACCAGGGCACCGCATGGTGTTTGGATTACCCTGAGTACCGATGGCAAGAATGATAGTTTCAGCGCGGATAGCCTCGCCGCTCACCAGAGTGAGCGTAAAATCGCCCTTGGTTCCTGTAATCGCTTTGACTTCGGCGTTCTTTCGAACTGCCACATTGTTTTTGGCAGTCTGCTCATCCCAAGTATCAAGCACGACCTCGCGCTTTCCTGCCGCAAAATCGATATCTGATCGCAAAACAAGCTGACTTGGCGTCGCCATGACATGCTTGCCCTTCTGATATTTGTAAATCGTATCCGAAAGGTGATCAGTTTTTTCCAGCAATATATGAGAAAGCCCCAATTGTGCGGCGCGCGACGCTGCACTGAGGCCCGCCGGGCCTGACCCTACAATCGCTATCCGGTACAACTCGCTCAACGGCTCACACCCTTTGGAAGGACAAACTCAAAACAGCTCTTTGAGTGAGCCTGCTGGTTATTTTTATGCGAACCTTAGGGTGACTTTACCATCCTGAATCAATTGCGCTAGGGCTGAATTTGCAAAAAAATCGATGCCCAAGCGGAACCAAAATGCCATCAAATCACCCCAGTGAACCAAACCACGCTTCACGCACCGCTCGCATTACGCTTATTGTGGCAGTCTGCATCGCTGTGATTGCGGTTGGGCTATCGCTCTGGAAGCAAGTGCCCGTAGGTTCGACAAATCAGCCCGAAGCGGCAGACGCAGCACAACCCGACGTTGATTCGATGATCAGCAGCTTAGAAGCAAAACTGAAGGCCGATCCAAAAAATGCTGACGGATGGCGAATGCTCGGTTGGGCCTTTTTCGAGTCGGGCAAATATGCTGAGTCCGCAACTGCCTACGCGCGGGCAACGCAGATTGATCCTACCAAGCCAGACTATTGGTCTTCGCTTGGTGAAGCTCGCGTTCTAGCGGGCCCAGGCGAAGTCACTCCCGACGCGAAGACGGCATTTGAGAAGGCAGTCACTCTTGACCCCAAGGATCCGCGATCACGCTATTTTTTGGCTGTATCGAAGGATATGGCTGGGGATCATCGCGGTGCCATCAACGATTGGCTATCACTTCTACGCGACACCCCGCCGGGAGCGCCTTGGGAAGCCGATGTTCGGAAGATAATTACCGAAGTCGGTGCGAAAGAGCAGATTGAGGTTGCGTCGAAATTGGCGTCGATCACCCTAGCTCCTTCAACCGGTGGGGCCGATGTTGCGACAGCCGCGATCCCTGGCCCCTCCCCAACACAAATGCGCAGCGCATCGCAATTGCCCAAAGGCCAACAAGACGCCATGATCCAGAGCATGGTTGATGGTCTCGAAGCGAAGCTAAAGACCAACCCTGCCAATGTGAATGGCTGGATCATGCTCATGCGTAGCCGGATGCAGCTGGGTCAAACCGTTAAGGCACGCGCCGCGCTTGCCTCGGCGCGTGCCGCCAACGCCAACAATGCGCCTGGCCTTACCGCCATAGATGAAGCTGCAGCCGAACTTGGCGTTTCTGGCGGGTGAATTGCCAAGCAATTCCATCTTTGTACCCACTGAATTGTTGGAACGCAGCAGCGCTGGTTCGCGCCAATTCAGCCTATTTGCGGCGACTGATCCTTGCCTTTGCTTCAGGAAATCGTCAAAGCCGCTGACACTATGATTAACAATTGGACTCCTACGAGCTGGCAGCGTCACGAAGCGCGGCATATCCCTACCTATCCAAACGCCGCAGCGCTGGCGGCTTCTGAGGCGTTGTTGTCAACATATCCGCCGCTGGTTTTTGCGGGTGAAGCTCGTGATTTGACTGCTGACTTGGCGAAGGTTGCCGCTGGCAAAGCCTTTCTGCTTCAAGGTGGCGATTGCGCTGAATCATTCGCTGAATTTCACCCGAACAATATTCGCGACACATTTCGTGTGATCTTGCAAATGGCTGTGGTGCTCACATTTGCATCCAAGCTGCCGACGGTTAAAGTCGGACGCATGGCGGGGCAATTTGCCAAACCAAGATCTTCAGATAGCGAAGACATTAATGGTGTGACCCTGCCGTCTTACCGCGGCGACATCATTAACGACATTGCGTTTGAAGAGGCAGGGCGGCAGCCCGACCCCGAGAGGATGATCAAGGCCTATTCTCAGTCAGCGGCGACGCTGAATTTGCTGCGCGCCTTTGCCACCGGTGGTTATGCTAACTTGCATCAAGTGCATGCATGGACGCATGACTTCATGGGCCGCAGCCCGTGGACCAAGCGCTTCAAGGACGTCGCAGATCGTATCGGCGAAGCGCTGGACTTCATGGCAGCGTGCGGAGTCGATCCGAGCACCGTTCCCCAGCTGAAAGGAACGCAATTCTATACCAGTCATGAGGCGTTGCTACTGCCTTACGAACAAGCCCTAACTCGTCAGGATAGCCTGACCGGCGGCTGGTACGATACGTCAGCACACTTTCTGTGGATCGGTGACAGAACCCGCTTTGAAGGGTCGGCGCATGTGGAATTTTTGCGCGGTATTGGTAACCCGATCGGAATGAAATGCGGCCCAAGCCTTGCGCCTGACGCGTTGTTGCGGATGCTGGATACGCTCAATCCAGAGCGTAAACCGGGACGGATGACGCTCATCACGAGATATGGCTACGACAAAATTGAAGCGCATTTGCCGACACTGGTTCGCGCCGTGAAGCGCGAAGGGCATCCCGTCGTGTGGAGTTGCGATCCGATGCACGGCAATGTTGTGAAGGCTTCCAACGGTTATAAGACACGGCCATTTGAGCGCATCCTCGGCGAAGTACGCGGCTTCTTTGCGGTTCACCGTGCCGAGGGCAGTTACGGCGGCGGCATCCACGTTGAGATGACCGGGCAAAATGTTACCGAATGTACGGGCGGAGCGATGGACGTTAGCGAGCAGAATTTGGCTGATCGTTACCACACACATTGCGATCCCCGCCTCAATGCCGGTCAATCGCTCGAACTTGCATTCATGCTGGCCGAAATGCTCAATCAGGAAATAGCCGATCGCCGCGCGGCTTAGATAATAGAGAGGGTCTGGATGGCTATGCGCCCCGTCCTAGGCATTATGTGCTGTAACCGGGTCGTAGGGACCGAGGCTGCGCAAGCCGTCATGGATCGCTATGTTCGCGCTGCAATGCGTTATGCTGACGTTGCGGCATTATTGATCCCTGCCACTCCCGAATTGATGCAGCCCGAAGAGATTATTGCGCGCGTTGATGGTATCTTGTTGACGGGCAGCCCATCAAATGTCGGCGCGCGACATTATGGCGAAGATGACGGTGATGGGCCATTTGATCCATCGCGCGATGCTATGGCATTAGGACTGATCAAAGCGGCGTTAAAGATGCGGACGCCACTCTTTGGCATTTGCCGCGGTTTACAAGAGATCAACGTTGCGTTGGGTGGAACGTTGCGCCGCGATACCAGTGTCGACGCGGGGCTTATCAGCCATCATGCACCCGATCATATTGATTTTGGTGGCATGTTTGACCATAAACACCCAGTTTCCCTGAGTGAAGGCGGAGTGCTGGCAACGGCCTATGCCAAGCGAGACTTGGTCGTCAATTCGGTTCACTTCCAAGGTATCGGGAAGCTGTCACCATTGCTCAGCGTTGAGGCGATTGCGCCGGATGGTCTTCCCGAAGCTATATCAGCGACAATTGACAATACCCCGGTTTTGGCCGTTCAATGGCATCCGGAGTGGAACACCGACAAGGATGATGACAGCCAAACATTCTTCAAATTGCTTGGTGATACACTTCGTGCCACAATGCGAACAAGCTGATTTGAAACGGAAAATTTGCCATGACTCGCGTGATAAAAAATTATGATGTCGCAGAACTAAAACGCCTTGACGTAGCGCACCATTTGCCTGCGCAGCAAGATTATCAACTGATTGAAGATCTGGGTGGCAGCCGCATCATCACAAGTGCTGATGGGTGTTACATTTATGATGGCGAGGGCAACAAGATACTCGACGGCATGGCAGGCCTATGGTGCGTCAATGTCGGCTATGGGCGAGACGAACTTGCCGACGTCGCTGCGGAGCAAATGCGAGAATTGCCCTTTTACAACACTTTTTTCAAAACGGTGACACCACCGGCCGTGATGCTCGCCGAAAAGATTTCGTCGCTCACCGATGGTCGGTTGCCGCATGTTTTTTTCAATAGCTCGGGCTCTGAGGCGAACGATACCGTGTTTCGGATGGTGCGCCACTATTGGAAGACCAAAGGCGAACCGAAGCGCACCATCTTCATCTCGCGACACAACGCCTATCATGGATCGACCGTCGCTGGCGTCAGCCTGGGCGGGATGACATACATGCATGAACAGGGGAATCTGCCGATCCCTGGCGTCGTACATGTCGCGCAACCCTATTGGCACAACCATGGCCGCGACATGACGCCTGAAGCATTCGGGATCAAAGCAGCTGCGGAAATCGAAGCGAAAATCCTTGAAGTTGGACCCGAAAATGTTGCCGCTTTCATTGGTGAGCCAGTGCAAGGGGCAGGCGGTGTCATCATTCCGCCCTCGACCTATTGGCCCGAAGTAGAGCGGATTGCTCGCAAGTATGGCATTCTGCTTGTCGCCGATGAAGTGATTTGCGGATTTGGTCGGACCGGGTCTTGGTTTGGCCATCAAAGTCTTGGTTTCTCGCCCGACATGATCGCGATGGCGAAGGGTCTGTCATCGGGATATATGCCAATTTCGGCCGTTGCCGTAAGCGCCGAGATTGTCACGGTGCTCAAAACGGGCGGCGACTTCAATCACGGATATACATATTCGGGCCATCCAGTTGCATCCGCAGTGGCGCTTCGTAATATCGAGATTATTGAACGTGAAAGCTTGGTCAATCGCGTACGAGACGATGTCGGGCCGTATCTGGCGGCAGCGCTGAAGACGATTGCTGATCATCCCTTGGTCGGCGAAGCACGTTCGCTCGGTTTAATCGGCGGTATTGAAATCGTCGCTGACAAGACAAACGGCGCGCGCTTTGGCGGCAAAGAAGGGACCGCAGGACCGATTGTTCGTGACATCTGCATAGCCAACGGTTTGATGGTGCGCGGCATTCGTGACACAATCGTGCTCTGCCCGCCGCTAATCATCTCGCATGATGAGATCGATGCTATGATAAGTATCATTCGCGCGGCGCTTGACGAAGCAGAGCCACAACTGCGCGCTATTGTGACGCCCGAAGATAGCACGCCGCCCGAAAATGATGCTATGCGCGAGGCGCGGCGCTTGAAAGATCAGCGGCAGCGCAAAGCCATATTGCCTTCGGGCTGGAAAGCCGCCGCTGGTGTCGGAATCGGTTCGGCGGCGGTGGCGGCGGCGCTTATTTTTGCAAATCGATCAAAGAAATCCGATTAAGCGAGGAGGACAATGGGGCTCGTCGGGTGCCATTGCAACGAAACATGATCGTCCCACGTAAATTCGTTCTGATCGAAGCGAGAGAGGTTAGGACGCGAAACTCTGATCATGCGTCCGCTGGTCAATTGCACTTCAAAAAGGGTGCAATCACCAAGATAAGACATGCCACGAATTTGGCCTTTGGCAACATTGTGCCCCGGAGGCGCATCGCCGTACGCCGCCATTTCAGCCTCAGCGCACATTGATATCTTCTCGGGGCGGATCGCCACCCAGACGGTAGCCTCATGCGGCCCAGTCACGCCGTGATTTAGGAAAATCGGTCCAATTTCCGGGCAATCAACTACTGCTCGTTCGGGTTCATCCACGGTCAGTCGACCTTCGAAGATATTCACCGATCCAATAAAGTCGGCAACGAAGCGATTGGCGGGGTATTCGTAAAGGTCCGATGGCGTGGCCAACTGCGCAACCTGCCCCTTGTTCACAACAGCGATACGCCCGGCCATTGAAAGCGCTTCGTCTTGATCATGCGTTACCGTAACAAACGTAATCCCAACCCGATCCTGCAAGTCGGCGAGTTCAAACTGCATCGCGGCCCGGAGTTTCGCATCCAATGCCGAAAGCGGTTCATCGAGAAGCAGCACTTTGGGCCGCATTATCAATGATCGCGCCAGCGCCACACGCTGCCGCTGCCCGCCGGACAGTTGATCAGGCATACGCGCGGCGAAGCCATCAAGCTTGACTAGATCGAGCGATTCCTCAACACGCGCTTTGATGTCTGCTTTGGGCACACCGCTTATTCTAAGGCCATATCCGACATTGTCGGCAACGCTCATGTGCGGAAAAACCGCATAGGATTGGAACACCATATTCACAGGTCGCTTGTTTGGCGGCACGTTAGCCATGTCTTGGCCGTCGATCAAAATTTGCCCTTCTGTGGGCAACTCAAAGCCCGCAATCATGCGTAACAAAGTTGTCTTTCCGCAGCCAGAAGGCCCAAGCAGCACAAAAAATTCGCCAGCCATGATGTCAAGCGACACATTATCGACGGCAGCAACGCTCCCAAATCGCTTGGTGACTCCGCGAATTTGAATGATCGGTTGGTCGGCCACGCAGAATATCCCTATGCAGCGGTTGCAAGCGCGGCGCGCCCCTGAAGTTTTAGTGCAATTGTCGTCAAGACAACGGTCAACAAAATCAACAATGCTGATGCTGCATTTACCTCCGGAGTTACCGAGAAGCGGACCATTGAATAGATTTTGACCGGGAACGTTATGGTGTTCGGGCCAGACGTAAAAAAGGTGATGACAAAATCGTCGAGTGAAAGCGTGAAAGCAAGCAAAGCGCCAGCAATCAAGCCAGGGCTCATATGCGGCAGCAACACATCTCGGAAGGCCTGCCATTCGTTTGCGCCCAAATCCTTGGCCGCTTCTTCTTCTTCGCGATTGAACGAGGCAAGGCGTGACCGGACGACCATTGTCACGAAAGGAAAACTGAAGGTAATGTGTGCAATCGTAATGGCGCCTAGGCTTAGCGGCCATGGCAAGTCTGTCGGCCAACCAATCTTTGCAAAGAACACTAACATGGCAACGCCCATGCAAATTTCAGGCACAACAATTGGCAGCCCCATTGCACCTTCCACTAACGCTTTGGCGGGAAAGCGGAATCGCCATAACATGACAGCCGACAATCCTCCGAGCACAACGCTGGCGATGGTACACAAGAAGGCGATCATCAAAGAATTGCCCAGCGCAGTCATGAGCGACTCATTGTGAAGCAGCTTGTCATAATATTTGAACGTAAAGCCGCGCCACACGATGTTCCGCTTGCTGTCGTTGAAACTGAAGATGATTAAGGCAATCAGAGGCGCGTAAAGGAAAAAGACCACCGCAACCATCCACCCGCGCATCCAAAGGCGGCGCGTGTAATCAAGCGGCGCAAGGGCGCGTCTGAACCGGATCATGTCGGTGCCTTCGCACTTCGGCTGCGCAGCGATTGAAGCGCGATCAGGATGAAGGTTGCATACATCAGCATGAAAGAGAGCGCAGCACCAAACGGCCAGTCGTTCGCGCGCTTGAATTGACGCTCGATTACATTCGCAATCATTTGACTGTCGGTGCCGCCAAGCAAATCAGGGGTCAGATAGGCTCCCAGTGCCGGCACAAAAGTAATGATCACGCCTGAAATGATACCCGGCGCGGCCAAGGGAACCACAATCTTCAGCATCGTGCGCAGATGTCCTGCTCCCAGATCCAGACTTGCCTCAATCAGCGACCGATCAAGCCGATCTAGCGCCGCGTAAAGTGGCAACACCATGAAAGGCAGATGGACATAAACAAGCCCGAGAATCACCGCGAAATTATTGTAAAGCAGCGGGACCGGCTCAAAACTGCTTAACGGAGCAAAGCCAAGCATTGCCTTCACCCAACTTGCGCTTCCCCACAACCATTCAAGCGTGTGATTTGCATAACCTTCAGTACGCAACACTGCGATCAGCGCGTAAGTGCGGATGAGCAAATTCGTCCAAAAAGGTAGCATGATCAACAGCAGCATCCAAGGCCGCGACGCTGGCCGCGCAAATGTTATGGCTAACGCAACCGGAAAGGCAACGATCAGACAAATCAACGTTGTCAGTGCGGCCACGGCAACTGATTTGGCGAATATCTCGAGATAGAGCGGCTCAATTGCCCGTGCATAGTTTCCGAACGTTCCCGATATATCTATTTCAGTCAGGCCAGCGTTACGACCAAAGGAATATGCCCACACAATCGAAAGCGGAACGAGGAAGAATATCAGCAGCCAGCCAATCGGCACCGTGGCAACACTGGCGAATAATCCGCGTTGACGCTTCCAATCCTCCATGGTCGCTATATCCGATCAGTTTCAGGCCGCGCGGATGCGCGTAAAAGCTTCTTCGTATAAGGGTTGAATATCCTTATTATAAGCTGCGTATTCGCATTTACTTAGGATATCTGATGGTGGAAATATGACTGGATTGGCCTTATAGGCGTCAGGCATCAGTGCTTTTGCAGCAGCGTTCGGGGTTGGATACAAAATGGTTTCGGTGATCTTTTTTCCAATTTGGGCATCAAGCAGATAGTTGATAAATGCATGCGCGTTGCCGGGATGCTTGGCCCCTTTGGGAATACACAGATTATCTGCGTTAAGCTGACTACCCTCCTTTGGAATAACGAAGGCGAGATCATCATCCTCGGCCATAACCTGCGCAATATCGCCATTATATTCTAGCACCAGGTCAACTTCACCCGACGCCAAAATGTCTTGACCATTGTCATCATGAAACGCCTTCACGTTGGCCTTTTGCTTTGTCAGCATAGCTTCGATTGTTTTTATCATTTCTGGGGTGACGGCGTTCACGGATTTTCCGAGATATTTGGCTGAAAGACGGAATAAGTCGCCAGCTTCCGCCAGCAGAGCTATCCGTCCCTTATATTTGTCAGAGTCTAGCAGGTATTTCCAACTGTCCGGGACGCCATCGACCTTCGATTTGCGATAGCCAATGCCAAGCACAAGCCATGTATAAGGCATCGAATATCTGCGCTTGGGATCGAACGCGACATCCTGAAATTCCGGAGCCGCGTTCTTGAGGTTAGGGATTAACGTATGATCAAGTGGCACAATCAAATCTGATAGAGCGAGCCGCTCAACAAAATCATTCGACGGCACAATCACATCGAAGCCGGGATTCCCACCGCGAAGCTTGGCGAACAGTTCGTCATTAGTGGCAAAAAGGCTCATATTCACCGCGACGCCGCTGGCGGCCTTAAAGTCGGCCAACGTGGTCTCGCCGATGTACGTGTCCCAGTTGTAGAAATTGAGTTTCGGCTCTTCGCTACCACCACCGGTAATGGTTGGCTTGGTCTGCTCGCCGCATCCGCCAAGCGCACCGTTAAGCGTGATGCCAATCGCGGCTGCTCCCATCCCCTTGAGCAAGGATCGCCGTCCGGACAGAATTGACTGGAGATCGATTTTCGTTGGCATGTGCAAGCTCCTGGTGTTTAGGATGGGCATGCTGAACGTCTTTTTCCGTCGAGAAAAGAGGTTTCTGTTAAACGCTTACAATTTTATGACGAACGCAGATACCAATCATAGTCAATATCAGGAATGGAGCCAAAAAACCGCTCTTGCTCGGTGCGTTTGACGATCGTGTACATGTCGACAAAATGCGCCCCGAGATAGTCTCTCATCAGCTCAGATCCCTCAAATCGGTCGACTGCACTGAACCAATTATTGGGCATCGGCGCGCCCTGCCCTTTTGGCGCAGCATAACCGTTTCCTGTCGTTGCAGGCCCTGGATTTAGCTTGCCGACAATACCATGATGCATCGCGGCAAGGACCGCAGCCATAGCCAAATAGGGATTGGCATCGGCCCCCGATGCGCGGTGTTCGACATGACGACTTGCGGCTAATCCGGCAGGGATGCGAAATGAAACCGTTCGATTATTCACACCCCATGTCGGCGCGACCGGGGCGTAACTGTTTGCCTTGAATCGTCGGTAACTGTTTGCATTTGGCGCGAAGATGGCAAAGCTGTCGGCTAAAAGCGACTGCATGCCTGCTATTGAGTGCGTCAAAAGAGCGGTGCCTTCAGGTGATTCGCTAGCGAATACATTGTTGCCATTCAGGTCTTGCAACGAGATATGCAAATGCATGCCACTGCCCGCGCTATCGGCAAAGGGTTTCGGCATAAGAGTCGCTTCCATGCCATGCGTTTGAGCGAGCGCCTTTAGGAGCCGCTTATACATGATTGCATCATCGCAAGCCGCCAATGCATCTGGCTTGTGACGGAGAGTTAATTCAAATTGCCCTGCGGCATATTCCGAAATGGCCGATTCCAGCGGTAGGCCTTGAACATCAGCACCGGCGTAAAGATCGTTGAAAAATTCGCGGAAATCCTCAAGTTCTTGCATGCCATAAACTTGGAT
Source organism: Sphingomonadaceae bacterium (assembly GCA_046153565.1). GTDB lineage: Bacteria > Pseudomonadota > Alphaproteobacteria > Sphingomonadales > Sphingomonadaceae > Aquisediminimonas. Next base: position 62,693 of record JBJXDU010000015.1, read on the forward strand.
ATCGGAAGGCGTCTCGCCGTTAACCGGCACACGCGCCGGTTTTGGCCTTCCGTCCTTGCCGCGCTTTGCATCAAGCAGATAGAATTCCAGCTCGACTGCAACTACCGGCGTCAGCCCTAGCGCAGCGAAACGATCAAGCACGCCACCAAGCACGTGGCGCGGATCAAGCACGTCGGCGGTTCCATCAAGGTTGTAAAAACTGGTCAGGAATTGCGCGGCACCTCCATCCGCCCACGGAGCGCGTACCAGTGTTCCCGGCACTGGACGGACAAGGCTATCACAATCGCCGGCTTCCCATAAAAGACCGGTTTCCTCGGTGTCACGACCTGTAATATCTACTACAACGACGGAGCGAGGGAGAAACCGCCCGTTTTCATAAACCGCCAAAACCTCATGCCGACGGAGACGCTTCCCGCGCGGAACGCCGCACATGTTCGTAAAAATCAGGTCAACCGAATCGATATCGGGATTTGCCGCAAAAAAGGATTGGGCCTCAGCTAACGTCCCTAACTTATGCGATGCCGTCATTCTGTCTATCCTTAATCACTAGAGCCGATCCCGCAGTGCATACCAAAGCAAGCCGAGAGTTGCGATTGGCTGTTGTAGCCAGGTCCCCCCTGGGAACTTGCGATGCGGCAATGCTGCGAAAACGTCAAACCGCTCAGCAGTCCCGCTCAGCGCCTCGGCAATCAGTTCACCTGCAAGTGTCGTCAGCAAGGCACCATGCCCCGAAAATCCGTGGGCGAAATAGCAGTTACCAATCCGCCCAAAATGCGGGAGCCGGTTCATCGTCACGCTCACTGCCCCGCCCCACGCAAACTCGATGGGCGTAGATGTTAATGAGGGAAAGACATCGACGATATGCCTTCGGACAAAGCGTCGAATATCGCGCGGCGCGCGCGTGGTGTACCTCTCACCGCCGCCGAAGATCAGCCTTTTATCCGCCGATAGACGAAAGTAGTTGAGAACAAACCGGCTGTCAGCAACGGCTGCGTCGCTTGGCAACAATGTGTCCGCATTCGTCAGCGGTGCCGTCGCAATATTATAGTTCATGATTGGAACTGTGTAAGCGCCAAGTGCTGGAGCGATGGAATTTGTCCAGCTGTCGGTAGCCATGATCACAAACCTGGCAGAAATGATGCTACCGTTGACACAAATTTCGACTCGCCTGCCATCAGAAAGTGAGGCAACGCGGGCATTTTCAATGATTGCCACTCCCGCTTGCTGTGCAGCGCTTGCAAGTCCGACAGCATAGTTGAGGGGATGAAAATGACCGCCCAGCGGATCATAGACGCCACCACAATAACCGCTACCCCTTACGTGCTGGCCCAATTCTGGAGCATTGATCACTTGCGTCTTATAGCCAAAATGAGATTCAAGAAATGACGCTTCCTCCTGTATATCAGCAAAGTGAGACGCTTTATAGGCTGCTTCGAGATGCCCCGATTTCAGGTCGCAATCGATATCATGCCGGGCAACGCGGTCCCAAACCCGATCACGAGCGCTCATTGCCAATTCGAAGATGGCTTTACCTCGCATTTCGCCGAAGGTCTTTACAATGTCGCTCATGGCCCACCGAAGCCCCGGGATTAGCTGTCCGCCATTGCGCCCCGACGCCCCGAAGCCGATCGATTCGGCCTCAAGCAGTGTTACCGAAAAACCCTTTTCGGCACAGGCAAGTGCTGCGGATAGCCCGGTAAAGCCGCCACCCACGACAACCACATCGACGTCATCTGTCCAATGCGCGGTCGGCGTGGCAACAAAGGTTGCCTTGGTGGCGGCATAATAGCTTTGGTTCAACCGGTCAGGCAAACGTCAAACACGGAGCAACAAATGCTCGCGCTCCCACGAACTGATCACCGATTGATAATTGAAAAGTTCACAATCCTTGATCGCCCGAAAAATCTCAAAAAATTCCTCTCCAAGCAGTGCCTTAACCGGGCGACAATGGCTGAAACGATCAAGTGCAACATCAAGCGTGCGCGGCAAAGTACGCGCCCGATTATAGGCATTACCTTCCATCATTTTGGGCGGCACCATTCGGTCGACCATTCCAATATATCCGCATATCAACGATGCAGCGAACGAAAGATAGGGATTGGCATCAGCACCAGGTAACCGGTTTTCAATCCGCCGGTTTTTGGAATCAGACATTGGAATACGAAGACCACATGATCGGTTATCATATCCCCACTGAACATTGATCGGCGCGGCGGTATCCGGACGCATTCGTCTAAATGAGTTGACGTTTGGTGCGAACATAGGCGCGATTTGTGGCAATAGTCGGACCAAGCCTGCGATATAGTTCCTGAACAAGACACTGTCTTTGCCATTGCTTGTGCTAAACAGATTCTTGCCCGTCGCCACATCCAGAAGCGATTGATGAAGATGCATCGAGCTACCGGGTTGATCGCTCATCGGTTTAGCCAAGAACGTCCCGTAAACCCCATGTTCTAAAGCCACTTGTCGGACGATGCGCTTGAACAGCAAGACTTCATCCGCAAGGCGCAGTGGATCGCCATGAATGAAGTTGACTTCCAGCTGCGCTGCCCCGGCTTCATGGATCATAGTGTCAATGTTGAGGCCTGCTTTCTCACAATTGTCGTAGATGTGTTCGATGATATCCTCAAATTCGTTGAGCGCTTCGAGGCCATAAGGCTGGCTTGCCGTTTCTGGTCGACCGGATCGTCCAGACGGCGGAACTAGTGGAATATCAGGATCGATATTTTGCGAGACTAAGTAGAATTCGACCTCAGGGGCAACGACCGGTCGCCATCCTTTTGCCTCATACAGGGCAAGCACGCGCTTCAGAATCATCCGGGGCGCTATGGCAACAGGTTCACCGTGACGGTCGTAGGCGTCAGCGATCACATAAGCAGTGGGCGTTTTAAAACCGGGCGCTTCTCGAATCGTCTCAGCATCGGGGATCATAACCAAATCAGGATCAAAATCTGGGACAATATGATTGACGTCTTCAGGATATTCGCCATTAATCGTGACCGAAAATACACTGCCAGGAATTCGCAGCGTTCCATCTTTGACAGACGCCAAAAACTTATTAGCTGGCAAAACCTTGCCACGCTGTACGCCATTCATATCGGGGATGATGCACTCAACTTCACCCACGCCGTGTTCATTAATCCAAGCAGCCAATTTTATTGACATAATATCTTTACGCTTGCGCGTATCCTCTGATTTCAGGCCGCATGCGATGCAGTGTGGCTTGAAACCGAACCAATGCCAAGGGCTACGCACTCTTTGATGCAAAACCATTGACCAAGCGACACCTTCGGGGCATGCGCCACCAATGATTGAAAATGATCCGCTAGCAGCCTTTTGGATGCCCTTCACAGCCAACAAGGCATTCAAACAGACCCCTCGATTGCTCGTTTCAGCAAAGGATATGCATTATCAAAGTGCAGATGGGCGTCAGATCCTTGATGGAACAGCGGGTCTATGGTGCGTCAATGCTGGCCATTGTCGACCGCCAATTGTTGAAGCTATCAAACAGGCGGCGTCGACCATGGACTTTGGGCCGACTTTCCAATTGGGTCATCCCCTCGCATTTCAATTAGCGACGGAGTTGGCGCGACTGATGCCAAGCGGCCTTGATCGGATATTTTTTAGCAATAGTGGGTCGGAGTCCGTCGATTCTGCGCTCAAAATTGCACTTGCTTATCACCGTGCCAATGGCGAGCAGGGCAGAACGCGCTTGATCGGACGTGAACGCGGCTATCATGGCACGGGATTTGGTGGCATCTCGGTTGGCGGCTTGGTCAACAATCGGCGCGCATTTGGCGCTCTGCTCCCCGGCGTTGACCACATTAGCCATACGCATGACCTTAGCCGCAACGCGTTTGCAAGCGGACAACCACATTTTGGCGTTGAGCGCGCTGAAGATTTAGAACGAAATGTCGCACTCCACGGCGCAGAAACAATTGCGGCCGTCATTGTTGAGCCAATTGCAGGTTCGACGGGCGTTTTGATTCCGCCAATTGGTTATCTAGAGCGACTGCGCGAAATCTGCTCGAACTACGGCATTTTGTTGATATTTGATGAAGTTATCACGGGCTTTGGTCGTATCGGCTGCGCAACGGCGGCGGAACGCTTTGGCGTCACCCCTGATATGATTACGCTAGCCAAGGGATTGACGAACGCTGCTGTACCAATGGGCGCAATTGCCACTAGCCGCCTGATCCACGATACAATCGTCAACGCGACTGCCACCGGCATTGAGTTGTTTCACGGATATACTTATTCCGGTCACCCTCTGGCCGCAGCAGCAGGCCTCGCCACGCTTGAGCTTTACCGATCAGAGGCGCTGTTTGCTCGATCCCGCGATATTGAAGTATATTGGGGTCAAGCGATTCAATGCCTTCGCAATCTGCCTCATGTTATTGACTGTCGAAACTTCGGGCTAGTCGGCGCGGTAGAACTTCAACCCCGCAAAGATGCTCCGACCGCGCGTGCCAATGAATTGTTTCACCGTTGTTTTGATGCCGGCCTGTTGGTGCGAGCCACCGGCGATACGATTGCACTGTCTCCTCCACTCATCATTGAAACAGACCAGATTGATCAGATTTTTTCAATCCTGTCTGAGCAAATAAAGAATCTTGATTAAATTGATTTTCAAATTAAAATGTTATTGCATGTTAATTTTACGAAAATATCAAATCAAATTTATAGATATACACCTTATTTATAATTTTGACTCATATAGTCAAATTCGTTGTTATTTATAATAATATTACCAAATTCCTCTGGATGAATAAAATTATCCGCAAACCATGGATAGTTTTTACTATTAAAACACTGCCTCAACCAATCAATTGACAAGCGCACTGGAGAATATCCTCTAGCGTTTTTACGAAATGACAGCCAAAGTTCAAACTTCAAACGGAGAGGTAAATTCAGTGGAACTACATGACGACTCATAGTCGAAGCGAATGTGGGCAAGGCAGCGATGGCACTTCCGTTTGCGACCGCGTGATAAAGCGACACGCTTGTATTTACGCGAAGTGAAAGTAGCTTTGACGCAGTCGATAAACCAACAAAAAGATTAAGCGTATCTGACGCGATACCAGGAGCAACATGGGCTACATACGAATGACCCGATAGATCATCAAATGACTTTGGATGCCCATATTTCTTTAAATATTCTGGAGAGGCAAACAACATAAAATGAACTGTCGCCAATTTTGTTACCATCGCATCAGGATCGCTTGGACGTTCGAATCCAATACATAAATCATATCGATTTGAGTGTATCTTATTTTGATCGGTCTCGCTTTGAAACGAGATCACCTGATCATCCAGTGATTTTTTTAATTCCGGCAGCATTGACATTAACCAAAATTCCGCGACCCCTTCTGAACAACAAATAGAAATTTCTTTTGAATTTTTCCTAAATTCAAAATTTTCCTGAGAATATTCATTCAATTTCAGGAATTGCCTTTCACGTGCAATATCAAAAACTTGTTGACCTTCATTATTTAGGGATACACCTTCATGACTTCTGTCAAATATCGCTACACCGAGTAGTGCCTCTAAACGGTTGAGGTGAGTTCGGATGGTGTTCACCGAAACTTGGGACGTCCGCGCGGCTTGGCGAAGGCTGGTGGCCTTAGCGATATAGCACAATAGATCGAGATCGTCCCAATCCAAGCTACGTACGCGCTCCATCACAGAGAGGTGTTCACGTCGCTGAACACCCTGTTCAGATTTTTGGATCATCCGAAGCTTCCTTCGGCCGTGTAAGACAGCGTGAAACTCTACCATTCCGCGTGGTTAACAAAAAAATAGGGGTGTCACAATGGAACATGATCATAATTTCGGCGGCAGCAAAGGCTTCTTGAAGATCGGCTTTTCACAAAAGGTTGCGCGCTGTGTCAGCCGCGGTCGTCGAACTGAGCAGAATTTTCAGATTGCAGATTGGTCTACAATTGAAAAGCTCCTAATTCGTGCTCGTCAAACCCTTGAGTTAGCGCCGAATGAGGTTATCCAATCGCTTCTAAAGAAGAATCCAAATCTTATACGTGTTTCCGCGCCAAAGCACGATCAACGCCAACCTGATGGCTTCTTTGCGTACCTTCCAGTCAATGAAACTGGAATAAGAATGCTTGTAACGGGCCGTTTTGATGGCCGCGCCCCCTTGCCCGAATGGATTGTCGGCGCTGATGAAGAACCAAAAGCAATTTATATCTGGCTTGTTCACCTGCCAAGCACATTTGGCCGCTCAATGGGGATGGTCGCCAATCTGTTTGATAGCCTAACCGATGACTGCTGCCCCGTATTTTCGCACTCAATCAACGAAACGTCTCGTCGATTAAGTGATGGGATGGGTTTCATGCCAGCGCAGGAGTTTTACCCAGACTGCAAGCCAGGCCTCATGGTTGCGTTTCCGCGCAGCGACGTGCCACAACCAAAACGTCCTGTCCGCGCCACCCATATCGCCCGCACGGTCGAGGACATTGTCAAAGTCTTTGCGGTTCGGTCAGCTACTTATCTTGCTGAACAATTTTGTTTCTTTTCTGAAGAATTCGATGGAAACGATTTTAGTGCGACTCATTTTCTTGGAACAATTGATGGAGATCCTGCTGGCTGCATTCGCATTCGTTTCTTTGCTGATTTCGCAAAGATTGAGAGATTAGCCGTCCGTTACGAATATCGGAATAGTCGCCTAGCCTATGATCTTGCAAAAGCTGCTATAAAATTTTGCCAGGATAAGGGCTACCGTCGGATCGTTGGCCATAGCAGAAGCGACTTAGTCCGGTTCTGGGGTTCATTTGGCTGCAAAGTGCGGGAAGATCGACCACCATTCTCATTTGCAAACGTGATGTACCGTGAAATCATTCTTGAACTGCCTCCGAGTGAAACGGCGATTGACCACAATGTCGACCCACTAGTTCTCATTCGCCCAGAAGGGGATTGGGATCGTCCAGGACCACTTGATTTATCGGCGAGTGAAAATGACCCCCGCCGAAAATCACTAATTGTCGCGCGAAGTCGCGCGATAATGAATCGGTCATTTGGAAAGCCGTAGCAACATGACGGTCGTGTCTGTGTTGCATGAAATCGGTAAATTCATGTTGCATGAAATCACACTTTTTGCCGCCATTGGCTTCCTGATTGGAGGGATTGACGAGCTCATTGTCGACATGATCTGGCTCATTCGGATTACTTGGCGCCGTTTGACAATTTTCACACGATTTGAGCGAGCAACCGTCCAGACTCTGGGTTGTCCAGAAGCGCCGGGTAATTTGGCGGTGTTTGTGCCCGCATGGGATGAAGGACCGGTAATTGGCGCGATGGTCAAACATGCTCTGGCTATGTTTGCGGACCAACACGTTCATATGTTTGTTGGCTGCTATCCGAACGACCCAAAAACGCTTGTTACGCTAGCTGTTCCTCAGTCGCAGCGGCTTACCATAGCAATCAACAAACATGACGGACCTACAACCAAAGCCGATTGCCTCAACACTATTTGGCACTCAATGCTGGATTACGAAGTCAAGCATAGCATGCGATTCAAGGCAATTGTTCTACACGATGCTGAAGATATCGTTCATCCAGCGGAACCGGCCATCTTTGATCGGATGATAGAAATCTTCGATCTCGTGCAATTGCCCGTCCACCCGCTGATTGACAGCGCAGCACCTTGGGTTAGCGGGCATTATTGTGACGAGTTCGCTGAAGCGCACGCAAAAGCGTTGGTTGTTCGCGAGGCGATCGGAGCTGCAGTGCCGGCTGCAGGTGTTGGATGCGCCATTTCGCGACTTACGCTTGATCGCATTGCCGAATTGAACAATGCGCTACCCTTCGACGCATCTAGTCTTACCGAAGACTATGAATTGGGGTTACGAACGCGCGAACTCGGCGGCAGAACTGCTCTCATACGGATATGTGAGCGGTCCGGCGGCCCGATAGTTGCCGTACGTGCCTATTTTCCGTCGACGATTGAAACAGCCGTGCGCCAGAAGACGCGCTGGACAATTGGGATAGCGCTCGCAGGTTGGGATCGCTTGGGTTGGGACAAGGGTTGGCTGGAAAATTGGATGAGGTTACGTGATCGCAAAGCACCCTTTGCGGCGTTAGTGCTAACGGCTGGCTACGCTTCCGTCCTCTTCTACACTTTGCTTTGGCTTGCGACATTACTCACGGGAAGCGGACCGGCTGGCATCGATCCGTCTATTGGGCTTTTGCTCTCTGCCAATGGCTGCCTCTTGTTCTGGCGACTGGCGATCCGTGCCATCTTGGTGACGCGTGAATATGATTGGCGAGAAGGGCTAAAATCGGTTCCGCGGACCTTCATCGGCAATATGATTGCCATTCTCGCGGCCCGTCGGGCAGTATTTCAATATGCGCAAATGTTGAGAACCAACACCATTAATTGGGATAAAACTACACATCATTTTCCTGATCAGTTGCTCTAGATTTGTCGAAGCAAAACAAATCACTTCGAGCTCTCGTCGCAACCTCTATGATATGGGTTGTAAGTCGATTTATATTTGTGTTTTCTGGGATGCCTGTTGATCCAAACCTATCAACAAACGACACACAGTTAGTAGAAAAGGTCGATTCTGATAATGATGTGGAGAAAAAAGGTGAAATTAGTTTATTGAAAACCCGTGGTATTGAGCGATTTTTTATTGTGAAGAATCGTCATGTCAAAATAACTAAGAATCCTATTTATTCAAATAAAAATGAAAATATCATATCGCCAATTTTAAATCACAGCCCCCCGGTCAGCAATGCGACGGAGGTAAGCGAAACACTACATATCATCCCCGATTGGACATCAAAGGCTTCGTCCTCCGCTCCGTTCGAAAAAACAGTCGGTGGAGCGAGACCTTCGCTTTCATCTTGGCTGCTCATTCGTACAGACCAATCAACACCCGCGTTGTCGCCGACTAGCCAGCTAGGTGGCAGCCAAATTGGCGCACGACTCGTTGCGCCGATCAAAACCCTGTCGCAATCAGTTTCCGTCACGCTTTCCGCAAAGTTGACGAGTGCGGTATTGCCATTACGGCAAAGCGAAGTCGCCATTGGGTTCGGGTTGCAACATCGCGACAAAATCTCCGCTGAAATCAATGTCGAACATCGGTTCAAACTCAATCAAGGTGGGCGGAACGCAGTGTCGCTAACTGCCAGCGTTGGTCAATCCGACCTAGCTATCACAGAACATTTGCGAGCAAGCGGATATATTCAAGCGGGAATTGTGGGGATCAAAGCGAAAGATTTGTTTGCTGATCTAGCAATCAACGTTGAGCATGACCTCGCAAAAATTGGTCATAGCAAACTATTCGGCGGCGGCGGCACGTGGGCAGCGGCGCAACCCGGCGCTACCCGGCTTGACGTAGGCCCTCAATTGAGCGCAAAAATTCCAATCGCCAAAGGCGGATTGCGTATCAGCGCCGAGTACAGGTTTCGGATAGGCGGAAACGCAAGACCGCAATCTGGCCCCTCACTCTCGATATCGCATTATTTTTGATCGAAACACGGTATCGTTGCGACATCCTTGCGATTAGGACAAGGAGGTAAGATGTCGGTATATCTTCCTATCGCCAATATGTCAGTAAACGCGATCATCATGATCCTGTTGGGCGGCGGCGTTGGGCTTTTGTCGGGAATGTTTGGGGTCGGTGGTGGCTTTTTGACGACCCCGCTTCTCATCTTTTATGGCATTCCACCAACCGTCGCAGCAGCATCCGCGTCAACGCAGGTTACGGGCGCCAGCATTTCAGGCGTGATCGCACATTGGCGACGCGAGGGCGTTGATGTGCAAATGGGCTCGGTGCTCGTTGTCGGCGGGATATTTGGATCAATGGTTGGCGCAGTGCTCTTTCGGCTGCTGCAGAGTGTTGGGCAAATCGATACCGTCATCTCATTGCTCTATGTCGTCATGCTGTCTTCGATTGGTGGCCTTATGGCGCGCGACGCTGTGCGCAGTTTGTCGGCGTCAAGAACTGGCGCGCCTCTCCCCCGACGCTCGCGCAATCATCATCCATTGGTCGCCGCGCTTCCCTTAAGATGGCGCTTTTACCGTTCCGGGCTCTACATCTCACCATTGGCTCCGCTATTGTTGGGATTTATCACGGGAATTTTAACTCTACTTTTGGGCGTTGGTGGTGGGTTTATAATGGTGCCTGCGATGATCTATTTGCTTGGCATGGCGGCGCGTGTTGTTGTCGGGACGTCGTTGTTCCAGATCCTTTTTGTAACCGCAATGACCACCATGATTCATGCGTTGACGACAAAAGCAGTTGACATCGTGCTCGCCGGACTTCTCCTCATTGGTGGCGTCGTTGGTGCTCAAATCGGCGCAAGGCTGGCGATGCGCCTTCAACCCGAAAAGCTTCGCCTCATGCTGGCGATTATCGTCTTGCTCGTCGCGGGGCGGATGCTGATTGGCCTCGGGTGGCAACCTGATCAGATTTATTCGGTTGACTCTATTTCATGAAACGCCTGATTATAGCAGCCTTGTTGTGGATCGGCTTGGCAGCACAGCGCGAGCCTGTTTTGGTCCCCAACGTCTCTCAACAATCGGTTGAAATCGCGTATAGCTTCACCGGGGCCGAACTTTTGCTTTTTGGCGCTATCGTCTACCCAGATGGTCGTCCACCGATTGACCAAGCCGACATCGCGGTCGTGCTCAAAGGGCCAGTGCGTTCCATTCGCGTTCGAGAAAAGCAACAAATACTGGGAATTTGGGTCAATGCTTCCGAAGAGCGTTTTCGATCCGCCCCAGAATTTTATGCCATTGCGACATCGCGTCCTCTTGATAAACTAGTCGATGAACGCACTGCCGCGATTTATGAACTTGGGCTGGGCAACATACAACTTTCACCAGCTGGCGGGAATGAGCGGTCAAAAGAACGAAGGTTTGAGGCCGGCCTCGTCAAACTGAAGCAAACGACTCGCCTTTTCGTCGATCAGCCCCATGCAGTTGAGATCACTGAGGGCGTGCTTTATCAAGCCCGAATTGCCATCCCAGCACGCGTTCCTGTTGGGCGATACACCGCAGAAACGTTTTTGATTAGCAAAGGCAAGATACTCGCGGCCGCCACGCGCGATATCGAGGTTAAGAAATCCGGCTTCGAACGTTTTGTTGCCAACAGCGCCGACCAAGCTCCTGTTCTATACGGGTTCACCGCTATAGCGCTCGCGCTGTTTCTCGGTTGGGGTGCGGGAGAGATTTTCAGACGTGTGTAATCAGGGATGGCTACGGATTTGTTAACCACCGCGCGGTATGCATCAGCGCTACGAATTTCTAGCCATATACGCACCGGAACCAATACATGGACATTTATCGTCACGATACATTTTCAACCCAGAGCGTTCAAGAAACGTCGCCGCTGCCGCAACGAGGCCGTCCTTCGGTAACTGAAATTGGCTATGTTCTCGACATTTCTGGATCGTCATCGCGTATAAGCCTTAGTCAGGCTGCGATTGAAACACTGTCCCAAAACCATGACCCGAGCCTCGCAATGGCGGGGCAAGTCGGTAGTCAGATCAAAATTCGTGTAGGCGCTACGTGGTTAGTAGCAAATGTACGTACACTATCGGCAGCTTCTGATGCCCCGGGCATGATTGCAGGCAACATCGACTTTCTAGGCGAAGGCGACGAAGAGCGACTTACCGGAAAAATCTATAATTTCCGTCGCGGTGTAACACGTTACCCAACACCTGGAGCACAGGTTCATGCGGTGACATCAGATGATATGCGGCAACTATATGCTGCTGACGACCGTCCACATATCGAAATTGGCACCGTATATCCGACGCGCGATATCCGGGGTGCCTTGTACGTTGATGCAATGCTCGGCAAACATTTTGCCTTACTTGGCTCTACGGGAACGGGAAAATCGACTTCGGCGGCGCTTATCCTTCATCGTATCTGTGAGTTGGCACCGCAAGGCCACATTGTTATGATTGACCCCCACGGCGAATATTCAGCAGCGTTCAAAACAAATGGAGCACTATTTGACGTCACCAATCTAGCCATGCCCTATTGGTTGATGAATTTTGAAGAGCATTGTGAGGTTTTCATAACTTCGCAAGGTCGAGAACGACAACTTGATTGTGATATTCTTTCTAAATGTCTTCTGGCGGCACGCGGCAAAAGCCGAGTTGCTGAGGGCATTGCAAAATTGACTGTCGATTCACCCATCCCTTATCTATTATCTGATTTGACGGCTCTGATCCAAGCAGAAATGGGCAAACTCGATAAAGCGGGCGACAATGCGCCCTATATGAGGCTCAAGACGAAGATTGAAGAGATCAAATCTGATCCACGCTATAGCTTCATGTTCTCGGGCATGATGGTAGCCGATACGATGGCTAGCTTTTTATCACGAATCTTTCGTTTACCTGGGGATGGCAAACCTATTTCGATCATCGACGTTTCGGGTGTTCCCTCAGACATCACCTCATCCGTCGTCGCGGTGCTTAGTCGACTTGTATTTGACTATGCGATCTGGTCTCGGAATGAACCGCAACGCCCCATCCTTCTCGTCTGCGAAGAAGCACATCGTTACATCCCTTCAGATCGCGTCACGACGGGTGCCGCGGTTCGTAAGATTCTAGAGCGAATCGCCAAAGAAGGACGAAAGTACGGGGTTTCGCTTGGCCTAATCACTCAGCGACCAAGCGATCTGGCTGAAGGTGTACTGTCACAGTGCGGCACCATTATTGCCATGCGGTTGAACAATGATCGCGACCAAGCCTATGTACGCGCCGCAATGCCCGAAGGAGCACGCGGCTTTCTTGATACTATTCCGGCCCTCCGCAACCGAGAATGCATCATTTGTGGCGAAGGTGTGGGCATCCCCGTTCGGATTTCGCTCGACAACCTTGATGAAAACAAGCGTCCGGCGTCAGCTGATCCCCTATTTTCACAGTTGTGGCAACAAACAGGCGGCGAAGATGAAATCGTCCAGCGGGTAGTTCGTCGCTGGCGGAGCCAAGGAAAATAGACCTAGTTTCCTTGCGTGTTCGCCTGCGCCACTGGCACGGTCAATAGCCGTGCTAGCCGTGCTTTGAACGACGCCAATTCTTCGCCGCTAAGCAAAGACGTCGACGCAAAGGTCACTGACCGGGGATTGACGAGCTGACCATTGCGGTATGTTTCAAAATGAAGATGCGGGCCAGTCGATAGGCCAGTCGAACCAACATAACCAATCACCTGTCCTTGGATCACACGCGCACCCGGGCTCACGATGATCCGGCTCAGATGCGAATAGCTTGTCCCCAGACCACCGCCATGTGTGATTGCGATGTGGTTTCCATAGCCGCCACTGCGCCCTGCAAAATTGACAATACCATCGGTAACAGCGCGAATTGGACTGCCATAAGCGGCACCAAAATCAATGCCACGATGAAACCTATTATAGCCGAGCAGCGGATGAAAGCGCATCCCATAGCCCGAAGTCTGCCGTCCACCAGCAACTGGGGCGGTCATTCCGCCCCGTTTTTGTCCGACACCCGACGCCTCGAACCATTCGGTTCGGCCACCGATTGTCCACTGCAACAGCTGCGTTTGCCGCCCGCCACGATTCAGGCCAGCGTAGAGCAATTTACCGGTTTGCGTCTCCCCTGTCTGCGCGCGCGCATGTTCAACGATGATATCAAATCGTGTGTCGGGAGTGACATCAGCGCCAAGCGAAAGCTTCGATGCTATGGCAATAATATAAGCTTCAACGGCCTTTGGCGGAGCACCCGCCGCACGCGCCGATCGATACAAACTGTCACCAACCACACCCTGAATACGCAAAGGCGTTTGATCTATCGCAATAGGATGACGGACAAGATTGAAGCCATTCGCGCCCCGCACAACGGTCAAGGCAAGGTCAAACCGCGCCCGAAAATCAAGCGACTCTAGCGGACGCGCCAAATTGCGGTTTGCACGTCGGCCAAGGACTATGTTCATTCGAGTACCGGGTGCAATCGATGCTATCGGAGTCACGTTGCCGACGATATCGGAAATACGTTGGGCTTCGCTATCGCCAACGCCTGCGCGCTGTAGCACGCGGGCAAAACCATCGCCTTGGCCTAGCGTGGCACTCAACTCCAAAGACGGTCGCTCAGGCGCATTGCCAAGCGGCACCACCGCGTCAGTCGCCGCCAATCGCCGCCCAGTGTCTGCGCCCCATGCAAGAGGCGCAATTGATTGCGCACGTACTTCCTCCCACGCGCCACCCATCATAACAGGCGGCACCGCCTCAGGTAGTGGTTCGAAACTTGGAATAAAAAAACATGTGGCAGCGCATAATACCGTGCAAACGGCAAGGCCGCGAAACCATGCGACTGAACCGACGTTAGCGCCAAGATCGACGACATATTCGGCTTCGGCGATCCGGCTGGCGACATCAAAAAAATCAACACTGCCCCGTTTGGGACGGATCATTTGGTCAATAGAAAGCGACGCTGCGGCGCTAGCAGATCCAAACCCATATTCAGTGCGCTGATACAATGGCTACGCGCCCTTTTTAGACTTGCGACAGTGCTGCGTTGCTCGCAACGTTGCCAGCCTCTTCTGTAATCAGATGGTTAATGTCAAATTACCAAAAATCGAAATCAGCCATATTTGCGATGAACCGATGGCTTTGGCTAGGCTGACATAACTGGCTTGCCATGCCTGTCAAAAGGTTTGATTGAAACCGAGTGGACAATTCAACGTTAAAAGCCATTTTGGGGCCCACCAACACTGGCAAGACTCACCTTGCCGTTGAGCGGCTGTGTGCACATTCGAGCGGCATTATCGGATTTCCGCTCCGGTTGCTGGCGCGTGAAATTTACGACCGTGTTGTCAAAATCAAAGGGGCGAGGAACGTCGCACTTATCACCGGGGAGGAGCGGATTGCGCCACCTGATGCAAAGTGGCTTCTCTGCACCACCGAGTCGATGCCCTTAGAAAAGGACGTCGCTTTTGTGGCGATTGACGAAGTCCAGCTTGGCAACGACCCCGAGCGCGGTCACATCTTCACTGATCGCTTGCTGAATTCACGTGGTCGCGAAGAGACGATGCTGTTGGGGTCAGAAAGTTTAAAACCGCTGATCCGGTCGCTGCTGCCTAAAACTGAAATTATCACGCGACCACGATTTTCGAAACTGTCGTTCACGCCGCCCAAAAAGCTGTCGCGGTTGCCTGCCCGGTCTGCGGTGGTCGCCTTTTCCGTCGAGGAGGTCTATCGCATCGCCGAAATGCTGCGTCAAAGTCGCGGTGGAGCGGCAGTTGTGATGGGCGCGCTTTCCCCGCGAACACGCAATGCCCAAGTTCAAATGTATCAAGACGGTGAAGTGGACTATTTGGTTGCCACTGACGCGATTGGCATGGGTCTCAACATGGACGTTGGCAGTGTCTATTTCGCGAGCCTTTCAAAATATGATGGCAGGCGTCAACGCCATCTATCAATTGCAGAAATGGCTCAAATTGCGGGGCGAGCCGGACGCCATCAGCGCGATGGCCACTTTGGAACGATCACGGGTAGTGACACATTTTTGCCCGAAGAGATCGACCGGATCGAAGACCATAATTTTCCAAAAGTCGATCATTTATATTGGCGCAACAGTGACCCCGACTATCAATCGATTGATGCTTTGATCGCATCGCTTGAAATCCAACCGCGACATCCGCGCCTACGCGCTGCACCAGAGGCGGATGACCTAACAATCCTGAAGATACTTGCCGAAGATACCGACATTCGCGAAAAGGCGAGATCACCGCAACGGATAGCGGCACTGTGGGACATTTGTCGGCTACCTGATTTCCAAAAGCTGGGGCCACAGTTTCACGCACGGCTCGTTTCCCGGATATTTGGCTTTTTATCATCGGGGGACGGGTATCTTCCCGAACATATGTTCGCAGATCAGATTGCCCGACTTGATTCGATCCAAGGCGATGTTTCCGCCGTTGCGGCGAGAATCGCGGTGGCACGAACGTGGGCTTACATAGCGCAGCGTGAATCATGGCTGCACAACCCTGAAAAGTGGAGACTCAGGGCCATCGCGCTTGACGAAAAACTATCTGACGCATTGCATGCCAAGCTCACTGAACGCTTCGTCGATAAACGAGCGAAAATGCTCATAAAAAATGCTCCGACAGCGATGGCATCACTCGCTGCGGTTATCGACGATGATGGGACAGTATTGGTCGAAAATCAAATGATTGGGCGCTTGAACGGATTCACATTCTCAGTCGATCCTTTAACATCGTTAGTCGACCGAAAACGACTTGCGGCCGCAGCCGAAAAGCACCTCTCTTGGGAACTAAGGTCACGAGCAGACAAACTGGCCTCCACCCCAAATAGTGACATCATGATGCGAACCAATCCAGGCGAAGCGATCACGCTGTGTTGGAATGACATTGACGTCGCTCAGCTAGCGCGAGGCAAATCGCTGTTGGCTCCGAAAATCGAGCTGGACGCGGCAATTTTGAAGCTCAATGCGACTTATAATGCGTTGATTACCAACCGCCTTGCGACATGGCTTTCCGAAAAGATCGCTAACGAATTGAGCAGTTTGGTCAGGTTAGAGCAACTCTCCATGAACGTAGCATCAACCGCCGTCAGGACGCTCGTAGCTGCGCTAATCCATCGGGGTGGCATCATTGAACGCCATGAAATCGAAGAGTCGATAAATGCCCTCAACAGTGATGAGCGACGATCATTCACCAAAGCCGGGTTAGTAATCGGCTCGCTAGATATCTTCTATCCAGTATTGCTCAAGCCGCGCGCAACGCGGTTAAGATTAGCACTCGACTCGGTTCAAAAGGGGCAAGCAATGCCACCACTTCCGACAGCCGGACACTGCTTTCTCGCGCGGCCCGGCCTCAACGTGGCAAAAGCTGCGCAAATCGCCGGATTTAGAACGTACGGTAACCAGATGGTGCGAATCGACTTGCTCGAAAAAATTGCGCGTAAGGCTCATAATCGGCGTAACGGGCGCCAGCCTTTTGCAGCAGACACCCAGATTGCCGCAACATTTGGCGTTGGCGAAGACACTTTTGGCCGGATTATGCGCAGTTTGGGCTTTGCGCAGGTGTTTGTTGATGAGGTCGCCCATTGGCGGTGGAGCGGGGTCAAGCGGAAAAGTGCGCCCAAGGTTCCCAATAATCCCGCATTTTCGGCGCTTGGCGATTGGAACAATGGCAAGGCTGCATGATCCTCACCATTCGGCTTTTCGCAGCACCATTCATCACAAGTGATTGACGAGTTCGTTGCGTGATTCTAACCGGACGCCATCATCAAAAGGAAGTTCACATGACATACGTCGTCACCGAAGCATGCATTAAGTGCAAATATATGGATTGTGTTGAAGTTTGCCCGGTGGATTGCTTCTATGAAGGCGAGAATATGCTCGTTATCAATCCAAGCGAATGCATTGATTGCGGTGTGTGTGAGCCAGAATGCCCAGCAGAGGCCATTTTGCCAGATACCGAGAGCAATCTCGAGCAATGGCTGGAGCTTAACAATACATTCTCGGCACAATGGCCCAATATCACAAGGAGCCGGGAAGCGCCAAGCGACGCCGACGAGCATAAGGGTATGGAAGGGAAATTTGACAAATTTTTCTCCCCCGAACCCGGCACCGGAGACTGAGTTTAATCGAGTTCGGAGCGGTGGCGTTTTGCAAGGGTGGCATTTTTGTTGCGAATCTGTTAAACGCTCGCGCTAACGAAGCGAATGCAATCCTGCATTCGTATAGAGCATAAGATTTCAAGCCGCTATGGCACAGCTTGATCGCAACGTTCTAGTAAGGAACTTGCGGCAAAGTGTCTTGCGGCCATGCTCATAGATAAAGGCTGGGTCGCATGGCTTCAACTGCACTCGATTTTGACGTTGGTGATTACGTGGTTTATCCAAAGCATGGCGTGGGCCGTGTGATTGAACTACAGAATTCTGAAATCGCAGGAATGTCTCTCGAGCTTTATGTGCTTCGATTTGAAAAAGAAAAAATGACGCTTCGTGTGCCAACCAACAAGGCCGAAAGCGTCGGCATGCGCAAGCTTTCCTCGGACAAGCAAATGCAAGAAGCGCTTGTTACATTGAAAGGCAAGCCTAAGGTAAAGCGCACAATGTGGTCTCGTCGCGCACAGGAATATGAAGCAAAGATCAATTCGGGTGATTTGGTGTCGATCGCCGAGGTCGTGCGGGATTTGTTTCGTGCGGACGATCAGCCTGAACAAAGCTATTCCGAGCGCCAGATTTTTGAGGCAGCAGCTAGCCGGTTAGCTCGTGAACTTGCCGCGATGGAACAAGTTGACGAACCAACTGCACTCGAAAAGCTGCTCGATATTCTGCGTAAATCTGCCGAAATCTACAACAAAGCAGCGTGAGACTAGGCTTCACCATTGCAGGGCTGGCACTTGCCTCCTCCCCTGCAATGGCAGCAGAGCGGCGCTTGATTGTTACCGACTTTGATCGAATTCGCGTGGAAGCTCCGTTCGCGGTCGTCGTTGAAGCCGCAGCCAACCACGGCCTGCGCGCCAGCGGATCCTCAAAAGCGATAGAGCGTGTGAGCATCGCGGTTCAGTCACGAACACTCATAATTCGTATGCTCCAGCTGAATTCAGGCATTCCTGTTGGCACAGATCAAGGGCCGGTTAGCATCAGCGTGGCCACACCTCAGCTCATTAGTGCGAGCCTGGGCGGCAGCGGGTCGCTGGCGGTCTCAATGATGCGGGCGACGCGTATCAATCTTGCGCTTTCTGGTGCTGGCACGATCACGGTTGGCGCGGTTGAAGCTGATGTGCTGAACATTGACCTACAAGGTTCAGGTACCATCAGTTTGGCTGGAAAAGCCTTGTCGGCAAACGTATCGACGAGCGGCAGCGGCAATGTTTCAGCGTCCAATTTAGCAACGCTTGACTTGAAAATGACATCACAATCATCAGGTAACGCCGACATTGGAGCCAAGCGGTCCGCAAAAATCATCGCTGCGGGCGCTGGCAACATCACCGTATTGGGCGTTCCGGCGTGCACAGTTACGTCGGTTGGCAGTGGCACGGTCCGCTGCGGAAAAGGCGCTCCTTAAACTAATCCAAGATTGGCCAGCTCACTGGTCAACCCGGCAGGGAGTGACCCCTCCCCCTTTTCGCCCGCCAATGAATCGGGCGGCGCATCGCCCGCGGCCAAATATCGCCACCCCTGATGCGCGCGCCGGGGGTAAGACTGCACCGCGACTAGCGGCTCTTTAACCACTATGTTCCACTTTTTGATCGACTCATCTTCTACAAAGGCCGCAATTTCCATGCGCGCAACAATTTGGTGTTTGATGATCCAATAGAGTGATCCCCCGATCAGCTCGTCTGCCCGTTTCGGCCTATACCTGGTCGTTAGCGACACTAGACCATCAATCGAACGCGCAGCAATCCGCTCTTCAAGAACATCGATGCCGGAGCAACCAAACGCAATCCGCGTTAAATGAAGCTCGCCCATTAGTGCGTTAGCCCCGCCAATACGGCGAGACCAAGGAACACAAAGGCCCCCATTGAGTCCGTCGTCATGGTAACAAAGATTGATGACGAAACCGCCGGGTCGACCTCCATCCGATCAAGCACCACGGGCACTAGAACGCCTACCAATCCGGCAACGACGATGTTGGTGAGCATAGCAAGGCCAATGACTGCGCCCAACACGACGTCACCAAAGACCAAACCAACCCCAAGCCCGATGACGGCGGCAACGGTCAAACCATTGAGCAAGGCGATCCTGATCTCACGCAATATGGTGCGGGCCGTATTTGACTGCGTCAGCTGGTTAGTGGCGATTGCGCGCACTGCAACCGCCATCGTTTGTGCGCCAGCATTGCCACCGACACCCATGACGATCGGCATTAATGCTGCCAACGCAAAGACCCGGTTGATCATCCCTTCAAACGAGAAAATGATCGTAGACGCCAGTAGCGCCGTAAACAGATTAGTGATCAGCCAGCGAACACGACTCTTATAGCTATCAAGCACCGGTTCATTGATGTCGCCATCACCTGCGCCTGACAGTTTCAGAATATCTTCGCTGGCTTCAGCTTGGATCACGTGGACGACATCATCAACGGTGATCATTCCAACCAAGCGGCCAGCGCCGTCAACGACTGCTGCAGAAATCAGTGCATATTTCTGAAATTTGAGCGCAACTTCTTCCTGATCCATATCAACCGGGATCAAGGTTTGTTCGCGCTTCATCACATCGGACAGAGCAACCGCGCGGGGCGTTCGCAAGATCCACGACAGATGGCAGGCTCCGACGGGCTTGTGCTGCGGATCGACAATGAACACTTCCCAAAAATCAGTCGTCAAATCCTGATTTTCGCGAAGATAATCAATGACATCGCCAACCGTTAAATGCTCGGGAACCGCGATGAGTTCGCGTTGCATCAAACGCCCGGCCGATTCCTCGGGGTATGACAAGGCTTCTTCGATCGCCGCTCGATCATCGGCAGGCATGGCCCGGAGCACCGCACGCTGATCCGCCTCCTCCAAATCTTCGATAATCGCAACCGCATCATCAGTATCAAGCTCTGCGGCGATATCCGCAACTTGTTGAGGCTCAAATGTGTCGATCAGGGCCTCACGCACGTGATCATTAAGCTCAGCAATCACATCACCGTCGAGCATATCGGCCAGCGCAGCGGCCAGCGCCGCCCGGCGGTCCCATGATGTAAGTTCAAACAAGTCAGCAACATCGGCTGGGTGCAACGGCGCGACAAGATCACGCACACCTTCCGCGTCGCCCGCTTCAACACGCTCCAGAACTTCGCGGACGAATGCAGACTTCAGGTGATCATCGTCATCTAGCTGGGCTTCAACAACCGCATCCATCGGGTGCAAAACATCAACTTCACTCATTTTGCCCTCCCAGAATTTGGATTGAAGCTCCCTAACCTCGTGACTACATTACAGCAATCGAAAGTGGCGACATCACCATATATGGGCTAGCCAAGGAAGCGAAGCCTGCCTAGGGACAGTCGAAATTACCAAGGAAAAGGACGAAAAATGGCCGACATGCTGACTTTCACACTCGACACCGGCGACGTGTCGATTAAGCTTCGACCCGATTTGGCACCTGGCCACGTCGCACGGATTAGCGAACTGGTCAGCGAAGGCTTTTACGACGGCGTTGTCTTTCACCGCGTGATCGATGGGTTCATGGCGCAAGGCGGCGACCCAACTGGCACCGGCATGGGCGGTTCGAAATTGCCAGACTTGAAGGCCGAATTCAACAAAGAGCCACATGTGCGTGGCGTCTGCTCAATGGCGCGCTCGGGCAATCCTAATAGCGCCAACAGCCAGTTTTTCATCTGTCTTGATGATGCGCGCTTCCTCGACAATCAATATACCGTGTGGGGCGAAGTGATTGCGGGTATGGATCATGTCGATGCCTTACCAAAAGGCGAACCGCCACGCACGCCAGGCAAAATAATCAAAGCAGTGCTCGGTTAAGCCGATGCCCGAAAGAGCCAGTCGTGGAAGAGTTTGACTGGCTCTGAACGGAGCGCCTTAGGCCTGCAAACGAACCAATAACTATAGGGGCTATCGACCTCAAAATCGAACATTTTGACAAGGCGTTCATCGTTTGCATCATCAAGGTGGCTTTGATGCATGAACGCAATTCCAAGGCCCTGCGCAGCGGCCTCAAGCATTAACTGGCCTGAGTCGAAATGATCAATGGCGATCGGCTCAATATGTTCAACTTCTAGCGCAGCGCGCCATTCGGTAAACGTATCAGGCATATCGCGATGGATAAGCACTGTCATTTCCGAAAGCTGATCAGGTCGAACAATTGCATGCGGCCCCTGCTTTAAGCGCCGCGCACCAATTGCGAGCACTTTGTTTCGATCCAATCGCTTTGAATAGAGCATCGGATCGATGTCTCGCGCAAGCGAGATCGCAACATCTAGCCCGTCGCCTAATCGGGCGACACTATGGGCCGCTGTATCGACATCGATATGGAGCGATGGATGCAGCGCCCTTAGCAGCGGCAATTGAGGCATTAACCGCTGTGCGGCAAATAGCGGTAAGACACCCAGCCGCAGGCGCATCACTTGATTTGGGCTTGTCATCTTCTCAATAGCATCGCTGAGCGAATCCATCACGGGACCAATCAGTTCCATAAGCTTTTCGCCATCAGCGTTGAGTTTGATCGCTTGGTGACGACGCTCGAATAAGGCCTTGTCAAGAAACCGCTCTAGCGCCTGAATGCGTCTGCTGAGTGCCGGAGATGACAGCGCGAGCTCCTCTGCCGCCGTCTTTACTGATCCACTGCGGGCGACATGGACAAAGGCCTCCACCCCAGCAAGCGATGGTAATCGTCTCATAGCACCGTCCTTACACTTACCCTGTCGGCCTATCCTCTATAGATGCAATAATTGCAATCGTACAGGTTTATTTCGCACTTGCACAATTTTTTGCTGCGATGCATTCAGACGGTGCCTTTCAGGCATCCTCTCCTATCAAACTTCAGAGGTCAATCGGAAACGATTGGCCTCTTTTTTTGCTTTAAGGCGGCACATCGTCGTGATGAGAGGCCTTGTTATCACGAGCAAAAAAACTGAAAGGAGCTCTAACAGCCCATGCGAATATGCACTTTTCACAATGTCTTTGAATACGGCAAATCGAGATATGTGAGCGCCTGCACAATAACTTCTCACTTCGCTCTTCTCATAAAATGTAAGCCGAATCAGTGTTTCTATGTTGCATTACTGGATCAATTTTAGGGCTCGCGATGCAAAGGGTATGAGCATCAGCATAGCCAGCGAGGCAACGAGATAGGGCAACGGATGCCATAGCTCGTAAAGCCCGACGCCAAGAGAGGGTCCCAAGATGAATGAGGCACCGTTCACCGACGTGACGCGACCCGCAACCGCGCCTTGCAAACTTCGATCAACGGCCAGCGACGCACCCGAGGTGAAGCCGGGCCGAACAAAGCCAAATCCTATGCAAGACAGCGCAAACGCCATGGCGATGCTGTAGAGCGAGATGGCAACAGCCGTAAGGGCCAGTCCGGATGCAGCGATGGCCAATCCGATGAGGATCATGACGCGCGGGGTCATCGAAAATAGCGGAATAATACCCCATTGCACCAAAAGCGAAGCCCCCGCCCCCGTCATCAGCACCAGACCTATGGCTTGCTGTGTGGCCATATCGCCGGGGTCCAGATGCATCCGGTCAATCACGAGAAATGCCATAGCAGCGCCCGTCATTGCCTGCGCGTGCCCAGACGCGAGGCCTGTCAAAATCCAGGGCCATATGCGCGGATCGCGGTAAGGTAGCTTATGATCGGACGCATCCTCGCTGGCTCCCTTGATACTAGCGCCTGCAGGTGCTCCCCCAATCGACGGGTAACTGACCGATACGCCGTGCGCCATTGAGCTATCGTCGTCAGACGGCAAATACCGGTAGGCGAGCGTTAATACGATGCTTCCCAGCCCCGCAAAGATATAGGCTGGGCCTGCCAAACCAACGAAAGGCAATACCATATAAGGGGCTAAAGCGGGCCCGAGGATAGTGCCAAGACCAAAGGCAGAGCCGAGCATGGTTAGCGCTTTTACACGTGTTTCGCGCGTTGACCTGAGCGCGACCATCGCTTGCGCTGCTGGCGGTGCCGCCGATCCGAATGTGCCGTAGATCAAGCGCGCAGCGATGACTGCCACCATAGTTGTAAATGGTCCGATGATGCCTTGGATACCGGCACTAAGGCTGATACCAACCAAAAGGACTGATACGGTAAAACCCGCTATACCGACCAAAACCATACCGCGCCGCCCCTTACGATCAGAGCGTCTGGCCCAGTAAGGCGCACAAATGACCCAAAGCATCGCGGAGATTGAGAATGCCGCCGCGATTAGGCTATCTGGCACACCCAGTTTACGCCCCAATGACGGCAAGACCGATTGCAACGCGGTGTTCCCAGCGCCGGTGGTCAGCATCACGAGGAACAATATGCCAAAATCACGATTCATCTGATTCGTTGTCATTTGCCACCGATAGGCGGCACTTCAGCAAACCGAAAGATGCGACGTTCCACCCAAATCCTTGACTCACGCTCAACGCACTGTTAACGCGCCCCATTCTCTTACAAATTAAAGCTTTGGAGCCGTTGATGGCGCGCGTTACCGTTGAAGATTGTATTGATAAGGTGTCGAACCGGTTTGATTTGGTGCTGTTCGCTGCTCAGCGGGCGCGCCAGATTTCGGGCGGGGCAGAGATTACGATAGACCGGGATCGCGATAAAAATCCGGTTGTTGCGCTGCGCGAAATTGCTGAAGAGACCGTTGTTCCCGATGAACTCGAAGATGCGATCATTACCAATCTGCAGCGCGTTCGCTACGACGATGATGATGCAACCGATGAGATGGGTTCACTAAGCCAGTCAGCTGAGGCGCTCCGCCTGACGGCAGCCGCCCCCCCCCGCAACCAGAATCTGGGCGGCGACTCGGACGCTTAAGCGGCGATTGATTGGATCATTGGCGCGCCGACTGGTTGCACATCTTCGGCATGCATCCACATCAGATCGTGATGATCAAGCATACGTCCGTCATGAGCATGTATAGTAATCCGTGCAATTGGTTGCCGGTCACGCGCGTCAACCAGCACTGGCGTAGAAGGTGTGCCACTCTCCCATCGTTCGCCCCATTGTCTAAGCGCTAATATCGTCGGCAAGAGTTCGGCACCTTTCTCGGTCAGCCGATATTCAATTTTGCGTCGATCATCAGGCATCGGCGATCTTGCCAATATCCCGTGTTGCACCAACCGACCAAGCCGATTGGCAAGGATGTTGCGCGCAATTCCCAGCGTGGATTGAAACTCTTCAAAATGGTGCAAACCATTGAAGGCGGCGCGCAAAATCAAAAATGACCAGCGTTCACCCATCGCCTCCAGCGCCGCCGGTAGGCTGCACAATGCGATATCTTCAAGGGGTTCTCGTAACTTCATGCCAGCAGCCTACCCAAAATTCACAAATGTGCAAAAAAAAAGTGACATGGTCACTGAGTTTTTAGTTGCAACTGAAAACTCAGTTGATTAAGTAGCATTGTGCAACTGAAATGAAAGGCCGACTGAAATGAAAATCTTCCCCCTCTTGTTTACCGCCCTCGCCGTCGTCACGGTCTTCGGCTCGACCAACCCTGCGCTGGCCGCTGCGAGCGAGCCAGCCTATCGATTGACCCCTGCCGTGGCGCTCGCCAGCGCAAAATCGGTCATCGTGAACGAAGTGCTATGGAAATGCGGCCCCAGCGGCTGCTCGGCGGCACAAGCCAATAGTCGTCCTGCTATCGTCTGCATTCAAGCGGCACGGAAAATTGGCAAACTAGAAAGCTTTACTGCCAACGGAACCGCATTCGATGAGGCTGCGTTGGCGGCCTGCAATGCGAAGGCAAAATAAACCCATCGCTGTCTCTCCCGTCAGCGCAACTTGGCCCCGTCGCAATCCCCTGCGGCGGGGTTTTTGCTGCCTAATTGTCACAGGTACCGCGAATTTACCGATATAGCGGTTGCATTTAGCACACGCTCCGCCGCACATTGCCAATCATGCTGCGCCAATATGAACTTGTAGAACGGATCAAGGCCTATGACAGCGACGCCGATGAGGCGATGATTAACCGCGCCTATGTGTTTTCAATGCAAAAACATGGGTCGCAGAAGCGCGCATCGGGGGATCCTTATTATAGCCACCCGATTGAGGTCGCCGGTATCCTGACTGATTTGAGGATGGATAGCGAAACGATCACGACCGCTATGCTGCATGATACGATTGAGGATACACTCACGACCCATGCAGAAATTGAAGCAAAATTTGGTTGTAATGTCGCACGTTTAGTCGACGGTGTAACCAAGTTATCTAAGATCGAAGCGCTCACGGAAAACGAACGGGCGGCAGAAAATCTGCGCAAATTTTTGCTGGCAACCTCCGATGATATCCGGGTGCTGCTCGTCAAATTGGCCGATCGGCTTCACAATATGCGCACGCTCCACTTCATCAAAGATGAAGCCAAGCGGCGGCGGATCGCGCGTGAAACAATGGACATCTATGCGCCGCTTGCCGAACGTATCGGCATGTATGCCTTCATGAACGAGATGCAGTCGCTTGCTTTCGCTCAGCTTGAACCCGACGCCTATGCCTCCATCATGAAACGGCTTGAGCAACTGCATGATGGCGGCGGGGATAGAATCGCACGCATGGGATCAGGAATGACATTGCTTCTGGGTCAAGCGGGGATTGAAGCGCGTGTGATCGGGCGCGAGAAGCATCCTTATTCGATTTGGCGAAAAATGGCTGAACGCCACATCAGCTTTGAGCAATTGTCCGATGTCATGGCCTTTCGCGCTATCGTGCCGACTGCCGACGATTGCTACCGCGCCCTTGGCATCTTCCATGCGCGCTGGCCCATGGTGCCCGGGCGATTCAAAGATTATATCTCAACGCCAAAGCGTAATGGATATCGCAGCCTGCACACGTCAGTGATCCATAGCGAAAAGATGCGGATCGAAATTCAGATACGG
Source organism: Sphingomonadaceae bacterium (assembly GCA_046153565.1). Classification (GTDB taxonomy): domain Bacteria; phylum Pseudomonadota; class Alphaproteobacteria; order Sphingomonadales; family Sphingomonadaceae; genus Aquisediminimonas. Next base: position 89,187 of record JBJXDU010000015.1, read on the forward strand.
TCTGAAGAGATGCATTTGCAAGCCGAACGCGGGTTTGCGGCGCACTGGTCATATAAGCAAAAGGGCGATCATCATGATGTTCAGGTCAGCTGGTTACGCGATCTCGTCGAGATTATCGAGCATGCAGGAACCCCGGAAGAGCTTCTCGAACATACCCGCATGGCGATGTATCAGGATCGGATCTTTGCCTTCACACCCAAGGGCGAACTGATTCAGCTTCCCAAGGGTGCGACGCCAATTGACTTTGCTTACGCCGTCCATACCAGCCTTGGCGATCAAGCGGTGGGGGCAAAGGTTAATGGACGCGTCGTTCCGCTGCGCACGCCTATTGAGAATGGTGATCAAGTTCAGATCCTCAAATCAAAGGCGCAGGAACCTCAGCCCGGCTGGCTCAGCTTTGCGACCACCGGAAAAGCGCGCGCCGCCATTCGCCGCTTTATGCGGCACAAGGAGCGCGACGAATCGACCGCGATGGGAAAGAAGATTTATGACGAGATCGTCAAGCGATTACCGACAACGCTTGGAAAAGGAGCGCAAGCGGCGGCGTTAAAGCGCCTTAAAGTGCCCGATGAAGCAGCACTTTTTGTCGCCATCGCACGGCAATTGATCAGTGACGCACAGCTTTTGGAGGCGCTGATGCCAGGCTCAAGTGGCGGCGGAAAGCCAGTGCCGCAGCAGGAAGCGATATCGATCACAGGATTGACCCCGGGCGTTGCCTATATATTAGCGCCCTGTTGTCATCCTGTGCCCGGCGATAGGATTGTCGGCTTGCGCCGGCCCTCTGAAGCCATTGAAGTCCATACGATCGAATGCCACTCGTTAGTCGATGGGATTGACGCCGATTGGCTTGACCTTGCCTGGGGTGAAGGATCGGATAGCGCGATCGCGCGCCTATCAGTAATGGTGAAGAACGAACCTGGTTCACTCGCGGTAATGGCTGGCGTGCTGGGTAGTCACAAGGCGAATATCCTCAACATCCGGCTCGACGTGCGTGACTCTAATTTCCACACCAACATAGTCGATGTCGAAGTGCATGATCGCACCCATATCATCCGCATTTTGGCCGCCTTGCGCGCAGCCGATGCAATCGTGCAGGCCGACCGCGTCTGATGCGCACGCTTCCCGATTCGCCAGATTTTTCCCGCGCAATTCAAAACGAACGATTGATGGAAGCCGCACTTGCGCTAGTCGATAACCGGCTGCACGACGCGGAACCAATTTTGCGCGCCCATTTGAAGCGCGACCCGTTTGATGTGGCGGCGATCCGCATGATGGCTGAACTGGCCGGCCGTATTGGTCGCTACCCCGACGCCGAAAATCTGCTGCGCCGTGCGATAGAGCTGGCTCCGGGCTTCATTGCTGCGCGATCAAATCTGGCGACAGTGCTCTACCGGCAAGGCCGCGCCGTTGAGGCGATACAAGAGCTTGATCTGCTCATTGTCAATGACCCAGACAATGCCGCACACGCCAATTTGAAGGCGGCCGCTTCGGGTCGTATTGGCGACTATGCCGAAGCCATCGCCCTATATGAAGCGGTGTTGAAAACAGCACCGACGCAGGAAAAAATCTGGATGTCATACGGCCATGTTTTGAAAACGGTCGGACGAACATCCGATAGTATCGCTGCTTATCGCAAAGCACTGACGCTCCGCCCCGCCTTTGGTGAAGTGTGGTGGAGCCTAGCCAACCTTAAGACACTGATCTTTAGTGACGATGACGTCAATGCGATGGCCGATCAGTTGCGGTTGGATGATTTGCGCGACGAAGATCGCTTCCACATCGATTTTGCTATCGCCAAGGCATATGAAGATCGGGGGGAATGGGCAAAGGCCTTTGCGCATTATGCCGGTGGAAATCAGCTACGGGCCAAATCGTCACCATATGACGCTGGAGCGAACCGTGCGCGCGTCGCGAAAGCCAGCGCTTTATTCACTGAATCTTTCTTCGAAGAACATGCGGTCGGCGGTTACCAGGCAACCGATCCTATTTTCATACTGGGCATGCCGCGCGCAGGATCAACGCTGATTGAACAAATTCTGTCATCTCATTCGCTGATTGAAGGGACGCAGGAACTGCCTGACATCGGCATGATCGCCTCGCGCATTACCCAGGGCGATGGGCTCGAGGCAATTGCCGCGCTATCACCTGAAAAACGGCAAGCTTTGGGTGTCGAATATGTCCAACGCACGCGGATCAATCGCAAGACTGACAAGCCTTACTTCATTGATAAGATGCCCAACAATTGGCAGCATGTTGCACTCATCCACTTGATCCTGCCTCGTGCCAAGATAATCGACGCACGGCGGCACCCTCTCGATTGTTGCTTTTCCAACTTTCGCCAACATTTTGCGCGCGGGCAATCATTCTCCTATGGCCTCAGCACTGTCGGAAATTACTATCGCGATTATGTTGACGCCATGGCGGCATTTGACACAGCGTTACCGGGGCGAGTGCACCGCGTGATTCACGAAGCGCTGGTTGATAATACCGAAAACGAGGTCCGCACGCTGCTTGATTATCTGGAGGTTCCTTTCGAAGACGCCTGCCTTCGGTTTTGGGAAAATGATCGCGCGGTGCAGACGCCGAGCGCAGAACAGGTACGCCGTCCGATTAACAAGGAAGGCGTTGATCGCTGGAAACCCTATGCGCAGTGGCTTGGGCCGCTAAAGGACGCGCTTGGGCCGCTGTTAGATGCATATCCGACAGTTCCGTGACAAAATTGCTACTATGGTTCAGTAAACGAGAACCGAATGAGCGTTCGGCATTGACGCGCAGCTCGTAACCAGCAAAAAATACCGCATAGCAACAATTTTAGGAAATTTTCATGCGCAGCTCATCGTCAGCCATCAAAACGGCGCTGATCACGCTTTTGGGCTCAACAACGCTTGCTGCCGCTCCTGCCTTGGCGCAGGCAGCCGACGAGAGCAATGTTCCCGATGACATTATCGTCACCGCGACCAAACGTTCCGAAAACCTTCAAAATGTGCCGGTATCGATTCAGGCGCTGGGCGAACTGAAACTTGATCAGCAACAAGTGAAGGGCATTGAAGATTTCACCAAATTGCTGCCCAGCGTCAGCATCCAATCATTTGGTCCCGGTCAATCGCAGCTCTATTTCCGTGGCATTTCAAGCGGCGGCGACGGCCTCCACATCGGGCCGCTGCCCGCAACTGGCCTCTATCTCGACGAAATCCCCGTCACCACGATAGCTGGTTCGATCGATCTGCACATTTATGACATTGCGCGGATCGAAGCGCTATCCGGCCCGCAGGGAACACTCTTTGGTGCCAGCTCGCTATCTGGCACACTCCGCGTCATTACCAACAAACCCAATACCGACAAATTTGAAGGAGGAGCTGACCTTCAAATCAACAAATTTGGCGGCGGCGATTTTGGCGGCAGTGCCGAAGGCTTCCTCAACATCCCTCTCTCGGATCGAGCGGCACTGCGCGTGGTTGGCTTCTATCGGCGAGACGGCGGTTATATTGACAATATTCCAGGAACGCGCACCTTCACACTTGATGACGGTAATCCGCTCACAAATCTGACCGTCAACAACGCAAATTTGGTTGAGGACAATTTCAACGATGTGGACACTTACGGCGGGCGGGCGGCGCTAAAGATCGACCTTGATGATAATTGGACGGTGACACCGCAGGTTTTGTATCAATATCAGAAAGTAACTGGCCCGTTCCTGTTTGATCCACGCCTTGGCAAGGATCTGAAGGTGCGGGATTTCCTTCCCACGCGTAACCTTGATCGCTGGATTCAGGGCGCTCTGACGATTGAGGGAAAGGTCGGCAATTGGGATCTCGTTTATTCGGGAAGCTATTTTACCCGCAAGGTTGATAATGTATCGGATTATTCCGAATATAGCGTCGCCTATGACACTTATGGATCTTATTACACCAACTTCCCCGATGGCCGTGGTGGCTTCATCAACCCGACCCAGAACCAAATTCTGCGCGATAAATATACCAAGGCCACGAGCGAAATCCGCGTCGTTTCGCCAGGTTCGGACCGGTTTCGGATCACAGCCGGCCTATTCTATCAACGTCAGACTGATGCGGTGGCGGCCAATTATGTGGTTGCGGGTATCGGATCGATTCCGCTGCCGCTTCCCAATCCAGGCCTAGCGCCATTCCCACAATATCGCGACACTCTGTTCTATACGCGCATCAACCGCGTTGACCGTGATTATGCGGCCTTTGCCGAGGCCACCTATGATGTCACCGATACGGTGAAGGTCTCCGCGGGCATTCGCGGCTTCATCGCGAGCAATACGATTTCTGGTTTCTCAGGATTTCTGCGCAATGCGCTTGATCCGACGAATGGTGGCACACGACCACAACTTTACTGTATTCCAACAACCAATCCATCGCTTCCTTGTATCAACGTCTCGGCTAGCGCGCTGACTACGCGCCCACGCAAGGCCGATCAAGCGGGTGAAACTCACAAAATCAATATCAGCTGGCAAGCGACGTCAAGCAAATTGCTTTATGCCACTTATTCAACCGGTTTCAGACCGGGCGGCAATAACCGCCGACCCGATGTCATTCCGTTCCGGCCTGATACAATTTCAAATTTTGAAATCGGGTGGAAAACGACATGGTTTGACCGACGCTTGCGAATCAACGGTGCTGCTTTTTATGAGCAGTGGAAGGATGCGCAGTTTGGAATCGCGCCAGCGGGCGGCAACGGCGTCACCTTCACGTACAATGCTGGCGATGCGCGTGTTTTTGGTGCTGAGGGTGATTTCTCGCTCACGCTTGGCGACCTCACTTTTTCGGGCGGCGGCACCTATATCGATGCCAAATTGACGCGGGATTTCGGGCCTATCAACCTTCAAGGCAACCCTATACCCGGCACGCCAGCGGCACCGCGCGGTACGCAATTGCCGGTGCAGCCCAAATTTAAGGGCAATTTTACTGCGCGCTACTCAATTCCGCTGGGCGACTTAAAGCCTTTTGTCCAAGGCTCCGTAGGATATCAAAGCAGCTCACGGTCGTTCCTCACGACTGACGAATTTACCGCAGCGGGCGGGATCAAAGGCTTTGCGACGTTTGATTTCTCAGCTGGCGCTCAGCTCGGCCGCTTTGATGTCGAGCTTTTCGTGGTCAACGCGTTTGACAATCGCGGTATCCTGACACTCAATTCAGCGTGCGGGATCACGCCGTGCCTTACTGCCGCACGTGCCTATCCTACCAAGCCACAGCAATTTGGATTGAAGCTCGGTACTAAATTCTAACCGATTATGGTCCAGCGGTTTCACGCCCGCCGGAGCAACTTGCCGACGAACGATTGGTCAGCGATTACCTCAGCAGCGCAATTGTGCCCCGGCGCGCCAGTAACCCCGCCGCCAGGGTGGCTGCCCGCGCCGCACATATACAGGCCCTTCAGCGGCCCGCGATACGCGCCGTGGCCAAGCACGGGCCGCGCGGCCCACAATTGGTCAAGCGACATATTGCCGTGCATGATGTCCCCATCAATCAATCCGAACTTATCCTCCAATCCTTTTGGTGAGAGGATCATCGTACCAAGGATCGAAGCGCGAAAACCGGGCGCATAAGCCTCAACAGTATTGATAATCGTATCCGCCGCTGCCTGTTCCTCCACCGCATCCCAAACACGCCCGTCTGGAAGCGATGGTGCAAACTGTTGACAGAAGAGGCTGGCAACATGGGCACCCGCAGGTGCCAAACTATCGTCAATGACCGACGGGATGAGCATTTCGACAATCGGCTTACGCGACCAGCCAAAAACCTTGGCATCCGCAAAGGCCCTGTCCATATAGTCAAGCGTCGGCGCGATGATTATGCCCGATTGATGATGCTCCCCTGCTTCGGGCAGGCAAGTGAAGCGCGGCAATTCGCTGAGTGCGACGTTCATCCGAAACGTACCTGACCCCGTCTTGAAGCCCTTCATCCGACGCACAAAATCATCAGGCAAATCACCGCCCGCAAACATCCGACCGTAAAGCAGTTTAGGGCCAACATTAGCGATTACCGATTTTGCCACTATCTCTTCGCCGCTAATCAGTTTCACACCAACGGCTTTGTCGCCATCGACGATCACCCGATCAACCGGAGCGTCTAAGTCTATCTCGACCCCAGCGGCACGGCACACTTTTGCCATCGCTTGCGTAATCGCTCCCATGCCGCCAATCGCATGGCCCCACGCGCCCTTCATTCCATTCACTTCACCAAAGACGTGATGGAGCAAGACGTAAGCGCTGCCCGGCGTATCGGGACTGGCATAATTGCCCACAACAGCATCAAACCCAAATGCTGCCTTGACTGCCTCGCTATCAAACCAACCATCAAGGAAGGTGCGTGCGCTCTTAGTGAACAGGTCAAGCGCATCGCGCTTTTTGGTCAGCGATAGCCGCGCCAACAAGCGCCCCTGAATCGCGCCATCGATAAGAGTCCTGATTCCACCACCGATATTAGGCGGCGATTTGAGCGCCAAGTCACGCAACACATCCGCAACGCTTTCAAGCATTGCGTAATAGTCCGGCAAAACACGCGCATCATGCTCAGAAAAGCGCGCAAACTCAGCCTGCGTTCGCGCAATCCCACCCCCAAGCTTCAGATAGCCACCATCCCCTTGCGGCAAGAAGTTCGAAATCGGCCGTTCAATCACGCGGTAGCCATGATCGACGAGCCGCATGTCGGCGATCACTTTGGGCTGGAGCAAACTGACCGTGTAGCTAGCCACCGAATTACGGAAGCCCGGGTAAAATTCCTCGGTCACGGCCGCGCCGCCAACCACGTCTCGTGCTTCAACAATCCGCACCTTCAGTCCGGCACGGGCAAGGTAAAATGCACAAACCAGACCATTATGGCCCGCACCGATGATCACCGCATCAAGCATTTGCGCGCGCTGAACAAACGGAATTAGGGTACGACAGAGCCGCAGCCTGATAATCAAGCGATGTTTGGACCAAGGTTCGCAATGCATTTGTCATGATCACCTGCTCTAACAGGCAGCATCATAGTTTGCTATGCCGCACCAATACCAACGGGAGATGCCAAAATGACCCTGATACTCAATCGCCGATCGCTGATCCTGACTGCGGGTCTTGGCCTCGGCGCGCTACCGCTGATCGGCACAAATGCTTATGCCCAGTTGAGCAGCGCGCGCGGATTTACGCATAATGTCGCGAGCGGTGAGCCAGGACCTGACTCGCTGCTGCTCTGGACTCGCTATGTGCCCGCCGACGGCGCTGCGACGAAAGTTAAAGTCGAATTGTCAGACACCGAAGCCTTTTCAAAAATCGCGGGTGGCGGACAAATGCTGACGGGGCCGTGGCGCGATCATACAGTTAAGATCACGGTAGATGGCCTTGCACCGGGCAAACAATATTTCTATCGCTTCATTGCGCCGGATGGCACGGTTTCCCCCATCGGTCGCGGCAAGACGCTGCCGGTTGGTGCCGTTGCCAAATTCAATATCGCGATCTTTTCCTGTTCAAACTATGGCTTCGGCTATTTCAACGCCTATGCGCATGCCGCCAAACGTGGCGACATCGATTTGGCGCTTCACCTCGGCGATTATTTTTATGAATATAAGCGCGGGGGCTATGATCGCGCTGGACTTGCCCGGGCAGCGGAGATTTTTCCCGAGACTGAAATCCTGAACCTTGCCGATTACCGCCTGCGCTATGCCAGCTACCGCGCCGATCCGGATTTGCAAGCGATTCACCAGAATGTGACGATCATCCCAAGCATGGACGATCATGAAAGCGCAAATGACAGTTGGGAAGGCGGCGCGCAAAACCACCAGGCCGATGAAGGCGATTGGAACCTGCGCCGTGCCGCAGCGTTACAAGTGTGGCACGAATGGTTGCCGGTCAGTGACCAGCCTTGGAAATCCTACGATATCGGCACGCTCGCCAGCTATCTGCGCACAGATACGCGCCTGATCGCGCGCAGCCGTCCTTATAGCTATCAAGAGATTTTGACAGGCAAGGAGCCGATCGCCGCGCTAAAGGCGTTCCGCGATGGCGACTGGATGGATCCTGCGGCAACAATGTTTGGCACTGAACAGGAAAGCTGGATCGCGCACCAGATGCGCAGTTCCGTGAAAGCAAACCAAAAATGGCAAGTCGTGGGTCTGGGGACGATCCTCGGGCAATCCTATACGCCCAAAGAGGCGCTTAGCTGGGTCGCCGCTGACGCCGACCCGCGTGCCAAACTATACGCACAAGTCGGCGTCGCGGCGGCACAAGCCGGATTGCCGTTCAACCTCGACAATTGGGGTGGCTACCCCGCCGCGCGCAGCCGCTTCTTAAAGGCCGCTCAATCAGCGACCGCCAATTTGGTCGTCGTATCGGGAGACAGCCACAATGGCTGGGCGTTCGATTTGACGCAAGACGGCAAACCAGTCGGTGTCGAATTTGCCGGCCACGCAGTGACATCGCCGGGCTTTGAAAGCGCGACTAAGGTTGACCCGCTGACTGTGGCAAAAGGCTTTGTTAATGCCAGTCCCGAGATGCGCTGGTGTGACACGTCAAACCGAGGATATATGGTGATGTCACTTACGCCGACCACCGTGACCAACGAATATGTGTTCGTTGATACGATCGCCACAAAATCAGTGGCGCAAAAGGCCAGCAAACGGTTAAGCGTGCGGCATGGCAAGCGGGTGCTTGAGCCTGTGTAAATGCTTGTTATTTGTATGATCTGATGCAAAACGCATGCATGCTTTGATCGAAAGGGTGAGTCTATGTCTGCCGATGCCATTGTCATTTCTTCTTATGCGCGCACGCCAATGGGTGGAATGCAGGGCATATTGTCAGACGTAAGCGCGACGCAACTGGGCGCGACGGCAATCCGTGCTGCGGTCGAGCGGGCGGGCGCTAAGCCAGAGACTATTGATCAAGTGATCATGGGTTGTGTGCTGCCCGGTGCATTGGGTCAGGCCCCTGCCCGTCAAGCAACGCTCGGTGCTGGGTTACCGCTGTCCGTTGGCGCCACCACCGTCAATAAGGTGTGCGGGTCCGGCATGAAGGCGGTGATGATGGCAGCGGAATCGATCCTTGCAGGAAGCTCCGACATTGTAGTGGCAGGCGGAATGGAGAGCATGACCAATGCGCCTTACATGCTCACCAAACATCGTTCAGGCGCGCGACTAGGTCACGACACCCTAAAGGACTCGATGTTCCTAGACGGCCTTGAAGACGCTTATGAGCCCGGTCGTGCGATGGGTAGCTTTGCCGAGGAGACGTGCGCTGAATATCAGTTCACACGCGAAGCGCAGGATGAATATGCCCTCCGCTCGTTAACCCGCGCGCAAGCGGCGATTGCCTCAGGCGCATTTGACCGCGAAATCATCAGCGTTGACGTAACAACACGCAAAGGCACGGAAACGATTTCGGTCGACGAGCAACCTGGCAATGCCCGCCCCGAGAAAATCCCAACGCTCAAACCTGCTTTTGCGAAAGATGGCACGATCACGGCAGCCAATGCGTCATCAATCTCCGACGGAGCGGCAGCGCTTGTTATCACCAAGGAAAGCGTTGCTAGTGCGCAAGGTCTGAGTGTCGCTGCAAAGATTATCGCATGGGCAACGCATAGCCAGGAACCGGCCAAATTTACGTCTGCGCCCGTACCTGCAATCCGCGCGGTGATGGCAAAGGCGGGATGGAACGTTACTGATGTCGATCTTTTTGAAATCAACGAAGCTTTTGCGATGGTGCCGATGATTGCGATGAAGGAACTTGGCATTCCCGCTGAAAAGCTCAACATCAACGGCGGCGGCACAGCGCTTGGCCATCCCATCGGCGCATCGGGCGCGCGGATCATTTCGACACTCGTGGCGGCCCTGCAAAACCATGGCCTCAAGCGCGGCGTGGCGGCGCTGTGCATCGGTGGTGGCGAGGGAACGGCAATTGCGGTCGAGATAGCCTAGCCCAATTGCTTCCACAGCAGCTGGCCGCCAACATACAGAATGAGGACTGCGGTGGCACGGCGGACTAATGCTTGTGACAATAGTCGCAGGCTTGCATAATTACCGATGAGGCCGCCAATCAGAACGGCGAACGCAAGCGGCCAATAAGGAGCGAGCGCGGTCGCCATTACGCTTGTGCCATTTTTGGCGATCTGGCCTGCAAGCCCAAAGAGCGAATTGATTAGAATGAAGACACTCGATGTCGCCGCAATCGCGCGTGGACTGCCCCAGCGTGTCAAATGCAATAACGGAGCAAGGAATATTCCGCCACCGATCCCTACTAACCCAGCCAGATACCCCGTCGCCGCCCCCGCAAGCAAATCAAAACTATTGCCCCTAGTCCGCACTGGCGCGCGTTGGACATGACGGTTGCCCTGAACGAGAAGGAGCAAGCCAGCCAAAACGAGGCTAAGCGCGAGGATCAACATGAAAGATTGCTGCTTGATTGGCGTCAAGCCGCCAAGCAGAGCGAGCGGCGCCGAGACAGCGACCAGCGGCAGCACGCGCTTCCACGCCACTTCGCCTGCAACAGCGTAGCGCAAGCTACCCCCGGTAACGACAATGATGTTACACAACAGCGAAATGGTCGGTAGAATCTTGGGATCGACGCCAGCGAGCGCCAAAAGCGCAGTATAGGTTGATCCGCCACCGAAGCCGACACTCGCATATAATCCTGCGGTCAGCAGGAAGGCGAGCGCCAGCCACGCCATCAATTCGCGCCGTGGCAGTGCTTATATTTTTTGCCTGATCCACAAGGGCACGCAGCATTGCGGCTAACCCGGCCTTCCCATGAGGCAGGGTCATCGCTAATCTCATCATCTTCATCGGGTTGAGCTAGTTGCAACGGCGGCAATCTGGTGGTGATCAACCCATCATAGCTCATGCCATTATCTTCGCCCGTCAGCGGATCGAGATGCGATGTAAAGATATCGGGCATTTGCGGCAATTCGGGATCCATAATCTCAAACTGCGCATAAGCGAGAACCTTGGTTACGTCTTCACGGATTGCCGATAACATGCGCTCAAACAGCGCAAATGCTTCGCGCTTATACTCGTTGATCGGCGTTTTTTGCGCATAAGCGCGCAAATGGATGACCTGCTTTAGCGCATCAAGCGTTGTTAGATGCTCTTTCCAATGATGATCAAGCGATTGAAGCAAAACACTTTTTTCAATCTGACCCCAAACGCCTTCTTCAAGATCAGCCTGTTTGACCGTAATCGCGGCATCAGCTTGCTCGCGAATGCGTGTTTCGATTATCTCGGGGTCAATGCCATCTTCGGTAGCCCACTCTTCAATCGGAATCTCAAGCCCAAGCACGTCGCGCGTACGCGATTTGAGCATTTCGCGATCCCATTGCTCAGGGTAGCTGTTGGGCGGGCAAGCCTCGCCAACAACATTGTTAACCGTTTCCGCGCGCATATCGATCACGACATCATCCACGGCTTCGGCATCCATGATTTCGTTGCGCTGCTCGTAGATCACTTTGCGCTGATCATTCATCACATCGTCATATTCTACGACCTGCTTACGCATATCATAATTGCGCGCTTCAACCTTTTTCTGCGCCGTCTCAATTGCTTTAGACAGCCAGCGCGATCCAATCGCTTCGCCGTCTTCAAGGCTTGAATTCATCAGCTTTGAAAACATCGTATCAGGGCCGAAAATGCGCAGTAGATCATCGTCAAGGCTCAGATAGAAACGCGACAGGCCCGGATCGCCCTGCCGTCCCGACCGACCGCGCAGCTGATTATCGATGCGGCGGCTTTCATGCCGTTCAGTGGCCAGCACGAACAAGCCGCCCGCCTCAAGAACCTTTGCCTTTTCGGCAGCAACTTCGGCCTTGATCTGCGCAATCGCTTCATCGCGCTGCGGCCCTTCTTCAAGGCCTTCAAGTTCGTCCTCGACGCGGAACTCAACGTTACCACCAAGCTGAATATCAGTGCCGCGACCTGCCATATTGGTGGCGATGGTAACAGCGCCTAAACGCCCGGCCTGCGCCACAATATGGGCTTCACGTTCATGGAATCGAGCGTTGAGCACATTATGCGTCACGCCTTCTTTCTCAAGATATTCGGAAAGCAATTCGGATTTTTCAATCGAAACGGTGCCAACCAGAACAGGTTGGCCTGACCTTGCCTTTTCGGCAATCGATTTTGCGATGGCCCCAAATTTGTCTTTGGTATTTTTGTAGAATTCATCTTCCTCATCAACGCGCTTGACCGGCACATTGGTCGGGATGGTGACGACATTCATCTTGTAAATGTCAAAGAATTCAGCGGCTTCGGTTGCGGCTGTCCCGGTCATCCCTGAAAGTTTGGGATACATGCGGAAATAATTCTGGAAGGTGATCGATGCCAGCGTCTGGTTTTCAGGCTCGATCTGTACATGCTCTTTGGCTTCGACCGCTTGGTGCAAGCCATCCGACCAGCGGCGGCCATCCATCATCCGCCCGGTGAATTCGTCGATGATGACAATCTTGCCGTCCTTGACGATATAGTCAGTATCGCGCTTGAAAATTACATTGGCACGCAGCGCCTGATTCAGATGGTGCACAACCTGCGTGTTTTCAAAGTCATAGAGGTTGCTGCCCTCAAGCAGGCCCGCATTTTCGAGCAAGCGCTCAACTTTTTCGGTGCCATCTTCGGTGAGCACAATCGAGCGCAATTTCTCGTCGAGGATGTAATCATGCGGCACCAGATCGCGGACAATCGCATCTACCGATCGATACAAATCGGATTTATCGTCGGTTGGCCCTGAGATAATCAGCGGCGTGCGCGCTTCATCGATCAGGATCGAATCAACTTCGTCAACAATCGCAAAATTGAACGGGCGGTGCGACATTTGCGCGCGTTCATATTTCATATTGTCGCGCAGATAATCGAAGCCGAATTCGTTGTTAGTGCCGTAAGTGATGTCGGCTGCATAAGCTTCGCGGCGCTCTACATCCGTCAGGTTGGGGACGATGATACCAACCGAAAGACCCAAAAATTTATAAACCTGACCCATCCACTCAGCGTCGCGACGGGCGAGATAATCGTTGACCGTGACAACATGGACACCCTTGCCGGGCAGTGCGTTCAGATAACAAGCAAGCGTTGCGACCAGCGTCTTTCCCTCGCCGGTACGCATTTCAGCGATTTCACCGCGGTGGAGCACGATGCCGCCGATCATCTGGACATCATAATGGCGCTGGCCAAGCACGCGCTTGGCCGCTTCGCGCACTGTCGCAAAGGCCTCAGGCAAAATATCGTCGAGCGGCGTATCTTTCGCTAGGCGCTCACGAAAAATAACGGTCTGATGCGCCAGTTCCGCATCAGTCATCGCAGAAATCGTTGGCTCAAACCCTTTGATTTTATCGACGGTCTTTTGAAGCGATTTGACATAGCGATCGTTTGACGATCCGAAAATGGCTTTGGCGATGCCACCGAGCATGAAATATAATCCTGACGTTTCAACGTGAGGGCCGGAAAAGCGTGCGCAAGCAACGCGCGAAATTCTGACCGAGATACAAGCTCGCGATGTAGGGATGGGGGCATCGATAGTCAATGAAACTGGTTATCGAGCTTTGTGATCATCGCACACAAGGCTATGGAATGCGCCTATGACCACATCCCCACTTGCCCAACCCTTTCCTGAGATGCCGCCAATCGCCGGTGTGACGCTCCGCGTTGCCCGCGCGCATTATAAAGAATGGGATCGCTGCGACCTGACTTATGTCGAGCTTGATGCTGGCACGAATGTGGCGGGCGTAACGACGCGAAACGTCTGCTGTTCAACCGAGGTCGAGCTTTGCCGCGACCATCTGAAGCAAGGCCACGCGCGTGCTTTGGTGGTCAATGCGGGCAATGCCAATGCGTTTACAGGCTATAGAGGGCGTGAAGCGGTTGAAGCAATCACGACGCAAGTCGCGGCGCATCTTTGCTGTGATCAAAGCGATGTTTTCGTCTCGTCAACCGGCGTTATCGGCGTTCCGCTGCCCAAGGATAAGGCGGAAGCCGGAGTGAAAGCCGCCCTCACTGCCGCGCCCTGTTCATGGCGGGACGCTGCCGACGCGATTGGCACGACTGACACTTTTGCGAAGGGCGCGACAGCCACTGCCATAATCGACGGCAAGACGATTACCCTCGTCGGGATCATCAAAGGCAGCGGCATGATTGCGCCCGATATGGCGACGATGCTTGGCTATATCTTCACTGATGCTGCGGTCGAGCCGCGATTATTGCAGGATATGTTGACAGCGGCCAACGCGAAGACGTTCAATTGCATCACCGTTGATAGCGATACATCGACAAGCGACACCGTGCTGCTTTTTGCCACGGGTAAAGCCGCCAATGCACCGCTCGTTTCCGCCGATAGCGACGGTGCTGATGCCTTTGCCGCCGCGCTTCATGACATTTGCTTGCAGCTTGCGCAGCTAGTCGTCCGCGACGGCGAAGGCGCTAGCAAGTTCATCACTATCGCCGTTACCAGCGCCGTCTCAGACGCCAGCGCCCACCGCATCGCGATGAGCATTGCCAATTCCCCGCTTGTCAAAACCGCGATTGCGGGCGGAGACGCCAATTGGGGGCGCGTCGTGATGGCGGTTGGAAAAGCTGGCGAACCCGCCGACCGAGATCGGATCTCCATCAGTTTCGGGCCAAATCTCGTCGCCAAAGACGGACTTGTCGTTCCCGATTATGACGAAGACCCCGTGACCGCGCATGTTGGCAGCCCGACGGTCGATATCGGCGTTGATCTTGGCCTAGGCGAAGGCTGCGCGACCGTGTGGACGTGCGATCTTACGCATGGCTATATCTCGATCAACGCCGATTACCGGAGTTAATTGAGCGCCGGAGCAAGGTCATTATTCTCTTCAATCCGCAACATGCGAATGTCACGAACCGAGGGCTGAAACCAATTATACTCGCGCTTTAATTCTTGCACAGCCAGCACACAATCCACCGCGGTGATCCGGTCAGAGCCAAAATAGGTCGATCCCTGCTGCCATTCAAAGCCACGCGCTTCAAGAATACGGCGCACATCGGTATTGGCATTGCGCAAAGACGGCGTCGGATAGGTTTGTTCAAGCGTCAAGGTATCTAGGTCGAAAACGATAGCGTACATTCTCCCCCCAGCCGCAGCAGAAGCGTTGCGATTATGGCCAATCCCTGCACTCATTCTCATTCATTAGCCGAGTAGAGTTAAATATTCAAAGCTCACCTTCAAGCCAGCCCTTGAGCGCGGATTTAGGCGCAGCGCCCACCTTGGTTGCGGCAGGCGCACCGTCCTTGAACAGGATCATCGTTGGAATGCCGCGTACGCCATATTTGCCGGGTGCGTCGGGATTTTCATCAATGTCGAGCTTGACGATTCTCACCTTTTCGCCAAGTTCATCCGATATTTCTTCAAGCGCTGGGCCAATCTGCTTGCACGGGCCACACCATTCAGCCCAGAAATCAACAAGCACGGGGCCATTGGCCTCAATAACGTCAGTTTGGAAACTAGCATCGGTAACGGCGGTGGTGCCCATATCAATTCTCCTTGGTTATTCACTATCTAGGATAGGTGTCATCGCTTCTCAACCGCACCGCAACAATGCTTCCTATCAATCCACATAGGGCGGCTTGTGCGCATCGAGCTCATCAGTGCCAAGCCACAATAATCGAGGACCTGCCGTATATAGCAAGCCTGCTCTAATGCTGCGTGTCGGAAAAATACCCGCCAAGACTGCGGCATAGGCACTCATCTGACGCAAATGCGATCGTGGTGCCGCGCTGATGGCGCGGGGAATGCGAGATCCAGTTTTGAAATCGATGACCGTGACGACATTGTCGCTGATCACAAGCCGGTCAACCGTGCCCGAAATCACCACGCCGTTCACAATCCCCGCCAGTGGTGCCTCAGCCAGAGCATCTGGGGCAAATATCTCCGCGAAATCTGGATGATCAATGATTTGCAGCGCATCGGTAATGAGCGGCTCTCGCACATCAGGATCATCAACGCCGGCCGATAGGGTGAGCCAGCGCGTGGCGGCTGCGCGGCGATCCTCAAACGCAATATCGGGCAGCCGTTCAAACAGGCTATGCAGCCATCGACCCCGCTCGGCGGCTGCGCGCATGGCGTGGCTCGGCGGCGGTAATGCTACGTCATCGGAGCCTAGCGCAGACGGCGCGAGCGGCCTGGGCGGACGTTCTTCTGCCGGAGCGGCTTCACGCACCCATGCTGGCAAATTTGTCTCCACGCGCGCATCCGATAGGGCTGGCTCAGTGACACACGGCAAAACGTCTGGCATGTCCGCGTAAACAAGCGTTCCATCTGACATGGTCGTGGCCCCAATCGTCCGCAATGCACGCTCACAAGCTGAATGCCAGCAGTCGGGCGACAAATACCCTTTGTCTGCCTGACGTTTTGAAAGCGCACCCCCGATATAGAGCCGCTCCTCGGCACGCGTCATCGCCACATATAGCAACCGCCAATGTTCCTCGCGTTCGCGCGCTTTATCGGTGGCCATAGCGTCATCAAGCGCGGCAACACTGGCGGCTTTGCGCGGTGTGAATATCGGCACAGTCAGGCCCTCATCTAGCGCCCAATCAATTTGTGTTGCCCGGTTCGCGTCAGGATCGCGCGTTGCATCGGCAAGGATCACTATCGGGGCTTGCAAACCCTTTGCACCGTGCACCGTCATCACGCGCACAGCGGATTCAGGAGCCGAGGGATCGCGCTTTACGTCGACATCACCGCGATCAAACCAATCAAGAAACGCTTGTAGCGATGGCGTCGCATTTTGTTCAAAGGCGAGCGCCGCCGTCAGCAATTCGTCGATGGGATCGCGCACCTCGGGCCCCATTCGCACCATCAATTTGTGCCGGGCGTCAATCTCACCCGACAAGATCGTTTCGAGGAAGCGGTAGGGCGTGACGCGGTCCGCCAGATCAAGCATCGTCGACAGCGGAGCAGGCGCACCCTCCCTGATCGCGCGCCATAATGTGCCGTCGCGCTTGAACGCATGCCGATATAGCTCGTCCTGATCCCACCCAATGATCGGCGATACGAGCAAGGCCGCGAGGTTGAGATCATCACCGGGCTGCACAGCAAAGCGGATGCAGGCGAGCAAATCGCGCACGGCAAGCGGGGCATTGAGCCGCAATCGATCAAGCCCCGCCACCTTGACATTCACTTCTTGCAAGCGGGCGACAATCAACCGCGCCAGATCGCGCCGTGACCGAACGAGGATCATGATATCTTCGGGTTTTGCGTAAGTTTTCTTCATTGTCAGATAAAGTGGCTTGTCTAACCACCCTTTGACGGCATCAGCAATCTGCATCGCCAGTGCACGTTCGCTTTCCGTGATCCATGCTTCTTCATCGTCATCGCCTGCATCGTCGATCGTCGCGTCGACGGGGGGCCATAAGGTCACGGCTCCATATTGGCCGCGCGCGCTGATATGCTTAGGATCAGGGCGCTTCAGGCCAAGACCAGCGTGTCCTATTTCGTCAATCACGGCATCCACGGCGGCCAGAATCGGTGGCGTTGATCGGAAAGACTCACTTAGCGACAGTGTCAACAACTCTCGTCCAACACTGTTGGCGCGATCCGCAAACCGATCACGCGCATCGCTAAATTCTTGCGGGTTGGTGCCTTGGAACCCGAAGATCGCTTGCTTATAATCGCCAACGGTAAAGATGGTGCGCCGTTTGGCGCCCTTCGCGCCCTCGCCCACGTAAAACTCATCAGCCAGTGCTTCGACAATCGCCCATTGCGGCGCATTAGTATCCTGCGCTTCGTCGACAAGAATATGATCGGTCGACTGATCAAGCTTGTACCGAATCCACTCGCCGATACCGGGCATCGCCAGCAGATCAACGGTCTTGCGGATCAAATCATCGAAATCAACCAACCCTGCGCGTCGTTTTGTTTCAGCGTATCGCCCCGCAAACTCCTTCCCCACCGACAAGGCAGCAGCAAGTTCGGTCGCCACTACTGCGCCCTTCTTGACCGTAATCAGCCGAGCCGCCCATGTGGAAAACTGGCTGAGCAAATCAGGATAATCAGGGTCATCCGGCATTTTGGCGCGCGGCTCTTGCTTGCCAGTAAGCCAAATTGTTTCGAGCGTTTCGAGCAAATCAACGCGCACAGCGGGCGTGGCCGCCAGCCATGTCGCGATGGTCGCACTCGCTTTCTCGCCGTCCTTAACCGGCGTTCCCGCTTTGGTGCGCCAGTCGCGATTTGCCGTAAGCAGCGCGCTGATTGTTGTTCTGCCAACAAAGTCATCATCACAATTGGCGCGCAACCATCCTTCGGGATCGCCCAGCCCATCACAGAGCGCGCGACAGAGCGTCACCCTGAGCGCGTCACCATCAGGCAAGTTTGCCATCGCATCGGGCACGCGCGCGCAGCTTGCGAGGAATGACCGCGTCCGATCTTCGCTTAAGCGCAACACTGTCGTGCGCAGGTCATCGAGCAATCCCAGCCGCCCCTCGGCTTGCGCGGCCACCACCATGTCAGCCAAGACTTGATTGGCAAGCGCGCTTTCCTCACGCGCTTCCATCGGGCGAAATCCGGGGAGCAAGCCAATTTCGGCTGGAAATGCCCCAAGCAGCGACTGGCAAAAGCTATGGATAGTTTGAATCCGCAAGCCACCGCCACGCGCGTCAAGCACGCGCGCGAACAAAGTGCGGGCGCGGTTTACCACTTCATCGCCAAGGTGGGCCTCGCCCAAGGCGAACAAATCCTTGCGCAGCGCAGGCGTTGGCAACCTTACCCAATCGGCAAGGCGGCGATGAATCCGCTCAGCCATTTCGGCCGCCCCTGCTTTGGTAAAAGTGAGACACAAGATGCTTTCGGGCTTCACATCCTTACTGAGCAATAAGCGGTAAACCCGTGCAGCAAGAACATGTGTTTTGCCCGTGCCTGCCGATGCGGATAGCCAGACATCTTCGCCAGGATCAGAAGCGCGCGCCTGATCATCGCGCAATTTTTCGAGTTGAATGTGGCCGCGCGTCACCGCCCCATCCATTCATCAAGCCGCATCAGATGGTCATAATCGGCAAAAGCATAATCAGGGTGCCGCTTGGCCGTGAAGGGTTCATCACCGATCAGCCATAGATCAATCACCGCGCGAAAATGCGCGGACGCTTGCGACACAAAATCGTCGGGCGCTACACCGCCTTTGCCCGTCGGCGACTTGACTTTGCCAAAGCCTTGCTTGTCATTGCGCGATAAGGCCCAGTATTCAAATTCACTCGAGCGGCCCGTGACGCCGGGAAATCCGCCCCGGTCTGCGATCAGACCAAGCAAGCCAAGTTGATTCTTGTATCCAGCCGCAACTTGCCGGTTTGAAGGCGCTTCGCCGCTTTTATAGTCGATAATCGCTAAGCCTGATGGTCCTTTGTCAATCCGGTCAACGCGGCCATGGAGCGTGATCCCGTCGAAATCGATTTTTCCATCGCATTCTGAAACAAGAGGTGCCCGGCCAGCTGCGCGATTGGCAGTCACTTGGCTGACGATCCATTCAGCAGCTTGTTCAAGTCGGGGAAGCCAGAGTGCGCAAAGCAATGGATGGATCGCTTCATCAGCAAATGTGTGTGCCAGTGCAGGCAATAGCGCGCCTGGTGCATAATCGTGGCGTTTTGCCCATTCGTCGAGCACCCGGTGGATAAGGCTACCGCGCCACGCAGCACTCGGTTCAGCGTCAACGGGATCAAGCGATGATAGCGCCAGCATCTTGCGCGCGTAAAAGGCAAAGGGATCGGCCTTGAGACCGTCCACCTCAGTCACCGAAACGCGTCGCGGCCGATCTGACGCTGGCGGCTGCGGCGCGGGTCGCTTCGAAAACGTCGGAGGCGCAGTCGCGGTGTCGATTGCGCGTGCCCAATCATCGAAGCGCGCGCGCGGGCCACCCAGCCCCCCCGTCATCGCCTCAATCCTCAGCCAAAAGCGCGACGCGATCGTTGGCGCGCTCGCATCCCGTTTGGCCCGGGTGATCAACACATCTTGCGCGCCCATTGCACCTGCCAAATCGTGCGCCGCCAGACCGATGCGCCGTTCAAGGCTCGGCAGTTTCAATTCGCGGCGGATTCGCGGGGCAAGCCAAGGATCGGGTGCGGGGAGAGCAGGCCACACGCCCTCATTCAACCCCGCCAAGATCATCAAATTTGCCGATTGCAGTTTAGCCTCAAGCAATCCCCAAATCGAAATGCGCGGATGGCCCTGATTAACGTCGCGTACTACGATTGAATCCATCAACGTGCGCAGAATTATGGGCAGGTCACGCCCCGTAATCTTAGTTGGCCCTTGGTCGCCCTTATGCTCCAGCGCTTCGAACAGGCTGGCGGCGGCCCGTCCCGAAATACCGCGCCATACCGATTCGCCAGCAAGCGCGCCCAGCACATCGCGCAAAACGCCGATTGCATTGCTGAGCTCGGTTGGGATCGATTCAAGCGGCGCGAGTATCTCTGCCACGTCG
The DNA here is from genome assembly GCA_046153565.1 of Sphingomonadaceae bacterium. Classification (GTDB taxonomy): domain Bacteria; phylum Pseudomonadota; class Alphaproteobacteria; order Sphingomonadales; family Sphingomonadaceae; genus Aquisediminimonas. The sequence goes on from JBJXDU010000015.1 coordinate 109,583, forward strand.
CGCCACCACGGCAAAACGGGCAACCGTGCTTTCATTTCGCGCTCATCACCCTTGCTGAGGAAGGCAGTGATCCCGCTCAGGCCTTCCGCCGGGCGAGGCCCTCGCACCGCAATGTCCAACGCGCGCGCGTTATCAAGCCAAGCCATGCGCGCATCGCCCGTTTGCACCAGCAGATGTTTGAGCAAGGCAAGCAGGGGCACCGGCGCAAACCGGGCTGCGGCGGCCTCAGCCATGGCGAGAATGAGCGTACCGGGCGGCGTAACCGACAGCCGCTGTCCCGCTGAATCGTCCGCATCAATGCCCCAGCGCTGCAAATGGGCGGAAACCCGTGTTGCAAGTGCGCGATCAGGCGTCACCAACGCTGCTGTTTGCCCCGGCACTTCAATGCGCTCACGCAGTGCCAACGCAATCGTTTGCGCTTCTTCGGCCGGGCCAGCCAGTTCAAGCATATGAACGCCGGCAAGGCTGCGATCCTTGATGTCTAGCGTCGCCCATTTCACCGTAAAATTGGCTGGTGCCATCGCATTCGACAGCGCCCGACTCCGCGCGGCGCGCGCATCAATCTCGCTGCCCCAGCGCCAGAGACGAACGTCAGCACGCGACACATCAATGCGCGCCAACAATTGCGCCAAATGAAATTGCGGATGCGATTCGAGCGCTGGGGTCGCATCATTGCCCGTAACTTCGGCCCACTCGTCATCTGGCATTGCGGTATCAAGCCCCGCAAACACAATCTGTCCGCGTGGCAAATGCGCAACAACGCTCAGCAAACGGGCGATCGCAGGCGCGGCAGTGCTAATTCCGGCGGCCACCACGAAATGGGGGGGCGGTTGCTCAGTCCAGACCCGCGCCGTCCGTGCCAGCAAACGATTACGCCGATCAGCCAGATCAATGCGCCCCAATCGAGCCAATTCTTCGGACCAGCGCGCGCTTATCTGGGTAAGCAGGGCAAAAGATCGCTGCCAGTGACTGGCAAGTTCTTCACGCTGTGCCCCGGCAAGCGTCGCGGGATCAACCTCCTCAACGATCAATTGGTCGATCGTGCGCGCCACATCCGCGGCAAGCCTGATTGCTTGCGATGCATCAATCGACGGATCGCTTTCTTGGACCAACCGCGCGAGGATGAGCTGGCGGTGCAGCGGATCAATGGCGGGGGGAACGGGGTTATCCCCTGCCCCGTCAAACGCCAAGCCAGCGGCGTCGTTGATATCGGCATCGCCAATCGCCACAAAGCGCGGCAACAGCAGTCCTTTTGAAGCCTGCCGCACAAACGCCGCCGTAATCGCGGCACTCGCCCGGTTATTGGGCACGAGAATGAGCCCGCGCGCCAGCCCCAGCGGATCAGCGCCGCTCTGCGCCAATAGCCCGGCGACAAGCGCATCGGCAAAGGCCCGATGAAGCGGAATCGAGAAAATCGCGGGCTGACGCCGCTCAGCCATCAGCTAACAAGGCTTCCGTGCGCGGAATGGCTTGCGGCGTGCCGACATCGAACCAAAGCCCGTGATGCACCACACCAAAAGCGCGCCCAGCCTCTATTGCGCGGTTCCAGAATATATTCGTCGAAAATTTCGGTGATGGGGGATCGACGATCAGGCGCTTTGACAGGATCTGGATACCGGTCCACACAAAGGGGGCAACCCTGCCCGGTTTCCGTCGCGCGATATGGCCAAGCGCATCCATGTGAAAATCGCCCCGCCCGCTGTGATTATGCGCCCGTGCAAAGGGCACCATAAGGAGCAGCGCATCCATTTTGGTATCATCCCAATGCGACGCAAGCAAACTGATCGCGTCGACGGGGCCATCCACCCAGAAATTGTCGGTATTGACGCACAGGAACGGATCACAATCAATTACATCGCGCGCTTTGATCAACCCGCCACCCGTTTCCAGCAGTGCGTCACGCTCGTTCGAAATCACCACCTCAAGCCCGTGCGAAACCTGTCCCAAATGTGCTTCGATCATATCGGCAAGATAATGAACATTGACCACCGCGCGCGTTACACCTGCTGCGCTAAGATGAGCAAACACGTGGTCAATGAGGGCAGTGCCGGCCACTTTGATAAGCGGTTTTGGTCGCGTTGCCGTCAGCGGACGCATCCGCGTGCCCATACCTGCTGCCATCACCATCGCGGTTTTGGGGGCCGCACAGTTTAGCGCGGGGCGAAGTGCGAACGTATTGATGGTTTTACTCATGCGCGGTGATTTGCCCAAAAAGCAGCGCGTTTTTCGAAGGGCAGCGTCGCATCGAACCAAGCCTTAACGGGGGCCAGCACCGGATGGGCCAGATCACGGTCGAGCATACCCCACATACGCGGCTGATAAGCGAGATAGCCCGGTTTATCATCTCGCTTCCACAGACGCGTAAAAATGCCCAATATCTTAATGTTACGTTGTGCTCCTAATATCGTATAGTCACGTTCAAACTCATCGCCGACGCCAGCCGCTGATCGGTAATGATCAAGCATCGCGCGCTCAATGGCTGGTGAAACATCGCGCCGGGCGTCTTGCAATATCGAGACGAGATCGTAAGCCGGATGACCGATCAACGCATCCTGAAAATCTAGCAAACCCAATCTGTTAGCACCGTCTATTAGCATGATATTTTCAGAGTGATAATCACGCAGCACCGTCACCGGTTTGGCCTGCGCCGCGATTACGGGTGCGAGGACGGCATCCCAAGCGGCAACAAAGGCCGCGGCATCAGCGTCAACTCCGACCGCAGGGCAATACCAATCTGTAAACAATGCTACTTCACGCAGATAAACATCGCGATCATATAGAGGCAAATCGGCGGGCTCAATCGCGTGCAAACGCGTGAGCAGATCAACGCAATCACGGTAAAGTGCCACTTCGCGTGCAGGCGACGCATCAACCGTTTCGCGCATACGTTCATCGCCCAAATCTTCAATCAAAACAAGACCTTGTTCAAGATCTCGCGCATGAATTCGTGGTGCTGCAAAGCCGTGACTCGTAAGATAGCCAGCGATAGCGATGAAGGGGCGCGGATCTTCATGCGGCGGCGGCACATCCATGAGCACAGCGCGACGATCACCGTCGATAATGCGGAAATAGCGTCGAAACGACGCGTCACCGGCGAGCGGCGATATTTTGGCATTGCCCCAGCCTGCGGTGGCGAGGAAAGCGGCGGCGGCGGGTGGCGGCATCATGACAGCGGACATCGCCCTTCCCAAGACGGCGGCACGTCAACTGTCAAGACTCGACCGCCTCGTTCATCGGGCACAAGATGAATTTTCAGCGCATCTGGCCACAGCCGTGCGCCCATTCGTTCGGGCCATTCGATGATCAAAGCGGCGTCAACCCGGGCTTCATCAAGCCCAAGCTCAGCAATATCATCAGGATTTTCAAGGCGGTATAGGTCGATATGACAAAGCGGTATCCGCACATCGGACAGTCCATAGGGAATAACCAGAGCATAGCTCGGGCTTGGGGCATCACCTGCCAAGCCGAGCGCCGCAAGCATACCGCGCGCAAAGCTGGTTTTGCCTGCCCCCAACTCGCCCGAAAGCGCAATGACATCACCGACGCGAATGTGCCCGGCCAACAGGCCACCGGCTGCATGCGTCGTTTCGGGCGTAGGCAGGATCACCGCGGCAATTCGATCGACACTGCCGTCCCCTCACCGGGCTCTGACATCAGCACGAGCGCTCCGCCGTGCGCCTCCACAAATTGCTTGGCGAGCGGTAAGCCAAGACCAAGCGCATTATCGCGTGCGGCATCGCCTGTCATACGGCTGAAGCGATTGAGGGCTGCGGCTTGCTCAGTTGAGTCCATCCCCGGGCCATTATCTGAAACCACGATCTGCGCGCGCATCTTGTCACCCCGGGCATGGAGCAAAATGCGACCGCCTTTGGGTGTATAAGCCAATGCATTGTCGAGCAAATGATCAAGCGCCTGGCGCAAGCGCCGCACATCGCCGTTGATCGCACCAACCGATGGGTCGACCTCAATGGCAAAATCGATTGCCTTCGCATCGGCCGCAGCTTGATGATCTCGCGCGGCATCGAGCGCCAATATTGCCAGCTCAATCGGCTTGCGTTCCATCGGCAGCGATCCCGCGTCGCTGCTCGTTAGGTCAAGCACACGGTCAACCAGCCCACCCAGCCGCATTGTCGATTCAAGGATCGCCGAAACATAATCCTGCGCTTGCGGGTCAAGCGGCCCGGCAAGCCCGGCAGCGAGCATTTCGGCAAAGCCGCTGATCGATGTCAGCGGCGTACGCAACTCATAGCTCATATTGGCGACGAACGCTGTCTTGACCTTGTCGGCCTCTTCAAGCGCCTCAGTGCGGTCGCGCAACACGCGTTCCACCTTTCGACTATCCGATATATCAAGCATCGCGAACAGGGCATTGCCATCGGGCAGTGGCACGGTCGCAAATTCGAAATGTCGCCCATCTTTCAGCGCCAGCCGACCACTGCGCTGCTGCCGCTCAAGCGTGGCGGCGCGCACCATTTCGCGAATTAAAACCGCACGTTCGGGGTTCTTCAATCTCGTCGCTACCGCCTCTGCCAGGGCATCGACATGAGGGTGCGCGGCGAGGAACGGCTCATCGAAGTCCCATGTCTGGCGAAAACGATTGTTCCACAAATGAAGCTTACCGTCGGACTCGAACACGCCAATCGCTTCGAACAGATTGTCAAAGGTTGCGGTACGAACGCGTAACAACGTGTCGCGCGCACTGGCGAGATTGGCCTGCTCAGTGCGGTCTTCGAAGATTAGCAGCAGTCCACCGTCGGGCAAGGGTTGAGCGACCAACCGCAAATGCTGCCCCGATTGAACCAGCCAATTTTCCTCAGTCGCGCCGTCAGTGGCAACGAACCAATCGCGTCGCTCGGCCTTCCAGCCAGGAAAATCGCGTGTATCGGGCACGCGCCCCGCCTCGCGCATGCGGTCAAGCAATCGATCAAAGTCGGGCCGCTCGGCCACCCATTCGGGTTTGAGCGCAAACAAGCGTTGAAATGGTTGATTGCAAAAGATCAACGATCGATCCGCGCCAAATTGAGCAACGCCTGCTGACAGACGATCAAGCGTATCGCGCTGAGTATCGGCAAAGCGGCGAATGGCGGCATGCGCTTGCTCAACCTCATCAACATCAATCGCATAGCCCGCAACCCCAACCTCACCGAGCGGAACATCAACAATGCGCGTTGATCGCCGTGCACCTGACATGGTGACAGGCACAATCCGGCTGACCACCTCGTTCGTGCGCTGCGCATCATTGGCAGATGCCAGCGGGTTGCTTTCACTGTTGGCGTCGATCAGTTCAATGCCGCGTGCGATCACATCATCGGCACTTTCGGCCTCGACCGCACGAACATAGGCATCGTTGACCAATGCCAGTTTAAGGTCAGCGCCGCGGTGCCACATCGGAATGGGGGCAGCCTCGATCAACCCCGACAATCGGTCAAAAGCAAGCGCCAACCGCGCGGCCTCCGCACCAAGCCGTCCAATTTCGGCCTGACTATCGGTCGCATCAAATACCCAAAGGATAACCGCACCGCTTGCCGACAATCGCGTGGCGGCAGGCGCGCCGCGCACCAATAGCGTGCGTGATGAACCTTGCGCCCTGAGCGCGCGCGCAAAGCTGCGCCCGGTTTTCTGAACGGCGGATATGTCGCGGCCAAGCGCTGCGGCATCCTCATCGGTAAGGCCAGCATTGTGCCCGGCAAGGTCAGTGACAAAGCTCGGCACTTTGCTAAGGCCCAACCAATCGGCAAGACGTTCGGGCGCTTCAATCCGCCCGTCATTGCGAACCATTAACGGCAATGCCGGTGCTGATTCTAGGAGCGACGCAAGCCGATCAGCCTGACTGGTTGAAAAGGCTGCCCGTTTGCGCAAGCCAAGCCCCGAATATACCGCCCATACAGCCAAAGCAAACCACGCCGCCATAACCACGCCGATAAGCACAGCCGTCGTGTAAGTGAGGGTTAGCATGAAGGCAGCAATCGCATCATCGCAATCCTCTTAGGGCGATGTGCCGATTTGGGGAAGGGCAAGCCGCCCCTCCCCATAATCAATTGATCAATAACGGTAATGATCAGGCTTGAATGGCCCTGCGGTTGGCACGCCGATATAGCCGGCTTGCTTGTCAGTAAGCGTCGACAGCTTCACGTTCAGCTTTTCAAGATGCAGGCGAGCAACCTTCTCATCGAGATGCTTTGGCAACACATAGACTTGGTTCTGATATTCATCACCCTTGGTCCACAGCTCGATCTGCGCAAGCACTTGGTTGGTGAACGATGCCGACATCACGAACGAAGGATGACCAGTGGCACAGCCAAGGTTGACCAGACGGCCCTTGGCAAGAATGATGATTTGCTTGCCATCGGGAAATTCAACCAGATCAGTGCCGGGCTTCACTTCATCCCACTTATAGTTGGACAGTGCGGCAATCTGGATTTCGCTATCGAAGTGGCCAATGTTGCACACGATGCTCATCGGCTTCATCGCCGCCATATGTTCGGCGGTGATGACGTCGGCATTGCCCGTTGCGGTGCAGAAAATGTCTGCGCGCGTGACGGCTTCTTCCATCGTGACAACTTCAAAGCCTTCCATCGCGGCTTGGAGCGCGCAAATTGGATCGATTTCAGTGACCATGACGCGCGCGCCGCCGTTGCGCAGCGATTGTGCCGAACCCTTGCCGACATCGCCAAAGCCAGCAACGCAGGCAACCTTGCCGGCGAGCATCACGTCAGTCGCGCGGCGGATCGCATCGACGAGCGATTCCTTGCAGCCATACAGATTGTCGAACTTCGATTTGGTCACCGAATCGTTGACGTTGATCGCGGGGAAAGGCAGTTCGCCCTTCTTCGCGATTTCATAAAGACGGTGGACGCCGGTGGTGGTTTCTTCCGACACGCCCTTCAAATTTTTGACGGTTTGCGACAGATAGCCGGGCTTTTTGGCGATGAACGCCTTCAATGCGCGCTGGAATTCGACTTCTTCTTCATTCTCGGGCTCGCCAAAGGATTGCCCAGCTTCAAGCTTCGCACCCCATAGCGCGAACATGGTCGCATCGCCGCCATCGTCAAGGATGATGTTTGACGTAATGTCATCGCCCCAATCGAAAATATTGCCGACATAATCCCAATAATCGGCCAGGCTTTCGCCCTTGATCGCGAATACGGGAATGCCGCGCGCCGCAATCGCCGCCGCCGCATGATCTTGCGTAGAAAAGATATTGCACGTCGCCCAGCGCACATCCGCGCCCAGATCAACCAAAGTTTCAATCAGCACGGCGGTCTGGATCGTCATATGCAGCGAGCCCGTGATCCGCGCGCCGGTCAGCGGCTTGGTGGTGCCATATTCAGAGCGCAACGCCATCAGGCCGGGCATTTCTGTTTCAGCAATCGCAATTTCTTTGCGGCCAAAATCGGCGAGGCCAATATCGGCAATTACATAGTCTTGATGGGCCACGGCGGGTCTCCAGATCGAGGGTTGAACTCGAGTGGCCCCTAACCGCCGAGACCCGCAAATGCAAATATAAAGATATCTTTATATCAATTCACCCACGCGCTGCGGCGAACGACCGATCAGGCGCGCCCTGAATCGCTCGCCAGCATCCGCGGATCAATACCACTGCTTGTAAAGGCCGATGCCCACCGTTTATCAGCGGGCGTTTCGAATAAAATCTGATGATCAGCCGGCGCAATATGCCAACCATGGCGCAGCATTTCACCATCAAGCTGCCCCGCACCCCAGCCTGCATATCCAAGCGCGACCAGCCATTTGGACGGCCCCTGCCGCGTGCCGATCACGCGCAAAATATCAAGCGTGCCCGAAAGGCCCCACAGATTGCCCACTTGGATCGTGCCCTGCCCGCCCCAATCGAGCGAATGGAGCACGAATCCGCGTTGCGGCTCCACTGGTCCGCCCTGATGGATAGGCGCATCGATGATGTTGGCGGTGGGAATATCAAATTGCGTCAGCAGCTTATGCAGCCCCATGCGCGGCAAGAAATGGCCAATGCCAATGCCCAAGGCACCGTGATCGTCATGCGTGCACATCGCAATCGCCGCGCGCTCGAACCGGGGATCGCCGATACCGGGCATGGCGAGCAACAATTTTCCAGCCAGATATCGCGGATTGGTCATCATCATCTTCTATCGCTTGCAATCGGCCGCGTCAGCACCGACATGGCCTGTGCTTACAAAAACTTCCGCGAAAGGATTTCACCATGACCATAGCCGTTGGCGATACTGTTCCCGCTACCAAATTTGTGCAACCCACCGCCGACGGGTTGAACCCCGTTATGGGTGACGAATTCTTCAAAGGCCGCCGTGTCGCCATCTTTTCAGTGCCAGGTGCCTTTACGCCAACTTGTTCGGCCAAGCACCTCCCCGGCTTCGTCGATCATGCAGAAGCGCTGAAAGCGAAGGGCATTGATGAAATCGCCTGCACCGCCGTTAACGATGCGTTCGTGATGGGCGCATGGGGCAAATCAGCGGGCGTCGATGGCAAAATCACGATGCTCTCCGATGGCAATGGCGAATTTGCCAAAGCGGTTGGCCTTGAAATGGACGGCTCTGGCTTCGGCATGGGAACGCGCGGCCAGCGTTTCTCGATGGTGATCAATGACGGGGTTGTTGAGCAACTGAACGTCGAAGCCGGCGGTGAATTCCGCGTGAGTGCGGCGGAATATATGCTCGAGCAGCTTTGATTCGCGGTTCGGGGTGGCCTCACGCGGGGCCGCCCCACTCGCTTGCTTGCCGCTGTCACAATTCGGCGTTACGCTTGAGCGTATGACAGACACAAATCAGAGCCAATCAGGCCGTGCCATCGTCGCTGAACTCGACGCCCTTTTCAAAGCCTCAGTGCAGCGCTTGCGCGATGATGTCGCCGCTTATGTCAAAACTGGGAAAGCACCCGACCCCGCCAGCCGCAAAGATGGCAGCTATGCTTATCCCGAAAT